>NZ_DLMP01000005.1:135631-283102 GCF_002479335.1 Exiguobacterium sp. UBA7533 | reverse complement strand
GCTGTTGTTTACTGCATTAAGCAGTGTCGTCATTATCGTCCTTGATTCCTCATGGCGCTTCCTGATCTTGCTTCTGTTCATCTGGTTACCGTTCTATTACTTCGCTGTGCGCAGCGGTTACCGAAAGACCCGTTTCGGAACCGGCTACGATCTCTTGATGTTACGCAAACAATGGGTCCAAAAAGAGACCGTCTATACGCCACGACTGAAAATCGAGGAATTGACCTGGTCCGTTTCTCGCTGGCTCGAAGCAAAGGAGATTGCCCGGATTGAGATTCAACTACGGGGCAATACTGCTTTTAACGCGCTTTATTTTGAACGAACGGATATCGATACCTTACAGCGCTGGTATAAACAATCGTTCCTTTCGACCCCGTTAGCAGGGGAAGTGAAAACCGACGACGAATAAGGAAAGACTCACTGTCGGAAAGGAAGCGAAGCACATGCGCAAATGGGGAATCGGCATCGTGTTGCTCGTCACGTGTCTGCTACTGTTCATCGTCTATGATGGATACCGGATGCAAGAAACATTGATCGGTCAGTCGGACGCTTCTCCGATTCTGAAGACGACGAGAACGGACGGACAGGTGACGAAAGACGAGACATGGTTCAAACAAACGAGCGAGACACAGCAATGGTCGAAGGACGGGCTCGTCCGCTTCGGTCGTTATCTACCGGTTGACGGTAGCAAACAGACAGTCCTCCTCGTCCCGGATGAGATGATGTTTTCACAGACCGGTGTTTATGCACTTGCCCGCTATTACCATGAGGCGGATTTTAATGTCCTACTCATCGAACGGCGTGGTCAGGATCGTAGCGGTGGCGTCCGGAATTACGGTTGGCTTGATCGACTGGATGTCTTGGAATGGACGAAGCGCTTGCTTGCTGAAAACGGAGACGATACACGGATCGTCTATCACGGACTCGGTGTCGGCGCAGCGACCGTCTTACTCGCTTCTGGCGAGACCGTACCAACCCAAGTCCGGGCGATCGTTGCTGAAGGAGCTTACGCCCGACTCGACGACTGGTTCAGTCTACTCGCGGACGAACAGATCCGTTACCCAGCACTGCCGTCTCTGACGGTCGCGAGCATGTGGAACAAAGGCGAGCAAGATTTCTTTTATGGCGACGTCTCGGTGACGCGCCAAGCAACGAAGAGTCGGGTTCCGACGATGTTCATCCACGGACTGAAGGACGATCTCGTCCCGGTTCGGATGATGTACGAACTGTATCAAGCAAAAACGGGATTAAAACAATTGTATCCGGTTCGCGATGCCGGTCATGACGAGACGTATACGATGGACCCGGACAACTACGAAAAACGATTACGCTTATTCCTGCAACCGTACTTGCGGGAGATGTAAAGAAGGGAAGACTGATGCATGCAGACGACACAATCATCCTACTACTGGGTCGGATCCGACGAACCATTCGTTGACACGAAGCAGATTGACCAGATTGGTCGGGTGACGCTCGGTCGATTCGGAGGCTGCTCAAGAAGCGGTCAATATAAAAACGAAGACGGGGCTGCCATCTTGATCGGCGACGATTGGGAGATGACCGTCGTCTTAGACGCTCATAAGACAGCGGATAGTGCAGCACTTGTCTTAGAGCAGTTGGCACAACACGAGTCGCGTATTCGGACTGATCTTGATGCACCACTTACGGAAGCATTCCGACGGATTGAGACGACCGTGCTGGATCTATTTCAAGACCCGGACTTTTTAGCGGCGTGTGCGATGTTGCAAGGAGAAACCGCTTGTTTGATCGCCGTCCGCAAAGGGCGCTTCATCTGGTGGTTATCCATTGGTGATGTCGTCTTGTACCTGTTTCATCCAGAGTTGATGAACATGGGACAAGCTGCTTTAAACCAGCGTCAATTCTATGAATGGATCGGTCGTGCAAATACGTTTGCCTTACCGGTCCCGAGTTACACACGAGGCGTCCGCGAGTTGCGGCAAGGGGACAACCGATTGTTCGTGACGACGGATGGTTTGCTCGAGTGCCCGGGAACACCGTATGCTGAACCGAAGCAGATGGAGGACACTTTACGATCAGGTGGTATTGCTGAACTCCTCTCGACGATCGAAGTACAGGGCGTTCGTGACAGCACGACGGTCGTTACGTGGACCGTCACGATTGACGAACGCGTCACCCAACCAAGTGATACATGAAATAACCCGCGCTCCTGCTTGAGCGCGGGTTATTGTTATTCTGTTTCAGGCGTTTGTTCCTGTTGCTGATCGAGTTCGACCGGTTCTTGGTCAACGGGTGGCTTCGCTTCAGCCAACGGGAAGGCGATGCCCGCACTTGTCAGTAAGGTGATCAAGGCGGCGCTCGTCAATGTTTGACGCATGGTTCGACACGTCCTTTCTATCTGATTCCGACACTATATTTTAATAATTCTGAACATTTTTCATCGTTTCGTCAAGCAATCTTTTACTTCCACTACGTATTTTTCCCAAAAACCCAGTATACTTAAACATGAAAAAGGGGGAAATCGATTGAAATTAACGAAAGCCAACACACGTTTATTAGAAACCGTTTTACCACGATTGAATCTGAACGTTGCAGAACCGGACCGGACGGAAATTGAAGACCGTCTGCGGGCAGATATCTACGAAGCCCAGCGGAAGCAGCGTCCATTCGAAGAGATTCACGGTCGATCCGTCGAAGCACGCCTCGATCAGATGATCGCTGAGTTACCACAACGACATCGGATGGAGACGCAAAAACGCTGGACACGAAACTATGTCTCCTCAATTCTGATGTTCATCTTCATCGAAGGGATCGACGGATTGTTCCAATTCGCCCTGATCGATTACTTATTCTTCTCAATCATCGCTCTTTTCTTGATCGATGCGATGTCACAAGTCATCACGGCACCTAAGATCAAACAAGTCAAACCGCGGGTGTGGATTCAATTCGTCATCAGTTTCATTTTATTCTCAACCTATAAGGCACTGCTCGTGACGGTCTTCCCGGCACCGGACGTCTTGATTCAAGTCAGCGGAATGCCGTCTTATCTCATCGGCATCGCGGGACTCGTTGGTCTCTACATCTACTGGTCAAAGAATCCGTTACGAAAACGCGGCGCATAATTCGCGAGAGGGGATGGTTGCGTGGAGTTCACACATTGGAAACGACGGTTGCAAGATCATTTCGAACGAATGGGCTTTTCCTTACTGACGGAACGCCTAGCGATGCAAGACATGGTCAAACTCGAAGCGACACATGGTGCCTTCCTGTTCTTCCCGGTGACGATTCATCTCTATGAACGGTCCGGCTGGAAGATGGTCGCGTTTGAGGCAGAGACGGGGGAGGATCCGCAACTCGTCGAGCAGCAGATTGCCTCGTTGTTCCAACTCTTGATGGTGACGTTCCAAGAAGAAGAGCGCGAGTTCTTACTCGGATTTCATGCGAATACCGGTCGTTACCTGACGGACCGTAATGCACCCGTCGGACGGCTCGTCCGTCTGATCGAAGAGTGCTGGTATGACGGTGACGTCCTGCGAGTCGACACATTCGATCCGTTTCCGGGACTGTTCGTCGCACCACCTTTTGCCCATCAAAGTTATGCCTTCATGCCGGAAGAACGGACGTGGCGCTTATCCGTCGGGCGTACTGGACGTCCGGCGAACGATTATCGTTTCGACGGAACGATTTTGTCCCCACACCGCTTACCGGAATCGGAATTATTTACTGTGACACCAAAGTCGGTACCGTTAGAGGATGAAGAGGCGATCCGAAACTTACTGGAAACGGAACGACAGACGATTGCTAAGTTCCATGATCGTGCCATGGCGACGATTCAGGCGTACGACCCATCATTTGGTTTTGCTTGGCGCGGGACGCAGACATTTTTCCACGGTGTTCCGGTCAATCCATTCGCACAGCGCTTGTGGCTCGAGAACGGCGTGACGCGTTACCGGATTCTACAACAAGGATCGACGCGATTGCTTGCTTCCGGTGAGACTTGTGACGCTGTCATCGAAATGCTCGATGCTGCCGTCAGCAGTGAAGAACCGGATGGTCAATCCGTCAGTCCGATTGGTCAACTGATCCTCGGGATTTGGCAACAGATCGAGTCGGACGAAGCAACGTATATCACGAACGTTGATTGCCGCGGCATCTCGCGTACACAAGCCGATAACCGGATCCGCCACGCGCTAGCAAGGCAAGAGACGATCGAGTGGGTGCACCGGGCACCGAACGAAGATGATATTTGTCGCTTTGCCGGTCTGACGTTGACCTTCCCGCATCGTCCACCGGGTGTCATCACGATTGAACGAACGGAAGCAGAATAACACGAACGGGCACGTCCGCGAGTAAGCAGACGTGTCTGTTCGTTTTTTTAGTGCGCGTGCTGTGACAATCGATTAAAGACGACGGACAGACTGTAATAGATCATTGCTGTCAGAGCAGCGACCGTAAAAGAAAGCGGCAGGTCAAATGCGTCCTTCGTCGTCAAGAGAATCAGGAGACTCGCGATCACGATACCGTACACTCCGTAACCGAGGACTGTCGGCACATACGCTAATGTCGTCGATGACCGGTTGATGATCATGCCGATAAGGAAGTCGAGTAAGAAGCCGGACATCAGGATGATCGGCAAGGTCGCTAAGACGTAAAACAAAAATGTTGAACCGAATGATTCATATATCGTATCCGATGTCCGATCTCGGAGCGGTGTATAGGATATGTATGCTAGGACGGTGCAAACGAGCGTGGTGGTCAAGATGACGGCAAGTAATCGTTTCAACATCAAGGTTCCTCCTTTATTTTCCTTTTTGAGTATATCAATCTACATCAAAAAACACACCCTACTGGAGGATGTGTTTTTTGATCTATATTCCGAGTGACGCGATCAACCGTCGCACGTCCTGATCCGCTTGTTTAGGTGTTAAAATCAACAGTTGATCGTCTACGAGGACACGTGTCTGACCACGCGGCGTCAGGATTTCATCTTCACGAATGATCGCAACGACGAGCACATCCTGGGGCATCTCGATATCCTGTAACGTTCTTCCGGCAATCACACTGTTTGTCGAGACCCTGACCTCGATAATCTCCGCTTGCGGATGGGTGACGGTCATGAATTTCAGGAATGGTTCGACCGTCGTGTCGGGCTGTGTCTCTAGCCCCATTCGCCGGACGATCCACGGCAAGGCCGTTCCTTGCAAAAGAGCAGACGTCATGACGGTGAAGAAGACGATATTGAAAAGAAGCGGTGCTTCAGAAAGACCACTCGAAAGCGGATAGGTCGCGAGAATGATTGGAACGGCGCCCCGTAATCCGGCTGCCGTGATGACACTCTGTTCTTTGACCGTGTACCGAAACGGAAGTAGCGATGAGACGACGGCAAGTGGACGAGCGAGCAGGATTAACGTCAGGACGATGACGGCCGAGACGAACAAGGTCCGAGGATCGAGTAATTGTTTTGGAAAGACGAGCAGTCCGAGCATAATGAACATGCCGATCTCTGCTAGATGCGACAAGCTACCACTAAATCGTTTGAGCGTCTCGCGGTAGATCATATCATGATTGTTGATCCAGATTCCGGTCAGATAGACGGCGAGAAACCCACTGGCGTGCAAAATCGTCGCGAGACCATACGAGAAGAGCGCCCCACTGAACAGAAGCGTCGGATAAAGGGCGGACGATGGCAACTCGATCCGGTTCAGCAGTTGCGTGACGAGATACCCGATCGCAAGACCAACTAGTGTCCCAAGTCCCATCTCGTAGATGAAGGAAAGAATACCCGCACCAATCGAGAACGATTCCGGTGCCAATGCAAACGATGTGAATAAGATCGTGAGAAAGACAGCCATCGGGTCATTCGTTCCAGACTCCGCTTCAAGCGTATGTTTGACCTTAGCATCGACCGGTCGTCCACTTAACAGAGAAAAGACAGCCGCCGCATCGGTTGAGCCGACGAGTGCGCCGATCAGTAACGCGACCGGCCAAGAAAAATCAAGCAGATAATGTGCGACGAAAGCGATGATTCCTGTCGTTGCGAGGACTCCGATGGTCGCGAGCGACAGGGCGGCGGGGAGAATCTTTCGGAAATGCGTCCATTTTGTATGCAAGCCGCCGTCAAATAGAATCAAGACGAGCGCCATTGTCCCATAGAGACGCGCTTGTTCAAAATCACCGAAGTTGATGATTCCTGAAACGTCGGACCCTGCGACGATACCGACAACGACGAATAGGATCAACGTCGGTACATTTAACCGGACAGCGAACTTCGTCGTGATGATTGCAATCAGTAATAGTGTGCCTGCGACGAACAAAATCGTACCTTCTTCCATCCCACCACCTCTTTCTTGATGACATGCTCTCTTCTTAGTATACGTTATTTTTCGAAAATTTCGAAAAATAACACCAAAATAAGGTGTATAAACGAATAGAAAAAGGAAAACTAGAAGCAGGACTAGTGCGTTCAAAATGGAACATCAAGGAGGAAGAGGGATGAACATCTGTATCGTCACGGGTGCCAATTCTGGTATGGGAATGGTCACGATTCAAGAATTACTGGAGCGGGGAGATCGTGTCATCGCGACCGTCCGGTCTCAGAAAAAAGCGACGGCACTCGTTCAACTGTTGCGGGAAAACGGTGTATCGCATACACAACTGGAAATCGAGATTGTGCAACTGGATCAACTTGACTCCGTCCGTCGTTTTGCGGATCGCCTGTTCGACATGGTGGGTCGAATCGACCGTTTGATCCTAAATGCTGGAGTCATGGTACCGCCGTATCATGTCACGAAGGACGGTTTTGAATCGCAATTCCAAGTCAATTACTTGAGTCACTTCTACTTAATCGAGCGATTGTTACCTTTACTCGAAAAAGGACAAGATCCGCGCGTCATCTCGATTTCCTCTCTCGCCGGTGAAGGCGGCTTGATCCGGACCGACGTCGAACTTGAGGCGATCGCGCACGTCAAAAAAGAACATTACAGCCCGATGCGTTCTTACCGCGAATCGAAGCTCCTGCAAATGATTCATATGCGTGAGCTAGCTGAAAAGCACGGCGACCGGATCACGTTCGTCAGCGTCCACC
This sequence comes from Exiguobacterium sp. UBA7533, assembly GCF_002479335.1. Classification (NCBI taxonomy): domain Bacteria; kingdom Bacillati; phylum Bacillota; class Bacilli; order Caryophanales; genus Exiguobacterium; species Exiguobacterium sp. UBA7533. The sequence goes on along the minus strand of NZ_DLMP01000005.1, from coordinate 276,039 downwards.
CGGGGATCGTCAATACGGATCTGTTCTATCGCGGCAAGTACGGCAAAGTGATGAAGACGTTACTCAAACCAGTCGCGCAAGTCGGATACTGGACCGGAAAACTTTATACACCGGAATACGGTGCGAAGACGGCGCTCTATCTCGCAACAACCGACGACCCACTTGACAACGGCGGCTATTATGCGGATTCCGCTCCTCGACTCAGCAATCCGATCGTCGAAGATGACGAGTACCGGGCACAAGCACGGAATTTGTCGCGCCGCTGGGTCGAATTATCCTGAACGCCAAAAAAACGACCGGCTCGTGGGAAGCCGGTCGTTTACCGTTGTGACGACTGGGGGTCAGATCACTCCTAAAGAATACGTTACATCGAAATAAAATTGTGGAATATGAAAAAAATCACAAAATAATGGGCAAACATGAAATCTTGAAGCAAAAAGGTTTTCTTCTCGCTTCGCATTCGTTAGGATAGAGAAGAATTTTTTTGTAACAGGAGGAATAACATGATAAGACAAGCTACATCAAAAGACGTTCGAAACATCGCAACCCTACTTGAGCAAAAAGCGCTCTCCCTTAAAGCTGGTGGCAGTAGCCAGTGGTCAGCTTATCTTGAGCAAGACATCGAGCAACTCGTCGTGCGAGATTTAGAAGCCGGTCGCCTGTATGTCTTTGAGGATCAGAACGAGCTGCTTGGTTCCGTTGCCCTGCTTCCTTCGCTCGAATGGGATCAATCCTTGTGGGATGATGTAGAAGGTCTGTATATCCATCGAATCGTCGTCAGCGACCGCGCAAAAGGACGTGGAGTCGGTCGGAAACTGCTGGAACATGCGATTGCTGTGACAGAGGACGAAGGGGAAATCCTACGACTCGACTGTGTCGCTTCAAACGAGTTTCTCAATGCGTATTACACGTCATTTGGCTTCGTCTATCAAGGAACACGGGACGGGTTCGCGATTTACGAGTATGAACGCATCGAAGCGACGGCCTGAAGCGGTTCAATCAAGACAACGGTCGTTTCGTTTGGTATGGTAAGAGAAAAAGAACGGTTCAAGGAGTGATCGGATGCGATTGAATATCGGCTTCATCGGCTTTGGCAAAAGTACGACCCGTTACCATTTACCGTACGTGATGATCGAGGACAACTATCACGTCACCTGGATTTACAATCGGAAGGAAAAACCGGAGCTGTTCGCATCCTATCAGGATCGACTGCCGGATGCCCGTTTTACGACGGATGTGTCTGAGATGCTCGCTGACCCGGCACTTGATGTCGTCGTCATCAATACACCACCGGCTACCCATTTCGAATACGCGTTGCTCGCCTTGCAACATCAAAAGCATGTTCTCGTCGAAAAGCCGTTTACCGTGACTGAAGAGGAGACGAAGCGTTTATTTGCGGAAGCACATGCGCAAGGCGTCAAAATTCTCGCTTATCAAAACCGCCGTTACGACAGCGACTTCCAAGTCGTCGCCCAAATCATCCGTTCCGGAAAACTCGGACGACTTGTCGAAGTCGTCTCGCAGTTTGATTTGTTTCGTCCCGAAGCAGCGTCAGCTGATGCGCGCCATGAGAACGGCGCACTCTACGGACTCGGTGTTCATACGCTTGACCAAATCATCGCCTTATTCGGAAAACCGGACAAGGTCGCCTTTGACGTGCGCAGTGTTCGACTGCCGCACAATCCCGATGACGCGTTTGCGATTGATCTCTATTATCCGGAGCTCAAGGTCAGCGTCCGGACGAGTCATGTCGCACTCGCCCCGGCACCCCGGTGGATGTTACACGGCACGAACGGCACGTTCATCAAACAACACGTCGATCGGCAAGAGCTTGATCTGAAAGCGAACTACTTCCCGGGAGAAGAGGGGTTCGGTGAGGATTCAGAAGACGATTACGGTCGTTTGATCTATCACGACGAACACGGTCATCTGCAAGACGTCCGGATCCCGAGTCCTGTTGGTGATTACGGTAAAATGTATCGCGCCTTTTACCGCAGTATCGTCGAAGATGCACCGCTTCCGGTGAAAGAAGAAGATACCTTGTTTGTTGCCCATCTGCTCGAACAAGCTTTTGCGCAACCGTCACCTTATATCTTGACGATCCAAAATTAAATTTTAATTTGATTGCAGGTTGATGACAACTCGACTGTGCCCATAGGCATGGTCGGGTTTTTTTGATATAAAGAACAGGTGCATTCCTTATTTTTCAGATTTTTCTAAAGAAATGTTGATTATTTTTTCAAAAAGTTGGGAATAAGGGAATGTCTCACCAAATTTAAACATAGGGGGTCTATCATGAAACGATTCTTATCCGCATTGCTCGTAGCGGTTGTCATCGTTGGCGTACTCAGCCCTTCGTTGATCGCTGAGGCCGCGACGAAGTTGACCGTGACTACGGATGTCTTACGCGTCCGCGAGAAACCGTCGACATCGAGTAAGATTCTCGGTAACGTCTACAAAGGGAACGTCTACACATCAAAGGGAACGTCCGGCAGCTGGTATAAAATCAGCTACAAATCCCGCATTGGCTACATACACAAGAACTACGTCAAATCGTCTTCGTCGAAATATACGTCGACAGGAACGAAGTATACGACGGTCGGCACACTCAACGTCCGGACGGGTGCTGGAACGAAGTATAAGGTCGTGGATCAATTAAACAAAGGCGTTGCCGTTGCGACATATGGCACGTCAGGGAGCTGGACACGGATTCTCTACAAGGGAAGCTACCGCTATATCTCGACGCAGTACGTTTCGAAGTCAAAACCATCGACGACGACGAAGAAGCTGAACGTCCCATACTACAATCAATATTCACTCGGATATCCGTCTGGTTGTGAGTTCGTCTCACTGAAGATGGCACTCGAATACAAGAAAAAAGCCGTTTCTGCTGCGTCACTCTATAATCAAATGCCGAAAAGCATGAAGAACGCGACGTATAAGAACGGGAAGTATTACTGGGCAGATCCACAAAAGATGTTCACAGGTAATCCAGCCGGAACGCTCGACTACTACAAGAACTGGGGCATCTATCCGAAAGGGATCCTACCACTTGCGAAAAAATACCGCAGTGGTGCCGTTGATATCTCAAAACAAGGCGTCTCGAAAATTGAGAGTGAGATTCGTAGCGGTAACCCGGTCATCGTCTGGGCAACGGTCGATTTCAAAAATCCATACGGTTACTTCTCTTGGATTAAACCAGACGGTAAAACATTCACAGGGTACCGTAATTATCATGTCATGCTTGTGACGGGTGTCTCGAGCGGTTCGTTCTACGTTTCAGATCCATATCGTGGCAAGTATAGTGTCAGTCGTTCGCAGTTCACGTCCGTCTTCAATCAGACAGGACAATATGCGTTATCTGTTCGTTAAATCCTCATCCGGTCGCCCCGACGCGACCGGATTTTTGTCATTTTCAGGCATATTGATACGAAAACTACTGTAAAATGAAGGAGTTCACCTGCTAGGTGTGTAAAAGAATGACAATGTATCCATGAAAGGAAGTGAAGAGATGGAAGATCCACGGATCACGCGTCTCGAGCAGGAGGTCGCGGCGTTACGACAACGAGTGGCTGCCCTTGAAGGACAGCACACTTCGCCTGTCGCCCCTGAACCGAGCGAACCAGAAGTGAGCACGGTCGCTCGCCCAGCCCCGCGTCCTGCCTTTACGAAACGAAAGCCGGTTGTTCCTCAACCAACATTTAAGGAAAAGCGCTCCCGCGAAGACTGGGAACAGGTCATCGCAACTGTCTGGTTACCCCGAATTGGAGCCATATTCGCCGCACTTGGGGCTTTGTTCCTCTTTTCCTACGCCTCGGTTGCCGGTCTGATCAGTCCGCCTGTCCGCATCGGAAGTGGGGTATTGATCGGTTTACTCGTCATCGCCCTTGGAGAATACCAGTATGAGAAGAAACGACGTGAACTTGGGGTCGGGCTCGTCGCGACCGGTACGATCGTCGCCTTGGCGGCACTGTTCGCCGGAATGGCCTTATATCAATTCTATCCACCGTCTTTAGCCTTCTTACTTGAGCTCGTCGTCGTCTTCATCGCGTACGGTTTGATGCTCTGGATGCGATCGCAAGCCTTGCTCGTCCTCGTATCCATCACCGGTTTCTTATTACCGTATCTACAATTATCGGACGACCCGAACTTACCGCTCTTCTTATTGTACGAAGTCGTCTTGTTCGCAGCGATCTTCTTTGCGGTTGACCGACTGAAGGCCAAAAAAGCGTTCGTCTTCGCTTGGGTGATCTTTACGATCGCACTCGCGTTCGGTCTACTCTCGTTAGAGCTCTACTGGCTTGATGAACAGGTACCACGACTTGATGAATGGTCTCTCTTACTTGCGACATTCTTCGGCTACGGTGCGACTTCCTTCGTCGGAAAACGGATTCAGTTTGAGAAGAACGTCCCAAGTTGGCTCGCTGGGGGTGTTGTCTTACTGACGTTACTGATCCTTGACTGGTCGTTCGGTACGCTGATCGCGATTCTGTTCGCTGGCACTGCCTACCTGCTCGCTGAACGATTGAAGGATTCCGCTCAAAACGGTGTCGGTCACGTCGCCTTACTCGTCGCCGTCCTCTTGATTCCGGCAGATGCCCTCAGCTGGACGTATCAACTGCGCTACTTCTTGATTGCTGGATTAATCGCTGCATTCTGGTTCGTTCCACGAGCGCGGATGCCACACCAACGGTTATTTAACGTCGGATTGTATGTCGTCTTCATCTTCTCGGCTGTCGTTGACTATGAAACCTACCAAAACCTAGGTTTGTCCTACGCCTTGACCGTTCTAGCGATGGTCCTAGCTTCGACGGCGTTCGTCTTACTCCTCGTTCAGACACATCGTGATCCGGGTTGGAAAGGGTCGTGGCAACTCGTACTTGTCCTAGCGGCGATCGGTGTTTTTACGACCTACACGTTGATCATCATGGAGTTACCGTTCTATCGCGGTCTTGAAGAGACAGCGCGTAGTACGACGTTATCCGCGGCTTATATCGTCCTTGCCCTCGTGCTCGTCGCGATCGGTCGGATGCGGACGTCGTCGACATGGCGGTTATCCGGGTTGTTGCTCCTGACGATCAGTGCCGTCAAGCTTTTATTGTTTGACTTGTCATTCCTCACCTTGTTCCAAAAAGCGTTCGTCTTCATTGGCTTTGGGATTGTCACGTTCATTATTTCACGGACCTATTTCAAAAAACGAAAAAAAAATACCTGACAAAGCGCTTGGATTGGTCAAAAATGACTAATTCAAGCTTTTTTTATTACGCAAAAATTTTTATTGATAACGATTATCATTGTCGTCTATACTGATGAAGGAACTGACTTAACCATTTACAGGGGGAACGATAGATGAAACAAGCATTGTTGATGACAGGCGCACTCGCGGTCGTCTTAGCGGGTTGTAGTGAAGCCAAACAAGCGGAGAAACCAGCACCGAAAAAGGAGAATTTCGATCAGGTCGTCACCGATTACCGGACGTATGCAATCAATGAAATCGATACGTTCGTTCGTGAGACAGAAAAATTCACCGATGCCGTTCAAGCGGGCAAACTGGAAGAAGCGAAAGCATTGTACGCACCGACGCGGATGTATTACGAACGCGCGGAACCGATCGCGGAAGTGTTCGGTGATCTCGATCCGAAAATCGATGCGCGAGCAGGCGATGTCAAAGCGTCGGAGTGGGGTGGCTACCACCGGATCGAACAAGGGTTGTTTGAAAAGGGAACGACAAAAGGCTATGAAGCGTACGCGAAGCAATTGATGAAAGACGTTCATTTACTGCGGGCGAAGGTCGAGACGGTCGAGGTGACACCGGAATTACTCGTCACGGGGGCGACGGATCTATTAAACGAAGTCTCGACGTCAAAAGTGACAGGCGAAGAAGACCGTTATTCGCATACGGACTTATATGACTTCGCAGCAAACGTCGAGGGGGCTGAAAAAATCTATGACTTGTTGAACCCGGCGCTGAAGAAACAAGATGCGACGTTATCAAAAGAGATCGCTGCTCGCTTCAAGGATGTCCATGCATTACTTGACGCGAAGAAAAAGGGTGACGGGTATGTCCTCTACACGAGTCTCTCGAAACAAGACGTCAAACAGATGAGTGTCGCAATCAATGAACTCGCGGAACCGCTCTCGAAGATGGGCATCGTACTGGAGGGATAAGCATGAAACCAATACAAGAAGGCGTCACGCGACGGGATGTCCTGAAGGTCGCAGGCTTGACGAGTCTCGGGGCCGCCCTGTATGCCAGTGGTCTTGAGAAGTTTCTTCCGCGGACATTAACTGTTGAAGCAAGTGATCAAGAGCCGTTCTACGGGACGTATCAAGCAGGCATTTTGACACCACCACAAAACCACGTCCAAGTCGTAGCGTTTGATATCAAGACGGAGCGACGCGATGAACTCGTTGATTTATTAAAACGCTGGACACGGTTATGTGCCCGACTTGCGGCTGGGTTACCATATGGCGATTCCGACTCCCGTTACGTCCCACCGGAAGATACGGGGGAAGCGGACGGATTATCTGCCGGTCATTTGACGTTTACGTTCGGGTGCGGTCCAAGTCTATTTGACGGTCGCTTTGGTATTCAGCATAAACGACCGGAGGCGCTTAAACCGTTGCCGACGTTCGATCTCGATCGTTTAGATGAAAAATGGGGCGGAGGTGATCTTGTCGTTCAAGTTTGCGGTGATGATGCGCAAGTCGTCTTCCATGCAATTCGTAACCTCGTCCGTGTTGGGCGCGGAACGGTCGCGATGCGATGGTCGCAAGCTGGCTTCCAGCGCAGTAAAGCAGCAGATGCCTCTGGCGGGACGCCGCGCAATCTATTCGGCTTCAAGGACGGCACGGGAAATCCCGACGTCTCGAAGCAACAAGTCCGGAAAGAATCGCTCTTTTGTCAGTGGCAGGACGGGACGCCGTGGTTAACGAACGGCTCGTTCCTCGTCGTCCGCCGCATTCAGATGCATCTCGAAGTTTGGGACCGGACGATCCTGAAGGAACAGGAACGGACTTTCGGACGCGAACGTGCTTCCGGGGCACCGCTCGGTTCAACAGACGAGTTCGCTTCCGTCACCCCAGCGAAACGACAAGCTCGTGGCGAAGCTGCCTTACCGGTTGACTCGCATACCGCTGTCGCGCATGGAGACGGGAAGACAGCGATCCTACGCCGTTCCTATTCTTATCAAGATGGCATTGATGAGAAGACAGGTGCCCTCGATGCTGGACTACTCTTTTTATCGTATCAGCGTTCGCCAAAACAATTCATCGCGATTCAGCGCCGTCTTGCCGCGCAGGATCGACTGAATGAATACATCACGCACCGTGGAAGTGCCATTTTCGCCTGCTTCGGTGGGATCTCGAAAGGAGGCTACATCGGTGATGCGTTATTTGCGTAATCTTGTCCTTTTACTTGTACTTCTTGTAGCTGGTCAACACGCGGTGCCTGTCCATGCTGCTTCGACGGATGATCTCTATGTCGCAATCGGACAAGCCCTGTCTGCCGTCGCAAGTGAAGATCGCGCGGCACTGAATCAAGCCATCGATGAATTAGGGCAAGCTGCTCAAGATTTACCTGATCAACAAGCGGCAATCACGAAAGCCGTCAAACAGGTCGATGCAAAACGATCGGCAACGTTTCCTGAAGTCCGCGAGCAACTGACGGCACTCTCTGCTGCCGTTCGGAAGCAGGAAGAAGCCACGAAACCGAAGACAGATCCGGTTGCGAAAGCAAAGGTGAAGCAATTGCTTTCGTTGACAAAAGAGATGCGTCAAGTCAAAGTGAGCGATCGTCCGGCAGCGGAACAACGATTGTTGACCGCTTGGGCAACGCACGAAAGTCTTGTCCGTAATGACAGTATCGGTCACTATGGCAACATCGAGATGGCGCTTGCGTCGATTCGGATCGCCGCGGCGCGAAAGCCTGCGGATACGAAGGAGTGGAAGTCGGCACTTGATCAATTCGACAATGCAGTCCAGTCCTTCCTCGACGGAGAACAAGTCCAAGCGAAGAAAACAGGACTGCAGTCACTGCTGACACCGCTTGAAGAGGCGCAGACCGCGCTTGCAGCAAGTGATTTGCCGCAAGCGAAGCTGGCACTCGAATCGTTTCTGAAGACCTGGCCGCGAGCCGAAGGTGAGGTCCGGACACGAAATGAAGGTCTCTATTCCCAGCTTGAATCAGACGTACCACTGCTACTTGCTCGGCTGACGCCGGAAACTCGGCAAAAGACGGCACAAGAACTCCAGTCGTTCGAGAATGCTATTGCACAATTACAAACAAAGACGCATTATACGTTCATCGACGCGATGCTCGTGATGCTCCGGGAAGGTTTGGAAGCATTATTAATCGTCAGTGCACTTGTTGCCTTCGCACGGAAAAGCCGAACCAAACAAGAAGGTAAGGTCTGGGCAGGTGCCGGGCTTGGTCTGATCGCAAGTGGTCTGTTAGCCCTCATCCTGCAGACAGTCTTTCAAGCCTCATTCGCAGCAACAGGTCGCGAACAAATCGAGGGCTATACGGGAATCGTCGCGGTCGTCGTCATGCTGTTCGTCGGCTACTGGTTGCACTCGAAAAGCGCCGTCGCGAAACGCAAACACTTTTTGTCGACGCTCTCAACGACGTCCTTGTTCTTCGTCAGTTTCTTGACGATCTTCCGGGAAGGTGCCGAGACGTTGTTATTCTACATCGGAATGGCACCAGCGATGACGAAGACTGCCTTGTTGTCCGGGATTGGTCTTGCAATCGTCATCATCGGACTCGTCTCGTATGCGGTCATCCAGATCGGTGTTCGTTTACCGATCCATCGTTTGTTCCAAGTCGCATCCTGGTTAATTTATCTGATGGCATTCAAGATTCTTGGTACGAGTCTGCACGCGTTGCAGCTGACAAACGTCTTACCGATCCATCCGATCAATGGACTCGGAACCGCCGGCTGGATCGGCTTCTATCCGACGATCGAGATACTCATCCCGCAAGTCGTCCTGATGATTTTGATTGCGATGTTTACGATCTGGCAAAAACGACGCACAGCAGCAATCCAGACGGCTGCTTAATCCATTTTTCAATTTCAGGTTTTAACTATTATGTTTCGGGTATAACTTCTTATCAGCAGCTTGCTGCATGAAGGAGAGGGATTTTTATGCTTGAAACGCGCATCGTACGAAACATGACCGCTGTCGACGCAGAAGTGACGAGCCTTAAATCAAGTGGTTATTCGAATAAACAGATCTATATCTTTGCGAAAGACGAAGAACTCGCGGAACGCATCGCGAACGATACGCAGACGTTACCGTATCGCGTGACGAAGAAGTCGTTCTTCGAGACCTTATTATCAGCCGTCCGGAGTAACCGGAAAGACCGGATCGCTCAGTTGTCCGAGCTTGGTATGACGAAGGATGTCGCCGAGGACCTAGAAGATGAAGTCCGACACGGTCGGATTGTCATCGTCGGTTCGAAGTCTGATTTACTGAATCCAGCGTTTGCGGCATCGTATGTGGCGGATGAAGCAACCGATTATGGTGCTGGCGTCCCGAAACTCGAAGATGAGGAAACGACAACAACATTACCAGCCGATCAAAATGTCAAATTAAAAGATGAATGATACGTAAGCCTCCTGTTTCTCAGTATAGAGACAAGGAGGCTTTTGTTTAACCTTCTCTTGGAAGGGAATGGAAAGGATGAAAGGAGGAAAGATGATGCAATTCTTATATGTTGGCTATTACGATGCAGACCAGATGGATGCTTTATCGAAGGAAGAGATTGACGTCTTGATGTCGCGTTGTGATGCGTTGATGAACACCTTTAATAAACAAGTGAACGTTTTATCAGACTGGCACCCGGGTCTAGCGACACAAGCATTTTACTGGCGAGATGGTGTCGTGCAGACGAATGATGAACCAGATCGTTCGAGTGGGGAGCAAATCGGCAGTTTGATCGTCTTTGAAGCACGTGATTTAGATCATGCGATGGAACTAGCTTTCCTTCATCCGACGACTCAAGTCGCAGAAGGGGAATCTTACGGTTGGCGAGCGGAAGTTCGACCGTTATCAGGTACCTCATGATGTATGGATTATGGACGACATTTACGACTCAAAACGGACAACGCGACAACGTCATTGCCCTGTTGCTTGAAGCTGCGGCTTCTCTTGCGACGCATCCGGGCTGCCTGCACTACATCATCAGCCGTTCTGACGAGCCAGATGTTTTGCATGTTCGCGAAATTTGGACGGATTCGGCTACTCATCAAGCATCCTTAACTTTACCGGTGACGCAGCACTTGATTACGCAAGCGCGTCCGTTACTTGAACATGTTGAACGTGTACTGGAAGATCAACCGCTCGGTGGCAAAGGACTCATATAAATCAAAACCCCTTCTCTCATCGAGAAGGGGTTGAATGCTGTTAGGTTGCTTTCCACTTGATATCGATGACGTCTGACGCTCGTACCATTCGGCGCATACCTGTCGATGTGACGAGTTCAATCGTTCCACGGTCATGAAAAATCGCTTGGATTGAACCGGATACCATATCCAGTTGTTTCAATCGGACGTGGACCGTCTGTCCGGTCCGGACTGCACGTTCCATGATGTGTTGCAAGGAGAGGCGATCACGAACAATCGTCTCTTCGCGAGATTGATACAAATGTTCAAGATGAAGGATATGCTGGCGTGAAGTCAGTTGTTTCCACTTGCGATTCGATCGTTTTTTAGATGCGAACATGGCTGACCACCTCCTGAATTGAGTCGTACGCTAGACAGTCGTGCGCTCTGCTTCAGATAATTCCCTTCAAGATCCGTGCTTAAACACGTGCACCTGACATTTTTTCGCGAAACGCCTCGATGGCCACAATTGCTTCTTGATCGTGTTCGACCTCACCCGGTGCATTCCCTTCGGCAAGAATCGTTGTCTCAAGCGTCGCACCGAGGAACGACGCGATATGCTTGAACTGCGTGACGAGTGCCTGTCCTTTGATGCGCGGATCGTCTCCACCGACGGCAATCAAGTGGAATCGTTTCCCTGCCATTCGGCTTTTGAAGTCGAGCTCTTCGTCGCGAAGTGACTCGCTGAATCGGTCGATGAATAATTTCATCTTCGTCGACATCGAGTACCAGTAAATCGGTGTGATGAACAGGATGTCATCGTGTTCAAGCATCGCTTCGACGATTCGGCGATAATCATCACCGATCGGCAAAAAGCCACCATGATGACGGCGGTCTTCAATCGGCTGAATCGAGACGTTCGCCAAATCGACAGCCACATGACGGATGCCTTTCAACGCTTGTTCACCTAGCCATTCACTGTTTCCTTTACGTGAGCTACCATAAATCGTATACATATCGTGCATCTCCTTTTGAATTCGATTGTTTTATTCTATTCCAAACTTCACTGTCAATACATCGATATGCTCACAATTGGTTTTGAATAAGGGTTTTGCGGAAAAAGACAAGAAGACGAAAAACAAATAGGGGAGGAACAGTCGAATGGAGAGAAGTACGCTCATTGCGCTAGAAAAACACTTATATGCCATCCACCTCGAAATGGATGGACTGGCGCGGCTGATTACGAAACAATTGATTCATTTGAGCCAAGTGGCTGCATCCGTCGAACATTTTCGGCGGATGAGCTTTGATATCTATAAACATCGGACGTCGCTCGAACAGGTTCCGTCACAAGTCTTATATGAGACGGCTCTCGATTACGAAGATTGGCTCGAAGAAGAATTTGATGAGATTCCTGCTAATTGGCAACTGGCGACGAAAGAAGAAGAGGTACTCGAGCAGCTCTGGTGGTTCGAATTCTCACGGATTCTAGCGGAACTCGAAGAATGGCTCAGTCTTTATCTGATTCGCCGAATTCGAGAAGATGTCCGCTATATGCCACCGGTGATCGAGAAGAACGCCTACGCCTTGTCGGAAGATGCCCGACACGTCTTTTGGCGACTTTTACAACGTTCCGTCGCGAAGCCTTCATCAAAAATCAAGGCCAATCAATTATCGTGCCGAATGGGGATCGCCGAGATCGCCCGCTGTGCCCGCCTCAATCAAGATCGAACACGTCGTGCGATCGGTGAACTGAAGAACCGGGGACTGGTTGCGATCGAAGAGGACGACGAGAAGTTGAAGATGCGGCTTCGGCTTCAAGTCATCTGATTGAAAGCGATGAAGCGTTCAATCATGCGTTCATCCCGACGTGCGGATGGACCAATCCAAATGAGATGACCGGGGCTCTTCGATTCGATGAACTGTGCATGCGGAATGCTTCGTCGAGCGTATTCCGCGTGTTCGAACGGAACAGCACGGTCTGACTTTGAATGGACGATCAAAACCGGACACGTGACGGCTTCGAGTCGCTCTTGTCCTAAGTCTTGCGTGATATCGAATAACACACCCCGTCCTGGACCATTTTGAAGACCGACCTCATATAACAACGAAGCATCCGTCTCACTGATGTGAGTACGGATTGTTTCGCGTGGTAAGAGACTCGTCATCTCGACCATCCGGACGGCCGCTTCTTCAGGAAACTTCCGAATTTTATCCTTCACATACGCCCAAATCCCCCATTGAATGAACTGCAAGGGACGCTGCAAGACCGGTTGGATGAGTAGGCGATGATAAGGAAGTGAAATCCGATGCGTCATCGCACATGCTAAGACGAGGGCATGAACGCCCGTATCCAATCCGGCAAGGGCGATCGCCGTCGGTCCTCCGGCTGAGATGCCGTAAACGGTATAGTGTTCGATTTGACGGGATGCGAGCCACCCGGCGTAAAATGTCGCGAGCGCCTCTGGATTATCTGCGAGTTGAAGTGGTGTTCGTCCATACCCCGGACGCGATGGTACGATGACACGATACCCTGCAGCAATCAATTTCTCGACATGGTAGATTTCCCGATAGTCCGACTGCGTCCCATGAATTAAAAGAATGACGGGACCGCTTCCGCTATCCCGGTAATCAAAGCGCTGCCCGTTCCATTCTGCGATACAATGCATCCAAATTCTCCTATCTCTTAATATTTACCATTTTATTGTTAATCTAATTTTCTTTTTCATGTATACTGTAAAGTATAACCAAACCATTGTGACTTAGGAAATGAGGATGCGTAGTGTCAAACGAAAAATTAACAAACCGTGACCGCTTACTTGCTGTACGAGAAATCTTCGAACGTCAGTCGGATGAAGATCATACGTTGACGCTTGAGGAATTAAGCATGGAACTCTCGAAACGAGGCTTAATCGAGAAGCTATCCCGAAAATCGTTAAAGGATGATATTGCAGCACTTGCTAAATCAGGCTTCGACGTCGTGGCGGAAGAGACGAAGAATGGACTTGCCATTCCGTATCATCTCGTCAGTCGTCCTTTTGAACATCATCAGCTCCGATTGCTCGTCGATGCCATCGCTAGTGCGAAATTCATCTCGGAAAGTGAGACAACAGCTCTCGTCAAGACGCTTCAATCCCTGACGAGTGATAAGATGGCGGAGTCACTTCAGCCGGTCCTACATACTGTCAAAAAACCAAAAGGGATGACGTCCCGCTCAATCGATACGATTCAGAAAGCAATCAGTGAAGGTTTTGTCATCAGCTTCCAGTACCAAGGGAAATTCAACGAACGGACGCGAAAGTTCGAGTTACGCAAGGATGGCGAGCATTATCTCGTTTCACCAGCACATCTATTGATGGATAACGGAAATTACTATTTGATCGGAAGAGACGAACGGATCAAAGAGGTTCGAACGTATCGGGTCGATCGAATCGTTGATTGTAAAGCATTCGAACCGATGGAAGAACCGGTCTATGTCGAGCCAAGTTACTTAAGTAATATGTTCAACATGTATGGAGGAGAGAACGAGCAATTGACACTTAAATTCCAGGAGAGTCTGATGCCGACCGTCGTTGACCGGTTCGGGACCGATATCCGTTGTCGTCGTCTCGATGACCTCTGGTTCGAGGTTAAGGTCGATGCGCTCTTTTCTGACGGCTTCATGATGTGGCTGATCCAGTTCGGCAACCAAGCAGAAATCATCGCACCTGTCGAACGCCGAGAGACATTCAAGAATAAAGTAGCGGGTCTTGCGACGATGTACCAAGTCGAAACACCTGCTCTTTAAGAGGTAAAGCAAGGTTCATTTGACCATGGATCTTGCTTTTTTAATTACGGAATAAAAAAATGTCGTTTTTTGTCGGATATTCATATTTGAATATTTTAAGCGAATAGTTCCAGTTACTATTATAGGTATCTGATACTTATGTAGGAGGAACGACATGCAACAGATGGAAAAAAGCCGATCAAACGGGATGCGGAAATTAGGTGCTTTCCTGTTCTTCGTTTGTTTATCCTATACATCTTGGTACTTATTCTCACTTTTTGTCTTTCATTTCGTGTTACCAGAAGATGTCATGACATCACTCGACATCGTCGCGTTCGGATTCAGTCCGGTTATCGCTCTTGTTGTCACCATCGGATCGCTACGTTTGATCGAACGGCGCATGAAACCTAAATTTACCCCCCTTTTATTCATCGGGTATATGCTTTCAACAAGTGTTTTGATCTATTATTCAGTTGCCTACGCGCTTCTACCCCGACTGTGACTTGCAACTCCCCAGCAATTGGCATATGCTACGCTTATAGCTTGCTAGGTAAGGGGGGATACGATGAACGCACAGTATATCCTCGACTGGATGCCGCTCGTGATTCCTGTCGGTGCCATTGTCTTTATTGTCGTCATTGCGCGTAAGGCTTCAAAAATCGATGCTGAAAAGTAAGAAGACTCCAACTAGGGAGTCTTTTTTTATCGGATTCCGTTGACACTTTATTCTTGTGATTTCCCTATTGTTCGAAAACATAACGCCACACATTTTTATGGTATAAAGAAACTAGGTGAAAGACCTAATATCAGGAAATCATGGAGGGACAGATGAGACAAAGAACCGTCATGACTTTACTTGCACTCAGTCTACTGCTTACCGTGTGTATGTTGAAAAAATCGACGTTGACGCCAAAAGCTAGTACCATCGATCTCACCATCGCTGTCGTCGGAACGGCTCCAGTTCTTACACAATCTCCGGACTTCCACTCAATTGATCTGCAGGAAATCAAAGGAGATTTACGTCAATATGACGCCGTCATGATCATGCCGGAGTACTTACATAAGGCAGCAGGACGTGACTATGCCTCCGTCTACCGGAAAGCACATATTCCATTTTTCTTCATCGGCTCTCAAAAATCCATCGAACCGTTTCTTGATCCGAGTCTCTCCTATGAGGGAAGCATCTCGGTGCCGAATCCGACGTTTGCAGCTGGTATGCTCTATGACGATACGCAAGAGACGACCTGGTTGTTCGGAGAGGGGATCGAACGACCGAATCGTTCGGAGCAACTGAGGATCTATCAATCGATTTTTCAAACGATTGAACAGAGCCACCTGGAAAATTAACGCTTGAAGGAAACTAGACCGAAAGTGTCCGGAAGTGTACTCATTTCTTTTCGCTTCGGTCTGTTTTTCGTCCATCGAAATGTTTTGTTGGCGCTAAGACGATTTCTTGGATATTGACATGTTGTGGTGGCGCGATGGTGGATCAAACCATCTCTGCGACTGGTGACTTGCGACGACACTACGCAATCAATTGATGCGCACTTAATGCGACAAAAAGCCCTTGCTCCACGAGCAAAGGCTTTTTGTTAACGTTCGATTTGTTCGCGTACTTGACGCCGGAACGTTTGGATATCATAGGCGGGTTCGCTTGTACTGAATTCAATCCCGTCGATTAAACGCGCATTGGATGACGCATCCGGGAACTCAATCCGCATCAACCACTCAAGCGTCGTCTCCTCATGACGTCTTGGGAAGGCTTGTTCAAGTTGCGAAGCAATCTTCAGCAACGGGTGATGACTATAACGTTTTGGAGCATGCGTTCGTACCTGTTTGGAACGTTTGACAGTCTGTTCCATTTCAATCGGAATGACTTTTCGCTTCCGGATGACGTACAGCGTGATTGCAACGAACAATACAGTCACGATTGCCGTCACGATCCAAATCCAATGTGACGTTCCCGCTTGGACCGTTGCTTGTTTGACGTCTTCCACGCTTTTGATGTTTTCAAGTCCCATCGCGCGGTTCGTCATGTTGTCCGCTTTTCGTCCGAGTGGCTCCGTCCAAAGGAAGAGGGAGCCAAATGCTTCAAACAGCGGTCGGATCGAATTCGTCACGGACCCTACGAGTACTTCCTTCGTCAATCGAAAAAGACCGGCTAAAAGGAGCCCTAACGTCAGCATCAGACCAACTGTTGAGAAGATACGTCGCCATTCTGTCATATAGGTGACGACGAATGGATACGCGACGACAAGGAAGAGGAGCAAAAAGGCACCAAGCGGTGGAGTCACACCTGGGAATAGAATCATCACGCCACCGACGATCAGTCCACTTGCGGCGTAACGCCAAGCTGACTCGACCGTATCAAGAAATGCGGTCCAGGCGACGAAGATAAGAGCTAAAATACAAGCAACCGGAGATAGAATGAACAGTAATCCCGCTGCGAGTAGCTGCAGTCCAATCCGAAGCGAGCGGTGCGGCACGAAGGCAAGTGCCGGGAAAACGAGTGCTAGATAGAACGGAACGGGTAACAGACTCGCTAGGAAAATCCACCAGAGAATCATGCGCTCACCCCTTTCTGCCGATGACCGAGATGGATCTCTGCCGTCGTTGACGGAACGCTCCGTTGTAAGCGTTTCGTGAAATAGCGGCGCTCGAGTGGTAAGTCATATTCTGAGATCCGGGCAAGACATTCCATCGTCCGAAGGAACTGATGTTTCCCCGTACCGGACGGGACATGATACCACTGACCCGTTCGATTGACCATCGAGATCCAAAGACTGTAGGAAGCGCCTTGTTTTTCGAGTTCGCGGATGATTGTTGCGGCACGCGATAAGAGTTTCTCGAAGTCAGAGCGGAGGGCGAGCCCGTCTGCTGACAGACCATCGACGATCACGGCATAATCATGATTACGTTTCCGATCATATTGATACGAATACAGTTCGTTTGTCTTTGCATAGGCAGACCAATAGATCGATTTCGCATCTCCGGAATAGGGAACGACTGAATGAAAACTCGAACGATCCGAAAACGGACTCGAACGATCAATCGTCTCACCCGGAATCATCCGCTCGTTCCACTCGACGGACGCTGGTGCGAAGTCCGGGAAGACATGCCCAAGTTCCTGGATGTCGAGCGTGATATAGATCGTCATCAGATGAAACGGATCCGAGATCATGATGTCAAACGATTGAATCCGAATCGTTCCTCGCTGTGCGGCAATGACATCGATTGAAAACGGGACGATCGTCTGTTTACCGACATACATGTGTTGACGCCAAAACTGACTATTCGCGTCAGGAAGCTTGATTTGATCCCCGAGTAGACCGGAAATCGTAATCCGTCCAAGCGGCAACTTCGTCGGATTCGTCAGCTCGAACGGAATCTGGATCGCTTCTTCCCGGAAAGCACGGACTGTCTCAAGGAGGCGGACGTGGATCCGCTTCGCGACATATTCAAGATAATAGGGCATCACCCAGCCGTATATCGTATAGGCAAATAACAAGGCCGCCATCCAAACAGGACCATAGAGTCCGACGATGATCCCACTTGCGCCCGTCATGGTGAGAATGATGAGGTTAAAGGCTTTTGGTGTGATCAATTGCATGATTACACCTCAGTTGGAACGGTGAGTGAATCGAGAACCTGCTGGACGAGACGTTCGTTCGACAACTTCAGCGTCGCTTCAAGTGTTAGGACGAGTCGGTGAGCGAGAAGCGGCGTTGCTAAGTGTTTGACGTCTTCTGGTGTGACGTACGTCCGCTCTTGCATCCAAGCACGCGCTTTTGCTGCCTTTAAAAGGGCGAGTGTCGCTCGTGGACTTGGTCCAATCTCAACGTCACGATGGGCGCGGAGTGCGTCACAGACATCAAGTAAGTAATTTTCGACGCTGTCCTCAATCGTGACAGCAACCACTTCCTCTTTCCAGTCGTTGAGTTGTTCAAGTGGAATGTGTAGATCGGCTGCGGTCAGATGCGCTCCACGTAACAATGCTTTTTCCGCTTGACGCGTCAGGGGAGCGAACGACAACTTGAACAAGAAGCGGTCGAGTTGCGCATGGGGGAGCGGGAACGTGCCGTGTCCGTCGAACGGGTTTTGTGTCGCGATGACAAGAAAGTGTTGCGGTAGCGTATACGACATATCACCAATTGTCACTTGTGCCTCTGCCATGGCTTCAAGGAGAGCGGACTGGGTCCGTGGAGTCGTTCGGTTGATCTCATCAACGAGGACAATGTTCGCAAACAGCGGACCAAACCGTTGTTCGAACGACCCAGTGAGTGGGTTAAACAGCTCCATTCCGAGTAAATCCGTCGGTAACGTATCTGCTGTACATTGAACACGTGAGAATTTTGCATCGAGTGTCTGCGCGAGTGCTTTTGCTAGTGTTGTCTTACCAGTCCCGGGACGGTCTTCGAGTAAAATATGCCCCTCGGCAAGTAAACCGATCAATAAATGATCAATCACATCGTCCTGACCAAGGACGGATTGCTTAAGTGATGTCCGTAACGTTTGAAACATAAATGATTCCCCCTTTAAGATGCTTTGTATTTCTAAAGTGTACGAAAATTCAGAAAAAACCGCTAGTAATTTTCCTAAAACGATTGGTCTAGAAATACGTCTACCTTTTATACTACCATTTTCATCCAAAAGTTTCGTAAAATATCAAAAACATTGAAACAGGATTAGAAAGTCATTTATCGAATAATGTATTTAGGGTTGCTAAGATAAGGAGGAATGGACTCATGAAACAATACACTACGGAATCCGATACCACTCCAGTCGTTCAACATGACGTCGTCCATAGTCCGCTCGATGATTACCAACGCGTCGTTTCCGGAGGTCCCCCGAATCGTCGTGCCTTTGCCGCGATCGGTCGACTCCCAATCGGATTACGTTTGCTTACGTATACGCTTGGTTTCTTATTCACAGCAAGCATCCTCACTGGACTCATCATCAGTCTACTTGATTAAAAAAGACTCCCTCAGCGCACCGAGGGAATCCCATCATTCTTCAAAGAGATCATCCATCAGCTCGGTGATCTCTTTTTTACGCTCGTTCGTCTCGTTGCGTAAGATCCGAATCGAGCGTCCGCTCCAATCGAGTCGGTCGCCAATCGTCGCTTGGCGCGGTAAACGACTTTTCGGTAACGTGATCGTCTCACGGTCGTCGGTCTCACAAATTGCTAGATCACCTTCAAAATCAGCTACGGTCAATCGCATCTGATACACCTCCGCGTCTAGTTATTCCGGTCGTAAATCAGGCCGGTTCGATTCTTTGATACCGTCACCAGTCGAGATATACTGAATCGTTCCACTTTGATCGGTTCGGTCAATCGTAATCCGTTCTGCCTTCAGTTCTTGTAAGACGGAAGGACGTGGGTGACGATAAGCATTGTCCTTTCCGGCTGAGATCAAGGCACGTTTTGGTGATACAGCTTGTAGGAAGGGCAGGGAGGACGATGTGTCTGCCCCGTGATGTCCAAGCTTTAAGACATCAGCACGTACATCGGTGTTTGACTCGAGTAATTGTTGTTCAGTTCGGATCGGCGCGTCGCCCATGAAGAGGAAGCGGTCTTGTCCATGTTCGACCCGGAGGACGGCACTCCAGCTGTTAAGATCCTGTGTCCCGTCTGTTAGAGGAGCAAGGAACGTAAAGCGTGCGGCTTCACTCGGTATTTTAAGACCTGCTTTAACTGACTTGATCGTCACTCCTTCGCGTTTGACGGCAAGGAGGAAATCGCGATACGTCTCCGTCGTATGCGTGACTCGCGGGGCATAGACGCTGTCGACTGGAAAGGCATCGAGGACGGTATCGAGTCCACCGATATGATCGGCGTCCGGATGTGTCGCAATGACCGCTGTTAAGCGTTTGATACCCAATTTTTGCAGGTAGCGGACGACATCTTCGCCTTTGCCGTTATTCCCACCATCAATCAAGATCGCATCTTCCTTCGTTCGGATGAACGTGCTATCTCCTTGACCGACGTCAAAACCATAGATTTCCATCTGTCCTGCCGTCGGGGCAGGGGGTTCTTCGTCCCGTGTCGTATAGAAGATGACGATTAAACAGAGTGCTAATAGAATCGTTGATCCCCATTTCAACATGTCGGTTCCTCTTTCTCGAACAGATACAGCATGCCATTGCGCGGATGACCGAACCGTGGTCCGCTGTAACCGCGTCGTTTTAAGGCAGCGCGCATCAGAATCATCATGCCGCCGTGACCGACGAGTAGAACCCGTTCGTCGTCTTCGAACATTAATTGATTTAAGAGCACTTCAATCCGTTCATTCGCATCCTTGATTTCGGCTTGAATTCGTTTACTGAACGGGGCTGCGAATCGACCGAGAACCGCCCAGCCGAGGAACGGTAATCGGAGATTCGACCGAATCGTCGGAAACGGCACTTCACGCAGCAAATCCGTCACGATGATTTCTTGATCATAAACGCTTTGCGCCGTCTGAACGGCACGCGGCATGCTACTGGCATAACAGATTGTCCAGTCAATCTGACCGAGCTCGACCGGTTGAATATCGATCTCTGACGTATCATACCGTTCGATCCATTTTTCAATATCGCTAGCGCTAATCCAGCCTTTCGTCGGATATCCTTCCGTCACCCGGTGATGCCTGACTAATCCAATTTGTTTCATATGTCGTACGACGGATTAAACCGTCTCCCTCACTTTCATTCATCGTTTACAAAGCGACACGGATTGCCAGTCCACATAAAATCGCTCCTAAGATACTGAGCAAGCTCCCGATGATGTAATATTCCGCAAAGCGGCGATCTTCAAACTGTTTAAAACGAGCCAATGCCTTCAAGGCAATGATGAAGCCAATGGCTCCAGTTGCATTCGTTACAACGAGCAGGGTGATGATTGCGCGTTCGACGAGACCGATATAACGTCCGATCCCGCTTAATTCCGTCGTATAACTGCGCGCAGAATCTTCGACTTCGTGCGTGACGGTCCGCGAGATGCCGTCTAACTGCTCTTTGCGTGTCACTGTCCGCTCGAAATGCGCTTCAATCAACCGCGGCGCGAATGGTGCGAGCATCAAGGCGATTCCGTGACCGAGTAACTCCGTCGTCACTAAACTAAAGCAAAGAATCCACAGGATCTGCTCCGGTCGCGAGAATGACAACGACCAATCGATCGGAACGAACACCCATGTCAAGGCGATGATGGCAACGATATGTAACGCTTGATCGATCCAGTACGCTACTGCTTGTTTGACGCGGCGTTTGAGCGGGGAAGCATCGAGCAGAGCGTGAAACACGAGAATGCTGCCTCCAAGCCATCCAGCGATGTCGATGGTCAATTCCCCTTGGATGACGAAGAACGCAAGCACAAGTAGCATCAGAGCCGCATGAACGGCAAGATGTTGGAGTAAGATGCGTTGGTGTCGATGTTTCAGTTGCGCCATTCGTTTCGTCTGTAATGGAAAATCAGCAAGTAGATGGACAAGTAAAAGACTAAGTAAGACGGTCACCGAATCGCCTCCCAGACTTGGAATTGCTCCAGTGCCTGGGTCAAGGCAGCTTCAAGTCGCTTCCGTTGCTTACGCTGCGAGCGGGAGACGAGTTTTGCGACATTTACGCGGGCATCTTGTTCCTTGAAGCCCATCTTCAGTCCGATCTCTTCATACGTATCATCCGGATATCGATCCATCAACCGGTGCAGTTCAATCTGACGGTCCGTCTTCCCGAAGTAAGCCGGATACAGCATTTCGAGATAACCGTTCAGCAAGGCAGTCGGTAAGTAGGGCGGTCCAGCAAAAGCAATCCGCGATGGAAGCGTCTTCGCTAATTCCTGTGCTTCAAAAGCATGAATGATCGCACTACCATTGGCTTCTTCAGCCCGCGTCGTCGAAATCGTCTCATATTGACCAAATCCAATCCCGATGTAACCTGGCAATTCTTGATTCAATAAGTGCAGAATGACCGGATAACTAACCGGATAATCCGCGAATACCGCTAGTAAACTATCGCCGGATTTGATTTGAAACGGAACAATACTCAATGGAAATGCTGTATTCAAATCGTTCGCGAGTACACGAAGCGCTTGAAGTAACGCTTCTTTGCTCGGATAATCGCGGGAGCCTTTGACATCAAACGACAAAGCAACAGCTTGCATGACGATTCCTCCTAATCATTTGTTACCACAATCATGGAAACATTTAATTTGTTACCGTTAAAAAGGTAACATTCGCAGTGTTACTGTTATTAGAGTAACAAAGAATAAGTAAGAAGACCAACAGGACGATAGAGCGATTTTTAAATGGCAGGGGGGATAAATGAATCTGACTAAAATATCATTTTTTTATTTAAGTTAACATAACATATATTATCAATAGTTATAAGAATTCGTCTCATAATCAAGGTAAACTTAAGATAGTGAGACAAAACAAAAAAACACGGGATTAACCGTGTTTTCGACAATCATACGGACGTGTCCGTTCCAATCGATGAATCAAACGATCCAAGAATATATGATGGCGGCGTTCGAGTTGCGTGATCCGTTCAAGCGGCAACCACGCGAAATCAAAGAAATCACCGCAATCCTGACCGTCTCCAGCAACACAGTGCGTCCAACGGTTCTCTTGGCATTCAATGTGCGCATGATAGAAATACGTGTAATGCACCCGCATTCGCTCCGGATAGCGCATCTCTTCTTCACCGATGTACTGGACGGATGCTAACGAGAGACCACTTTCCTCAAGCGTCTCACGGACAGCCGCTTCTTTTGCGATTTCAGCATCTTCGATCGTACCTGCAGGAATCTGCCAATCACTCTCAGGAGCCGATTGTGGATGAAAAACAAGTAGTTCCCATCCGTTAGGTTTTTCCCGAGTGATATAGATTGCTACTTTTTCGCGACGTCTGAATTTCATCTTCATCACCTCTCCAAGGTCGGCAGATTGCACAACAAGCAGCTAAAGGGACGGTCCCGTAGCTGCTTGATCAATTGACGCTATAAGCAAAGCTGCGGAGACGCGTGACCCGACGCTTGTTCGTGACGAATCGTGACCTGACTATTTCTTCTATTGTAGCCGTTATTGGTCAGTGTTTCAATTTGTAAACGATATTTCTAGGGATAAATCTCAAAATTCCGAGCATTCGTCTCAAAATTCCCTCTCCTGCCCTGCTAAATCTAAAAAAAGCTCCCCCGTTATCCGGAGGAGCATCGCTTATCGTGTATACCAGTCGAGCAAGGGACCGAATTTCTCTTCATCATAGGCGAATGAACCGTTCGATAAGCGGTCGAGGAACGATAACGAACCAATTTGGATCGTTTTCTCCTGCTCTTTCCCGCTGAGAACCAATTCTTTCGCTTGCGTGACATCGATCAATGCTGCGACTTGGTGTGGCTTGGACTTCAAATCACGGAGCAACTGTAAGCCACGGAGCGCACGGCTCGAGACTTGGAACTGATCCGCGAGACGCATCTTCTTCAAGGCACCCCGTTGCGTCAAAAGAACGATCTGCGGCGCTTCCTTGAAGCCAATCGCACCCGCGACGACGTCCTGATCCTTCAGGTTGATTGCCTTGACACCGGCAGCCCGGACACCGACGACCGGGACGTCGTCTTCCGTGAACCAGAGCCCGAAACCGTTCTGTGTCGCAAGGAACAGGTCCGTTTGACCCGTCGAGACCTGAGCGTACAAGACTTCGTCGTCTGCCTTCAGACGGACGCCTTGGAGTGGTTTTGACTTCCGCTGTGCATTGTAATCACTCAGTTTCGAGCGTTTGACCATCCCTTGACGGGTAACGAACAAGCAGTGATGGGCTTCATCGAACGAGCGGACGAGATCCGCTGAAAGAACCCGGTCACCCGGTTCGAGAGGGACGAGGTTCGCGACGTGTTGACCGCCATCTTTCCATTTCGTATCCGGCAATTGGTGGACCGGAATCAGCAAGTAGTTTCCGCGAACGGTCCAGACAATCAAGTGATCGGTCGTCATCGCTTGCCCTTGGAGCAACGGACGATCCTGTTCCTTCAAGTCCGGTAAGTCGTTCGAGGCACCGAATGAACGGAGTGATGAACGTTTGACGTAACCGTTCTTCGACAGGAAGACCATCGTTTCCTCGACAGCGATCATGACTTCCGTCTTCAGCTTCAGTTCTTCTACTTCCGCTTCGATCGTCGAGCGACGTTTGTCCGCGACTTGTTCTTTCAAGACCGTCAATTCCTTGATGATGAGACGATTACGTGTCTTTTCATCGTTGAGGATCTTCTCAAGACGAGCGATCTCCTTCTCGAGTTTCGCCGCTTCTTCCTGTAACTCGACGATATCGGTATTCGTTAACCGGTAGAGTTGAAGCATGACGACGGCTTCCGCTTGACGGTCCGTGAAGTTGAACCGCGCAATCAGCTTGTCCTTCGCATCTGCTTTATTCGATGCAGACCGGATCAAGGCAAGTGTCTCATCGAGGACAGAGATGGCTGTCATCAAGGCGGAGACGACTTCCTGGCGGCGTTTCGCTTGCTCAAGATCAAACGCTGTCCGACGGATGACGACTTCCTTGACGTGTGCGAGATACGCATCAAGGAGCGTCAAGACGCCCATTTGCCGCGGTGTCCGCTCGTGGATCGCGACCATATTGTAGTTATAGGCAATTTGTAGATCCGTTTGTTTGAGATAGAAGTGTAAGACACCTTCCGCGTCCGCTTCCTTTTTCAACTCGATGACAACACGTAAACCATCGCGATCGGTCTCGTCACGAACTTCGGCAACACCTTCAACCTTTTTATCAAGACGGAGTTCTTCCATCCGTTTGACGAGGTTCGCTTTGTTGACCTCATACGGGAGCTCAGTGATAACGATTTGCTGGCGACCGCCCCGCAATGTCTCAATCATTGAACGCGAACGGATGATAACTTTCCCACGTCCTGTCTCGAACGCCTTTTTGATGCCGTCAAGACCTTGAACGACGCCACCAGTCGGGAAATCAGGACCTTGCATGTGCGTCAATAAGTCATCGACGTTCTGAACCGTACCGGAGATCCGACCGATCGCAGCATCGAGGACTTCCCCCGCGTGGTGCGGTGGAATCTCGGTTGCGTAACCAGCGGAGATCCCCGTCGAACCATTCATCAGCAGGTTCGGCAGTAGTGATGGTAAGACGAGTGGTTCTTCCGTCGTATCATCGAAGTTGAGCGTATAATCAACGGTCTGTTTGTTGATCCCGTCGAGAATGAGGCTTGAGACTTTCGACAGACGGGCTTCTGTATACCGCATCGCTGCCGCACTATCGCCGTCGATTGATCCATTGTTTCCTTGCATATCGATCAACGGATAACGGAGCTTCCACTCTTGGCTCAAGCGAACCATTGCTTCATAGACCGATGAGTCACCATGCGGGTGGTAGTTACCGATGACGACGCCGACTGTCTTCGCCGATTTTCGGTAAGCACGGTCGAACAGGTTTCCTTCCGTATGCATCGCATACAAGATCCGACGTTGTACTGGTTTCAGACCATCACGGGCATCCGGTAAGGCACGATCTTGAATGATATATTTCGAATAACGACCAAACCGGTCGCCGACGACTTGCTCGAGCGACAGGTTCAGGATGTTTTGTAGATTAGACATGTTCGTTCACACTCTCTTTCGTCACGTGCTCGTTCTCGATGATCGAGAGGTCTTCTGCGAGACCGAAGGCGACATTGTCCTCGATCCACGTCCGGCGGTGTCCGACGTTATCGCCCATGAGGACAGAGACGCGTTTTTCCGCTACGGCAGCATCGTCGATCGTAACCCGAATCAACGTCCGTGTCTCGGGATCCATCGTGGTTTCCCAGAGTTGCGGTGCGTTCATCTCCCCAAGTCCTTTGTAACGCTGGATCATATAACCTTTACCGAACTTCTTCGTCGTTTTCTTAAGTGTCTCTTCGTCCCAGACGTATTCGAACTTCTCCGATTTGCCTTTTCCTTTTGAGACGCGGTAGAGCGGTGGTAAAGCAACGAAGACCTTCCCAGCGTCAATCAATGGGCGCATGTAGCGGAAGAAGAACGTCAACAGCAAGACTTGGATATGCGCGCCATCGGTATCGGCATCGGTCATGATGATGACTTTGTCGAAATTACAATCTGACAAGTCGAAATCAGCTCCGACACCGCCGCCAATCGCGTGAATGATTGTGTTGATCTCTTCATTCTTCATGATATCGGCAAGTTTCGCTTTCTCTGTGTTCAAGACCTTCCCACGAAGTGGAAGGATTGCTTGGAACGTCCGGTTTCGTCCTTGTTTCGCAGAACCACCGGCAGAATCACCCTCAACGAGGAACAATTCATTCTTGTCCGCGTTTTTTGAAGCCGCAGGTGTCAGTTTTCCGTTCAAGATGCTCGAACGTTTTTTCTTTTTCCCGTTTCGTGCTTCTTCGCGCGCTTTCCGTGCCGCTTCCCGGGCTTGCGCAGCGCGAATTGCTTTTTTGATCAACAGCGTCGCCGTTTGTGGATTCTCTTCCAAGTACGTCGAGAGACGACGACTGATGACAGCGTCACAGCTCGTCCGCGCTTCCGGTGAGCCGAGTTTCGACTTCGTTTGTCCTTCGAACTGGAGGAATTCTTCTGGGATCCGGATCGAGACGATCATCGTCAACCCTTCGCGGATATCATTTCCGTCAAGGTTCTTATCCTTTTCCTTCAAAAGCGTGTTCTTTCGGGCATATTCATTCATGACCCGTGTCATTGCTGTTTTTGCCCCGACTTCATGTGTGCCGCCGTCGCGTGTCCGGACGTTGTTGACGAACGAAAGGACGTTTTCCGAGTACGCATCCGTGAACTGGAAGGCGATATCGACTTCGATCTCGTTTTCCGTTCCTTCGAATGCAACTGTCGGATGAAGCGTATCTTTATCATCGTTCAAGTACTGAACGAATTCGCTGACACCGTCTTGGTACTGGAAGATATCCTGTTTGTCGGACCGTTCGTCCGTCAACGTAATCTTCAGACCTTTTAGCAAGAAGGCTGATTCGCGTAAGCGTTCCGCAAGCGTATCGTAGTTGTATGTCAACGTACTGAAGATCGAGCCATCTGGTTTAAAGTAGACGCTCGTTCCTTTTTGACGCGTCGTACCCGTTTCAAGCAACGTCGTCTTCGGAATCCCGCCGTTTTCAAACGTTTGCTCATATTGTTTCCCGTCACGGAAGATCGTTACTTTCAAATCCGTTGATAAGGCGTTAACGACCGACGCCCCGACGCCGTGTAAGCCACCGGACGTCTTATATCCACCTTGACCGAACTTACCACCGGCGTGAAGGACCGTGAAGATGACTTCAGCAGTCGGTTTTCCCGATGCATGCATCCCTGTCGGCATCCCACGTCCATGGTCACGGACCGTGATCGCATTATCTTTATGGATCGTGACATCAATTTGTTCCCCGAATCCTGCAAGTGCCTCATCGATCGCGTTATCAACGATCTCGTAGACGAGATGGTGAAGTCCACGGTGATCGGTAGAACCGATATACATACCTGGGCGCTTCCGGACTGCTTCGAGTCCTTCGAGCACCTGTATGGCATCATCATTGTAGTTATTTAAGTCTGTCGCCATTCAATTCACCTCAAAATTCGAAATTACGACGTCGTTTTTACAAACGTTCGTTCGTTATTTCAAGTAGTCTGTCTCTAATTGTAGGCATCTTCTTGCTTCCTGACAAGCATAACCTGTAATGGGCATGAAAAAAGACACCTTCACGAACGGGTGAAGATGCCTAAAGTCGTGCGATGACTTACAGGTATTGATGTTCGATTTTGATGCAACGATTCTCAATATATGGAATGCCAGCGCCGAGCGCCAGGCTCTCTGCTTCGACACTTGAGAGACCAAGTTGATTCCAGATCATCCCGACGTCACCGTGAGCGACAGCATCTTTCGCGACATCCGCCAAAAACTCAGACCGACGGAAAACGTCAACGATATCGATGTGTCCTGGAATGCTTGCAACACTTGGATAGACTTTTTGACCGTTCCACTCGTTTAACGTTGGATTGACCGGAATGACTTCGTACCCGTGTTGAACCAAGTAGTCAGCAATCCAGTTCGCCGTCTTCCCAGAATCACTTGAGACACCGACGACCGCAATGCGTTTCGCATCCTTCAAATACTGACGTGCTTCTTGATCGGTAATCATTTAGAACTCCCCCTTATGAAAATAACTCTTACCTAACACTCTATACCCGAACCAAGATGAAGTATGCGAAATCAAGCACGTTTTCGACGTTTTTCAGAAATCGTCTTGAAATCAAATGAGTCGACCAATGACCCATCAGATGTCTTCTCGAGGCAACTGAGAGCGAAATTGACTATTCATTCTTTTTCATTGTTTTAGGTGACATAATACTTTTATTGTTATTAAATAGTCTCTACAACCCTTAAACCCCTAAAAATAAGTTAAATTCTCACGTGCATCGAGTTGACCAACGACCCGTCTAGCACCTTGTCGATGCAACTGAGCGCTCCCTGTCTGACAATTTAACATTGCGTGAAATAACTATTTCACGCAAACAAGTGTCTGACGTATCAACGTTTGGTATACTACTACTAGAGGGGTGATTGTCGGATGAGTTTATTTAAAAACCTAGGAAAAACAATACATAAAACGACCGTTTCGGCTACAGCACCAGCGATTCCCGGTTATGAGCGGATGCCACGCTTCATTCAGTCCTATTTAGATCAGTTAGCAGCCAAACATTTCTCATTAGCAACGATGCGTCGGTACGTCTATGACTATGAAGCGTTCTTCCAATTCGTCGCTGCGGCGTCAGGTGAAAAGGTAACAGCGCGAGATATTCCGCTTGAAGCATTCGTCGAGATCGATGCAGCAGGAATCGAAGCATACGCCGAATACCTTGCCTTAACGAAACAAAATGCACCGAGCGTCATCAACCGGAAGTTATCAGCGTTACAGTCACTGTTTCGTTATTTGGTCGATACCGGTCAGTTGTCAGAAAACCCGGTCGCCAAAGTCAATCGACCGAAACAAGCCAAACGGGAACCGGTTTATCTGACAAAACGCGAATGGGACGAATTGATTCAGTTATTACCGTCAAACGTTGAGATGAATGCCCGTGAAGCGTCGCATTATGAACGGGATCGTGTCCGCGACGTGACGTTATTCCAATTACTTGGCTATAGCGGGATGCGTTTAAGTGAGATGACGCAACTCGTCTGGAACGATGTCGATTTCCACGAAAATACGCTCCGCGTCATCGGGAAAGGCAATAAAGAACGATTGATTCCACTTGCGAAACCAGCACGAATTGCCTTACGCAAATACGCGATCCATTATCAGATGCCAACGAGCGGCGCCGTACCTGTCTTCCAAAAACACGGGAAACCACTCAGCCCACGGGCAGTCCAGCATATTTTGCAGCGGCACACGGAACGACTGAAGCCAGTCCTCCCCTTTTTAGAGCGCAAAAAAATTACGCCACATAAACTACGGCATACGTTTGCGACACGACTTGCGACCGGCGGGGTCGACGTCCTGACGATCCAGCAGTTACTCGGTCACGAATCCGTCGCAACAACGCAGGTCTATGCCCATATCGGTGATTCGGAGAAAAAACGCGCCGTCGATTTATTTGATGGTGAACGATAATAATATTATGTTAACTAAAGGAGGGATCTCATGAATTACGGGCTCAGTGAACGTAAAATCAAACAGATGTCTGATGCCTATGCCTTTCGACGGGGAAAGAAGTATGTCGCTGCCCGAAAGGTCACGTTACACAATTACCGGATGGGTGACGAGCTAATTGAAGCGAGCGTAGACGGTGAGGAACGATTCACGGTGACGGTCCGCGTCAAGGCGCACGGCGTCGACGCTGGCTGTAACTGTCCGTCGCTTGCGATGGATACGTCATTTTGTGGACATATCGTCGCTGTTTTGCTGGCGATGCATCATGTGCAGGCACACGGCACACCAACACCGCTCTCGCCGCAAATCCGCCCTTTTACGGCAATTCAAGTCGACGACGCAGGCGCGCGCAACTATTTACGCAGTCTCACACCTGATCGTCGGGTGGCGATTCATTTCGAACTGACTGGACCCGTCGTGACGCTCAAACGATTGACGGATAAACAGCAGCATCAACTGTCCCTGCCCTACTTCGATCGTTTGCTTGGACAGACAGAGTATTTGCAGCGGGTTGCGGATGTTTCGTTCAGTCCTGATTTACAGGAACGGATCGTTTCCGGTACACCGATCGCTAAGCTCCATCTCGATCGAACGGCTCAGAAAGTTGAAGTCCGCGTGTCGTTTGATTATCAAGGGATTCAGCTGAATCCGCTCGATGAGACGATTTACGCTGGGCGCGATCAGGTAACGGAGCAAAGTGTCTTACGCTATTTACGTGAATTCCAAGCAACACCATCGAATTCGCACTATGTCATCACCAGTGATGCCGCGCAGTATGCTTTTTTGCGGAGTCTGCTTGACGAACGGGTTGCGCTCGGTCAACTGGAGTTATTTGCAACGCAAGCCATCCGAACGACGTTACCAAAAGGACCCTTTCATCCGCGGATCGAAGTCGACGTGACAGACCGCCTCGACTGGCTCGTATTCAACTTTTCGATGAATGGGATTCCGGAAGACGAGCTGAAACGTGTCCTGGAGTCGCTCGTCTTACAAAAACGCTATCATCGCTTGAAATCCGGACAGTTCGT
This sequence comes from Exiguobacterium sp. UBA7533, assembly GCF_002479335.1. Classification (NCBI taxonomy): domain Bacteria; kingdom Bacillati; phylum Bacillota; class Bacilli; order Caryophanales; genus Exiguobacterium; species Exiguobacterium sp. UBA7533. The sequence continues at coordinate 245,271 of NZ_DLMP01000005.1, read as the reverse complement.
ATCTTTAGAGACACGAGCCTTTCAGCAGTTGCAACGGGTTCTCGCCCAGATGGAAGCGAGTGAACGCGACTTACGCGACGGGCGACTCGTCTTACCTGCCGTCCGGAACATGAAGCATCTGATCGGTGCCTCCATCCTGCATCTCCATGCCGATTTGCTCGAGAAATGGTTCGAATTGAAATCCGGACAAGGATTCCGGCTCGACTTGCCGAATTCATTAGAGTCACAACTCTATCCGTATCAACGGACGGGCATTCAATTTCTGAAGAATTTGGACGCGCAAGGATGTCACGGCATCTTGGCCGATGAGATGGGGCTTGGAAAGACAATTCAAGCGATTGGTTATATAGCAACGATTTCGGATAGTCGTGCACTGATCGTCGCACCAGCATCACTGCTCCGCAACTGGGAGGCGGAACTGAAGCGCTTTTTACCCGGTCGACCGGTTCATGTCGTGACGGGATCTCAAACTAGCCGACTTTCCGAACTGAAGTACTTGGCTGAAAACACAGTGACGATCGTCTCCTATACGACGCTTCGGACCGACGTCCGTCGCCATCCTGTATATGACGTCGTTTTCTTTGATGAAGCACAGCACTTGAAGAATCCGCAGTCACAAACGGTCAGTCAACTGCGACATCTGCAAGCAAAACGCCGGTTCGCCTTGACAGGAACACCACTTGAGAATCGGCCGCGCGATATCTGGTCGATCTTCCATGTCTTGTTTCCGGAATTACTGCCGGATTTAGCGACGTTTGAGAAATGGTCGTTTGATGACATGCAACAATTCATTCAACCATTTTTATTACGGCGTGAGAAAAAAGATGTCTTACAGGACTTACCAAAGAAGCAGATCGAGCATCATTATGTCGAGCTCGGACCGAATCAAAAACGGTTATATGCGTCGTATCTCGCCAAATTGCAACTCGAGACGCTGCAGCATTTAGACGAAACGAAACGTGAAGATCGTTTGAAGTTACTGGCGGGCTTAACGCGGTTGCGGCAAATTTGCAACGATCCGGGATTATTCGTCGAGGGGTACACAGGGGAAGCAACGAAACGAACGCGTCTGCTCTCACTGATTGCAGAAAAACGAGCAGCCGGAAAACGGATCTTGATCTTCTCGCAGTATACGCAAATGCTCGAGCGCATTCGTTCGGATCTCGCGCAACGTCACCTCCCCCACTTCCTATTGACGGGTGAGACACCGCTCGAAGACCGGGTCGCGTTATGCGACCGGTTCAATGACGGTGAAGTCGATCTCTTCTTGATTTCGCTTAAAGCTGGCGGAACGGGACTCAACCTCGCCTCCGCTGATACCGTCATCCTGTTTGACAGCTGGTGGAATCCGGCCGTCGAACAACAGGCAGCCGATCGCGCCCATCGGCTTGGACAACAGTCTGACGTGACGGTCATCAAATTGCTGACACGCGGAACGATCGAAGAGAAGATGACGGAATTACAAGATCGAAAAGCCAAAATGGTCGATGCCGTCCTGACGGCTCCAGACAGTGACGCCTTGACCGTCAAGGAACTCGTTCATCTCGTAACGACAAAGGAGGAACAACGGTGATCCTTGATCTCCTGCTTGGTTATCTCATCGGTAGTATTTTAGGTGGTACGCTCTTTAAGTACATTAGTCGTACCGATTTGGCACAGGTCGGTTCCGGAAACATCGGTGCCCGCAATGCCCATCGTGCCGGTGGGCTTCCGGCTTTTTTATTCGTTTATCTGTTTGATGCCGCGAAGACAGTCCTTGCGTTGCAGATCACTGACACGTTTTATCCGGTCGCCCTCGCCGTGCTCATCGGTCACTTGTTTCCGTTGTTTCACCCACGACGCGGCGGTAAAGGGTACGCTGTATTTTCCGGAATCGTCTTCGCTATCACGCCATGGGCATATCTTGCCGGATTAGGCATACTCGGTTTGTCTTATCTCGTAACGAAAGATAGTGTCAAAGCGGGGCTTATTCCGGTCGTTTTACTTCCGTTACTACCCGTCTTCTTAGACGCAGGGTCAGTCAATATCTTGTGTACCGTTGCCGTAAGTCTACTTGTCCTGTGGGCTCATGATGCACTCCACAAGCCAGCCATTACATAAGGAGGACGTCTCCATGATCGACTTTTCCATTGCAACTGCGGACGACGCGGAAGCAATCCATGAATTGAACTACCTCACCTTTACAGAAGAGATTCCGCAACATCAACCGAACATCGAACGGAAACGAATTGATCGATTCCATGATCAGAACACTTACTTGATCGGTAAGGAAGACGATCGACTCGTCGCGATGATCGCCATTCGAAAGCATCGTCCCTTTTCGCTTGAGGAAAAGGGCGTGACGCTAGAAGAGACACTGACGGACCCAGCGGAAATCCGCTTACTTAGCGTTCGTCCCGAATACCGCAATAGTCGTACGTTCATGCAATTGATGCGCTTTTTAATGGTCTACCTCGAGCGGGAGACGATTGATCATGTCTATATCAGTGGTACGACGCGGGAAGCAAAACTATACGCGCGGTTCGGCTTCACACCGATTGCAGCTACGCTTGGTAGTGGTGACGCCCAGTTTGTACCGATGTTGTTGTCGCGCGCAACATACGAACGATCCGTCATCGCGGATGTCTTACGTCCCCTGCATTTTCTAGCCGGTCCGGTCGAGGTTGCGCCGACGGTCCGTCAAGCGGCGCAACAAGCACCGCGTCCACATCGGACGGCCTCGATGCGGCAGCTCGATCAAGATTTACGTGGCCGAATGTGTCAGTTGCTGGATTTGCCACATGTCTCGATGGCCGTCGGCAGCGGTACGCTCGCCAATAATATTGTCGCGCAACAACTCACTGGACATGGATTGATCCTGAACGGCGGCGAGTTCGGTCAACGCTTGATTGATCACGCGTCACGTGCCGGCAAGTCCTTTGATGTCCATACGCTTCCCCCCGGTCACCCGATCGACTTGAAGCAACTCGCTCATCAATTGAGGCAAACGGCATACAACTGGATCTGGTTGACGCATTGTGAGACGTCAACGGGTGTTCTCTATGATCTTGATGCAGTAAAAGTGCTGTTAGATCAACGAACCGCACTCGTCGTCGATGCGATCAGCGCTGTTGGAACCGGACGTTTCTCATACGCTGGTTGCAAATTCGTCACGACTGTTTCCGGGAAAGCGATTGGTGGTTTACCGGGTCTTGCGTTCATTGGTCACGCAGATCGCGTCCTACCTTCTCTCTGTATTCCCCGTTATCTGGATTTAGGACTCTATGCGGAAGGGGTTGCCTTTTCCGGCTCGTCGAACCTGTTGCTTGCCTGTCAGGCAGCGCTTGATGCCCTCGATCTTAATCAAGCAGCAATCAAGATGACCTATCTCGAACAAGCCGTCCGCGCAACTGGATTCCAACTCCTCGCACAACAAGAAGCACAAGCGCCGGGAATACTGACGATCGTTCATCCGTCCGCAACCGATTTAGGCGACGCTCTGCGCATTCAGGGGTATCACGTCCAGTACGAAAGCGACTATCTCGTTTACAATCAGTGGCTTCAAATTTCGACGATGGGACAGACGACGATGCGGCAAATTGAACGTCTCGTTCGTGTTTTAGTTCGTGAAAATCAACGAATCATCATAAAGAATGAAAAAAACGAAAGACCTCTCAACCCCTGATTTCAAGCGGTTTGGAGGTCTTTCGACTTCAAAAAGATAAAAAAGAGGTTTATGGATTTAAAACATAGGGGTATAAACTCATTAGCACCGCATCAAACCGGTGACTTACTCACACATGTTTCTCAATATCAGCGTAATGACCTGGGAGAGAAATGCAAAGTCACGAAAGCGTCAGATTCATGAGAGTCTGAAACCGATTGTCTTAGCATGATTCATATTGTTCAGGATTCGTCCTGCTCCTACATTCATTACCTTTTGAGGGCTATACCAAATTCAAGGGGGAAATGAACATGTCAGTTAATTTAACAGCCGAAAAACGCGAGGTACGTCCACGCTCACTCCGTAAACAATTGCGTCATGAAGGAAAAGCTCTTGGCGTCGTGTATGGTTACAAAGTGGAAAGTACACCAATCGCATTTGAAGAAAAAGAATTGCTTAAAATCGTCCGAGAAAACGGTGAAAATGTCTTGATTTCACTCAAACTCGATGGTAAAAATATTAACGTCTTGATCAATCGCCGTGATATGGATGTCTTCACACCAACAGTCGATCACGTTGAATTCATCGCCGTGAAAATGGATGAAGAAACAGAAGTCGAAGCAGACGTTGTACTCGTTGGCGAAGCAGCCGGTGCAAAAGTTGGTGGCTTCCTATCACAAACACTCTTTAAAGTAACAGTCGCCGCTACACCAGATAAATTACCAGAGAACGTCGAAGTCGACGTCACGAACCTCGAAATCGGCGATTCGATTTCTGTAGCCGATCTTCCAGAACAAAAAGATTTCCGCATCGTTACAGAAGGCGATATTCAAGTCGCAGCTGTCGTCGAATCGACACTCGAGCAGGATCTTGAAGAAATCGAGGAAGCAGAGGCACAAGCAGAAGCTGGCGAAGACAACGAAGCGGAAGCAACAGAAGCGTCTTCAGAAGAAACAGCTGAAGAGAACGAAGACAATAAATAAGTCATTTAACGATACGCCCTTTGCGGCGTATCGTTTTTTTGTGTCTTGACAACAGACGCTGGATTGCCTAAAGTGAACAGCGTATCACCTATTACCATATCCACTAGGGGAGCCCAATTGGCTGAGACGATTCACTTCGGACCCTTCGAACCTGATCTAGTTCATACTAGCGTAGGAAAGTGGAGCGATCACATCCAATGACTCCTGCTGCGCGCAGTTTTTCTGAGGACCGCTCTCTTTTTTACGGAGGGCGGTCTTTTTTGGCGTCTCCCCCATTCAAAGGAGGACGTATCTAATGCAACACTGGAAAATGAAAGAAATCATGGTCATGATGATGCTCGCCGTCGCTTGCGGCGTCATCTATCTTGGTTGGTCAACACTCTGGTTACCGATCTCAGCGATCTTCGGTCCTGTCGGTGCCAACTGGATGTTTGGCATCTGGATCATTGCGAGTCCGCTCGTCGCAGCAATCATTCAAAAGCCAGGTGCCGCTTTAATTGCGGAAGTCGTCGCGGCAGCCGTCGAACTGTTCACAGGTAGTCATTTTGGTTTATCCGCTCTTCTGATCGGAGTCTGCCAAGGACTTGGTGCGGAACTCGTCTTCGCGATGACGCGTTACCGTCATTATGACACATGGACCTTGATGTTATCGGGTGTTGGAGCCGCGATTGGTAGCATCGTTTATAGTCTAATCGCGAACGGATTCGGTTACTACACAACGACGACGTTGCTTGCGACAACTGGCTTACAATTGATCAGCGGCGCATTACTCGGTGGCTTGCTTGCAGCCATTCTCGTCCGTCGCCTTGTTGCGACTGGTGTCTTGAACGGGTTTGCGGCAGGAAGTGCGAAACGAGAAATCGCATGATTACTGTCGACGACCTCAGCATCCGCTATCCCGGTCAGATGAAATCGGTGCTCAATCATGTATCGCTGACGATTGAGCAAGGGACGACCCTTCTGCTCGGACGAAGTGGGAGTGGCAAGACGACATTACTTCATGCCCTTGCCGGACTGACACCGGAAACGATTGAAGTCGAACAGACTGGTACCGTTACCCGGTCCGGTTCGGTCGGAATCTTGTTTCAAAATCCAGAAGAACAGTTCTGCATGGAGACGATCGGACGCGAAATCGCTTTTAGTTTAGAAAATCGCTCGATTCCGCGCGTGGAGATGGATGAACGAATTGAACGCTTACTCGCACTCGTCGGTCTCCCCCTCCCCTTCTCGACACCGATCGCGAGTCTATCCGGTGGAATGAAACAGCGTCTCGCGCTCGCAGCGGTCCTAGCACTTGAGCCGACGATCTTATTACTCGATGAACCAACGGCTCAGATTGATCCAATCGGACAACATGAGCTGATGGCGTTGATTTTTCGGATTCAAAAAGAACACGATTTAACGATCGTCTTGATCGAACACCAACTCGATGTCTGTTTGTCGTACGTCGACCAGGTCGTCTTGCTTGAGGACGGATCGATTACTGCGACAGCAGATCCACGGGATCTGTTCCCCCAAGATTACAAAGAGCTTCAAACGAAAGGTATTGCCGTTCCCTCTTTGTATCCGTATACGTTAGAGACATTACCCATAGATGGACCGCAAGCGGCGCGACTTCATGTGCCTTCCCCCGTCGCTACAGCTGGTCGCTCTTTGTTACACGTCGCTGCATTATCGACGAAAGCACCATATCCGCTGACCGATGCGACATTTTCCCTGCAGACAGGAGAATGGGTGATGCTGCTTGGGGCAAATGGATCTGGGAAAAGTACATTGCTTGCGACACTCGGGCGGTTGCTTCCCAATCGTGGAACGTATCAGCTCCAGGGACGTCCGGTTCATCGTTACTCCCGGCGTCGCTTTTATGAGCACGTTGGCTATGTCTTTCAACAACCGGATCTGCAGTTTCTTAAGCTGACGGTCGAAGCGGAAATCGACTGGAGCCACCGGGCAACGACGAACGTTAAGCGCGCGGCGTTGCTCGAACGGCTGGAACTGACATCTGTCAAACAGCAGTCACCACTTGCTCTTAGTACGGGGCAACAACGACGGCTCAGCGTCGCAACGATGCTCGGACAAACGAAAGACTTATTGTTGCTCGATGAACCGACCTTCGGACAAGATGGATTGACGACACGACGCTTAATGGAACAGTTACAGATGGAACAACAGAACGGTACGACACTCGTCATGGCGACGCATGATGTGGAGCTCGTCGCCCGGTATGCGGATCGTGTCCTCGTCATGGAGCAAGGACGGATTGCTTTTGACGGTCGCCCAAGCGAGTTGTTCGCTGACGTTCCATTACTCGAGCGCTGTCAGCTACAACGTCCACTTTCGTACCAATTCCAGGAGGTGAAACGTGATGCAAACGAACGTGTCCCCGTTCGCTAAACTCAATCCCGTCATTAAGGGAAGCGGATTGTTTTTGATCATGTTTGCCTTGATTGCAACGAATGACTGGGTCAAAACGTTAGTATTCCTGAGTTTTGCTATCGCACTGCTACTCCTTTCCGGATGGGGTCCTTTTGATTTCTTGAAGCGACTTGCGCCGTATAGTCTATTATTCTTATTGACGTTCTGGATGATGGCGGCTTTCGGCAAAGGAACGAATACTCTTTGGTCGTTTGGTTGGTTTCATGTCACGTCGGAAAGCGTCGCGCACGGCTGGTTACTTGCCTTGCGGATGGCCACGTTCGTCTGCTTGAGCCTCGCTTTCGTCACGACGACCGACGCGACCCGTTTCGTAATGAGCTTGATCCATCAGGCGAAGTTATCGCCCCGCTTTGCTTACGGATTCCTTGCCGGGATTCGCTTTCTGCCGCAACTGGTCGAAGAAGTCCGCGTTTTGCGGCAAGTCCGGATGATTCGCAATGTGCACAGTCGCTTTCCTGGTGATGGATTTCTTTCAATTGGCTTACCGCTCTTCTCACGATCGATCCAGCGGGCAGAACGGATGGCGATTGCTCTCGAAGCCCGTCACTTTTCAGCAGAGCGAACGTATTACGAGGTACCGGTCGTTCAGCGTCAGGATATTATTTATCTCGTGATCATCCTCCTATTCATCAGTCTTGTCTTTTGGCTATGATTACCGCCACCCGTATCCGGGTACACTCTAGCAAGACAGATTGAAGGAGAACGACATGAAACGTATCCTCTTGATTGGTGCAGGTCACGCTCACCTGCATTGCATTACACACGGACCAACAGAAGACGTCGAGTGGCTGGTCCTGAACGCCTCGACGTACCAATATTACTCGGGCATGTACTCTGGACTTGCTGACGGAACATACGACATGGATGAGATGCGTATTGACGTCGCCGCCTTATGTCGTGCCTATGATAAACCATTCATCAAGGAGACCGTCATCAAAGTCGACCCTGTTGAAAAGGTCGTCTTCGGTGCATCCGGCAGACGTTACACCTATGACGTCGTCTCAACGAATATCGGTTCATTCGACTGGTCGGAAGATACGACGCGATTATCGATTAAACCGAATTACCGGTTACCGGATACATTAAAGCGACTGCAACAAGCAAAGCGTCCGGTCGTGATTGGGAGCGGAGCAGCTGCCGTCGAGATGGCGGCGTCCTTGAAAGCGGCGGGTGTACCGATCACATTGATCACGGATCCAGATATCCTTTCTCGTCATCCGGCAGCGGAAGCTATTACGAGACGGTTAAAAGAACTCGAAGTGTACTGGATCCGGGAACGTCCTATAGATGACGAACTACCACTCCGCTTTACGCATCATCCACCAATCGAGTCAGATGCAATCGTCCGCTTGACGGGTGCCAAAGCTCCGGCATTGTTTGCAGACAGCAATCTCTTCACCGAAGACGGATTTTTACTCGTCAATGAACAGTTACAAGCACTCGATCATCCAAGTTTGTTTGCTGCGGGTGACGCGGCGACCCTCGTCGCCTACCCCGACATTCCGAAGAATGGTGTCACAGCTGTCCGACAAGCGCCAATTTTGCTTACGAACCTTTTACGATACCTAGAGGAAGAAGCACTGCAAACCTATCGTCCGCAAACGAACTATTTGACGATTTTATCGATGGGACCGCGTCATGCGGTTTCCCTATATGGTCGTCATTATTCGACGCACCCGTTCGGTTGGTACCTGAAGCGCTGGATCGATCAACGGTTCATGCGGAAGTATCGCTCTTAAAAGCGTGCGCCGGCGCACGCTTTTTCTGTACACAAAAACAAGCCATGGACGCGTGTCCATGGCTTGTTGAATTAGACGGTTTGATTTCCTTTAACGTACGCCAGTAATGTCTCGTTGAACTTCTCTTGTTCGTCAAGCAACATCCCGTGTCCACTCTCTTCGAAGACTTCGAGGCGCGCATGTGGGATTTCCTTTTGCATCTCTTCCGCAAACTCGAACGGACAGACTTGGTCTTTTTTACCGTGGATGATTAACGTATTAACTTTGATGTTTTCGAGTTTTCCACGTAAGTCTTCGTCACGCAAGGCGATTGCTGACTGAATCGTTCCGTGGGATGAAGCGGCGATGCTAAGACCATGGAACCATTGTTGCAGCGGTTCTGGATGTTCCTTCGCAAAGAAGATTTCACCGAATCCTTTGAGCATCGACGGACGATCCTGTTTCGTATCGGCAATCAAAGCATCGACTTCTACTTTCGTCATTCCGTATGGATAGCCGTCGCGTTGTGTAAAGACAGGTGCCGCAGCTCCAGCGAGAACAAGTTTACTGACTTTTGAGTCCCCGTATTGCAAGAGATAGGACAAGGCGATTCCTCCTCCCATCGAGAAGCCGAGCAACGTGACATTCGTTAATTTCAGCTGTTCGATGACTTCGTTAACGTCGGACGCCATCGTCTTATAGTCATATCCCGTTGCCGGCGCATCTGATTTGCCATAACCACGATAATCGATTCCAACGTAACGGTACCCTTCTTCGACGAGCAGATTCTTTTGATACTCGAACATGTTGTTGTTTGCTGGCCAGCCGTGTAAAAAGACGACCGGTTGACCCGATCCGACATCCTCAACGTAAATCTTCGTGCCATCAACTGCTTGAATGAATGTACCCATCATAAAACCCCCATAGTAATAGATTGACCATGCATGCATCTATTATTCCCGAGTCGAGGGATGTCAAACATCTTGATGTTGAAACGTTATAGAAAATTCTGTCTATTATAGAAAATATGGTAAAATACAGACAATCGTATAGAGGAGGTTTTTCATGAGACGCTATATACATACTGGTATTCTCGCAGGAGCAGTTCTTCTTGCCGGATGCGGAAAAGAACAATACTTAGATCTTACATATGATGCTAATTACTGGGGCGGTATCTCGACTACCTTTGATGGTCAAGAGATACCGGATCTCCCGAAAAAACAAACGGCGGCTTTGTTGAAGGCTTGTCAGCAAAAACCAGACATGAAGCACTTACCTGATCGATATGTGCAACACGAAGGATTTGATTTATACTTCCTGCCTCCGAGTGTCCAAGGGCGCGAGTTCCAACACGTCCGTTTCCTGTCAGACGAAAAAAAGGACTATTTGGCGTGTCAGCCGATTCGCCACGCGGATTATGCGATCCACCAAATCAAGCGCAGTGATTACCCATTCGTCGATTGGTCGAACCAACCGCTTAAAGCTAAATCGACAGACGTTCGCTTTAAGCCTGTCCCAAAAGAAGTGACGGATCAACAAAAACAAGAAAATGAAGAAAGTAAAGACACGAAAGGACTTGGTCGTTACCTTTTCCCATCGTATCAATTGTCCTTACCACCGGAAGGACAATTCGTTCTCTTCATGAAAGACAAAAATAAGGATAAAGAACAAACACTTTTTGAGACGACCGAGTCCCGAGCCGGTTCCGAATTGAATTTAGCTTTTCGTGTCATTCCGAATAGTGGTTTGCAGCACACATCGATCGAACTCATGACCAGTGGTGATCGTATCGGAATTCCATCCGTCATTCAAGACCATGTAATGGGGCAATCGTATCAAATCAAGCGAAAACAACTTCCTGCTACGCTTTCAGTGGGACAGACGGTTCCTTTTGCGACTGTTTGGAAGAAAGAAGGAGGCAAAATCGTTCAAGAAACATCGCTATATATGCGTCTCAATCAGACCTACAAAAAACCTGCGAATTACAAATATGGCTTTCTTGATGCATCACCAACCACATATGTCGGTTACATTCACGACTCACCAAAGCAGCTCGTCGATAACGATTTTAAATTCATCTCGGCCATTCCGGATAAACTAGCAAAAAAAATGGCTCAAGAATTAAAAGAGACCGATGTGATGGAGCCACAAGGAACAAAGCTGAAACAGAAAAAATTGACCTTGATCCGCAAAGGAAAAAGTCAAACGTTCGAACTATTCGAACGCAAACGAGCTAAAAAGCTTGAAATCTATGTGGTCAAACCGGGATCAAAGAAAGGTGCGAAGCTGTCAGGTACGACAAGTGAAGCACTTAGTGAGGTGCTCAATCAATGAATAAACGTTACTGGATCGGACTAACACTTGGAGCGACACTAGCATTAAGCGGTTGCCAAAGTGACGCCCCGAATTTTAAATGGGATTACTTATCACAAATGTATGATGGAGGGCAATTCAACGAAAAAGAATCTCGCACTTTGTCAGCTAAAGAGCAAACCGTCATTCAAAAAACGTGTGCGTCTAAAGCGAGCGATGCACCCGTCAATTACGCTGTCGGTAACATCTATTCCGTCATGATGACGAATCCGTTCGAAGATTATGATAGTCAAACCGTTCGTTACGTGAAAGCTGGGAAAAAGACGTATTTATATTGTCAGACATCGTCTAAAGATGGGTATTATCCGTTACCAAAGAAAGAAGACATCTTCAAGAAGACTACTCTGACTCCACAACGGAAGAACTTTAGCATGAAGCCTGTTGTATTAAAAAAAGACGACTGGTTCAATCCTGATGAGAAGATCGCAGACCATTCTGCTCGAAAATTAGAACTTCCAGGATCAGGTTACCTCGTCATCGAGGCAACGGATGTCACAAAAAAAGATGCACGGACGACGACTTTCGCATACGCGAATTCTCTGACACCGTTCACCCGTGATGTCAATCTCTATCTCGTCTACAATCAACAATACGATTCGACATACGACGTTTCGGTTCGTATACCGCAGTTGTATGGTGGACGCCGTGCGGAACACCCGATCCATTCAATGAAACAACCAGGAAAGGTCCGATTCGTTCCGGGTGACGGCACGCCGGAGCATTATGGAACGGTCATCGCAACGGAGAAAAACGGACGCGAATTCCGCTACGAATTATCGATTCGCCATACGATGCAACAACCGACTGAACTCCAAGTCCAAGGACCGGATCGAACAACAGACGACGACGTTGCGGAAAACCAAAACGAGACACTGTTCCATCAAAAACAGTTTTCGCATATCCGTTTTGAAGAAGATGATCGAGGAAATCATTTTTCGGAAAAAGATATTGATTGGGAAAACATGATCATGATGACAAGTGATGAATCCGGGAAATTAAAAAAAGCGATCAAGACGAGTGAACAGGCTGATGTGCGGGGCAAGAGGGCGAAGTGGAAATACTTGACGTTCCGAAAAGGCGTGACTGGTCAACAGTACGAAGTCTATCTTGATAAACGCGTCAAAAAGACTGACATCTACTTAAAGGATCCAAAGCGTGACGTGTCGATTCACTTATCAGCAACGGGTCGTGACATCATCCTCCCTTTATTCGAGCAGTATGAAAAATGACTTATGTCATGAAGACGAAGTGTTGTAGTAAATAAATCAAGGAACACCAGAAGATGAAGGCGATCCCCTCTCGCAACCACTCTTTACGTGTCAACGGTTCACGTAAGAAGGAGACGCAAGCAAACAGTAAGACGAAGAAGTAGAGATAAATGAAGCCACCGCTCGTCAAGAAACCGAAGAGCAGGATCATACCACCGAGGACGGATAGGCTAGAGACGACAGGTTTACGATAGACCATGCGATGCCACCTCGTTTCATCTAGTTTGTTAGAATATACCCAGATTACGGTAAAACAATCTAATGTATTATTACACACAAGACCCCCGAGAAGAATCCTCTCAGGGGTCTTGTATTTATTCTGTTGCAGCGCTATGGTCGGCGACGATCGCATATTCCGTGACGGTATTCGACGTCACGAGCGGTTTGACTTCGGACGTTCCGTTATCTCGTTTATGGTGAACCCCTTTATACGCTTGACTCTCCTGCCATGCATGAAACGCCGCTTGATTCGACCATGTCGTCATGATCGTGACGATGTCTTCTTCTTCCTGACTAATATCGACGAGGACTTGCATCCGGTGGAACCCCTCCATCCGTTCGATTCCCTTCGTCGTCTTAAAACGCGCTGCGACTTGATCTGCTGCGCCCTTCACGACGTGTAGCTGATTCATGACGATCCACATGTTCTTTTCCCCCTTTTTTTCGTCTTCAGTATACTAAAAGTCACGGGTCATAGAAAACGCAGATGCGTTTTCGCTTAATGACGTCAAGCGTTGGATCGTCTCTTTTCCATCCATACGCGTCGCGATCATTTCGAAGTAGAGCGAATGCGGGAAGGCGTCCGGTAACGGTTGGATGGTATGGAAACGTTCCTGACCCGCGACGGTTAACGAGCGCTGCATCGGACGTAATGGTACTTCCCCATCAGCCGTCATCTTATACGGCTCGAACCGAATCGTTTTCATTTGTTTTGAGCCATTCATGCCGTAGGCGACGAGATACCGACCTTCCGGTGTCGCAAGTAACCGTCCCTCGAACCAATCCGCCTCCGTCGTCTGCTTGGTGCGAATGATTCGATCGATTCGTTGTGCCTCATCATTTTGTTGCAGGAGCAGAAACAAGCGATCATGTTTTGCTTCAAGATATGCGACGGCATAATGTTCAGACAATCGTTCGACGAAGTAGACATCACGCGCTTCGATCGATGTGTTCGTCATCTGTTTATATAACTTCGTGACCGTTTTTGCAGTGAAGGAAGGGGTCTCTGGACGCTGGTACATCCCCGTCAATGCTCCGAGTACTAATCCAATAACTAAAATAAAAAGAAGTCGGCGTTTCATCGGTCGACCTGCTTGACGAGCAGGTGATAGCTAGCACCCGGAGGATAATCATCGATTCGCCCGACTTCGATGAATCCCTGTCGTTCATAAAACGAGAGCGCTTGAAATGAAAAGGTCTCAACACGGATTCGGTCGATTCCTGCTTCTCGTGCCCATGTTTCTAATCGATGAAATAACGTCGTGCCAAGTCCACTTCCCCGCTCCTCCTCGACCACAAAGAACCATTCAATATGTACCCAGCCCCAATACGCATCTCCTGTGATGCCACCGATCGGTTGATCGTTTCGCATCGCAAGTAATGTGACGGCTTGTGTTCCATTTAACCGTTTTTTGGCATGAAACGGCGAAGTCTCGACGTTATAGCGTCGCACCTGTTGTCTGATCCAATCTTGTCCGTCTTCATTTTCATTGAGTTGAAATTGCAGCATATCCGGACTCCTTTCTTGCTATAGTAGTAGTGGAGGTGAATACGATGGAACCCACATTCCAAATTGATTGTACGAAGTGTTTTGGTTTATGTTGTACGGCACTCGCTTTTTCGAAATCCAGTGATTTCGGTCATGATAAACCGGAAGCGACACCGTGTCGCAATCTTGACGCGGATTACAGCTGCCGCATCCATGAGCGGTTACGCAATAGCGGCTACAAAGGCTGTACCGTCTATGATTGTTTTGGTGCCGGGCAACATTTGTCACAGCGGACGTTTCAAGGCGATGATGCACCAAAGCGACGCCAAGCGATTTATGCTGCCTTCCCGAAGATGGTTCACTTGTTTGAGATGATGTGGTACGTAACGGACGGAAAACGTGATGTCACGCGTGACATGCACAATCAACTCGATGAGATGCTTGTCGCGTTGACCGGATACGCTGCCTTACCGGCGGATCAATTTGCACGGCTTGACCTGATGTCAATCCGTCAAACCGTCCGCCCCCTCCTTGAAATGATCGCTTCTCGTGTTCAAGTTCAGTATAGCGGAAGACGCGACCAGACACCACGCGACTGGGTAGGAAAACAGCTACAAGGACGAGATTTTTCAGGTGCCAGCGTTCAGAACCAGTGGTTGCTGGCGACGAACTTGTCGAATAGCCGTTTGTGCGGTGTCAACTTTCTCGGAGCTGATCTGCGAGACTGTAACGTCAAAGACGCGGATTTGACAGACGCGCTCTTTTTGACACAAGCACAAATCAATGCCGCAATCGGCAATGCAGCGACACAGTTACCGCCGCGTTTGCTCCGTCCGTCCCATTGGCGTTAAACAGAAGCGAACGATAAAGAGACACGTTTTCGGATCATCGACCGAAAACGTGTCTCTTTTTATATGCTTGTTATCTTTTGCCGAGCATAAAGCCGTCAAAATAACGCCCGCCAAACGGTGCGAGATAATCGTCGACTAACGCGATGACGGCTCGGCGGTCATTCGACTGATAATACAACTCAAAAGCCATTGTGTGTCGACTGGCATATTCTTCGTCAAACTCCGCAAGAGCACGAATTGTCCACTTCCCTTGTCCGATGTAGCGTTGATTGGCACGAAGGACGAATTCGATGCTCTGTTCATATAAACGTGATGCAATCGCTAGACCTTCTGCGCGGTTCGTCACACTCTCGAAGTCGTCGAGCAAGTCACTTAAAAAATAACGCGCGCGTTGTTGCTCCGGATTCGACCACGCAACAGGTCCATCTGCCAATTGTTGAACGGCTTCCTTGCGGACAGAGGCAAGGTGTGGATGATCCTCGATCGTCCAGCTGTCAGCAATCATGCGTTGCAGGGACGGGCGACCACGTTCCCGGTCACTCTCGAAAAAATGCGCGATCGTCTCAAAGGAATGGACGAATGCTTCGATCGGGACACCGTCATAGGTAAACGATTCCCGATATGCCTGCCGTCGCCTTGCTTCAAAGATGATTAAATCGACATCTGATTGTACGATCGCTTGTCCTCGCGTATGACTACCGGCAAGTAAGACGGCACAATGATCCGGATAACGTGACGCGACGAGCGGCATGATCCAATCACACCACTCCATGCGTGTCCACTTAGTCTTCAACTTGTTCACCAATCCCGGAGAAGACGGCTAGTTCGTCACCCGGTACGGCAACGATCGTCGCGTCGGCTCGGTGTGGCGCGAGACCGATATCGATCGCCCACGATTCGTAATATGTATCCGATCCGTTCAGGACGAGCGTTTGTCCGTTACTGAAGGTCAAGAATAAATGTGGTGCCGTCTTGCCGATCCGGACACCCGTGATCCGTTCCGCGTGCAATGAGACGATCAAGTGTAGCATCTCTTCCTTTGTTGCATGGCGAACGACCCAATTCTGTGTCGTCTCGACATCACCATAAAATAGACGGTCCGTTTCGATCCGAAGTCGCAGTTCAGGCGCTGTCGTATCGAACAAATTGATGAATTCGAGCGTGACGTAGCCTGCGACATGAACCGTCGCCAATTGTGTTCCGATGAAATAGGTCGTCAAAAGCTGACGGGCGAGTTGATGATCTTCTTTGTTCATGATGAGCACCTCATTTAAAAAGAATGAATGGTATAAGGATGAGTCCGAGAAACTTACTTCCACTCAATTTACCACAAATTAGTCGATCCGAACATGAGAAGAAAGGCTTGTTTTCGGTTTTCTACGGCACGAAGGTGAGAATACGGTATACTGATGAGGAACTGACGTCGATCGTGATCGACAGAGAGGAGCTTCATCCATGCAATATTTCTATATGAGACCCTATCCGGATGATCCAGACTGTTCTGCGCAACAAGCAGAGGCGAATCAGATTGATGTGACGGTACGTGTCGTTGAGACCCATGATTCGGCCAAACGCCGGACGGAACTTGAACAGATGCTTGAGACGCTGCAAGCGGGAGACGAAGTCATCGTCACGCATCTCTATGTCTTAGCAGACTCGACGCGACACTTGATTGAGATGCTCGAACAAATGGAGACACGTGGCGCGACACTGTGGTCGCTCCGCGAACAGATTCGCACGAGCGAACGGACATCTTTGTCGTTCCTTGAAACGGCCCGCCACCTGGTCCAGTTGCAAAGTGATGTCATCAGCATGTCAACGCGTGCCGGACTCTCAAAAGCAAAAGAGCAAGGAAAACAGACCGGCCGACCGCGCAAACCCGATGAAAATGTCCGCCGCGCGATTGCGATGTATCAAAGCAAAGAGTATTCGCTCGCTGATATACGAGAACAGACCGGTATTAGTAAAAGTACGTTATACCGATATCTCGAAAGCGAGACGATCGATGCAACGGATAAAGGCTGACTCCATTGTGGAATCAGCCTTTTTTGTCAGCTATTTTGCTTTAATGTGTTGCCGAGCCATTTTTGGAGGGCTTTACCGCCTTCATAGAACGAACAATCCCGTAATTCATACGTATGACCGCCTTGTTCAATCAAGTCGAGGAACGTATTCCCGACGTCCCGGTTTTCCCATTTCCGCTGATCCGTCAAATACTTGAAGCCAAAGTTACACTCGACGTTGAAGATGATGTGGAAGGGTTCCTTGAAAGATTGGACGGCGCGGATCATCTCGATCAAAATCATTCGTTTTGGTGAAGACGCTTCGAACGTATCGAACAGTGTCGTCCGGCGTCCGTGAAACTCGATGACACGGATTGCGCGTCCGGTATCAGCTTTAAAGTCATAACTCGTCCGAATCGAGACGATGATTTCACGTTGGTCTGGTTGTACTGGCATGGTGTATCGCTTCCTTTCTCTCGGTCGATTATAGCATGGACCTGTTCAATTTCAATAGATGTCAACGACTCAGTCTCAAGAAGGATTGTCGTAACCCAAAATTTGTCTTATACTAAAATTACCAAATACATAAAGGAGCGTTTTCGTGAAACATCTATTTTCGATACTCCTCTCGGCGAGCCTCTTGTTCACGGGTTGCTACTGCACTCTCGACGAACGGACGGACGAGCCACACTTCAAATCACGTGCCCGCTCCATCTCCTCGTATCATACTTTCGACATCGAATACGCGAAAGGACTACGTAAGGAACAAGTCTCAAACCGTACGGTTACCGTGACGGATTCAAATGGTGAGCGGATGCAAACGGAGATTGAAGTCCTAGACGGCAAAGAAATCCGAATCAAACCACCGCGTACTGGATATAAAAAAGGACGTCGCTACATCATCCACATTCTGGATTCAATCGACGCCCGGAAAGAAGTACATACGAATACGATTCGGGAACGAACCTTCACTGTCGACCGCTGACAGCCAAGGTTCGTTTTTATTTAGAGCGAGCTGGAAAAACGGTATAACTCATCGAGATGACGCCATCAATCACAAGAACGAGTCCCCACAGTTGTAACGTCCGCAAGAGGCTTTCGGTTTGTTCGGTATTTCCGAGCCAGAGAATCATTGCTCCGAGTAAGGCACCACCAATCAAGAATGCCAGGATGTGCCGATAGAATCCGTTGCGTTCCCGTCGCGCACGCGATATGCGTTCTTTTGCTACTTGTTCCTTGAGGATCACCCGGCGATACACCCCATCCGCCCAAGCAATCATCTGCTTCCCAAATGCGAGCGATACGCCGATGTAAATCGCAGCAAGTCCGTGTGCAAGCGTAGCTGTGCTACCGCGACTTAAGTCAAACACTGTTAAGACCAGTAAGACGATATCAATCACGGGTGACATCGCCATCAATCGAAAACCGAGCTTCTCTCGTCTGAATCCATAACGCACGATCAGTCCTGCGACGATGAATACCCAAAATAGAATTTCACAACAAACGATTGCCCAAGCGACGAGTTGCATCGTGATCCTCTCCTTTTTTAATACGACTGTATTATAAAGATAACATCACATTCGTCACTTGACTAGTCTTTTTAATACATTCGTGCTAAAAAAGCTGATATACTTAATGTATGCCAAAACAAGTCAATCACGAAGAACGAAAACGCCTCATCGCAAAAGCAACGTGGCGCACGATTTCTAATGTCGGTATCGAACAAGCTAGCGTCCGGACGATCGCCAAGGAAGCAGGTCTGTCCCTTGGTGCCTTACGGTATTACTTCACGACCCAAGAAGAATTGCTCCGTTTCTCGATGCAACTCGTTCAAGAACGGGTCCAAGAACGCATTACAACCATTTTCGAGAGAGGAGGAACACCAGAAGAGACGTTATGCAACGTCTTACTAGAAGTCTTGCCGTATGCACCTGAGCATCAGCTTGAGATGCAGGTCTGGTTCCAATTCATGATGTCTGCATATGCGTCTCAATCAACAGAGAATCCAGACGATATTTACCACATGTGTCTGGTATTACTGACACGGATTCCGGACGGTACGTTCCGAGCAGATATAGACATCGAGCTTGAGAGCGAACGTCTCGCAGCACTCGTTGATGGATTAGCCTTTCATGCGCTGTTTCGACCAGAACGTCTCCCGAAAGAACGATTGCGTCATGTCCTTGTCCATCACTTGAATGCCCTATTCGTCCGTCCTTTAGCGATCGACGACAAATAACCCGAAGTTCCTTCATCTGCATGAGGGAACTTCGGGTTATTCATTGTTTCACTTCTACGAGGATCAACGATAAAGAGCGGATTAAAAAGAACGTCAGAAATGCTGACCAGACTCCTTGATTGTCAAAACTTGATGTCGACAACAGCACAATCGCAAAACCGATCCCTGCTTGAATCATCGAGTTCCGGACTGGAGTTGCCTCGACACGACCAGCAAAGATTCCTTCGTAAATCATCGCCCACCCGGCAATCAGCGGTAGGATGATGATCCAGAGATAATAGTCGCGCGCCGCGTCTAGGATCGATTCTTCTGAAGTGAACAACTGAAGCAGCGGTGTTTCAAGGAATAGGAGCACAAGTGACCAGAACACGACTGAGTAGAATCCGAACGTCCGTGCTAAACGGACACTCGTCCGGTATGCTTCCTGATCTTGATGCCCTCTCGCCCGACCGACAAGAACGGTTGACGCATGACCGAGTCCACCGAACCAATAAGAGATCAGATACTGAATCTGCAGTAGGATCGCATTGGCTGCAAGGATATCCGGTCCGAATTGTCCTCCCGCTCGTGTAAACCAGCCGGTAACGAGTAACAGGAAAATCGTTCGAATGAATAAATCTCGATTGACACGAAAGAATTTCCGGTAGGCGTGCCAATCCGTCAAGGCACGCAGTTCGTCGCGCGTCATCAACAAATGACTCCGAATCAGATAGAGACTGCAGGCGACAATGCTGATTTCCGCGATGACGGTCGCAAGCGCAATTCCAGCAACACCGGTGTTCAATCCGTAGACGAATCCAATATCGAGTACGACGTTAACCCCGATACTGAATAATTGGACGAACAAAGCATGTTTGACTTGTCCCGTTCCGATTAACCAGCCAAGTAACGCATAACCCATCAAGACGAATGGTGCGCCAATCATCCGGTACGAGATGTATGTCTTGACCGCATCCAGCAAATCAGCGGGTGGCGCAAGTAAATAGAGTCCAATCTGTTCAAGCGGCTGGCGGAATAACAAAATGAGCAAACCGATACAAGCTGCTAGGAACAGCGGTCGGTAGAGCGAAATCCGTAAGGCATGGGCGTCATTCGCGCCGCTTGCCTGAGCACTGAATCCTGTCGTACTGACTTTTAAAAAGCCGAACAACCAGTAGATTGTATTAAAGAAGACGGCACCAACAGCAATGCCACCGATCGCGCGCGGATCATCCGATTGACCGATGACGATGGTATCGGTCACACCAAGCAACGGTGTCGCAATACTTGAGAGAATGAGCGGATAGGCAAGTAACCAAAACGTTTTGTGGTTCGGTTGAGTACTCACCATACTAGTTGGACCTTCATATGTAAGACAAATGATGTAGTAGTTGGTTCAAAAATCATTGGTTCACATCCCTTCAAAGTAATTTTCGAACATACAAGGTATGTAAGCCCTAAGGATATCAAACTCTTTTTCTAAAGACTATGGTTTTAGTAGCATGAACCAATTGTATAGATTAAACTTTATGTCGGATTTAAAATTACAAGAGTAAATTTGGTAAGTGAAATAAATAGTGTGATATTTTCTTTATTTGCGATCTTTTCGTATTCTTTTTCTACCTCTATAACAGCATTGCATTGCTAATTGTTTGCCATATTTTTTTGTAAATGCATAAAAAGAAGCCGGACCTAGGGTCTGACTTCTTAAGTCTATTTAAATAGTGTCACTCGTTCATAAGACATCGACGAATTGTTTTGCCTGGTGCTCCAGTTGTTTCGCAGAATCAGCCAACTGATCGAACTCACTCACCGTATGTTCAAGCTGACCGGTACTATCCTTTACCTTGCTTGAAATCCGTTCGATACTGTGCGAGACCTCCTTGATCCGCTCAACGATCCCTTCGATATTCTCCTTGATTTCTCCGATCGAATGCGAGACTTTATTCGACAGGTTTCGGACTTCGGTCGCGACGACATCGAATCCGCGTCCATGTTCTCCAGCACGTGCTGCCTCAATGGCCGCATTCAAGGCGAGTAGATTCGTCTGCGCGGCAATTTCACGGATCGTCTTGACGATGTCAGTGATCGAGTTTGCATCTTTACGCAAGGCGACAAGACTCGATAAGTTCTCGACGGATTCCGACTCGATTTGTTGGACAGTCGCAAGAACGTTCAAACCGTCTTGTCGACCACTTTCCGATTTGACCGTCAAGAAAGCTGATGTTTCGTTGAGTTCGGCCGCCATTCGTAAAACGTCCTGCTGGCGAATCGTGATGTCCGATGCAATTTTCGAGACCCCGACGACCCGACGTCCGTCATCCGAGTAAATCGGCATATATGTCGCTTCGAGCCACTTCTGTTGTCCGTCAGCAGCCCGGCGTTCAATCTTATCCTGATACGTGATGCCTTGCATCAATTTTCGCCAAAACAACTCGTACTCTGGACTATTAACGAAAGCCGGAAAACAGAGATCACGATGGTATTTACCGATTAACTCTTCCACTTCGTACCCCATCGTCCGGGCAAACAACTCATTTACGTATGCGACTTTGCGTCGATCGTCAAAACGAATGATGGCTAGATTTTGTTCGATTGCCCGGATGACTTGTGTGTCGGTGACCTGTGTTACTTGCTCACGCATCGACATGCCGATTCCTCCCTGGATTCAAACTAAGGTCATGATTTACCTATTGTCATATTATCCCTTATATCGACAAGTTCCTGCTATTTTAAATTAAAATCTAGTAAATAAAGTATTCAATTTAATACGCACTCCATCCCCCATCTGCGACGACGATTGCCCCGTTGATGAAACTCGCCTCGTCGGACACGAGAAATAATGCCAAATTTGCGATTTCATTCGGCTGACCGGCTCGTGGATTGAGACCCATGCCAAGCATCGCGCGCCCCATCCCGAATTCATTCAGGTTCGACATCGATTGTCCGATGTTCGTCTCGACAGCGCCAGGTGCGATTCCGTTACAGCGAATACCATCTCCGGCATAAAAGAAGGCGGTATTCTTCGTCAGACCGATGACGGCATGTTTGGAAGCCGTATAGGCTGCTCCTGCTCGGGCACCGTTCAGACCGCCAATCGAGATGTTGTTCAGAATCACGCCACCTCCGACTTCTTTAAAGTGTTTGACCGCTTCGCGCATCAGACGCATCGTTCCTGTCGTATTGACTGCAAGGATATGATCCCAACGTTCATCTGAGATGTCTGCCACGCCCTCCATCCCGTCCATGATCCCGGCATTATTGACGAGAACGTCCAGTTTACCGAAAGCGTCGATTGCTTGTTTGATGAGTTGTCCTGCTGCCTTTTGTTGTGCGATATCACTCGCAACAGCCATCGCTTCTCCGCCCGCTTCCTTGATGTCAGAGACGACCCGTTCAACGGTTTCCAACCGAATGTCCGCTGCGACGATTCGTGCGCCTTCTTGTGCAAACAATTTTGCCATGGCTTCACCCATTCCTGAGCCGGCTCCGGTGACGATGATCGTTTTTCCTGTTAGTCGCATCTTGAATCATCCTTTCGTCTATCATGATACTAATCTATTCCCGTTCTCATCATCAAATGTATCAAACGTCATGTCGATTCCATGAAAAAAAGACCCGACGAGTTTCGTCAGGTCCTATAGCTAGTTCGTTGTAATTGGTTCATCGCGACTTCAGCACGTAGTCGCCGTCCGATTTTCAACGATGCTTGGAATATACTTGGATCAAATAATCTAAAGTGACTATCAATCCAGTTTTGTCGATAAATTTCATATGCTTGTCTAACGATTTCTTCATCTGACAACTGTTCCATGTCTATTTCCGAGCAGTCGAAATCATCCACACCGAACTCGAAACCACAACATGGACAAATTTCGTTACTCCCCGCAAAGTGTTCATAATATGGCGGACCCTCGAGTTTATCAAATCCACATACGGGACAGATATAATACGGATCGTTTTGTTTCAAAGATACATCCCCTTCTCAAACAATGATCAATCTTATATATATCGTACCTCATCCATCCGCTACTATTGAAAATTACGTCATTTTTTACACACATAAAAAAAGACCCGACGAGTTTGGCGGGTCTTTCGACTTGCTTATTGCAGTTCGCGGCTTTTTTCTTCTTGTTCGTTGTTTGATTTATTTTTAGCTTCGAACTCGGCACGTGTCATGACGTCCTCGACATGCATATTGACTTCAACGACTTCAAGACCTGTCATGTCACTGATTGATTTTTTGATTTTAGCGACCGTCTCTTGGAAAATTGACGGAATATTTTTGCCGTATTCGACGATGACTTTCAAATCAAGTGCAACTTGACGTTCTCCCACTTCAGCGCCAATTCCTTTTGTGATATCTTCCGTGCTCCGGAGACGATCCGTCAGTCCACTCATGAATCCACCACTCATTGACAAGATGCCTGTCACTTCGTTCGACGCGATCCCAGCAATTTTTTTGATGACTTGATCTTCGAATGTCAATTTATTCTCGCGTACCACTTCGTTTTCAGTTGTTGGGTTTACTTCGTTTGCCATTTGAAATCTCTCCTTTTAAATGTTTAGTAAGTTATATATGAATCAGTCCTTTTGAAAGAACTGAATCCACCCTTCAATGTCGAGCGCACCATCGCGCCATTTTCCAATTAAAAATCCAATTGCTGCGAAGGCAACGATAAGGATTGTCGGACCAAAGCCAATCGTCAGGAATAAGATGGCGAGGATTAGACCGGCAAGTCCCCCGATCAGTCGGAACCGATACGGATAGAGTGCTTCTCTTGTCTTCATGTTCCCTCTCCTCCTTTAGACGACACGTTCCGATGTTTTCGTTTTCGTGTCACTGATCGTGACTTTCGTACTCGTTACTGGCAACTCAAGTAAGGATTCGACAGCTTGTTTAGCTCGTTCTTGAATATCCTTCGCAATCGTCGGTAACCCATCTTGTCCAAAGACCGAGCAGTCGACTTTTAAAGCGACCGTTTCTTTTTTCGAATGGATATCGGCATGGACACGCGGTGTCCGTACACCACCGATCCCACGAATCGACTCTAAAGCCGTCCGTTCGATCGTCTCCTTCGAAATCGTAATCGTTCCGTCACCCGTTTGAATCAACAGTCGTTGACCTTTCGAGCGGCTAAATAATCCTGTGAATAATAGAATGACGAATACGAATGCTAAAAATCCTCCAATGGATAGAACGGTATAGCTATACCATTGCTGATCCTGCCACTGCTCGATTAACGAACTAAGCCGTGGAACATCATACACACCGAGCACAAGCAGCCCGACACTGATTAGTCCGAGTATGCCTATGATGACGAGTAAGAATCGATTGAACCCATTCATCTGCACCTCTCCTTTACGATTATTAACTTCTTTCACCTAGGTGATTCAACACATGAAATATTATGTGTATGGTGTGTTTATTCCCGTTCATTAGAACCCGAAACATTTAAATACACTTTCGTTCAAATGTTCATATATTCTGATTATTCAGACTAAATCAATCAAAACTAGTGCTTTATTTACTATATTCCGCGAAAAAAACCACTTCCAACTTAAGAAGAGGTCAGTATTCGATTTATTTATCATTAAACATATATCCTGTCAATATGTTTTTTCTGTTTTTCATTTCACATCAATTGGAAAGGCAAAATCGCCATTACCTTCTTTCCAATCGGCTTTAATCTGATAGACATACTTTCCGGGAGTCGAAGGAACGGTAATCCGCTCAATCTTCTTATATGTTTTCATCTCTTTATGATCTTTGACCGACCATAAGACCATCGCGATGGACTTCGGAGCTGGTCCGTCTTCAAAACGAATCGTCAATCGATCTTCAGGATTGGCTCGCGTACTCGAATCACCTTTTACTAAATCGACGGCTTCGGCCTTTGCATCAGCTGTTTCCCCGCGAAACATGCCTGACCAACTATAGGTACCTCTATATACCTTTACTTCACGGTTTTCGATTGTCACGGTAGGTTCTGGTGGTTGATGTCGAAATGGATCACGTGAAAAAAACCATCCGACTGCAATCGCACTCATAATCAATCCAATAAATAGAAAACGTTTCATAGACAAACCTCCTACGTGATGTTTTTAAATCAACAAAAGCGGCAATATCTCTCAAGGAGTACGTTATTCAGAAGGAGGAGTTCAGATGATTCAAGATAAAGTCGTCATCATTACAGGGGCATCAAGCGGTATTGGGGAAGCAACCGCGAAAGAGCTTGCGAAACAAGGAGCAAAACTCGTTCTTGCGGCACGTCGGGAAGATCGTTTGCAAGAGCTTGTCAAAGCGGTTGAAGCTGAAGGTGGTCAAGCCGTTTATCAAGTGACGGATGTTACCGATCGTGAGCAAGTTGATGCACTCGCAAAACTTGCGAAAGACAAGTTTGGTTCTGTTGATGTCATCGTCAACAACGCTGGATTAATGCCACTATCGCACCTCCATAAGAATCAGCAGGACGAATGGAACACGATGGTCGACGTCAACATTAAAGGCGTCCTTCATGGAATCGGAGCAGTCCTGCCGTATATGCGCGAACAAAAAAGCGGACATGTCATCAACATCTCTTCTGTCGCCGGTCATGAAGTCATGCCGTCGAGCGCCGTCTACAGCGGTACGAAATTCGCGGTGCGCGCCATCACGGAAGGTCTTCGTAAGGAAGAATCGGTCGACAATCACATCCGTGCAACAATCATCTCACCGGGAGCGGTCGATACGGAATTGAAGGACCATATCTCGGATGAAGAGATCAAACAAGGAATTGGTGACTTGAAAGCCATTGATGCGAGCGCGATTGCGCGTGCCATCGCATATGCTGTCAACGAACCAGAAGATGTCGCGGTCAACGAGATCTTAATTCGTCCGACAGCGCAACGTTAATTGAATGTAGATGTGTAGACAGGACCCCTCATTAGCAAAACATCTATTGAGGGGTCCTGTTCTGTTTAAAGAAGTCGCTCCGCGATGAGCTGGTACGACTGCAATCGCTTTTCTTGATCAAAGGCATTGTTGATGAGTAAAAACTGATCTGTTTGATAACGCGTTGCTAATGCTTCAAGCTCCTGCGCAACAACGTCCGGTGTACCGACAATCGCTCGCCGTCGATCTTTACGGATCCGTTCCGCTTGAACGTCATTCAAGATTTTTGCTTCAGTCGAGGCAAACGACGGAACGATTGAATTGCCGAGTCGAACGCCTTGAATCCAGGCATCTTGAGTTCGAGCGAGACGTTCTGCTTCTTCTTGCGTCGGGGCACAGATAACGAAAACGCAGACGATGACGTCTGTTCCTCCTGCCTCACGATAAGTGGAAAGTGTCTCTTCCCAACGATCTGGATTAATAAAGTGACCAAAAACGAGACCACGGTCTTGTTCTGCAGCAATTTGCGCACTACGTGGCGACAGACCAAGGATTGAGATCGGAGACGCTTGCCGATCACGCGGTGTCGTCTTGACGATCCGGTACGGGTGTCGATTCGATAGACTATCTGTCAAGAAGCCAGCCGTTTCCTGAACGAGTCGACTAAACTCAGCTGCCCGATTTTTTTCACCATCTGTCAAGGCAAGTCGTGTCCGCTCACTTCCACCCGGAGAATTGCCGATCCCAAGTTCGATCCGTCCCGGATAAAAGGCGTCGAGTGTTGCAAAACTCTCGGCCACTTTTAGCGGATGATACTGCGGCAACAACACTCCACCTGAACCAAGCTTGATTTTTGACGTCTTCGCACCCATTCGGGCGATGAACAACTCCGGTGCCGCACTGAGCAAACCGTTCGTATTATGGTGTTCGGCGAACCAGTACCGTTCGTAACCGAGTCGCTCGGCTTCTAAGACGAGTCGTTCCGTCGCTTCCATCGTCGCTTCGACCGTATCGCCCTCATGTAACGGTACTTGATCCAATATTCCTAGTCGCATCACGCATTCCTCCTCTACCCTTTCAGTGTAAAGGGTGGAGGAACGGAGTTCAAAAACGAGGCTCAGACTCGCACGAGACGATCTTCGATGATGACGCCATCTCGCATCTCGATCGTTCGGTTCGCCCGTTCTGCGAGTGCCGGATCGTGGGTGACGAACAAGACGCCGCAGCCCTTCTCTTCGTTTAATGACCGTAAAAGATTGAAGATGATTTCTCCCGTATCCGTATCGAGGTTCCCTGTCGGCTCATCGGCAAGCAACCATTTCGGTTCATGGACGAGTGCTCGGGCAACGGCGACCCGTTGCTGTTGTCCACCGGAAAGTTGCGACGGCAAACTGCCTGCTTTATCAGCGAGACCGACTTGCGCGAGTAACTGCTCGGCGCGTTCTTTTTTATCGTATGGTACTTTCCGACCGAACAGAGGCGCCATGACATTCTCAAGCGCTGTCAGCGTCGGAATCAAATGAAACTGTTGGAAGATGAAGCCGATGTTTTCGAAACGGAAATCGGATAGTTCCTTACTGTTCAATTTATTGATCGGCTTTCCGTCATAATGCAACTCCCCACTCGTCGGACGATCGAGTGTCCCGATCAGGCTGAGTAACGTTGATTTTCCGGATCCTGAAGGTCCAATGATCGAGATGAAGTCACCTGCCTCAAGCGTCACATCGATGTCTTGTAACGCATGTGTCTCGACACCGTCTCCCGAAAATGATTTTCCCATCTGTTTGCATTGAAATGTTCCTTCCATATGTAAGCCCTCCATATATTCATGATAACGTACTATTCAAGAATTTATTGGGAATTCCTTCTAAATGAAAGGAAATAAAAAACAGCATTCTTGAGGAACAAGAATACTGTCAAGAAACACGTGGTTGAATGGAGACGAAATTTTTACGATAGACGAGTTCATACGGTAAGACGAACAATAGGCAAGCGAGAGCCGTGAATTGGATCATGCTACCGAATGGTGGTAACGGAGACAATGACGCATCATGCCACGCTTCATATAGACCGATGAATAGAAATAAGACGACAGCACTCGTCGTCACGTAGATGAGTAGACGAAGGGTCAATGGATAATGACGGACGATCCACAACATCGGTAAACCAAAGATAAAATAGGATAACGTCATCGCAAACGTTCCGAACTGATAGACGATCTCAAAGTCGATCGTCGTCAAGAACGAATACGCTGTGAACGCTAAGAACGAAAGAATCGTCACAACAGCCGCATAACTGATCCAGCGCATACGGTTGGGCTCCTCTCCTGAATGTCGTTCCTGTTCGCGCAATCGCGACAGAAACCGGATATGTACAATTAGTGTAGGCAGTCCGATTTCATTTGTCAATTGTCTTCAGATTGACTTATTCAGTCACTAAACGATTGCACTGGAAGCGGATTCATTGAATAATGGAAAAAAGGAACTAGGAAAGTGAGGTTTTACCGATGGAGGACCAATTCACGAAATTTTGTGATCGCTTTGAAGCTACTCCTGATCGCCATGAGGGTCTTTCGTATGACGAGGTCGAGTCACGACTGACGTCTTCGAAACAAGCAGCCCTCGCTTGGATGGAACAGACAGGCGGAGAGCCGAATGTCGTAACCCTTGATGGACGATTCGTCATCGTCGACACTGTCAAAGAGAGTCCGTCTGGTCGTCGAAGTGTCTGTCTGGACGAATCCGCTCGACTTGGTCGAAAGAAAAATGCGCCTGCCGCAAGTGTCGAGTCGATGATTGAGACGCTAGAGGTGCACCTCTTAACACCTGAACAGTATCAAACACTGCAGACGCAGTTTTCGTTTGACGAAAAAACCTCCAGTTGGCTTGCGACGCCGGACGTGATTCGTCAAAAAGGTGGCGCCTTATTCGGAGATCGTCGCTATGAGACGACGTTCATCTACCACAACGGGGCGGATTCCTATTATGCGAGCCGAGGATTTCGTGTTTTACTTGAATTGGAATAAGCCAAAAACCGCTTCGTAGTCCAAACGAAGCGGTTTTTTACAATAATAGGGAATAATACCCAATCGTGATATGATGGACGTTGAGTACAGGAGGTGGACGTCATATTTGTATTGGGATTGATTATGGGTAGTCTTTTAATGTTGCTCAGTTTCCGGTTATTCCACCAGCAACAACCGGATACAATTGCGTTATGTAAAGATATCTTCTATGTGTTTGAAGTCCAGCCGGAATATCGATTTCGATATATCAGTCCGTCCCTCGATGACCATATCGGCAAGGGAGTGGCAACAGCCAGCTATATGGATCCGGATCAGTGTTTTGCAAGGATTCATCCGGAAGACATCGAAGTCTTGATGTCGAAGATTTCGGGCGACTGTGACTACGATCAACCGTTCCGGCAACGCTGGCGGACAAATGACGGGACGTACGTCTGGTTCGAAGAATATGCGACACCAATTCGCGAAAACGGACAGATTGTTGCCATCCAAGGGGTGATCCGTAACATTGACGAGCAGTTGAAATCACAACAGGCACTGCTCGATCAATACCGTATCGATGCCTTGACACGGCTTGGGAATCGCCATGCCTTCAACGAGGCTGTCCGCAATCTCGATCAAGAGAAGACGACGTATGGATTGATTCTGCTTGACTTGAATGAACTAAAGGAGCTCAACGACCGATTCGGTCACGCGGTCGGTGACGCCTTGCTTGAACAAACAGGACTTTGCATCCGCCGCTTAACAGATCATGGTTACCGGATCGGTGGTGATGAATTCGTCTTGATCGACGATAGTGCGTCAATTGACACGTTTGAGGCATTCGTCGAACACGTCCGCTCGACGTTCGCGACGCACGAGATTGAACTCGCGATCGGTGCCGTTCATTCGACAACAGGACGCCGGATCGACGACGTCCTGCATGAGGCAGATGTACGGATGTATCAAGAGAAGATGAAAAAACGCTTAAGTTGTCAGCATGGATTGATGCGCTTGAAGCAGTAAGGCGTTGAAGCGTTCCGGTTGATCGAGATTCGCCGTATGCCCGGCTCCCTCGACCGGTAAGACGATGACGTTCGGCACGTGTTCCGCAATGAACGCGGTTGCGTCGACTTCGTACGTTTCATTCGTTCCGTTTAGGATGACGACCGGCAAGGTGATCGACTGCAACATCGATTCCGTCAGTGCCGGGAAACGGAACGTCATCAAATCGAGGACTGCCCGTGCTGTCGTTTTCCAGGCAGGACCATGCAACTGTTCAAATTGGTCGGCAATTTCCGGTGCTTGTTGTTCGAGGTCGAGGAAAAACTCTCGTTGTTCGCGCATCAGCGGTTCCATCGCTTTAGGAATGAATGGTGAAAAACCCGTGATACATACACCTTCGAGTTCGTCCGGTGGGTCGAGTGCCAGTTGCATCGCAAGAGTCGCGCCGAGCGACAACCCGAGAATCCATCCTAGACCTTCCTGTGCCATCCGTTCGCGGATGGCACGTGTTGCTTGTTGTAGGTAATCCTCCGTTGCCGGTTCCGTCGTCATTCCGTGACCAGGTAGATCGATCGGAATGAACGTAAAATCATCCGCTAGAGCGGATAGTTGTGGCGCAAAGTGTGTCGCTGCCGTTCCCATTAACCCATGCAGTACGTACATGCGTGTCATACGGTAAACTCCTTCGGTTGATGTAGTGTTAATATCGCGTTTACGATGACGTCCGGACGATCGCGATGCATCAGGTGAGATGTGCCCGGAACGAACGTCACGTTCGCCTGATAGGATAGATTCGCCTGTCGCCATATTAATTCCTGCCATTTATTTTCCATTCGTTCGAGTTCATCTTCCGGAAAACCAGCTGTTATCATCGTCTGGATTGAGTTCGTTTTATCCCGACCGAGAACGGTCAGCGGGAACCCAAGGTCACGCATGAGTGGCTGAAGCGCCTTCGCATCACTCTTCCACTTTGAAATGATGGCATGCATCGCCTGATAGTACGCTGGGTTCCAGTCCGTACGTTCGTCACCATCCGGGAAACGGTCACGTAAATCGGTTGCTGTCGCTAATTCCGCGAATCGTTCGATCCAGACGGCGTCATTTCCTTCTTGATCGAGCGTCGGTGTATCGAGCTGATCAAGTTCTGCTAAGTCAACGGATGTCGCCTCAACAAGGACAATACCGGCGACACGTTTCGGATAATGTAAAGCGAAAGCTTGTGCGACGAGACCGCCGTAGGAATGCCCGACGAGTGTGACCGGTGTCGTGATGTTCGTTGCGCTGAGGAACTGGTCGATTTGCTGTAAGATGCCTGTCGTTCCGTTCATATAATCGTCCGACCATTCGTGCGGATGGAAGCTGACGACGCGATAGTCTGGCACTAAATTTGTCAAAATGTCCGACCAGTCCTGATACGTCCCACCGAGCGAGGGTAATAACAACAATGGTCGACCTGTCGAACCGTTATCATAGTACGTCACTTGTTTCTCTTGTTGCTGAATCATTCGTTCCAATGAAATCACTCCTCTATGGTATGAAAGGTGTTGTTGATCTTGATTCGTGCGCTATTGTTTGATTTAGACGAGACATTACATGACCGGAGCGGGTCTCTTCCCTCCTTTCTCGAGAACCAATATGAGCGTTTTTCAGCTCAAATCTCGCCTATTGCGCTAGACGAATACGTCAGCGTCTTCTTAGAGCTTGATCAAGGCGGCCGGGTCTGGAAGGACGTCGTCTATGCCGAGATGATTCGGCTCTTCCAGTTGTCGCTTTCTATTGAAGTACTGCTACACGACTACGTGACGCGTTACCCGATCTTCGCACTGAGCTTCCCTGGCGTTACTACCTTTTTTGCGCAATTACCTCCCGAGTTACCGATTGGTTTGCTCTCGAACGGTAGAACGTTGTTTCAACGTGCCGTCCTTGACGCGATTGCACTCACTTCTGCCTTTACGCAGATCGGAATCTCGGAGCAAGAAGGCTTACGTAAACCGGATCCGGGGTTTTTCTTACGTGTGACAGAACGTTTAAGTGTTCGTCCAGAAGAGGTGCTGTTTGTTGGAGACAACTACGATCACGATATCCTACCGGCGCGAGCGCTCGGTATGCAGACCATTAGGAAGCGCACGGGCGATGTTGCGTTGACCGACGCCCAATTTTCGGACTGGTACCAGTTGCCGCTTACGTTACACAACCTTATTCCAAAGGAGACTCATCTATGACTGAACAGATTCGCCGTTTCCAACCTGAAGATTTTGATCAGATTCATCGCTTGAACGAATTAGAAGGGTGGCAGGATCTCGTCGCTGATCAAGAGCGGACGCGTGAAGCATGGATCAATGCGAATGCCGCTTACGTCCTCGAGTGCGACGGACAAGTCGTTGCTTATGTCCGTGCTTTGACAGATGGTTTCGTGACGACGTATGTCTGTGAGCTCCTCGTCAGCCGCGAGGCACGCAAGCAAGGATACGGACAACAGTTGCTCGATCACTTGCAACATACCTATCCGACGCGGATTGATTTACTGGCAACCCGTCAGTCTGCTCCTTTCTATGAAGAGCAAGAATTTCGTGCTTTCTATGGATTCCGTAAATCACGATGACGTGAACGACTTCGATTAACTCTTGCTCGTCACGTTGTAGCCCATCTCCTGATAAAAGTGATGGGCTGTTTCGTGTTCCAGTCGAATGCCACTGTTCACTTACTGTGTTGGCGACAAAATCATTACCCGTTCTCGGCCCTCTTCCTCACCAACGACTAGCACATGCTCGGATACCGGATCGTTCTTGACTTGAAAGACGGTAAATGCATCAAGGTTCGATGCAAAATCAGATGTGTCCTGTTCTAGTTTCGTATCGGTCAAGACATCGTCAGTAACGCCAATTCGCTTCCCTTTCAGCTGTTGCCAGTCTGGATCCGTGATTCTTTTTGCTACCGTGTAAAACTGTTCATCATAATACATGCCGACCACCACCGATTGCGATGATTGTTCGGGAACGGTCTCTAGTAAGGAACTAAAACCAACGATCGTCAGACCAGCTGCGAGACAGGCGGCTTGTACGGAACGCCGACGTCGTCTCGCTTTCCTAATGCCTTGGACCGTCCGTTGTCTGACGGATGACGGTACATCAATCAAGATTGATCGCTCATGACTCATAGGCTCATTCCCTTCTGTCGTCGACGTATTTTCTCAAGTGCACGGTACAACGTGCTTTTGACTGTACTCAGTGGCACATTGAATGTGTCTGCAATCTCTTGCAAGGACAAATCCTCTTCATACCGCAAGTAGACGATTGAGCGTTCGGTCGGCTCGAGGATCTCGAGCAAATCCTTTAGATACAAACGGACGCTCTTCAAATGACGTAGTTGGACTGAGTTCAACTGTCAACGGTTGAAACGACGCACGCTGTTGCTTGAACGCACAATTCATCATAATTCGCATCAACCACGTCTTAAAATACGAGGCATCACGTAGACTCTTTCGCGCACGCCACGCTCGATACGCGACCTCTTGGACATTTTCAAGTGCCGCTTCCTCTTCTTTTAGATAAATGAAGGAGATACGGTATATATAGTCCTCTTCTGCGAATAAAGCTGCTTCAAAAGCAGCGTCGGATAATGCTGCACCGGTTTTTCGAAACACATCGGCATCCTCCTCTTTTGCAATCACTCCCTTATTAGATACGCAACACATTTAAAAAGTTTCATTTTTTTCAAATTTTTCTTATAATTCCCTTTTATTGAGTGAATGAATTCGATAGGATGGGACACAGAGAGATAAAAAAGGAGGATGTACGACGAATGAAACTCTATATCGCTTCTCGCTTTGACCACATTTTGACCGTCCGCTGGCTCCGGGATGAACTCCGCTTGCGTGGTCACGATTTAACATACGACTGGACGAAGAACGACCGGGCAGAAGATTCTGAAGCATTAAGAAAAATTGGTCTTGAGGAATTCGAAGCTGTCAAGCAAGCGGACGCCTTTGTCCTCGTTTTACCAGCAGGAAAAAGTAGCCACGTCGAACTCGGGATTGCGCTTGCGACGAATCGACCGATTTATTTATGTATGCCGGATGCGACTTATTTCACCGGACCGTTAGCAAGTACGTTTTATCATATCGGGCGAACGACTCCTTGCTTCGGTACGAAGGAAGAGTGGCTAACGCAAATCATTGCCGATCGCTTACCCGAGGAACAACTAACGTCATGAGGACGGTCCTGTTGACGATCGGTCCGACACATGCCGGGAAAACGACGTTCGCCAAAAAGCTTGCCTATCGTCTCCCCTCAAGCCTTATCATCGATCAGGATCTACAAGCACGCTTTTTGCTCGAACATTATCCGGATCTCGTCCCAACAGAAGGTCCGAATCACATCAAACATGACTTGACGGGATGGTTGATCGAAAAGGCGATTACTTCCTCCTTTGAGACAATCATTTTATGTAATGCCAACACTACACGGACCGGTCGGAAACAGCTGTTAAATCAATTTCCCCGTTCGACGTTCCGCTCGATCCTCGTCTGGTTCGATTTACCCGAAGCAATCCTTTCAAACCGACTGAC
The DNA here is from genome assembly GCF_002479335.1 of Exiguobacterium sp. UBA7533. Classification (NCBI taxonomy): domain Bacteria; kingdom Bacillati; phylum Bacillota; class Bacilli; order Caryophanales; genus Exiguobacterium; species Exiguobacterium sp. UBA7533. The sequence goes on along the minus strand of NZ_DLMP01000005.1, from coordinate 210,623 downwards.
TTACTCCAATCGCGATGGAAGAGAAATTCGTGGTAACTCGTCGTATCACGACATCTATCAGCGGCAACGAATCGAGTCGCCAGTTTCCAGCGAAGCGGACAAAGTCGTTCGTCTTCGTTCGACGGAAGACGTTGAAACATTCCTCGAACATGTCACGAATTCGTCGCAGGATTCTCTCTTCGATGAAGTGTGACTGATTGAAGAACATTACAATCGCAAGTAAAGCACGAACATGAGATTCGACCTTCTTCCGACTTTTTGATCGTCGATTCCAGTCTTGTGGTAAAGACAATCCGTTTCTTTTAAGCGGATTCATAATGACCAGACGATATGTAACCGATTACAAATGAAACAAAGAAAGTAGGAGCGATTATGTCTGAAGAACAACGATTGACTGGCGGAAATGTCTCCGCCGTCTATCAAAAAGGCAACTATGTCTATCGTACACAAAATGAGAACAGTCCAAATATTCATCGTCTATTACGCCATTTAGAAGCGAAACATCTATCCGGTGTTCCCCGCTTCGTCGGTATCGATGAACAAAATCGAGAAATCCTGACCTTCCTCCCCGGTGAGACGGCAGACTATCCGCTAAAAGCATACATGTGGCAAGACGATGTCATAAAAGACGTCGCGCGATTAATGCGCAAGTATCATGACGCTACAGTCGACTTCGAAACCAGTGACTGGGAGCCATTGATCAACACCCCTATTCCATACGAAGTCATCTGCCACAATGATTTTGCTGTCTATAATACGATTTTTCAGGATCAACGTCTTAGTGGCGTGATCGACTTTGATTTTGCAGCACCCGGACCACGTGCATGGGACATCGTCTACGCGCTCTATACGTTCGTCCCGCTCAGCAGTAGACGGCAAGCACCTGACGGATCCGTTCTTGCCTATTCACCGGAGCAAGATGATGCACGCTTTGCCGAACGAGTGAGTCGATTCCTTGATGCTTATGGTTATGAAGGTCCGCGTTCCGAATTGCTACCGATGTTATTGTTGCGCGTCGAAGCGCTATATCTGTTGATTGATCAACGAGCTGTCGACGGCGATGTTGCCTTCATGAAGATGAAAGAAGAGGGTCACGATACACATTATCGAGCAGAACATCGTTTCATCGCGGAACATGGTCCGAAATGGTTCATCGATAAAGATTCATCAGAAAAATAATAGTTTATCTTTCACGTTAGATGTCCGTGATCTTCATAGAGGAGTGATTTCCCGTGAAAACGATTGATCTTGATTTTTTACTGACGACTGAAGAATACGAACTTGAACTGGATAAGATGTCGCTAAAGGCAAATGATCATTATGCGATTGATTTCTATTTTTATGGGGCTGACGAAGCGTTCAAGCTTATAATCAACGATCCTTCGCGTGATTACTTTTTGATGCGTTTTGAAAAGTACGCCGTCTTCCTAGGAACGTTACAAGAGCATGGCATCATCGACGAGAAGCTTCAAAATCCATATCCAGTCGTGAGGTCAAAAGAATCGATGTTCGGTGATTTTGCTGCGAAGTTTATGAAAACGGACGAAATCTATACTGAACGGGGAGACTTGCACTTATTTGCCATCAGGACACATGAACAGGAGGTTTATATTTTGTCCTACAGCGATCCGATCGTCATTGATCATGTGGCGAAAGAGGATTGATATAGAAAGCAGTTGTTACATCATAAAAAAGGAGGATGAACGTATCTTGAAAAAATCATTGATATTACTTTTAACTGCTCCCCTTCTGTTTTTGTCTGCTTGTACAGAGAAGCAAAAGACAACACAACCCACTACTGAACTGTTATCGAAGAGTACAAAAGTAAAATCCGAATCTGTAAAAATCGATGCCGAAAGTACATTGAACATTGTTTTTCTTTATGAACCATATAAACAATATCTACAATCGTCCTTAAAAAACAATGATCCTGAAGAAGATAAAAAGAATTATGCAAAATATGTCTTAAGCTATATCGACAAAATCGGGGAAAAGGAGCAGTTTGCGACAGCCGACTTGAAAGGTTTCCCGATGTTGCAATCAACCGTGTACGAACAAGAGCTACTCGACAAAATCGAGAACTTGATGAAACAACAAGATGACATTACAAAAATCATTAAAAAAAATTACATCGCTTCTCATAAGATCCTTCCCAAAAAGAAAAGTACCATCATCGTCGCTCCGGTTAATCCTGAATCCTCTTTCGATCTTCAGTCAATGAAAGGTGTTACAGGAGCAGCCTATAAAGATGCATTCATTCTCTATCTGGATACAAACTACGATAAAGACATCCTGGCATATTCGACGGCACACGAATATCATCACTTAGTCCTCAAGGATACACCTGATTTTAGTTTAAGTACGACTCTTAATTCCGTCATCGTTGAAGGAAAGGCAGATGCCTTTGCCGACCGAATCGTCAAAGGCGTCTCCCCTCCATGGAATGTCGAAATGGATGAAGCAACGAAGAAACATGTCGTACATCTGGTCAACAGCTATGAAGTATCACAACTCGACTTCGTCGTAGGTAACAAACAAAAAGAGATTCCTCGCTGGAGTAACTACATTTTGGGACGTGATATCCTCAATCACTATTTTGAGTCGCATCCAGATCAGTCCATTACTGACTGGACCTATACGAATCAAGCAGATATCTTAAAAGGGTACACGTATCAAAAGATTCTTGAACAATGAGGTGCTTTCATGAAATACATATGTCCCGTCTGCGGATATGCGCAAATGGACGACGTTGCTTATGACGAAAATGGTGACGCTTCGTTTGAACTTTGTTCTTGCTGCGGCTTTCAGTTCGGAGTAGACGATAATGTCGAAATCGAGGACGGTATCTTTTTATCGAGAAGTGAGACACATGACTTGTATCGCTCAAACTGGCTCAAAGAAGGTGCTAAAGTCTTTAGCCCTTATGCCTTTGAGCCTGGTACAGGAAAGGGTGAACCTTTAGCGAGAACGGCTTTGAAAAAACAATTACGAGCAATTCATATCAGACTAGAAACATAAAAAAGGAGCGCCGCTTTTCACGATGACTCGTGTGAGTTCGCGCTCCTTTTTTATGTCATCATGCTCGAATCTCGTGCATCATCAACAAAACGGTCACGATAGTTCCTTGATGCAATTGATTCTCAATCGTTACCTCACCATCATGTGAATTGATCATCCGTTTGACGATTAACAGACACGTCTAGTAAATCAAGGATAATTTGAAGTGATTTCTTCGTCCACTGTCGTTCCAATATTACGTGTGACGTCCGAGGTTGTTTATCGAGGCGGTACCGTTTCCTTTCAATGACCGTCTACCGATTTATTGTTTCAAGCGTTTCTGAGAAATAGAAGAATATTTTTAATATCTTCGACTCCACTACTCTTTTCGTTCCTTATGCCTCTCATCGTCCTAAAAAGATGGTGGTATCAATTCACAGGAGCATCAGCATGATTCTTCCACTGATCCATAACCTTTTCTTGCGTATTCATTTCATTTTAAATATCTCCTTAGATTGGGGTTAATCCAATCTTAGAGAGAAGTTATAAGAAAAACATAAATGAGTAAGGATTTCGAAAATAAAAACACAATAGACAAAATTTTCTAAAAATAATACACTATATTTAACCAAATTATGTAAAAGGAGTGGTCACATGAATATTACCTTTCAAGATGTTTCGCACTCGTTTGAGCGAAGCGGTGTCCGGACCGATGTCTTGCATCAACTAAACGGACAATTTTTGCAATCGGAAGTAACGGCACTCGTCGGTCCGTCCGGGTCCGGAAAATCGACGTTCCTTAGTCTCCTTGGTTCGCTCGATCGTCCGTCGTCCGGTCAGATTCTCTATGACAGACAGGACATTACGTCTTGGAAGAACAAACGGTTATCACAATTCCGCTCGCAAGAGATCGGCTTCATCTTCCAGCAGTTTCATCTCCTACCGTCACTGACGGTGTCTGAAAACCTAAAGGTCGCCTTGTTAAAACAAAAGACGTCGTTTAATCAAGACGAGCGAATCCTCGAGCTGCTCGATCGGGTCGGACTCGACGACAAACGAAATGCTTTACCTGCTCAACTATCCGGCGGGCAGCAACAACGGGTGGCAATCGCCCGCGCCTTGTTGCATCATCCGCAATGGATTCTTGCAGATGAGCCGACTGGTAATCTTGATTCCATGACCGGTGACGCGATTTTTGAACTGTTGCTAGAACTGCATCGTGAAGACAAATGTGGCGTTTTATTTGTCACACACGACTTAGAACTCGCCGAACGCGCTGACCGAATTCTCTTCATGCAGGATGGTCGGATCGTCGAAGACCGCCGAAAACGCACGGTGCAAAGTGTCTAAGTACTGTTTATGAGGAGGTGTCTGCGATGCAAACGTTTCGAAGCAAACTGATTGCGAGTTTCATTGGCTCTATTGTCGTTTTTCTATTGTTGTCCGTATCGACGCAGTCTGCGTATGAAGCGTTTCGGAATGCGGACTTCTCGGAACAAGAGACGACGATTGTGCGAGATTGTAATCATGATGACTTATCAAAACTTATTTTCAAAAAAAATAGTTGTAAACTCGATAACACAATCGACGAAAATTCTGAAGGTGAAATTTTAGGTATAAGTACAGGTAAAACGGAAAAAGTGGATGGAACAGCACGTGGAAAAGCCAATGCTACCAAGTCGCCAGGCTTTTTGGAATCAGCCGAAGAAAAGGCAGGCTCTAGTTTTTCGATCATCCTTCTCTTGTTGCTTCTTGTCGGAAGTTTCATCATTTATTTTGTAATCAAAAAACGAAAGCGACTCACAGGAAAACATACTTTAGACATTACGGAGACTATGGAAGATCAATCAAATCTTTCTTTCAAGAATAAAACTTCGTCTACAACAACTCAGTCTATGCCTACTCCTCCTATAGAATCATTACGCCTGATGCTATTTGATTTTAACCAACGATTACCACGAGCCCTCAAGCGGCAAAGTCATGAGTCGTTGACAGACTGGACGGAGCGCATTCATCTGGTGACGCCACTCTCTCCTTACTTCGTCACCCGCTACGCAGCGCAAGCAGAAGTAGAAGCACTCGATGCACAAGCGATTCACCATTTCGAACAAGATCTTGCACATTATTTAAAGACGCAAATCTCCCAATAACAAGCAAAGGAGACTACATATGCTTCGTTTCGTCATCAATCAATGGCGCCGGCAGCGCGGGAAATTCATCCTTACGCTCGTCGGTGCGCTCATCATCAGCGCCGGACTCAGTCTGATGTTCAACTTGACCGACTCCAGTCAGGGAACGGTCGAACAAACATTACAAAAGAAATGGTCGTCTGCGTATGACATCGTCGTACGACCGAAAGGCAGTCAGCTTGCAAGTGAGTCGAATGATTTACTCGAACCGAACTATTTAAATGGTATCAATGGTGGAATTTCCTTTGAACAATACCAACAAATCAAACAAATGAATGCGATTGATATTGCAGCTCCGGTTGCTGTTATGGGATATGTAAACTCTGTTACTTCGTTTAAAAATGTATTGAAGTTTCCAAGCGAACCCGGTATGTATCGTCTAACAGAAACGAATTTTATCGAAAATGGTTTTACGAGAGAACGTCAATCGCATAGCGTCATCCATATCTCTCAAGGTACGAAAGTAAATGTTCCGAAAAATGCTTCTTTTTTCAATGAACCCATTGAAACGTTTAAAAATGCAATTGCAAGAAACCCAGTATTGATTGTTGGAATCGACCCTGTCGAGGAAGCTCGACTTGTCGGATTAGATAAAAGTGTTCGATTAAATAAAAAGTCTCGATATTTCAACAGCACAGATCAACATCAATCCGGTAATTATTCGGACGAACACATCATACCTGTCTTAATAAATCCAAACTCCTTTAATAGAGGAAGCTATGAATATACAATCGAAAAATTAGATGCCCCCTTTAAAACAGAGCAGGATCAACAGAAGCTGATTGATAGTCTAGTAAAAAAACAACCGAAGCGTTCAGTTCTTCGTTCAGTGTTAACTACGTATCCTGCAAAAAAAATACAGCATCTCGAAATTCCAGCATCTAAAGTGGAAGAAAACTACCTTCAAACACTTATAGAAAAGACAAATTCTACGTATGTTGATATGACAAGCGCTGAAGGAGCCCAACTACTATATAAATCTGGACCACTCTCGTTTAAGCCAGCCAATAGTCCATATCCAAGTCGCTGGAAGACTGCCTATGAAGTATCGGCTTCGCCAACTGAGATCAAAAATTGGACATATGGAAAACAGTTTTTCCCTAAAAAAGGTTTCCGTTCCCTTGAATCCGTCGGACGTAAGATCAAAAAACCAAAACCAGGTGAGTTGGATACCGTCTTCCCATACCTTGCATTCAATGTCGTCGGACTATACGATCCAAATAACATCAAGGTCTCAAAAGATCCACTGAATGAGTTACCCATGGAAACATATCGTCCCTCGTCTGCTGATCTTGTTTTAGATGCGAAGAGCGAACCTGTCAATCCTGCAAAATCAATTGATACATCTGGTAATCCCGTAGGATTGTTGACAAGTTCTCCAAACATCCTAACGACGATTGATAGTGCACGAGCAATCAATGGCGAACAATCGATTTCCTCAATTCGTCTGAAAGTGAAAGGTGCAACGACCGTCAGCGAAGAATCAGAACAACTGCTACAAGATGTGAAACAACAAATCGAGCGAGAAACCGGTCTCATCGCTACAATCACAAAAGGTTCATCTCCTCAACCGGTTGTCACAAAAGTCGTCGATGAAGGTAAGACGCTCGGTTGGATCGAACAACCATGGATTCACATCGGTGCTGCGATAACAATCTTCCGCGAGACGAGCGTCGGTTTCTCAGGCGTCATCTTCGCGATGCTCGCTGTCGCGATTGTCTATGTCCTCGCGACAAGCTATGTCTCGATGCTCGCGCGCAGAAAAGAGTTCGCTGTTTTACTCGCACTCGGCTGGCGGACGAAGGATCTTTATAAAATCGTCTTGATCGAGGCTGCGATCCTCGCTGGATTTGTCTCGACGGTTGCCTTAATTGTCGAAGGGATCTTCTCATATGTTCGTAATGAAGCGATGAACGGCTGGAGTCTTCTTTGGATCGCGCTGTTCAGTCTCGTTATTTACCTGGCTGGTGCGACCTGGTCGGCGTGGACGATCCGTCGCATCTCACCTTATGAAGCGATTAAGACCGGTGAATACGCGAAAGCAGCTCGCGTCGGACTGAAACTTCGTTCGACCGTGACACTCGCACTGAAGGAACTGATCGGGAAATGGAAGCGCAATAGCCTGTCCGTCCTCTCGATTGCTTTACCGACTGCTCTCTTAACCTTCTTCCTGTTCGTGACATTCCATTTACAGGGTGTCCTTTACACGTCGTGGCTCGGACAATTCGTCGCCCTGCAAGTCGGTCCGATGCATTACGTGACGATGGGTGTTGCGATCACAATCGCCATTTTAACGACGGGAGAGATCATGTGGCAAAACGTCACCGATCGTCGCGCTTCACTCGCCGTCTTAAAAGCGCTCGGCTGGACGAACGGTGCAATCCGTCAATTGATCGTCCTCGAAGGCTTCCTGGTCGGTCTCATTTCCGGAGTCATTGGACTGATTGTCGCCTACACGACGATTTACGTTCTATACGACCTTGTTCCATGGAATGAACCGTTGTTGATTGGCGTATCGCTCGCCTTACCGATTCTGTTCGGTGTCATCGCGGCGTTCATCCCAGCACAACTGGCCGCTCGTGTTCAACCGTATCAAGAACTCAAAGATGCATCTTAATATTTGGCGGAGGGGCAACAGACGTTGTCCCTCTCTTCACATGAGGAAGTCTATGTTCCCTACATCGATCTATTCGTTATCAGCAGGAGCGGTCGTCTTGAATGACCAAAACGAGATTCTTTTAATCCAAGGACCGGATCACGGCTGGGAGTTTCCGGGTGGCATCGTCGAGCCTGGGGAAAGTGCAGCTGACGGTATCATTCGCGAAGTCAAAGAAGAGTCTGGAATTGAGATTGAAATCGTGAAATTTTGCGGCATCTATCAAAACCTCGAGGCGAATGTCTGTGCGACCTGTTGGCTTGCAAAAGCGATTGGTGGTCAACCGCAGACGAGCAGTGAAAGTTTAGCAGTCGGTTTTTTCTCGCTCGAAGAAGTGTTACGACGTGTAACGTGGTCGAACTTCAGCGAACGAATCTTACATATCTTAGATGAACAGTCTCATCCATTTTTCGTAGCCTTTACCCCATAAAAGGAGGAATGACGATGTTCCGTTTTGTCTTAAATCAATGGCGCCGGCAGCGCGGGAAATTCATCCTGACGCTTGTCGGTGCCCTGATCATCAGTGCCGGGCTCAGTTTGATGTTCAACTTGACGGACTCCAGTCAAGGAACGGTTGAACAGACGTTACAAAAGAAATGGTCGTCTGCGTATGATATCGTCGTGCGACCGAAAGGCAGTCAGATGTCGACGGAGTCGAGAAAGTTACTCGAACCGAATTATCTCAATGGAATCAACGGTGGGATTTCGTTTAAACAATATCAACAAATCAAGCAAATGGATGCGATTGATATCGCAGCCCCGGTGGCTGTCATGGGATACGCTAATATTGGCATCTCGATTCCAAATCAAATCCACTTTCCGAAAAAGCCTGGTATTTATCGATTGACTAATTCACATTATGGTGCTGGTGGATTTACAAAAGAACTCATTGCACAGGATAGTGCCTACTTTTCAACTATTGAAGAACCGCTCGTTCCTCCAAACACGCGATTGATCAGTCTTCAAGATCCGCAAGATTTTTCATCCGTACAACCCTTTACCTATAGTCTTATCGTCGGAATCGATCCGGAGGCGGAAGCGCAACTCGTCGGTTTGGATAAGAGCATCCTGAATCAGAAGAAGTTTCGTTACTTCAATCAAGAGGATGTTCCCTCAGCCAGCAAGGAGAGTTCTAACGCATTCAACATTCCGGTATTGATCAATCCAAAATCCTTCAATACGGGATATAGTCACTTCAAGTTAGAACAAGTTAACGTCGATCTGAAAACGAAACAAGCACGTGATACATTCTATCAACGACTAGCTAAATCGAACGATCCTCAACCTCTCGATCAAGAAAAACGCAAGATCATCCAAGACATTAAAGTCGATGCCTCTAAAGTCGAGAGCGTTTATTTCGATTCTCTACTCGGTCAAAAAACTAAGGTACTTCCGCAAGCAGAAGCATATACTAACGCTCAACTCGTCGCCCAGACAGGCTCTTTGACATATCAAACGGTGAAGAGTCCGTTCCCTACACGATGGAAGGATGCTTATGAAGTGCATACAGCACCTACTGCATTCAAAAACGCTATATTACCATCCACTTATCTTCCGAAGCGCGGCTTCCGGACCGTAGATTCTTATGAAATAAAAATGAAAAAATCGGATCAATCTGATTTTAAGTCAATGAATCCTTATCTGACGTTCAATGTCGTCGGTTTGTATGATCCGAACAAGATCAATGTGTCCAAAGATCCATTGAACGAATTACCGATGGAGACCTATCGACCATCGGCTGCGAGTATCGTACTTGACTCAAAAAATGAACCGGTCAATCCTGCTCAACCGATCAACACGACCGGGAATCCAATTGGTCTGTTAACGAACTCTCCAAACGTTCTCACGACAATCGATAGTGTCCAAAAGGTGATGGGCGACCAATCGATTTCATCGATCCGGTTAAAAGTAAAGGGTGCTTCTTCTGTCGGTGAACAGTCAGATAAAACCTTACAACGTATCAAGTCGGAAATCGAACAAGAGACTGGTCTTATCGCTACAATCACAAAAGGTTCATCTCCTCAACCGGTCGTCACGAAGGTTGTCGATGACGGCAAGACGCTCGGTTGGATTGAACAACCATGGATCCACATCGGTGCTGCGATGACAATCTTCCGCGAGACGAGTGTCGGTTTCTCAGGCGTCATCTTCGCGATGCTTGCCGTCGCGATTGTCTATGTCCTCGCGACGAGTTATGTCTCGATGCTCGCTCGCCGGAAAGAATTCGCTGTCTTACTAGCACTTGGCTGGCGGACGAAGGATCTCTATAAAATCGTTTTGATCGAGGCGGCGATACTCGCTGGATTCGTTTCAACAATCGCCTTGATCGTCGAAAGCATCTTCTCATATGTCCGTAATGAAGCGATGAACGGCTGGAGCCTTCTCTGGATCGCACTGTTCAGTCTTGTCATCTACCTCGCCGGCGCCGCCTGGTCGGCGTGGACGATTCGCCGCATCTCACCGTACGAAGCGATCAAGACCGGTGAATACGCGAAAGCCGCTCGTGTCGGACTGAAACTTCGTTCGACGGTGACACTCGCACTAAAGGAACTGATCGGGAAATGGAAACGGAATAGTTTATCCGTTCTCTCAATCGCTTTACCGACAGCTCTCTTGACCTTCTTCTTATTCGTGACGTTCCATTTACAAGGTGTTCTCTATACATCATGGCTCGGTCAATTCGTCGCCTTACAAGTCGGTCCAATGCATTACGTGACGATGGGTGTTGCAATTACGATCGCCATATTGACAACGGGAGAGATCATGTGGCAAAACGTCACCGATCGCCGCGCCTCACTTGCCGTCCTAAAAGCACTCGGCTGGACGAACGGCGCGATCCGTCAATTGATCGTCCTTGAAGGTTTCCTTATCGGTCTCTTTTCCGGTATCGTCGGACTGTTAATTGCTTACACGACAATTTATACACTATACAATCTTGTTCCGTGGAATGAACCGTTATTGATTGGTGTGTCGCTTGCCTTACCGATTTTGTTCGGTGTCATCGCTGCCTTCGTCCCAGCTCAACTGGCCGCACGTGTTCAACCGTACCAAGAACTCAAAGATGCTTCGTAAACTAAGGAGTTGTACACATGAATTCTATTCAAGCAATATTTCTTGACCGAGACGGGACGATTGGTGGAGATGACACTGTCCACTATCCTAGAACGTTTGCGTTATTTCCGTACGTTCCTTCGCTAATCGAACGCTTACGTAACCAAGGGATTTTACTGATTGCGTTTACGAATCAACCTGGTGTCTCCAAAGGATTGGCGCGTGAAGAGGATTTTCGAACAGAATTACAGAGCTTCGGCTTTGATGATACGCTGATTTGTCCGCATGCAGCGGAAGATCGCTGCACTTGTCGCAAACCATCACCAAATTTATTATGGCAGGCACAAGCAAAACACGATCTCCAACTCGAGCAATGTGTCGTCATCGGGGATCGCTGGAGTGATATGGTGGCAGCTGCTCGTGCCGGATGTATCAAAATCTTAGTCCGGACAGGTGCCGGAGAGAGCTCAATCCGCGATTACGCCGACCGATTAGAGCAAGCAAACGTCGACTATATCGCCGACGACTTGGCAGAGGCAATCGCTTGGCTCGACAAGCAAAACTGAATAAACGAAAAGGCGCAATTCCGTAAACGGAAGTTGCGCCTTTTGTTATTTCTTGGAACGTTTCGATTGAGAAGCTACGAAGATACTGTTCGCTAACACAAATAAGATTGCAAACCATGTCCAAAATGACATGCTACCGCCTCCTTTTGATGATGCGAGGGTACTTAAACTGTCTTCTTGTTCTTACCAAAAAGTTCCTGCAATCATTTGTTAGCGATTTTTCGTAATAGATAGAGTGCATAGATGATCGATGGGATCGCCATCGCCATAAGAATGAGATGGACACTCCCAAATAAAAGATTCATTGCTAGACTAAAATCTGACACTTTTGTTTCCTCCTACGTTTCAATGGTCCTTATATTTATTTTACTATAATAATACATTAATCTATATTCTAAGCCTTACAATTATGTAATAATTTTCAATTCCGCTTCATCACAAGGAGATTCACGTTACACTGAACGTACGAAATAGAGGTGAATACGTTGCATGCTTTAACGAAACAGCTGACTGATTATATGCTCGAGAAATATCATTTAACTGATTATGTGCTCTACGAATCGTCCTACACGCAAAACAAAATGAACGACCAAACCGGTTACTCTTTCGAAACGTTCTGGATTCCGCGTGGTACATCGGTCATCGAGGAAGAGGATGGCACGATGCTTCCTGAAGGAACGGTGCAGATTACAATTGACCCTGTCACGAAACGAACGACGACGTTATCCTTACACGGTCCGAACTCGATTCATTCCGTGCCTGACGATTTACGTGATCCAACCACTCGGATGACATGGATCGAATCAGAGACCGATATGATCCATGGTACGCATTTCATGCTCAAAGAAGAAAACGACACTTTTTTCAGTTATGTGAGTTGTCACGAAGGGATTCGGCTGTCTCCCGGTTGTTTCATTCACTTAACGTTAACGGAAAATGGTCAACTCGATGAGTTGTTCCTATACGGCCCTCATCCGAGTGATCATCATGTGAAACAGGAACCTTTCGCTTTAACGCTCGAGGACATCGACTCGCTAGCTAAACAACAAATAAAGCGGTTCTCCTATACAAAACCAGGACATCAATACGCGCATACTGTCGTCGAGACGATCGTGACGCAAGAAGGATCTATCCTTTTGCCTAGTAAACTGGATTTCACGTCATCACTCGATCGAAATGACATCTTAACGTGGGCAAATCCGTCAACTTCAATTCTCAAACGCCATCCTTTCCAATCAGCAGCAAGTGTGACAGCAGAGGATGTGATCATGCAGACCGAACATCCTGATTTTCGTCCGATCCAGCAAGAGACGGTGAACGCCTGTCGAAACGCGATTCAAGAAATCGTCCAAAACGTTTACCCTAGTGAATCCGGACAATGGATGATTCGTCATATCTACCGGCAACACCCTTACCTTGCTGTCAAATTATCTCGCGCGAATCCGACGTCCTGTGTTGATCAGCAAAGACGCGTCACGATTCTCCTTGATGAAAAGACGCTTGACTGGATTAGCTTGACCGACGATCAGGAACTCCATACCGTGTTCGCATCTGTTACTGCACCAGAGCTCGAGGATGATCAGCAAGATGTCATTTTCAATGCATTACGTCCGTACCTTTTGCTCACGCCGCGTTATGTGTTCGATATCTCAAAAGGTCAATACGTTCTTTGTGGTTTGCTTGACTCGAACCATGCCTACTTACCAGCAACAAATGAGGTCGTTTTAATACGTGATCTATAAAGTGAAGTTAGATATAAAGGAGTGAACGAGTTGCATCCATTAACGAAAGATTTAATCTCCCATATCCAAGACAAATATCAACTGAACGATTATGTCTTACATGAAACCTTCTATCGCCGTGAAAAAATTCGTGGTGAAACGCAATATTCGCTTGAGACATGTTGGTTCCCCATCAATCACGGTCCTTTGTCTGAAGACGAGAGTTATCCAGACTGTACGATAGAGATTCAAGTCGATACGGCTACAAAACGAACAACTTCGATTCATGTACATGGCGCTGTCACGATTCATTCTCTTCCAGAGGATTTACGTGATTCAGACATACGGATTGCTTGGCTTGAGCAAGAATTAGGAATGACGTTCGAGAAGCAGTTCATGTTCCTTACGCATCAAGATTCCCTGTATCAGTATGTCAGCTGTCATCACGGAATTCGCCTCTCCCCTGGTCTGTTCATATCGCTTGAGCTAACGAATGAAGGAGCGCTCGATTCTTTCGGTATCTATGGAACCCCCGCGCTGAGTAACAAGTATCCGACTGAACCGTTCACATTGTCACCTGTACAAATCACACCGATCATTTCAGAACAGATACGGTTCTGTTTACTACCTGGTGAGCAACAACCAATACAAGCGCATGCAATTGAAGAAATCTTTGTTTCTCAAGACGGCTTGCGCACGTATCCTCTAAGTAATCCCGAAACTTCGTCCGTTGCCATGAACGAGATCGTGACATGGGACAAACCGTCCACGTTCTCCTATACGCGCAAATTGATTAAGCGGCGAGACACCGTCACGGCACTCGATGCCGAAGCTCAAACGCCACATCCGGATTACCGACCGTTGACTGACGGGATGCTGGAAACATGTCAGTCGATTGCTGTAGATCTCATCGCTGCGGAATATCCTGAGGAGTCCGGAGCGTGGACGATTCAAGAAATCCATCGGGATTTTCCATTCATTAACGTAGTAGTACGCCGGACTCGTGACGACATAAATCTCGCTTACAAACGTCGTTTGACGATTCTTCTGATGGAAGATACTTTTGAAGTCAGCCTAATCGTTGATAACGAAGCATTTATTGACCTCTTTCATGATTCGACACAAGGATTGCCAAATAGCGTTCCCGAAGAAGTCATACGTCACGCACTCATGCCTTACCTGACATTGAAACCGTATTATGTCTTCGAGCGGGCACTTGACCACTATGTTCTCTGTGGTTTGCTTGACTCGAACCACGCTTATTTACCGGCAACAAATGAGGTCGTCTTACTCGACGACCTGTATGTCATTTCAGCCACTGATTGATTCGCTTCTTTACTACTTGCGGAAGAACGAGGCTTCTCAGCTGTTCGAGACGCTTACGGTCCACTTCCCGTTTTGTAAATACGTCTTCAATCATCGTGACCTTTTGTTCCCGCTCTGGAATCAGTTGATAGATGACGTACCAATCGACGAGTGCCATGAACGGACGTCCAGCTGAATCGATCGATTGTTCATCAAACGGATAGACGAACACGCCCTCGTCATGACGAACCTGAAGTCCGCTCATCAGATCAAGATCGATTCCTTCGATCATAAATTCTTGGAATACTTCCGTTGCATAGAGTGACGTCTCGTCTTGTTCAACGACAGTTCCCATCTCAGATAACAATAGGACTGCCCGTTCGGCGTCTTCTAGTGCGACGACGAGATCGATGTCGAACGGAGTGACAGGCAGTCCATGATGTGCTAGCAGCAATGAACCACCGATGCCGAAGCGAATTTGCTCTTGTTGTAATGCCTTGACGATATAGGCTAATACTTCCTGTAAGTTCATCGCCGGAACCCTGCCGCTCGAAACGGTCCTTCCATCGAAATCGTAAAGATGATCCGGGCAATCTCTTCCGGGGTCGTCTCATTAGGATGACTCAACCACGATTCAATGACACCGAGATGGGCAGCAGAAAGATAGGCGATGAGATAGTCTTCTGGAACGAGTCGTTCCCCCTGTTCGTGTAACCCTGAAAAAAGAATCTGTTGCATGTAATCACGGACGCGCTTCCGAAACATCCCGTCACTCGTCGGACTGAGCAAGATTCGCATCAGCGTCCGATTCTCATAGAGAAAGATCAAAAACGGAATGATTCGCCGGTACGGAGAGTCCTCCGTTTTGTTGATTAGGACAAAGGGAATCTCCCGTTCGAATGTCGCTTCGATCTTTTCAAAGATCTCATTCGTCATCCGTTCGAGCAGTTCGTATTTATCCGCGTAATGATGGTAGAATGTCCCGCGGTTGACTTCAGCGCGTTCCGTCAATAACTTGATCGTCACGGCGTCAAAGCCGACTTCGTCGATCAACTGAAGGAACGTTTCGCGTATTCTGCGGTCAGTCCGAATGATGCGTAAATCCTGTTTTTTCATCAATATCGCCTCTTTCTTCAACAGTTTGTCGGAATGTGTCGCTTAAGCGACAGATGGACGTCAACTGGTCATTGCTCCCAGTTTCTCTCCCTTTTATAATGAAATTAATCAACACGTTGTTCAATAATTATTTTATAAAAGGAGGGAGAATACGATGGATTTACGACTACACGGTGTATCGAAATCGTTTCATCAGCAGACTGTCCTCCAACAGATTGATCTTTTGATTCCGTCCGGTGAGATTTGTGGCTTGCTCGGTCCGTCAGGTTCTGGTAAGACGACACTGATTCGTTTGATGATTGGTGCGATCCAGGCAGACGCAGGTTCGATTCAGATTGGTGACACTTCGATGCCAAGCTTCAAGATGTTATCGCAGATTGGTTTCATGCCACAAAACGATGCTTTGTATGAGGATTTATCGGGGCTTGCGAACCTGCATTTTTTCGGTTCCTTATACAACATGTCCCGTCAGGATTTAGCAAAACGCATCGAGGAGGTCTTGACACTCGTCGATTTAACGAATGATCAAAAAAAGCTCGTTCGCCATTATTCCGGCGGGATGAAGAAACGATTGTCCCTCGCCATCTCAATCTTGCATCGTCCGACCGTCTTATTCCTGGATGAGCCGACCGTCGGGATTGATCCCGTGTTACGCCGCCAGATTTGGAATCAATTCCAAGCGATTCGTGCGCAAGGTACGACGATCGTCGTCTCGACCCATGTCATGGACGAAATCAATGAATGTGACCGGGCAGCATTGATTTATAACGGTCGAATCATCGCCTACGATCCGCTCGACCGTTTGCTCGCACAGACTGAAAACGGTCAGGTCGAGGAACTGTTCCTGCTCGCTGGAAAGGACGTGACGTGATGTGGCAACTCGCACTACGGGTCATCCGTCAAACGTTGAACGATAAACGAAGCGTCGGACTCATTTTACTTGCTCCGTTATTAATCTTCACCTTGATCTATTTCCTACTTGGAAACGATGACTACACGCCTGTCGTCGCCATCAGTCAAGATGTACCGGCTCCGGTCTCACAAGCGATTGAAAAACAGGATCTGTCGATTAAAACGTATAACGGCAGCGATGCTGACGCCTATCTCAAGAATCATGAAACGGTCGACGTCGTCTTAGACATGGAAGACAGTCAGCTAGCGTTGAACCTCCGCGAACCTTCGACGAAAAGTTCCAAAGCACTACGCGAGATTCAAGCTGGACTGGCATCCCTGCAACCGACGATGCAACTTGAGACGAACTATCTCTATGGTGATGTCGATCAATCGACCTTTGATGCGCTTGGCTTCGTCTTTTTATCGCTGTTCTCATTCTTCTTCGTCTTTATCTTGTCAGCAATGGCACTCGTCAAAGAACGCAGTGGCGGCACGCTCGAGCGGTTGATGATGACACCGATTCGCCAAACCGACGTCATCTTCGGCTATACGCTCGGTTATAGCGTCTTCGCCTCGATCCAGGCGATTCTTGTCGTCCTGTACGCGACGACCGTTCTTGACTTACCGTCTGAAGGTTCGATCATCTGGGTCTTCCTGACGATGCTTGGACTTGCCGTCGTCGCGGTCTTGTTCGGGGCAACGATTTCGATCTTTGCCCAGTCTGAATTACAAGTCGTCCAGTTGATTCCTTTTACGATCATTCCGCAGATCTTCTTCTCCGGTTTGATTCCGCTCGATTTAATCCCGTACGGACTCGGTAACATCGGATATATCACCCCGATTTTCTACGGAGCGAGTGCGATTAAAGAGGTACTCGTCTACGGCAACGGTTGGTCAAGCATCTGGCCGTACTGGCTCGGATTATTTCTCTACGGAGCCGCCTTATTCCTGTTGAACATGCTCGCTCTCAATAAATATCGCGGACACTAAAAAAGACACGGCTGATTACACGAGCCGTGTCTGATTTTGCTTAAGCTGTTCAAGGAAAACAGTCCGTCGAGAAGGATCAAGTGTCTGTTCTGCCACGTCGGCATACCGAACGAGCTGATAGATCTCATACGGAACCGTGACCTCTAAACGTGTTAACCACTCCGTCAGCGTCTCATGTGTCCGTCGCTGTTGCGCTGGAGCAAGTGACCGATTGAACGCGCGCACTGCTTCACGAATTTTTGAATCAAGAATACTGTCTTCTGATGAGGACTGGACTTCAGGCGTTAGCGTTAGCGATAGAGCGGTTCGTTTTGGTTGATGCCTTGGTGGAAATGACCACTGCATGCGGTTGAATCGTTGTCGACGATACAGATAGAAGATGATCACTAAAGCGACAATCCAAGGAGTCACACGAGCGATTTGATTGATCGCATCCGTCAAGAAGCCTCGTCCAAGCTCAATCGGTTTTTTCTTTTTAGGTTCCTTCCGATATTCTTCGTGCCCGCTTTTTGAAGAATCCAGTTGTTCGATGATTTGCTCTTTTTTCGCATAGATGACCTTTTTAGTCGGTAAAATCGTACTCGGAACACGTACCCAGTTTCCTGTCGATTGATCAATCGGTGGATCGATCAATGCCTGATACGATAGTTTTACACCTACGACGCCTAAAAATAGTACTAGGCACGTCATGAAAGTCATTCCAATGATTCGACGTCTCATTTCATCCTGCACCTCCAAACCGACTTAAAATCCTTGAAACAAGACCTTTTCCCATATGTTACCATGAAAGGAGGCGATTCAGATGAGTTACGAAAAAGTATTTCAAATGCCGATGCAGCAGCTGTATCAGGTATACCGTCAAAAAGTCGAGCGCAAGCAACGGACGCAAGACGAGCTTGATGACGTGCTGTTCTGGTTGACCGGACACACGCAATCAACTCTTGAACAAGCCATACAAACCCAAACTGTCGCAGCCTTTTTCGAGCACGCACCCGACCTGAACGAACGCCGACTTTTAGTCACTGGCGTCATCTGCGGGATTCGTGTGGAAAATCTAACGGATCCGCACATTCGTAACATCCGGATTCTCGACAAACTCGTCGATGAGTTGGCGAAAGGAAAAGCGTTAGCTAAAATCTTACGATAAGGAGGAATGCTGATGTCTACTTTACTCAGTACACTGGCGATCCTCGTCATGGTGACCAGTGTGACCTATTTCATCGTCTATCAAGTCAAACGAAATAAAGGAACCCATCGTTCACCCGTCTATCGACTTGCTTTTAGTGGTCTGTTGGTCGGCTTGATGGTCAGTTATTTTTTGTTGACGTGAGTCGTGATTTTTAGTTTTTGATTTAAACAATAAAATCATTAATACAGTATTTGAAATAATGAAGGAGGTATACGATTGAAGATTCGAAAATGGATTCTTCCGCTTTCGCTACTCATCTGTCTCGCCTCACCGAATGCCGCAACAACATATGTGAAATGGACGGTCGCTCCGACGGGTCACTATCTCGAACGTCTTCAAGCGGCTGACATTCCTTATAAAGTCCGCCAACACACGCTTTACATTCAAGAAAAGGATCTGCGCCGCGTCACGTCGTGTTGTACATGATAACGATAGAAAACCCCCTCATTTCGCTGAAATGAGGGGGTTTTCTGATCAATCACGATTTAGCGAATTGTTTTTAACGCCGTTGCCCACGGAATGACTTGATCGAGCATTTGGTTGACCGATGTTTCTTGAACGGCTGCCGCTTTTAAGACCGATCCGTTCTCGAAATCCGTGAACAAGGATAACGCCGGATGCACACGGACATCGGCAATCAATAACTCACCGAGGATGCCACGCAAGTGTTCTGCCGCCCGAGCTCCACCGACAGAACCGTAAGAGACGATCCCTGCTGCTTTATTGTTCCATTCGATCCGTAGATAATCGAGCGCGTTCTTGAGTGAGGCTGCGATTGAGTGGTTGTATTCCTGAACGATGAAGACGAATCCGTCTTGTGCTGCGACATCCTTCGACCAAGCAGCAGCACCTGATGCATCCGCGTCTTTTTCACCTAGAAGCGGTAATTTGTAGTCGGCGATATCAAGAATCGTGTAGTTTGCATCCCCCCGTTGATCCGCGAGTTGTTTGATCCAGTTCCCGACTTGTGGGCTGAGACGTCCTTCACGTGTAGATCCTAAGATGATCCCAATGTTTAATTTCTCCATTTTTATTTCCTCCTCTTATTTAGATGCTGTCAGTTCACTTTCCTATTAAAGATATTCTTTTTCGATGTTGCGCGTACTCCGGACCGTATCGATTGGACGGACCATTTGTTCGATCTGTGCTCGTTGTGGCTCGAGGAATGGTGGTAATGACAATTTCTCCCCGACCGTTTCGTATGGCTCATCACCCATGAAACCAGGACCATCTGTTGCCCATTCGAACAAGACACCGCGAGCGACACGAGCGTAGAGCGATTCGAAGAAGAAGCGATCGACGTAACCGGACGTGTTGAAGCGTAGCTGTTGCATCCGCTCGATCCATTCCTGTAAGGCAGCCGTATCTTCGACGCGGAAGGCGACGTGGTGCACCGTTCCGAATCCTTGACGTCCGCTTGGTAGAACGACGTTATGCTCGACGATGACTTGGGCACCATTTCCGCCTTCACCCATCTCGAACAAATGCAGTGAACCAGCTTGATCGACTTCGCGCATCAACATCGCTTGTTCGAGTACCGCTTTTAAGTTGTTAAATTCCGCGATCCGGATGTGAATTGGACCGAGTCCCGTGATTGCGAACTCGAGTGGCACCGGACCGTTTTGCCACGGTGTGCCGGAAGCGACACCTTGATTGTGCTCGTCAGAGATCAACATGTATTGTTGCTCATCGAAATCGACGAACGAGAGCGTCTGCTTGCCGAATTGTTCTTTGATACCACGGTGCTTGACGTCGTATTTGTCAAAGCGTTTAATCCAGTATTCAAGTGCCGCATCCGTTGGAACACGGAACGCCGTCTTGAAGATTTCATTCGTTCCGTGTGATCCTTTTTGAATACCAGGGAAATCAAAGAACGTCATATCCGTGCCGGCAGATCCTTTATCATCGGCGAAGAATAAGTGATACGTCTGGATGTCATCCTGATTGACGGTCTTCTTGACCAATCGCATTCCTAGGACGTTCGTAAAGAAGTCATAGTTTTTCTCTGCACTGCTCGTAATCGCCGTCACGTGGTGGATTCCTTTTAGTTCATTCATGAAAAATCGCTCCTTTAATCGTTATTATCTCGAATTCGAGATATCAGTCTAAAAAATTTTATTGTTTTTTTGCTTGATAGCCGATTGTTTTGGCTGTCTCGATGAATGCTTCGAGGTCTGACGGGGCTATCCCTTGAAATACTTGATTAATCGCTTGCTCGTGCTTTGGAAAAATCGTTTCCATCAGTTGGTGCCCTTCAGAGGTCAGTTCCGCAAATGTCACGCGCCGATCTTCTGGACATGCTTTACGGAAGACATAATTCTTTTTTTCGAGCTTATCGATGACATAGGTGATGCTACTGCTCGTAATCAAGACTTTTTTCCCAATCAATTGAATCGGTTGCCTGCCCCTGTGAAACAGCAACTCAAGAACCGAAAAATCCGTCGGGTTCAGTCCCCACTGCGCAACGTCCTTCTTGATGACTTCATGTAACGCATCGACTGCGCGCACCATGACTGTCAATGCTTTCAAGTTCGGATTCGGTCGCGTCATTTCGTTCACCTCTTTTGTATCTTTAATTCGTATATCTTTAATTCGAGATAAATATACCATCTCAATTTTTGTTCGTCAACTGTTTTGATTCACTTTAAATGATGATAAACAATCTAGATGTTCGAAGCGTTTATCATCATTTAAAACAAAGCACGTGCCCTTCTCCTAATCGATAGTGATCTGTCTCAGATTGAATATAGACCGTATCGTCAGGTAATCCGATCGCATAATTCATTTGAGGCAGGTATTCCTGAAAACGGGCTGCCCGTTTTTTCTGGTTCAAGTGCGGACAAAGGCAACCGTTCAGCCAACCTTGCCCCGAATCCAGGCAATAGCCCGTTCCGCCCTCACTCGTTCGGATTCCGTATTCCATCGCATAGATCGCTCCAGCGCTGACACCGACGTACCACTTTCCACGCTTGATGGCTTGTTCAAGCAATACATCCATGCCTTTTACAGCAAAAGTCTTGACGAGTAACGGATAATTGCCACCACCGACATAAAGAATGTCGGCATTTTCTATTAGTCGTCGTTGCGTCTCCATGGATTGTTCGTCGTCAAACAGCGTGACGATCGAGACAATCGCTCCAATTGCTTCATATGTATCTCGAAATTGTTGTTGGTATAGCAATTCATCTCGACTTGCCGTCGGCAGGAAGACGATATGTGGTGCGTGTTTCGTCAGTTGAACGACATGCCGATTGATGAATTGATGAGACGGAGCAACCAGTTGACCGCCTCCGATTAGCATGAGATTCATCTTTTTTCTCCTTTGCAGCGGCTTTTTAGAAAAAGGAATACAGTCCGTGTTTGTAATAATCAAATTCTCGTGTAGTTAGTCGCTCAAAGCGATAGCCTTCATAAAAGGCATCGAGTGATACCGGATCATTGATGATTGGACTGATGGCGAGAGCGATATCATACCGCCGATCGCCCGGTCTCATCGCTCCGACATCAACGAACGAGAGCTTTCCGTCCGTCGCGACCAACAGATTGTCTGTCGTACAGTCGCCATGAATCCAACTGGCAGTTATCGGCTCCGGACAGGAGGACTTTAGTTGTTTCAGTAAATCCATCGTGCCGGACGTCCAAACAGATGTGACATAACGTTCCGCTGTCATGAGTCGTTCCGTTAACCATTCCTGTGACGTTCCCCCTGTCATGCGTTGATGAAACTGGAAAAGATACGTTCCGAACGCTTGCCACAGCTGAATCCGTTGCTCACTTGTCGCCTGTCTTAAGGCTGTCGTCAACGTCATCCCGTCTCGCCACTGCATCAATAGATGACTTAGCTGTTCCGTCTTTAAAAAGCCGACGTACTCAGGTAGGAACCCTGACTCTCATTGCATCCATTTTTCTAAGACAATTGCTTCTTCTGCGAGCCATTCTTGGTATCTCGCTTCCGTAGAAGTCTTGAGTAAGTATTTTCCTGTTTTCGTTTCAACCCGGTAGACCGTCGATGTTCCCCCTTGCTCACCGAGTTGTTCGATGTACTCGATATCCCCCGTCAGTTGTTCGATCCGTACACGTGTCGCTTCCGTCATACCGTATATCCCGTGAACGGCACTGGCGTCGACAGCCGAATCCAGGTCGATGGTTTGCCGTAGACCGATGCATCATCGAGAAAACGTTCCAGTGTTGCAACGGACGCGGTTTGCAACTTGACCATGAAGTTATAGCTACCGGTCAGGCGGTGACACTCGACGACTTCTGGATGTCCTTTACAAAATTCAATCAAGCCTGCGCAGCGTGTCTCTTCGAACATGACGATCGCGAGTAACCCTTGCGCGAGTGCTTCTGGATTAATGACAGCGCGGAACCCTTCGATGATTCCCGCGTCCTCCATTTTTCGGACCCGTTCGTTGACGGCAGGTGCCGATAATCCGATCTGTCGTCCGAGTTCCGACCAGGGGATCCGTGCATCATCTTGCAGAATCCGGACAATCTGTTGATCAATCTGGTCCATTTTCCATCCTCCTTCTGATTCAAAACCACTTTCTTCAAATTAACATGGAATCAAAGGAAAATATAGCCTTTTACTTTGTTCTGTTGCTGTGTTCATTGAATAGTATTTCTTATACTACTAATAGGAGGTGATACGCATGGAACCAACCTGTGTCCGGTGCCAAGAAACGATTGAAACGACGGTCTATCAATGTTCACATGCTTGTACGTTTTGCGAACCGTGTACAAAAACGCTCAATCATATTTGTCAAAACTGTGGGGAGCTGCTCGAACCCGCCACGCCAGTCACTATATAAAAAGACGGATGCCTCGGCACCCGTCTTTTGTCTATTCAGATCGTCTCTTGCGACTGTCGTTCGGCTAATCGTCCTTTCGCTTGTTCTTGATGCGGTTTGATCGCCGACTCGCCAAGTGCTTTCGCAAGACCACGTGTCGGAAGATTGACATACATCGACTCATAATTGCTGACTTCGAACGTCTCGTGAAAGATCCCGACCGCTTCTGATGTCCGTGCCTTCTGATTGAATCGTTTCCACGCCGTCAAATGGCGCGAACCATGGGCATATGCCACCAACTCTTCCGTTGAACGCCAGTATTGAATCAACGTCACGGATCGCCAGCCGACAAGGGACTCATGCGAAATCAGTCCGACATCGTTCGCATAACACTCTTGCAGCATCGGTCCCATCGCTTGGACCGTCGGCAACCATTGCCGGACGGAGCGCAGGCGATTGATCCGTAACCCGATGATGAACACGACGACGTCTTTGTTCGGAGTCGCAATGATCCGTTTCATGTCAATTTCCTCCTTTAAGGGTCTCAAGAGAAGCGTCACACCAGTCGAGTAACGCCCGTGTTTTTCGAATGCCATAATCAAGCGTCAGCAACCAATAAACGGCGTCGTTTGAGTCAGGATAAGAACGAATCATCGCATCAATTGCTTGATACGTCTCGAGCCGCTCTTCGAGCAAGCGTGCATGCTCCTGAATCTTCTGCATCGTGACGTCTTTTGAAACATGGCGGGCAAAATAAAGCTTCAACAATAAGTCGTTTCGTTGCACTGGCAAATCAACGGACGGTTCAGCGACCCACCGCGCGAGCTCCACATGTCCGTTTTCCGTCAGGGAGAATTGTTTTCGTTCCCCATCCGTAACCTCTTCCACGATCAATCCTTCCGCTTCTAACCGTTTCAGTGTCGGGTAGACTTGGCCGAAACTGATCTTCCAAAAGTGGTTCAAGCTCGTTTCGATCGTATGTTTCATCTCATAACCAGACGTACATCCGCTGGCGAGGAGTCCGAGAATCGCATAACGGGTCATGTTTTCTTTTGGCATCAGTCCCTCCCCTATCTAAAAGTTACTATCTTTTAGATAGAGCTCCCATTCATTCGAAACACAAACTGGAAATTTTATGGATGAAGCAGGAATTCGTGTTTTAAAACCGAATACCTGTTCATATACCTCATTCAAAGGAGTTCTCACATGACATACGCTAAAGCTTCTATCTTTTTCAGTCTGATTGGTCTGTTCATTGCCTATATGATTTTCCCACCAATTAACTGGCCATTCGGTCCAAACTCGATGATTACGATTCCGATCGGACTTGCCATTTATCTGTTCGGAATCGGTCTTGGGATCGTCGCTTTCAGACGACGCGAGCCCGGGATTCTTAAATATGTCAGTCTCACCTGTGCCATTCCGCTCGGCGTGCTGCTACTACTCTTTCTCGGTTTCATCTTCAGCGGTCAAATTTAATCGTCTTTCTATAGATGTTCATGAGACGCTTTCTTGAGGGCATCGAATGTCAACAGGTGAATCGCTGGACTCGACATGGCATCTAACCATCCGTTCGCCGCTCGCCCAGTATATTTTTCAAGAACTAACGCTAATACAAGTCCATGTGTCGCGACAACCACTTGTTGATTCGGATGCATGTCATGGAGCTTTTCGATGGCTGCTACAGCACGATCAAGTGCCATGCGATTCGACTCTCCACCAACTTCAGAGTAATCGGCGTCTAAAAATAACTGTCTCAATACTTCCTCGAGTCTCTCAGTCGTTAATCGTTCATCGATTAGTTGAAAAAGTCGCTCTTGAAATGGAACCGTTATGACCTGCATGTTCCTCTGATTCGCAAGTGGGCGAACGGAATCCATCGCCCGTCGCATTGGACTCGAATAAATGGCGTCAATCGGTATCGTTCTAAAGAACACCACTAGTTTCTGCGCTTGCTGTTGACCTGCATCGGTTAAACCTCGTTCACGATCACTCCCCGTTTTGACCGATTCACAATGTCAGACGAAATAAATCGTTGTCATTGCAATTTGACCCAATTTCCTTCAGATATCACGTCGACGTTTGAACCGATGACACGGATCGCTGTCGCGTCGTCGATCGCGTACGCTGGATTCGTCAGCCTCTTTGCCCACTCTTTTGCTGCTTGCATGTGATTATCTAGTAACTGCGGGTGATCGAGATGCGGGAAGATCGAAAAATCAACGAGACCGAGTGTTGCGTCCGATTGCTCCGGGGTCTTTTGCCATTCGACGAACTCCGTTCCGATACGGGGAGTGAGCACCATGCTACCGGCACTCATCCCGACATAAACACCGGTCAGTTGCGGTAATAGTCGATCAAAGCCCGATTCGACGAACCAGTGATGTAGAAATAGCGGATCCCCACCATTGACGAGGATGACATCCGCTTGTTCGACCGCTGGTTGCCAAATTGCTGGATCAACCACTGAAACCGCTGATAATTCCAACAGACCGACTGACTTCCATCCTACATCGACCATTGGTGCCTCATCTTTTCCTTGAATGAAGTTGACAGCGAGGTCCATCCCCCTTTTTAGTGCGTAAGACGCTGTCGTGATTGCAATGGCATGACATTCTTCAATCGGTTTTTCGAGCATCTCCAGTAACGCTTGATGAATCGACGCATTTTGTATCCCACCGGAAGTTAAGAGATACTTCATCATGACACCTCCCGTTCTTTGCTTCAGTTTACAATATTTAAGCGCTTTTGATATGCTTACTTTTATTAACAAATCACTTATTAAGGAACTTTTATCCAATTTTATTCGTATAAAAATAGACAGCATCATATTTTTATGAACGGGAGGCACATATGTACTCGATTCCTAGCTACTTCATACTTTACTTAAAAATCATGCTGACGGATAAGATTCCGGTCTTTTGGTCGTTGATCTTCCCATTGATTCTCGCGTTCGTCTTCGGGTCACGACTCGATTTCACAGAGAGCAGTTTCCTATCATTTCTTGCACTCTTTTGGGGCTATATCTTACTTTCGATTTATGTCAACGGCATTGGTCTCCAACTTGCCCGGATGCGGGAACATGGTTTGATGAAGACGTATATCATGATTTCCGGTAGTAAGATTGGTTGTATTCTCGCACTCGTTCTCGTTCAGCTCGTATTTGCAGCCGTTAGTTTAACGGTCTTTACGACAGTCCTGATGCTCGTATTCGGCCTCTTCTCACCTTTAACGTTGTTACTCGCTTATCTCGTCTTGGTGCTCAGCATCTCGCTTGCTTTTGCAAGCATCGCCTTGACGATGCTTCCGGCTAAGATTTCGAGTATGTCGACATTAATCAACATCGTCATGTATCCTCTGTTCTTGTTCGCGAATAGCCAACCGGATCGTTGGTACAGTTACTTGAATCCTTTTTATGTCATGAAAACACTTGGTCTCGCTGTCTCTGAGCACGTTACGGGAGCATCGTTCCTTATCTTGACCGTCGTACTCGTCATTTATCTGTTACTTGGTCTATTCTCTGTCAAACGTTTTAATCTCATGTCATTACTGACCCGATAGGAGGATTCAGATGCACGTTCAACACGTACGCTTCAACTATCCGAAATCACCTGATCTGTTACACGATGTCTCCTTTTCGCTTGTTCCCGGGAAACTGAACGTCTTGATCGGGATGAACGGTGCCGGGAAAACGACACTGTTTGATTGCATGACCGGCGCCTTACCGATCACGTCCGGAGAACTGGACTTACCCGATATCTCGGACATTCTCTATTTGACGCAATTCATCTATTACTCGGATGAATTAAAGGGCAAGGATGTCGCCGTCTTCGTCGGTCGGCTCGCTCGTTTGAAAGCATATCGCAAGCAAGAGACGTATACGCGTCATCTGAAACAGCCACGAGAGCTCGATCTATTCGCTCATCTATGGGAGATGAAAATCGGTAAGATGTCCGCTGGTGAAAAGAAATGGTTGTTCGTCACCCTGTTGACGACAGTACCGCGTTCGCTCTACATTTTTGACGAGCCGACAAGTGGCGTTGATCCGGCAACACGACTTCATATCATGCGACGCTTCGAGCAGATGACAGCAAACGGTCAAACGTGCCTCTTCTCGACCCATCAATTACATGATCTATTGCATACCGATGCCCATGTCATCTTCCTTCATCAAGGTCGTATTTTGTACGAAGGCGACTTCAAGGATTGGTTGAACCGATTTGAGACGACAGATCCGGACGTCGCGTTCGTCCAAATGCTTGAACTAGCAGGGTAACGTTAACCACCTCTCTTTTGGAGGTGGTTTTTTTGTAATATTTGAAATGTAGGTTTTCGAAAAACATGTACAGGATATACACATTATAAGAAAGGAGGTCGTCCGATGAACTTCATTTCCGGTCAAGCATTTATCACGATGATGGATTCACTTTTCAACGAAGAGGAATGGAATCGACACGTCTTATACATCACTGCGAATTCAGCAGCTATCCACTTACAAAAACGATCTACCACCATTCTCTCGCATCCTATGGAATATCAGATTTCGTTTCTCGTGCATTTACCAACGCTAGAAAAACGACTGATCGTCAAAACGAATCAACAGGAGACGCATCAATTTTTCTTTGATCCAATGGCTTCCATCGATTGTATGTGCTCTAGTTTAATGCCGTGGACGAATCCAGGGCGATTCAATGAGGAGGAAAACGTTCATGTCCACCAACACTCTTGAACAACGCATCAATGCCGTCCTCGATTGTTTGGCGGCCGCAAAGGACTACCAACGTATCGCCGGAAGGCATGATGTGTCGTATCAACAATTGTATAACTGGGTCCGGCGCTATGAGAGCGGTGGTATTCCTGCCCTGACGGATCGCCGTGGTCGGAAGTTACGAAGCGAACGATTTACTTCGACTCAGCATACGCCTTGAACCGATCAAGGATCGCCTGCCAGCCCGCTTGTTGCATTTCAGGCGGGTTGATTGTTTCGGCATCAAACGATTCGACGACTTCGGTCTGTTCCCCGTTTCGAGTGAAGTCGATCGTCACCTGACGACCATCCTCGAGGACATACGCAATGCGTTCGTAGGGAACGATTGCTTCATATGTACCCGTGAAATCAAATCCCATGCTACCGTCTTTTGCTTCCATTCGATTCGTGAATTGACCACCGACCGTCAAATCATTCGTTGACGCCGTCGTATGCCAATCGTCAGACGCTGCGTTCCAGCGTTTGATGTCTTCCGGTGCGTTCCAGATCTCCCACACGGTCTCGACCGGACGGTCAATCACGGCTTGAATCGTCAGTTTCGTCATCATTCTTCCTCCTTACTAATTGAAGTTCCCTCCCTATTTCGAGGACGATTAAATGAATTCCTTGTTATTTTCGATTAATTCAGGTGTTAATTTGAACGCTTTGTTTTCCATACCATGAACATTAGAATCGCCGGAACGAGACAGATGATTGCATCGGTAACGGTCGGCAGTCGTAACGCGGGACTTGTTAAAAACCGAACGCCTTCCACTGTCCAAATCGTTAACATTAAGGCGGTCAACGCTGCAAGCCGCCAGCGTTTCGGAACCCGGATCCAGTAAGCGAGGAGTCGCTCCGATAACTTCATCTTCCTTCCACCTTTCGGACCGCTTTCAGAAAGCTTTGTTCTGTTTTATAGGAGGCGTCGCGCCACATGAAACGTTTTGTATGCTGGAACGTATTTTTCTCAAACTGATTTCCCGAACTCGTCTTGAAGTAATGGGCGACACTTAACGAACCATCGAATGTGTTTTTGATGATCTTGTTGTCATGGACATCATGCTGGACGAGCAATTGACCACCCTCGAGCCCTTTCGTATCATTCCCGATCAGCTGATTTTGCTCGATCCGAACACGTTTTGTACCGCCTCGCTTCGTGTCATACCCACCAATCGCAATTCCGGTGTAGACATTTTGCCGTACATCATTCTGGCGGAGGATGACATCTTCTGCGTACCGTCCGGCATGTTCACTCGTCACTTCAATCCCGATATCACTCGCTTCGACAAGATTTTTCTCAATCGTCAAATTCTTCCCACCATCGACATAGATACCGGCTGCGCTGTATTCCTTCCCGTAAGCAGGATTGCCGTAGCTCGACGTCCGGTAGACACGATTTTCCGACACGACGCCCTCACGGACGTAGTCGTCTTTTTTCGACTGAGCAACCCCTTCGTGTCCGATCAAATCAATACCGATGTTGTCGTTATCCCGTACGACGTTCTTCGTCACCCGGAAATGTTTGACGTTCCCGTTTAAGACGAGGGCTTCACTGAAACCGAGACGATTCTGCTCGACTCGGTTGCCGGTGATCGTCAGGTGACGAATCGCTCCCGTTCCGTAGACGGCGATGCCGTGTGCATTCCCATCTTTCGCGAGCGTCTTAATCTGGCGAACCGTATTATCCTTCAACGTGATGTGTGATCCTGATCCCGTGACCAAAATGCCGATCGGTGTCGCGTCCGACCGTTTCGACTGAACGGCTTCGATCGTCAGTCCTTGGATTGTCACATATTTTTGATCCTTAATCTGGATGATCGGTAAGGTTGCGTCTCGATCTTTAATGTTTTCCCCATTTAAGACGACTCGTTCTTGTTTATAATTCCGAAAGACGATTGGATGTTGTTTCGTTCCACTTTGCCTAACGTTCAGCTTCTCGTGATACGTTCCTTTTCGCAAGTAGACTGTCGTACCCGCAGTCGCTTTTAGTGTCGCCTGTCGGATCGTTTTAAACGGATGCTTCAACGTGCCGGTATTTTTATCACTGCCGTTCGGTGCGACGTATAACGATTTTGCCGTCGATTCGGCCTCTTCCCCCGTCGAGGCACAACCGACGAGCAGGACGGTTGCTAATAACCATTTGCCTTTCATGATTTCCTCCTTTATTTAGCAAGAACATTGTCGGTATAATCTAGGTATCATTTCTAATTTTTTGAATATTTTATTTTTTCTCGATTCACTATGACTATGGAAAAGAGTAACACGTTATGAAATACGCGCTCTTATTCACCCTTCCCTTCTTGCTTGCTGGTTGCACAACGGAAGCAACCGTCCTTCCTAAAGAGACCGTCAAGATCAAGAAGTCTTCCTTTTCGATCACACCTTCTACCGCAAAGGACGAGTCGCAGCAACAGCGGACATTTTTCTTAACTGGTGCACTCGATCGCCCGCTCCAGCTCAAAGCGGTCCAATTTGACGATACAGAACCACCAAAGGTGCTGATCGACAAATCGATTCCTGCCGGTACATATGATCGCACACCGTTCCAGTTGACGTATGATTTGAACCTGCTCAACGATTCGCATGCCTTCACCTATTCGCTTGATACGAAGAATGGTATTCCTGAGACGAAAACGGTCTATACCTTACCTCAAAACGTCCAGACTGACAGCGGTCAATTCAATGATCAGAAACAGACGAATGCTTCATTCTATCCCTTACTCCTCAAACGCTATACGACAGGAGAATCGATCATCGGTCGCTCGATCGACACGTTATCCTCTCCTCACCTAAAGGTCAGAAAACAAGAAGGCGCAATTTTGATCTATTTGACGAAATCACGATAAGGAGAACGGCGGACCGAGAAAAAGTCCGCCGTTTTTTTAGTCCGCTATGACATGCGACATGTCAGCTTCTAATCGGATTATGGCTTCCCCATCCGTATATTCGACGATCGTCAAACTCGTTCCATGAATGAACGGCGGATCCCATAATGTCGCGAACGACTTACGTTGAAGATGTGTCAGCAAGATGTTAAGAAAGATGCCGTGGGTGACGATTAAGATGTTTTCGTCTTCTTCATGGTCAGCCAGTCGTTCCAAAAATGATAGAATGCGCTCCCGGACCGCGTCAAAGGATTCTCCACTCTCCGGTATGTAGGTATGCGGCGTTTGCCAAAATGCAGCATGAGCAAGCGGATGCGCGACTTCAATTTCCGCCGCCGTCCGTCCTTCCCAGGTTCCCATGTGCATTTCACGTAATCGATCGTCGATGGTGACCGGAATCGCTGGATCAAGATCCATCATTCGAACTGTTTCTTGGACGCGACCAATCGGACTGATATAGAGATGATCCAGATGAATTTCACGTAAGCGGTGACCAAGGTCCCGCGCATTCTGTCTGCCCTTTGCTGTCAAGGGAGAGTCTTCCCAGCCTTGCATTCGTTTTTCTAAGTTCCATTCCGTCTCGCCATGACGCGTAATGTAAAGTGTTGGCATCTGTTCCATCCTTTCGATTTCTAGTTTCTTTCAAAAGTGTATCAAACTCTGGCTGCTTTTTCCTGCAACTAGAGAAAACGAATCCAGAAGAGAAATTCACCAATCCGTTCGGTATGATGAAGATAGACCTAAAGGAGGAATTCGATGAATCGCCAAGAGATGATTGACCTTGCCAAACAAATCCGCTCAGATGAGGAACGTCCTCAAGTCACACCTCCTCATCCACCGCAAGCGACCACGACTACGCTACAAGTGCCGACTTCAGTCGGAGATATCCGAGTGTTGCGCCACTCACCGATTGATGCAGTAGAACCGTTACCTGGATTCATCAGTTTCCATGGTGGCGGCTTCATCACCGGAACGCCAGAAATGGACGAACCATGGAATCTGTTTCTCGCTGAGACCGCCAACTGTCATGTTTTTAATATCGAGTACCCATTAGCACCGGAGCATCCATTCCCCGTTCCAGTCCTCGTCACCTATGAGGTCGTCCAGTGGATATTTCAACATGCTGATACGCTACACCTCGATGCTTCGCGTATCGCGATCGGGGGACATAGTGCTGGTGGGAACCTCGCTACTGCCATATCGTTATGGAACGCCGAGCAGACACATCCGGTTCCGCTCATTGCTCAAATCCTTGACTACCCTCCACTCGATCTCGCAACGGACCCAGCGGACAAACCGTTTTTTAAAGAAGCCATACCTACTGAGCAGGCACGGCAGTTCAATGCGATGTACATCGCTCGCGCGGAAGATGCGTATCATCACCTTGCTTCGCCACTCTATGCGGCTCAACTCGAAGCATTACCGAAGACGCTCGTCCTGACGGCGGAGCTCGACTCGCTGGCGCAGGAAGCGCGGCAGTATGCGAAACGACTTCAAGCAGCAGGTGTTCACGTCGAACACCTGGAATTTGCCGGACAACCCCATGCCTTTACGCATCACGGTGACGCAAACGTAGCGCTTCAGGCTTGGCAACGGATTGCTGATTTTCTTCGGCATGCCTTTCAAGCTACTGAACGTTCGTAACGTTGCATCACAAATTCATGAAAAGCAACAGTCCCTCACTCCATCGAGTAAGGGACTGTTCGTTTTATCGTCATTCTTTTTTGTCATCTTCTTTCCACCACAGCGCATCTTCTGGATTTTTTGCGACTTCATGTACTTCCTGTTCCGAAGCAACCGTCGGATGTGATCCTTTGAGCGCCTTACCTGCTGTGTTCTCAAAGAAAAAGAAGAATGTGATGAAGCCAATGACGCTGACGGCTGTCAGGTAATAGGCTGGAGCGAGTGGATCTTCTGTCGTGTGCACAAGCCAGGTCGAGACGAGTGGGGTCGTCCCACCAAAGATCGACACTGCGATATTAAAGGTAACGGAAAGCGTCCGGTATCGCACATCTGAATAAAAAATACTTGGCAACAGACTTGGCATTGTTCCCTCGAAAATTGACAAAAAGAAACCAATAATGAAGATCCCGATGCCGACGAATAACAACCAGTCTTGCCCGATTAGGAAGAATGAGAGGATCGATGTTAAGGCTAACCCCGTCAATCCAAGCAGTACCAATCGTCGATTGCCGCGTCGATCGCTCAAGCGACCGAACGAGAAAGCGAGCGGAATCATGATGATCATGACACCGGTGATTAACATCGTACTCGTTGCACTCGGTAGACCGATGATTTCATCCAGATAAGACGGCATATAGGATAACAACATATAGTTCGTGATGTTATAGAAAGCAACGGCGATAAAGCAGACGATGATGTCTTTCCGGTGTTCTTGGATGATCGTCCGAAACGTCGCTTGTTCCTGTTCACTCTCATCGATCTCATTCTCGAAAATCGGTGACTCATCCAAGTGTCGCCGAAGATAAAGACCAAATAATCCGAGTGGTGCGCCTAAGATGAAGGGAATACGCCATCCCCAAGATGACATTTGATCGTCTGATAGAGAGACGAACAAGATCGTCGCTAACACGGAAGCAAGAATATACCCAGCTAATGTTCCAATTTCAAGACCACTACCGTACGCGCTCCGGTGTTTATCGGGTGAAGACTCGGCGATATAGACCATCGCACCAGCATATTCACCACCAGTCGAAAAGCCTTGCAAGATCCTTGCCAACAGTAAAAGAATCGGTGCCCAGACACCGATTTGATCGTAGGTCGGTAGCAGACCAATTAACAAAGTCGAAAATGCCATCATGACGATCGTCGTCGTCAAGACGACTTTTCGTCCTAGACGGTCGCCCATTCGTCCAAAGATCAATCCGCCGAGTGGTCGCATCAAAAAGGCGATCGCAAACGTCGCAAACGTAAAGACCAGCTTCAGTTCATCATTTTCTACACCACTAAAGAAATTTTGACTGATGATGACGGCGAGGTAGGAGTACAACCCAAAATCAAACCACTCCATCGCATTGCCGATTCCGGTCGCATAGACACTCTTTTTCGTTTGCGCCGGATCAACGACATTGACATGTTCCCTTCTGAATCGCATGAAGTTCTCACTTCCTTTTCTATGAATGCGTTACGATTAACAACTCACCTCACCTGTACGACCATCGATCGCTTTCATTATTTTCAACATATGATTTCATGAATAAGATTCCCGCTATGCATGACAGATAAACGCTCCTCGACCTCAACCATGTACAATTTCCAACTGGGTCATAAAAATAAAAAAAGATCCCCCATGGCGGATCTAAAAGTCATCGGATAGCTTCGAAATCGGACTGTCTGGAGATGCCGTGATGAGTCGAAGCAGAACTTTTTCTGGTCGATCACTGATGAGCCAGATGACGGAGGTCCCGTTTCGATAGGCAAGATTAAGTTGTTTCCCTTGCTTTTGAATATGTATTTTCAACCCATTGATAGTGCGTGTTCGTTCTCCGAATCGAGCTGGAATACGCTCATTTTCCAGTCGAGTCTCAATCACTGTATAATGACGATTCGTTACAAGTTTCGTCGCCATTTTTTTCTTATTCCCTTCCCACGATAGACTCCCTGCGATCGTCTCACCTTTCGTTGCTTGATCTCGAATGAGATCCATCGAACTGCTTAACATCCAGTTCGACTTCTTTTCATAAATCATTAGTGAATCATATCGTCCATCGATGACGCTTGCTAGCAGTAAATTATAGTCATCGAATCGCGCGTCCACTCGGAAATCGTCTTGCTTTAACGTATAGGTGGACTTGTCACTCAAGTCATATTTAAACTGATGCTCGGCCGTCTCTACAGCAGTCGGATAGGAGCCACTGTCGAACAAACTCGTACCATCAACGTGAATCTTTTCCTTCACCTCGTTCTTTTCCGGTGCGCATCCGCTGATACAGAGGAGTCCTACTAGTAGAAGCGGTATCGTTTTTTTATAACTGATTCGTTTCATCACATACGCTCCTTCTTGTTTCATTTACATATTTGTAGACCCGGGTCGTCTTGCCATCCTTTTTCGATCACACGTCGCTGAAAAATCGAATGACGCGCGGTACCGACTTGAAAAGGTGGTGTCGGGCGAATGATTCGATCCGTAAAGTCATCTCCCCGTATGGAAGATAGAGTTCAAAGTCTGGTCGTCTCGTCACGCCGATTGCCGTGACGGTTTCAGGAAACTGTGCGATTGCATCTTGCGCTGATGCGTAAGGTGGCAAATCACTCACGAGATGCATCCGTGCTTGATTCTTGACGGACCACGGTAAATCTATCCATTCACATAATTGCCGCTCATGTCTTTTTTCCGTCGCTTCAGAAATATCCGATGGGTCAAAATAGACGATATCGATGTCCGACTGTGCGTTTTGATCAATGCCCCAAATCTTCGAACGAAGGACACCGGCACAAATCCACCAATCTGGTAAATCGAGTCGTTCTACGATCTCTAGCATTTGTTGTAATTCATCGTCTTCTCGTAATCGTCGTTCGATATCCACTAGATTCATGCATTTCTCCTCCGAATCCACTTCCTAAATGATGATTCTTTCTTCAGTTTACCTCAATTCATCGATTAGGAAATTATTTTCTGCTTTTTATTGAGAACGATTAAACAAACAGCTCGTTCTCAACGTATCTATCCATACGTTCGAACGAGCTGTTCTTAAATGCGGATCAACACGATACCTCCAAGCATGACAAGCAGACTGACGATCTGCACACCCGTGACCGGTTGTTTTTTTGCACCGAACCAACCGAAGCGGTCAATTAATAAGCTTCCGGTCAGTAACCCGATCGTGACGATGACGACGGCGAGTCCCGTACCAACGAGCGGAACGATGAAGGCATTGCCGGCAACGAACAATGCACCAATCAATCCCCCAATCCAAATCCACGCGGGAAGTGGTTGGGTGCGATCCATTTGCCACTTTGTTCGTAGGATCAGATTTAGCAGCAGTAAGGTAACCGTTCCGATGACGAATGAGATTAATGCCCCTTTTACAGCTGACCCGAGAACACTTCCGAGATGGCCATTGATGGCCGTTTGAGCTGCGCTCATCATTCCCGTAACAATTCCGAGAATACGCCAAACGAGTAACGAGTTCTCTCGTGACTCCACATGTTGCTTCCGTCGTCGTGCCAAATAGTCACCGAGCGCGACCGTCCCAACGACGCCGAACAAAACAAGAATTGCTCCGATGATCCGTGTCAGCGAGAGTGTAGTAACGTTCGCTTCAAACAATCCGAAATGATCAATCAACAGTCCCATGACGACCTGACCGAAAATCGGCATGATGACCGTTTGGACACCTCCGAGTCGCGGAAATAGCAAGATGTTCCCGGTCAAATAGATGACACCGAGTATCCCCCCAGCCCAGATCCAGAACGGTTCATCGGCAACAGCCGTGAGACCTGTGAGATTGCCATCGACAAGCAGCACGAGAAGTAGTAAGAATAGTGAGCCGATCGAAAAGGAAATCAGCGAAGCGAGGAACGGTGACCCGACGACGCCCCGCAATCGCGTATTGACACTCGTTTGAACCGGTACGAGCAAACCGATGATAAATCCAATGATGATTGCAAGCATACGAGGACCTCCTTATTCATGTGCCCTTTCATCATACGGCAGTCTCGCACGCTGAAGCGACCGGAATGCTCAAAAAGGAGCCGGTTCAACGACCGGCTCCACGAATTAAATCTTTTTCCACGACTTCGGATGCGTCCGCAATTCCTTCTTCGTCGGATGCTCGACATCGAGACGTTTTCCGTTTCGTTCAAGTAGCATATCTGATACGAGCAAAGCGATAGCAAACACGACGTAGACGGCAAAACTTAGGAAAAATGGTAAATCGAATACGATTAGTATTGGAAAGAATAATCCCATTAAGATGACGAACAGAAAATCCGTTACATACTGCCATTGAATGATTTTCTTCATCTGTGGTTCTATCGTTAAAGCCATATCACGTTCGACTTCTTGCGAGTGGATCCGCGCAATCCAGACTAGTGCTACAAATAATAAAAATAGTGGCCAGTACATGTCCCGATTGGCGACGACCAACAGGATGCTAAAGCCGTACAGTAACGAGCTGTACAAACGTGGTTTAGCTAGTTGACGTTTTTCTTCTTGAATGAACGCGATACGTTCGGCTTTCGTTTTCATTTAAATCCCCCAACTGATTCAACGTACCTGTTTAATCTGATCGAACGGTTCGTGATCGACCGATGTATTCGACCTTATTCTGAAATACGCGGTACATCCGGTATTCTCCAGTCGGTGCCGATTTCAATTGAACGGCAATCTGGTGACGTCGTGATTTTGATGATTCGGACGCTACGAAATAAGGTTTGACTGACGCGATATTGTCGCGCCCGAACTGCTTCGTCACGTGCCGAACGACTTGCACTTCAACAATCTGCTCATAGGTTGCATCCCGTTCATCTGCGATCATCCACCAACCAACACTGCCAATCACTACAAGTAATAGAATCGCCCCGATCGTTTTTCGCATTTCGATCCCCCCGGTTCACTTGCCTATACTTACTGTTTCAATTCGTGAACGAGGTTTTCCTGCTTCCGTCGGGTGACGAACCAAGCGATGGCTAGGACAAGCACCACCAAACCGGCAATAGTTCCAGCAATCGTCGGGACGTTGAGATAGAATGATCCTGTATCATCAATCCGTGTCACGAAGATTGTCGCACCAAGACCACTGATCAGTCCAAAGATGATGCCGCTCCCAATGAACAAGAGCATTTGAATGAGTGTCAATTGACGCAGCCTGTTTCGAGTCAGCGCAATCGTTCGTAGCAAGGCATACTCGCCTCGTTTTCCACTCACGAAACTGAGTAAGGCGTTTGCAAGTCCGAACCAGACGGATCCACTCATGACGACAAGCGCAATGATGAAGACGAACCAACGTTCCGTCGTTTGTTGCTCCGCATCATGAAGCGTGTCAGATAGTCGATTCATTTGCAATGTCGGATAACTTTGCGTGATCTCTGATAATTTTTTTGTCACTTGCGCCTTCTTTAACTCGGATGGAACGTCGATAAAGACATTCAAGATGTGATCGCTTGGTTGCCGTAGCTCCTCGTTCCGCCAATCCACGAGGATGTCTGGTGTTATCTTCTTTTCGATTCCAACGATTCGGAATTGACCGAGCGAAACACTTCGTTCTTGTTCCCCGTCCCATCGACCGAGCGGCAACGTATCGCCTTTTTGGAGACTGTGTTTTTTAGCGAAGGTACGTGAGATGATGATTCCGTCTGTGTCACTCGTCTGTTCTCCCTCTAAGACGTCAAGACGACGATAGTCCGTCACTTCGTACTCGATTGAGACATCTTCCTGAGGCAACTGGTATTCAAAGGAGCTTCGAGACGATAGGAAGGTCGCTTTTGCGCCAGGTAGGTCCGTTTCAATTTGCCGAATCAATTGTAGCGGGTCTCCTTGCGATCCTTCATCTAAACGACTCTTTAAGACGACCTCCGTCGGATATTGGCTGATGATGTACTTCCGCTCGTTTTGTTGCACCGTCTCAAGGAACGTCGATCCGATGACGACGATGATCATTAAGACTTGAACGATCAGCATCAACCAGGCATTTTTCCGAAGTTGCGGCAACACGCCCCGGAAGGCGACGAAACTCGTCGGTCCCGCTAACCGACGAACGATCGGTTCCGCTCGATGGAGCACTCCTTTCAAGAGGAGCGGCGTCGCGAGATACATCGTCAGTAAAAAAGCGACGGTCGCACCGAGCCAGGCGATCGCCCGTGACCCACCCGTACTGGCAATCACTTCAGCGAATAATACTAAGCTGCCGGTCAATCCACTGCTGAACAGGACGAGACGTTTTCGCCGGGTCGGTCGTGACGCCGTTTTCAGATTTTCTCGCAAAACGTGGAGTGGTAACACATCCCGTTTTCGATAAGCCGTACTCGCGAGCAACAGCAGAATTAACAAGGCACTACCGAACGTTACGAGCATCAAGAACGCTCCCTGATCAATCATGAGGGAGACGATCATTTTACCCTCTGTCGGCCATACGAGTTGACCAAGTAACGGTAAGCAAATACTGCCTAGAATCGTAAGCATCATTCCGGCTAAGACAATCAACCCAGATTGAACGAAGAACAGCTGGAACAGTTGTCGTGTTGTCGCTCCAAGCGTCCGCATGATCGCAAATTGGACAGCATGTTTGCGTAAATACAAGTCGAAGTTCGCCATCAAGATGAAGCCGGAGACGACAAGGATCAGTACTGACAAGATTCCGATGTAGCCGTTCAGCGCCGGTGAGAGCGCTTGCCCCTCCGCAAGTTCAACCCGGAGCTTCGGATTCGCTTTGACGAGTGTATCGGCATAGTGGACGAAATCCACCTCTTTTTTTAGATTGAGCAAGACGGCTTTCGTTTCGATTGGATGGTTCTTTTTCAGATCAGCATACGAAAGCAAGACTTGATCTTGCGAAGCTTCAGATGTTTTTGTATTTGGTAAAATCTCACGGATTCGATACGTCGCTTCTCCAACGCGAAGCGTTTGTCCGACACTACGATCAAGCGACGTCGCGAGTCGAGCTGACACGATCGCTTCTCCCTGTTTCAAATCGTTCGTGAAATGATACCGACTTTTCGCCAGGGCATCCGAATGAACTCCCATCGTTTCCACGTCGGCCATCGTTTGACCAGCGACGCGCGCTGTCGTCTGTAAGATCGACTCTGCGTCCAAGACATCGTGATCCTTTTTAAGTTGCTCAAACACGGACTGATCCGCCTGCTCATCTTCAGGTGTATATTTGACCGTCAGATCGACTTGACCGTATCTTTGTTCACGATCCGCTTCGATTGCGGCTTGATTATGTAGTAAAAAAATGACCATCGTTAAGACGAGACCAATCGAAATCATGACGCTTCCGATTGAGGTCAATAGAATCATCGGACTTTTACGGTACAGTCGGTGAGAAAGACGGAAGAGATGTTGTCGTTTCATACAGCCCCCACGAACTGTTCGTATGTTTCTAAGATCGGTGCCACGTCTCCGGTCGACAGCTGATCGGCGACGATCTGTCCATCATGGAAATACAGTACACGTTTCGCATGAGCAGCTACGGTCGCATCATGGGTCACGAGCAGGATGCTCGTCTGTTGTTCGCGATTGAGTTCTTGAAGCAATTGCATGATTTCAGCAGATGTCTTGAAATCGAGGTTACCCGTCGGCTCATCCGCTAAGATGATCGGTGGTCGACTGATCAAGGCACGTGCGATTGCGACACGTTGTTGCTGTCCACCCGACAGCTCTTGCGGTCGATGATTGTTCCATTTCGTCAGTCCGACTCGTTTGAGCCAAATCTCTACCTCTTGATTGATCGTTTTGTCATCCATCCCCTTCAACATCAATGGTAAGGCGATGTTCTCCTAGACCGTCAAATCATCGAGCAGGTGAAATGATTGAAAGATGAACCCAATGTGTTGCTGACGGTATAACGTCGCAGCAGGTTCAGTGAAGATGTCGCGTTGCCGTTTTTCTTTTAAGGTCAACGTTCCACTAGTTGGTGTGTCAAGTGCCCCTACTATATTCAATAGTGTACTTTTTCCGGAGCCACTTGTTCCCATGATGGCGATGAAACCACCTTCTTCTAACGTGAAGGAGATTTGTTTTAATGCCTCGACCGTTTCTGTTCCCCGCGTATAGGTTTTTGATAATCGTTCTATTTCTAATAAACTGTCCACCAAGATCCCTCCAGCAACATGATATCATTATAATAACCAATATAAGTATTTTTTAGAATTAAATACATAAAAAGCTGTTATACGCAAATTATCATGGGAATAAAAGGAATTGTACTCATTTGAACGAGCTAGTCCTAATAAGGAAAAAGCAAACATACAAATTAGAAAGTAAGTGAATAGATGATTATTACGTTAGATCACTACATTCAAGAACAGAAGGTTTACTCGAAATAAAAAACACGAACATCGAACACTCTTAGTTGTTCAAGGCAGTTTGGAATTCGATCAACTCGAAATCAAGTCAAAGACAATTTAAGCCGATTGACTATTACTTCGTAAACTCGAAAGGACCTCCTTACCGAATGATAAGGAGGTCCTACGTTTTTTCAATTTCGATAACGATTCACAACACAGTCTCGTTTTCTGAGTTTATTTTATACAATCCCTTCCACCAGATATCCACAATACACTTTCAAACAACATTGTTATTCGGCGCTACACTTCACAATCTTTACTTCATACGGTTGTAGTAATACATTTCCGATGAGTCGTTCTCCCGTCAAATAGTCTTCGACTGGTTTTTTTAGTTCAATCGTTTTGCGTTCTTCCGAAAAATTCATGATAAATCCGTAGATAGACGACGCATCGATTCTCACCTGCACCGAGACACCTTCTGGATGTTCAATCTGAAGAGGCGATAGCAAATTCAACGAAGAGATGATTTCTGCATAAAAATCGTTTTGGAATCGCTCCTCCAACCTTCCACCAATGTACCAAGCGACGCCCTCTCCGTGATTATTCCGCGTCACTGCCGCTGTGTCAGCATAAAAGTCTTCTGTATAAACTCCAACTGTTTCAGCTGTCACTACTTTCAAGACTGTCGCATAATCCTTTAGTTCATATGTCTTATCGCGGAACTTCACTCCATTTTTATCCATTGGGTATAGCGTATCGTTTTCAACTGGCTCGATTCCGAACATCGTTTTTAACTCACTTGGCCATCCACCAAAATAAGTTAAGTCAGATTCATCAACTAGGCCGGTCAAATACGTCGATATGAGAGTCCCACCTTGCGCGACGAATCGATTTAACCGTTCGATTGTCTCTTGACTGATTAAATAAAGCATCGGAACGATCAACAGTTTGTAACCATCAAAATCTTGTTCTTTTGTAATGACATCTACCGGAATATCACGCTCGTAAAACGCCCGGTAATGTTCTTGGAGTGTTTGGGGATAACGCTTCGTGTCATTCGAAAATCCTTGCGCATCGTCAAATGCCCAGTTGTTCTCCCAGTCGTATAAAATCGCAACTTCGGCTGGACGATGTGTACCAACGACTTCATCTAAATGTTCTAACAAACGACCGACTTCTGCAACTTCTTGAAAGACACGATTTTCAGAACTTCCATCATGATCGACGACTGCCCCATGAAATTTTTCAGATGACCCTCGAGATTTACGCCACTGGAAGTAAAGTACGCTATCCGAACCATGGGCAATCATTTGCATCGAAGATAACAAATGCATTCCTGGTCGTTTAGCTTTATTGACAGGATGCCAATTAACGGCACTCGGCGTCGATTCCATTAACAAGAACGGTTGTTGTTTTAGATTACGAAATAGATCGTTAATAAATCCGACCTTCATCGCCAAACGACTCGTTGACTCCCTGTCGTTATGCCAAGCTGGATACGCATCCCAGCTCACGACATCAACATATTTCGCGAACTGACTATAATCAAGCGACTGGAAGGGAATCAAGTCATCCGTATCTGCCATGAAATTGGTAGTCACCGGTATATTCGGAGTCACTTCGCGTAATGGCTGAATTTCATTTTGATAGAAATTAATGGTTTGATCCGTGATAAAACGACGCCAATCTAAATTTAAGCCGTGGACCATGCTTTCGCCGATTGGCGACGGCGATTCAATCTGAGACCACTCATTGAACGTATGGCTCCAAAATGCTCCCCACCAAGCAGCATTCAGCCGATCAAGTGTTTTATATTTTTCTTGTAACCAGATACGAAAAGCGGATTGGCATTGATCACAATGACACTCTCCCCCGTATTCATTCGAGATATGCCACATCAATAATGCCGGATGTTTCCCATAACGATTCGCCAATAGTCGATTGATGTGTTGCGTTTTTTGCCGATAAACACGCGAACTGAAACAATGATTATGACGTCCGCCATGAAGCTGTCGAACCCGTCGTTCATCGACGCGCAATACTTCAGGATATGCTTGCGATAACC
Organism: Exiguobacterium sp. UBA7533; assembly: GCF_002479335.1. Taxonomy (NCBI): domain Bacteria; kingdom Bacillati; phylum Bacillota; class Bacilli; order Caryophanales; genus Exiguobacterium; species Exiguobacterium sp. UBA7533. Next base: position 167,490 of record NZ_DLMP01000005.1, on the reverse strand, counting down.
ATGCGGGTCTCGCTCCACTCGGTGTCGCTAAAATTACATTTCCACCATTTTGATGAATGTCATCTATGATTCGATCCAACCACTCGAACGTGTAAACCCCTTCTTCCGGCTCTAATGCACTCCAGGCAAAAATGCCGATGGAGTACGTATTCGTATGAGCGAGACGCATCAATTCGATATCTTGGCGTAAGACATGCGGAACATCCAACCATTGATCTGGATTATAGTCTCCACCATGGAGCATTCGCCTAGCAGACGTTACATAAGATTTACCTGATTTCTCCATAGATATTCCTCTCCTAAAAAAACTGATTTCTATCTATTACCCTTTTGTTCCACCAGCCGTCAAACCGGCTACGAAATGCCTCTGGAGCAGAACGAAGACGACAGCGATCGGAATACTAATCAAAATCGCACCTGCTGCAAATGTCGTATAACTTGCTCCCATCGCTTCATTCACTAAGTTAAATAGACCGATGGGTAATGTATAGGATTCTTGTGTTCGAAGTATCGTCGATGCCAAAACAAAGTCTCCAAGTGGTCCGGTGAACCCATTCATCGCAATGACCGCTAACATTGGTCGACATAATGGCATGATGATTTGAAGGAATATTCTTGTATTACTTGCACCATCCAACTTTGCACTTTCATCTAAGTCTAATGGAATTGAGTCCATATAACCCTTCATCAAGTACGTATTCATCGGAATTTGCCCGCCTATGTACAATAAAATTAACAACCAATGGCTGTTCATCATCCCTAGAATTTGCGCTAGCACGAACAACGCGATTAAAGCCGAAAATTGAGGAATCATTTGAAGTAACAAAAATAAAGTCAATGCTTGATTACGTCCTTTGAAACGAAAACGCGAAAAAGCATATGCAGTGAAAGAGACACTAATGACAGTTCCAATCATCGTAAACAAACTGATTTTCAATGAGTTCATGTACCACTGACTATATTGAAGGCTTTCTTTTCCAGCAAATAATTCGCGGTAGTGATCAAGTGTAGGATTTTTCGGAATGAGCGATGTACTGACCAAACTATTTCCTGGATTAAAACTCGCACCAATCGTCCATAGGAGTGGATAAAAGATGGCGAGCGATACGACTAACAAAATGACATAGGTGATCGTCATACGAATGAAACGTAGTCTTTTTATATTCGACACTAGCGTCACGCTCCTTCCTTAAACGAATTTGTTCGTCTAAACTGCCAAAGCGCAATTGTAATGACAAAAATCGATAGTAAAATCGTTAAAGCCGCGGCTAGTGCATATTGACCTGATTGCATCGTCAATTTGTAAATCCAAGATACGAGAATATCGGTCCCTCCCGCATTCGATCCAGGTACAGACGGACCACCACCATTGAACAGATAAATGATATTGAAGTTGTTGAAATTAAATGTAAACTGCGTAATGATGATTGGCGACATCGCAAGTAATACCATCGGCATCGTGATGAAGCGGAATTTTGCAAAGAATGAAGCGCCATCGATTGTCGCCGCTTCATATAAATCTTCAGGAATCGATTGCAAGACTCCTGTCGTGACAAGAAACACATAGGGAAAGCCTAACCACCCTTGCATGAATACGAGTGCCACCCTTGTCCACTTTTCGTTCGTCAGCCAAGGTATGGCGTCGATGCCAAAAAATGCGAGGACATCGTTGTTAATTGAACCAAAACTATCATTGAATAGTCCCGCGAATACTAGAATCGTCACGAATCCTGGAACTGCCCAAGGAAGGACGAATATTGTTCGAATGACTTTTTTAAAACGAACTTCTTTCTGGTTGACAAGAACCGCTAAAAATATCCCGACTGAAATTTGTAAGGTCGATGCGACTAATGTCCAAACAATCGTCCATGACAACACATCAAAGAATGTCGATCGCCATATATCGACTGTGAATATTTGAACAAATGTAGAAAAACCGACCCAATCAGCTAATTTTGCTGGTGGAGAATGATAAAGATCATAGTTCGTGAAGGCTAAAGCAAAACTAAATAAAATCGGAAAAATAACCGCAAAAATCAAGAGAAACAATGCTGGACTACTTACTAAATAAGGGTATCCTTGTCCAATCAGGTTCAAGTAATCTGATTTGAATGAACTTATATGTAATCCATCGTCTCTTTTTTGTCCTGTTCGATATGCATCTCGAAGATTATAAAAATATAGGGCAAGACCGAACATCAATACAATAATAGCGATGATACCTTGTGCTAGTAAGAATATAGAGTTGTCTCGCGGCACTTCCGTACCAAGCGTCATGATACCCCACAACCCCATATTCAACAAGTCAGCGAACGCAATTAAAAATGCAATACTTACCGTAAATAACAACACGCCTTTAATCCACTGACGATGATACAATTGCCCGAGTCCGGGAATCACTGACAAAAGCATACCTATTCTACGATGTTGCACGCCTTTCACCTCTTCACAAATTATTTAGCAACAGACTGCATCAATGGGCTAACCGACGGATCGGAGTCATCCTTCTCATTTTGAGCTGTGCTTCGCTTTAATTTGTCCTTCAATGGTATCAACGGCTTGAGTCATCGCCTGTTTCGGTTCAGCTTTTCCTGTTGCGATGGTTTGGAGGGCTGCATCGACTGGCTTCCATACTTCATTCATTTCTGGGATATTCGGTGTCAACTCAGCGAATTTTGATTGTTCTGCCACGGCTTGAGCTGCTGGACTTTTTGTAACGATCGGGTCATTCGCCAATGCACTGATGGCAGGTACTTCTTTAGTGATTTCGAAGCGTTTTTTTGAATTTTCTTCGTTCGTTAAATAGAGCGCTAATTTTTCAGTAAGCTCTGCGTGTTTTGAATAGCTACTAACGTTATAACTTTTTACACCTAAAAATGAACTCATATTTTTCCCATTTTCAAGCTCAGGAAGTTTGGCGACCCCAAAATCGATGCCCGCTTTCTCAAATGGTCCAACATTCCATGGACCAGAGATGATAGCTGCTGCCTTTCCTTCCATAAACAGTGATTCCAAAACGTTAATCCCTTGTTCACCAATAATTCCCGACGGAAACAGCTTCTCCTTGTAGAATTTTTGAATGTGGTTTGCTCCTTCGATTGCGCCAGCATTCGCTAAACCGATGTCTTTTGTGTCGTATACTCCACTTTCCGAACGCTTGAATATGTAACTGCCATATCCACTCATGACACTCTGCGCATAATAAACTTGGTCAAACAATGCTAAAAAACCGAACGACTTTTCAGTTTTCATCTTTTTCGACAATGTATACCAATCTTCTATCGTTTTAGGTAACGCTTTATCTGAGACTAATTTCTTGTTGTAATATAGAATCGTCGTCTCCACAGCTTTAGGCACGCCGTAAATTTTGCCCTTGACGATTTGTGAATCAAGTGCAACATCCGTATATTGAGACTGGACTTCTTTCGGAACCTTTATTTCTTTTATGATTCCTTCCGTTACTGCCGTTCCGATTTGGTCTCCAGGCATAGTCAATAAATCGGGACCTGTTCCGGCAGGTCCGTCCAACCGGAGATCTTCAATTTGTTTTGCGTACGGTTTTTCAACAACTTTGATGTTAACATCATTCTCTTTTTCAAATCGTTTCACAGCAGACTTGATTCCTTCGCTTTTTTCGATATCTTCCCAAACAATCAATTTGATTTTTCCATTTTGAGTCTCTGTATTTTTTGCTTCATCTTGCGGACCACACGCAGCTAACGACATACTCAATACAAAACCACTAAGCACAGCAGAATATTTTAATTGTTTTTTCATAAAAAAACCAAACCTCCTTAGAGAATTGTAAAACACAAATGAAGGCGCTTTAACAAATAAAATATAACACCCTAAAAAGATTTAGTAAATAATTTTAGTAAAAATTTTACTAAAATTAAATGGTGCTCTTTCTCATAATTAACTCAGAACCTATATACAATGTTTTTACTACTTTTCGTTTTTCAATGATTTGTTCAAGTAATAAGTGAATCGCGTTTTTACAAATTTCTTCAATATCAATATTGAAAGTCGTCAAGGGAGGCGAAACATACTTCGCGATACTCGTATTATTCACACTGATCAGGCTGACGCGGTTCGGGACATCAATTTGTTTTTCGTGAAGTGCTTGCAGACAGCCGACGGCGATTGGATCTGCCGCTACAAAAAAAGCGGTTGGCATATTTTCACCAAGGCGTTCAATCGCTTGACTCATTAAAAAATAGCCATTATCAACTGAAAAACCATGATGACAGAAGATAAATGTCTCATTTAGCATTCCTTCTTGCTGCATATACTTACGAAAAGCACGTTCCCGCCCATCCATTTCTTCTACATTTGTATCAGCATTCTGAAAAGTTCCACCGATAAATCCAATTTCTTTATGTCCCTGCTGCTTCAGAACTTCTATTGTCTTTCGTGTGATTTGGTCAAGGTCTGGACGCACCGAATCATAGTGTTCAGCATCTGGTGTCGAATCTATGAAGACTCCATTAGTCGTCAACTCTCTTAAATATTCCAGTTCTCGATCCATAAAAGAACCCACTGCAATAAATCCCTCGATGTTTAGCGGAATCTTTTCAATCCCATCCGCTACTTTGTAGGTCGTTAACTCCATGTTATTCTCCCTAGCCAATCTCTCGATCGCAATTCGCATCGTGTGAAAATAAATATCTTCAAGCTCCTCTTTATCTGTCAACCAATACAAAAAAGCAATATTTTTAACGAGTGATTTCATCGTCTTTTTTTTGTAACCAAGCTCTTCAGCCACCTCAAATATCCGCGTTCGCGTCTCATCACCAACCGATAAACTTAAATCATTATTTAATACTCGTGAAACTGTCGAAATGGAACAACCTACTTTTTTAGCAATATCTTTAATCGTCGCCAAATGATAACACTCCTTTTAAATTTAGATTCAAGTAAAATTTTTAAGTAAAATTACAAATTTTATATTTTAAAATTATACCTTTCTTTTTTTATATTACTTCATAATTCATAAAAAGAGGAAGGAAACCATAATGAGAAGAAAAGAATGCATTAACGATGTTGAGCTTTTTTCAATTACAAAACTAAGTGTTCTACAAAAAGAAAAACGAAGAAACTACACATCTCAGACGATGATAGTTCCTTCGTTTCTTTTTTAAATCAACAAATTTTTTTCCATTCTTATAATCACGAACGAACATATTTAAGTGGAATTAAGTCTGCAATCCGCACTTTCGTCAACTGATCGTCGATCTTCAAGAGGACAAATGCGTCCGGTGCATAATCAGAAATCAATTCGCGACACATGCCGCACGGACTGACGACATGAATCGTTCGGTCCGTCTCATCCGAATAGGGATGTCGAACTGCGACGATCGTCTCAAAATCTGTCAATCCATCCGTGATGGCGGAACCGATTGTGATGGCTTCCGCGCACACCGTCACTCGTCCGATATAGGCTTCGACGTGAACGCCCACTTTCGTCGCGCCATCTTTCGTCCGTAGAGCAGCTGCGACGTGATGTTTATCGTCAGCATAGCGGCTTTGAATCGTTTCGGTTGCTAGTTCGACCAGTTGCAGGTCGGCTTCTGTAATGGGATAAGTCTGCATAACGTGCTCCTTACATATCTTTTTTCTTATAGGTCAAACCGATGAATTGTGCTTTTTCATTGAACAGTCGACGGTAGGATAGAAAACCAACGAGGACCGATGCCATCGCTGCCGTCGTCAAAATCAGGAATAAGATCAACAGTTGATAGAGGACTGCTTCCATCGGATCCGCGCCACCGATGATCAACCCACTCATCATCCCAGGCAATTGGACGAGCCCCATCGTTTTTTGCGCTTCGATCGTTGGAATCATGCTTGTCCGGATCGCGCCTTTTAAGCTCGTATCAATCGCTGTCTTCGCGTCTCCACCAAGTGAAAGAATTAGTTCGATGACCTCGTCGCTCCGTTCGACCTCGTCCTTGAACTTATTAAGGAACAACAAGGACAAAATCATACAGTTCCCGATGACCATCCCGCTGATTGGAATGACTTGCTGGGCTTCAAACGGAATGATTCGTAACCCGAGCAAAATGCCCATCGTCAATGCTTCGACCGCAATCAGTGTGAACAAGATGATCCACTGGATCCCGGGAATCCCGTCTCCTTTACGGATGACGTTGAGTGTCGCTGCACCGATCATCAACAAAATCATCAGTAACATGAAGATTGGACTACCGCTTTCAAAGACGAACGTCAGGATATACCCGATGATCAAGAGTTGGACAATCGATCGAATGGTCGCAATGATAATGTCCTTCTCTAAACCAAGCCGTAACGTCCGCGCTAAGACGAGGGGGATCAAAATGAAGATCAGCGAAGTTGCCAATTGGAGGTAACTCATACCGATTCCCCCTTCAAAAATGCTTGCGTCTCTGCTTGACCCTTTGAAACGAGTTCTTTAAAAGCACCAGACTCGATCAATCGACCGTCTTTTAAAAACCAGACGTCGTCGCTGACCCGCTTGGCTTGCACCAAGTCATGCGTAATCCAAATGATCGTCGTCTGCAACTCCTGCTGTAAATCAAGAATCAGCTTCTCAATCTCCTGCACCATCCGGTAATCAAGGCTTGCCGTGATTTCGTCGAGCAACAGGATGTCCGGTCGATTGACGAGGGTCCGCGCAATTCCGAGTCGGCTTCGTTCGCCACCCGATAAGTCTTTGACCGGTCGCTCAAGTTCGACGGATAGCTCAACCTGCTGTAGCAAGCGTTCCGCCTCTTCGCGTGGTAACGATTCCCCGATGATCGATTTCGGTAAATTAATATTATCGTAGACGGTACCTGGAATCATCGGCGCGCTTTGGAACGCCATTCCGATCCGTTTGCGGACGTCGAGCAGATTCATCTGCTCGAGTGGTTCGCCTCGAAAACAAATTTCGCCGCGATCGGGAGAAATAAGTCCGTTGATGTGTTTCAATGTCGTGGATTTTCCGGCACCACTCGGTCCGACGAGCGTCGTAATGACACCTTCGCGGAACTCACCCGTTATTTCGTGTAAGATGTGTTGATAGCTGACTTCGTCAAACGTAAGAATCGACATACTGTGTGTTCACCTGACTTTCTACAAATTTCGGGTAAGGCTCCTGTAATGTTGTACCCGAAAATCCGGCACCTTAGTACGTCAAGCGACACTTCCTTACGCGTGAATGATCTCTCCGGCAAAATCATACGGTACCGTTCGACCAGCAAAAAGCGACTCTTTTGACGCTTCTGGTAAATTAAGATGTTTGAACGCTTCTTCACGGTCCATCCAGACGAGTCCGGAAATTTCTTCTGGAACATTCGTCTTCAATTGACCGGAAGTGATTTCTCCCGCGAAGAAGAAAAACAGACAATGTTCCCCCGCTTGCGGGAAGAATGCTTCCGCCACATGAACGATATCCCCTGGAATGATGGTAAAGCCCGTCTCCTCCAACACTTCGCGTGTGATTGCAGTATGTAGCGTTTCGTCATGTTCGACGGTTCCTCCCGGCAGTGTATAGTAGTCACCGTGTTCGCCACGGTTCTCGACCATCAATATCTGACTGCCTGTAGTATTGAATAACGTCGTATAGACAATGTTTTTACGTATATTCATGTTCGTCCTCCTATCGTTTTGTACATCTGTCGCTCCGGATTAAGACTTTCTCTTTTTAACATCTTCATCGTCTAATTGATCTAACTCATTTATCCAAGCTTCGATTTGACCTTCTAGAAATGTCAGCAACTCTCTCATTTTCGCATCATTCGGTAAGAATGACACACCCGCTCTCGCATAAACCTCTTGAAGCGAATGGGTTTGACTGAGCGCTAAAGCTGCAAGGAAGTCCTTCATCGTTTGGTCAGGATCTTTCGTATAACGGTGATACAACTGAAGAGCGGCAAGCTGCGCTATAGCATACTCAATGTAATAGAAAGGCGTCTCAAAGAGATGAATGACACTCATCCATTCGAGTCCTTTCCAATCAGGCGTTTCCGACCAATCGAGGATGTCCGTATCATAGGTCTCCCGGAGACGTGCAAAAGAAGCTTGTCGTTCTTCCGGCAGATGGTCAGGGTGAGCATAGAGCCATGATTGAAAACGATCGACGATGATCGTTTGCGGCAAGAACTCCACTATCGAACGGATCTGTTCGAGTTTCGCTCGGGCAACGTCTCTTCGATCTGGAATCACTTGGTGCCACTCGTTCATCGTCAACAGCTCAAGTGACATGGCGGCGAATTCCCCTACTTCGAGCGGAATCGGTTGAAGTCCATCATACGTCTCTTTCATTGCATCGTGATGGACGGCATGCCCCATCTCGTGCATGAAGATGACGAGATCATCGAATGTCTGCATACGATTCATGAACAAGAATGATTGACGTTCGACGGGTAAATACTCACAAAATCCTCCTCCAGCTTTGTTTGAACGGGCATCGATATCGAGATGAACCGCTTGGCGCATTTCTTGTAATATGTCAGCAAAAGACGGATGAACGCTCTCAAGAATCGCTTGTGCCTTATCTAAAAATGAAGCGTCAGAACCGGTTATGCGATGATCAATCTGCGTATAGGCCGATTGCCGGACGTCCCACGGATGGAGCGCCTGTTTGCCAAGAAACGTTTGTTGCTCGAGCTGAAATTGCTGTTTAACCGGTCGGAAATAAGTTTGAACGATGCTGGCGTAATGATTGACATCCTTGCTTGAATAATCGATACGACCAAGCTCCGAAAAAGCCAATTCTTCGTAACCCGCCTGATGGCTTGCAGAAGCACGCACTTGTCGCAAGTCGACAAGTTGCGAAAATAATCGTTGAATGACGGATTCATTCGTCCGGAACGCTTCTTCAATCGATAAGAATGCTTGTTTCCGTGTCGGCTCATCTGCATCAAATAAGGCGGCATAGAGATCAGAAACCGCTTCTCCTGATTGTGTCAGCATCGTTGCCTCAATCCGAAGATACTCTTGGATGAGACGCGCTTCCTCTTCCGTTACACTCGTCGCTCTGAGTGACTGTTTCCAGAGTGCTCGCGTTCGGAGTGGGACATCGTCGCGAGAGATAAGATTCATTTTTACCGAACGTCTTAACGTATCGAGTTTGTCTGATAGCTGCTGACGTCCTTGTTCGTATGTATTACTTGCGTCCGAGTCTGTCACGTCTTGGAGATAGGTGATTTTTTGTTTGAGTAGTGTCTCTTCGATTTGTAGAACCGAAGCGATTCGGCACGCAACATCCTCATCATGATAAAAAACATCGTTTACAGATGACTGAGATTTCATCGATGTGTTTCACATCTCCTTTCGACTTATTCTAGTATACAATTTATCCCATCGATATGATTGATTTACATATTAATGACCATCATATTATCTTTTTTGACTATTATCGTTGTCAAAAAGACTATGATAAGTTACATTATATAGGAGGTGAATCCCTATATGAAATCCCGCTTAAAAGAATTACGTGCTCGTCACGGATGGAATCAGTCTGAACTGGCGCGGCGTGCAAACATTTCACGCCAGACAATCAGCTTAATCGAGCGTGAAGAATTCATGCCTTCGCTATTGATTGCTGTCAAAATTTCTCGTGTGTTTGATACGCCGTTAGAAGAAATTTTTTATTTTGATGAGGAGGAATTAATATGAAAAAAGAAGCAATCAAAGTCATCATCGCAGCACTGCTCGGTTTCATTAGTAGCTATATCGTCATGTCTGTCTTCAAACATACCAGCTTGTCAAAGTTTGAACTATCGCTCTATCTTAATTACATATTCACTGGTCTTTTCGTTATCTTGACGGTTCTTACCCTCAGTTATATCATGCGCTATTTGCAAATTCGTCAATTGACTCGACGTCCTGTTTCTTCAGACGACGAGGATGCGATTGACGGTCAAGTGAATCGATACTATGCGGATGGCATGATGATGGTTCAGGTTTCTACTCTTCTCAGCATCGGTCTCGCATCTTTTAGCATCATCGAAAATCATTTCGGACTTCATTTATTACTAAGTGGTCTCTTTTTCATCATCAGTAGTTTTGCATCCTATTATTATCTTAATCTTATGCGTCACATCTACCCAAACCGTGATTTCCCAAAGTACTCGGAAACAAACTATGTCAAAAAGCTATTTGCCGCCTCAGATGACGGAGAACGACACGTCATGTTAGAGGGGCTCATCCGTTCACAGTCTTCGTTGCAACTCCTATTGATGGGTGTCATCGTCGTATTGGTCATTTATTCGTATGAAACCGGACAGTCTCAGATCTTCGCAATCAGTTTATTGATTATCGCCTTGATTTGGAGCAACGCGAAATATTTCCTTTATGTACGCAATCGCTAAAAAGGAGCATACAGTCAATCGACCGGATGCTCCTTGACATGCCTTCAAAAATCACGATGATTTTGCTGCTGATGGACGTCGTGCTGGTTCAGCGTATACTCCTGATCATCGAGCGAACGATGTTTCGACTGACTGCGCGCTGAAATGAACCAGACGACTCCACCGACGGCGAGAAAAATAGCAATGAAGATCATAGACACCTTCCTTTAGATTCCTTTTTTACTTTATTCTTTCAACACCCTTAATTTTCCTTTACGATAAGGTAGAAGATAAAAATATATAGGGAGCGATAGGATGTTTGGTAAAGAACCGACATGCATTCATTGTGGCAAAACGATCGAAGGAAACGAAAAGGTTTTATATCCAGATGCGTTATCCAAAACATCGCGGGATGACGGAAGTAAAAGCTTACTTAAAAAGCGAAGGTCGTTTCATTTGTGAGAAATGTTTCGCTGAAAAGACGGAGTCAAAGGAGTAAGCATCATGAACTTAAACGAGAGTACGATTTTGATTACAGGGATGACCGGGACGCTTGGCTCACGTGTCGCGCGACGTTTTCTTAAAGAAGCGTGTGAAGTTCGAGGACTCTATCGTTCTCAGGAACAGGCGGATCACTATTCAACAAATGACGTTATTCCAATCATCGGCGAGCTCGGTAATCCGGCTTCGCTTGTTGCAGCACTTCAAGGCGTCGATCTCTTGATCCACTGTGCTGCCTACCTTGGGGATGACCCCGACTTAGCGGAAGAAGCAAACGTCACAGGTGTGAAACATCTCGCCGATGCTGCAACAAATGCTTGTGTCAAGCGCATCATACATATCTCGACGACTTCCGTTTACGGAGAAGTCGTGAGTGGACATTTTTCGGAAACGTCACCGCTCCTACCGTCAGAGCACGTCTACATTCATACAAAGCAGTTATCGGAACGCCTGTTACAGGAATATACACCCGATTCCGATTTAATCATCCTCCGACCTGGTTCTATTTGTGCCGAGAAACAATCCTACTGGGGGGATCGACAAGTCGAGCGGATGAAAGTGGCAGATCTCATTACTTGGGTACACCCGGAAGACGTCGTTCCGTGGATCCATGCGGATAACCTAGTCGAGATGATTGTTCTTGCTGCAACAAATGCGCAAGATGGGGACATCTTTAATGCGATTGATGTTAATCTGCCAGAAACAGATTTCCGCATGAAATTGATTGAAGCAAGTGGTAAACAAATTCAAGCACCAGATCGTCCAGCGGAACAAGCGACATTTTCGAATGACCGGATCAAGCAACTCGGGTATGTTTCGTTTCGTACTCCTGAATCAACCGTTGAACATCTAGTCAAATCATTTTAATAACGAAAGAGGCATCGAATCGAATGATTCAATGCCTCTTTCTGATTATCACCTTGCCAATATCCCCTTAATCCAGAGATTCCGGTCGTGAACCTGTAGTTCTTTTATCGTTAAAAGGACCTGCTCTGTTCCGAGCGTTCGTTCCGCTTCAGGAACACTGCGTTTCCCGAGTGAACGATCCAGATTGAACTTCAGCCAATCCAACTTTCCTTGGACACTGATATCGATGACATGAAGCCAGTCGACATCAGGCAAACGTTGATTTATCGTATAACCAGCAAGAACTGCGTTAAATCGATCACGATCAAACGTATCGTCTTTACGTTTTGACCAATAACAGGCGGTTTCAAATACGTCGACGGCTCGATGAATCAATCCTGCAGACTCCCAGTCGATCAAGACCGGACCATTCGTTGTCCAGAGAACATTTTTCGGATCAAGATCACGATGGCTGACGATCCAGTCTTCAGGTAGTTGCAGTTTTGCTTCCAGTGCTAATCGTTCCAGTCGTTGCAGTTGTTCCTGCTCTTCGACTAGCAACTGTAGCCAGTCTGATTGCTGTCGCTTTCCTTCTTCTAGGTAATCGTTCCAATCGATTGGCATACTGGAGGTATCCGGCTGTGAAAAACCAGTCGTCGCCACGGAAAGACCATGTAACCTTCCTAGTTGAACTCCGATTTGTCGTGCATGTGCCGGTCGAATTTGATCGGCTGATAACGTCTCGCCATCGACCCAATCAAACAAAAGGAAATCAGAACCATTAATCGTCTGTACCACTTGATCGTTGACGCGACGTGCTGGTAATGCTGCTAAGTAAAGAGATGCTTGCATCGCAACGTCTTCTGACATTTTAAAGTTGTTTCGTGCTTCAGAGCGTCGCATGATTTCCGGATTCAATCGTTTTAAGACATAGAATCCTGTTGTTGTCTGTAGTCGCCACGACTCATGCAGAAGACCACCCGTCAATCGGACAGGTTCGCTGATCGTTTGCCCTAACGAAAAACGTTCACACATCAAATTTATGGCATGTTGCATCGTATTCTCCATTTCTATTACTCCAACTGATTCGCGAAATGCTACACTAGTTCTGCATGATTTCATTGAACACGAAGGAAGGTTTTAGTATGAAACAAATTCATCACATCTGCATTCAGACGACAGATTACGTCGCATCCAAACAATTTTATGAACAGCTCGGGTTCACGCTCGTTCAGGAATCGCCTGGTTTTCATGATCGCGACTTTAACAGCTGGTTACGACTCGGTGATTTCTATATCGAGTTACAGACACCCAAATCCGGTCAACCGTTCACCGATTACACGAAACAAGCAGCGGGTCCTGTTCATTTCGCCCTCTATGTTGACGACTTGCAAGAGGAAGTAACACGACTGGAACAACTCGGGATGCCTTTTTTACCAAAACACGGTGGCAACATCTATTTCGTCGTCGATGGACATCTGAGTAAATTAAAAGCACCGGAAGGAACGATCATCGAATTGCGTGATACGTTTGCGATCGAGGGTTGAATCGTGATCATGTCGGCTTTCATTTTCTTTATTGCTGGTTTAAGTGAGATTGGTGGCGGATATCTGATTTGGCTATGGCTAAGAGTGGGACGACCTTCGTACTTCGGTCTGATTGGTGGATTGATCCTGATTTTATATGGCATCATTGCTACGTTTCAGCAATTTCCAACATTCAGTCGCGTCTATGCAGCTTATGGTGGTGTATTCATCGTCATGTCCGTATTTTGGGGCTGGATCGTAGATCGTAAATCACCAGATACCTATGACATAATTGGTACCTTAATCTGTTTAATCGGTGTCAGCGTCATGCTGTTTGCTCCACGCCACGGTTAAAGTAACATAACTTCTTACTACATATCATTAATAATAGCTAAATAGCTAACGACGCGTATCTTAGAAGTACTCAGGTACACATCGTTAGCTATACTTTTATTTAATTTTAATATGTTTTTGATCTTCTATACAGGCACCATTAGATGCAATTACTTTTTTATACCAATCAAAGGACGCCTTCTTCCGTCTACTATTCGTTCCGCTACCATCATCATGACGATCTACATAAATATAGCCATACCGTTTTGCATATTCACCGGAAGACGCACTGACGAGATCGATACATCCCCAACTCGTATAACCGATGAGTTCTACTCCGTCTTGTATCGATTCGTACATTGCTCGAATATGATCTGTTAAATAAGAAATCCGATAGTCATCTTGAATGTTTCCTTCTCCATCCAATTCATCAAATGCACCTAAGCCATTTTCGACGATGAATAAGGGAAGTTGATAACGGTCGTATAGCTGATTTGCCGTTAGACGGAGTCCTTTCGGATCAATCGTCCATCCCCATTCTGATTGATTCAAATATGGATTTTTGACAGTCGGGAACACATTCCCCGCCGTCATTTTATCCAGTATTTCTGGATCAGTACTGATACAGCGACTCGAATAATAGCTAAAACCAATAAAGTCCACTGTGTGGTTGCGTAATAGTTCAATATCACCTTGTTCCATCTGAATTTCAATACCAGCCTCTTTCAATTGTCTTAATGCATAACCCGGATAGGCACCGCGAGCTTGTACATCAATGAAGAAGAAATTCTCACGATCACGTTCCATTGCTTTTTCGACGTCATCTGGATTACAGGTATAAGGATACGTCATGGCTGCTGCCAACATACACCCTACTTGAAGATTCGGATTGATCGTATGAGCAATTTCCACGGCACGCGCACTCGCTACCAATTGATGATGTGCCGCTTGATACTGAATCTGTTGTCGATTCTCTCCTTCTGCGAATACTAATCCAGCTCCCATGTAAGGAAGATGGAACAACATATTTATTTCATTGAAAGTCATCCAATAACGTACTTTCGAATGATAACGGGATACGATCGCCTCAACATATCGTTCGAAGAATGTGACCATTTTTCGATTACGCCAACTTCCATAATGCTCTACTAAATGAACGGGTACATCAAAGTGTGCCATTGTAACGACTGGCTCAATTCCATATTTTAATAATTCATCGAACACCTCATCGTAAAACTTCAATCCTTGTTCATTTGGTTGTTCTTCATCACCCTTTGGGAAGATACGTGCCCATGAAATCGATAAACGAAGCGCTTTAAAACCCATTTCAGCGAATAGAGCGATATCCTCCTTATAACGATGATAAAAATCAATCGCCTCATGGGATGGATAAATTAATTCTGGAAGGGGCTCATAATGCGATAATTCTCCCTTCATAACGGCTCTTCGAGTTGAACCACTAGGAATTAAATCAACGGAAGATAATCCTTTCCCATCGGATAAATAGGCACCTTCTGCTTGATTGGCCGCAATAGCGCCACCCCATAAAAAGTTTTTTGGAAATTGCATCGTCTCATCCTTTCTTATGCAAAAGCAGGTTTATTGTATTCACTTACTGAAATTTGATCTTGATCAATCGTAATTTGTCGTTCTTCTGATAAATTCGTGAAAATCACAGGTGTGATGATGTCATATCCTTCCGCTTGAATCGATTCAATATCAAAAGTGATTAATACATCTCCTGGTTCGATTTTCTGGTCTTGTGCGACGTGTAATTCAAAGTGAGTTCCATCTAAGCGTACCGTATCAATCCCAACATGAATGAGGATTTCCATCCCATTCTCTGATCGAATACCAATCGCATGCTTGCTTGCAAATATAGCAGTTACTTGACCTGATACTGGGGCGATTACTTTTCCTTCAGTTGGAACGACTGCGAAACCTTGTCCCATCGCTCCACTCGCAAATACACTATCAGAAACTTTTTCGAGAGAAACGATTTGACCTGAAACTGGGCTTGGAATCGTCATATCTGTTGATGCACGAACATTTTTTTCTGCTTCTTTTTCAATCGGATCATCTTCAAATCCAAGGATGTATGTTAAGACCATCGATAAAAAGAATGAGACACCGACACCAATTAACAACCCGTAAAATGCTGTCATACTATCGCCAATGAAGACGGGTAACGTCAATAATCCCGGAGGACCAGAAGCTACTGCTACACTTCCAAAATGCCCTACGATCCCTCCCCCCACTGCTGCACTAATGACAGCCGCAATGAAAGGACGCTTTAAGCGTAAAGTGACTCCATATACGGCAGGTTCTGTAATACCGAATAACGCGGTAATTCCCGTAGAACCTGCTAATGTTTTTAACTTTTTATTTTTTGAACGAAGCATGACACCGAATGATGCTCCTGCCTGTGCAAAAATTGCTGGAGCTGTTGCCGGTTTGATGTAATCATATCCTTTAGTGGCAATGTTATTGATGAAAATCGGAACGACTCCCCAGTGAATACCGAAAATGACGAGGACTTGCCATACACCAGCAATGAACGCCCCTGCTAAAATTGGGTTAAATGCTAATACCTTTAGAATGAAGGCAGCAATCAAGTCGCCTGACGTGACACCGATTGGTCCAAACACGATTAACGTTAATGGAACGATTGTAATGAGAGCAATCAAAGGTGTAACAAAATTTTTAACACTCTCATGGACATGTCGATTGAAGAATTTTTCAACATAACTCATAACCCAAACGGCAAGAATGATTGGAATGACCGTAGATGTATATGACATCATCGTCACGGGTATACCGAAGAATGTCGTCGTGACTGCATCCGTCTTCAGTTGAATGATTGTTGGATAGATTAAAGCACCCGCTACTGTCATGGCAACAAATTGATTGGCACCAAACTTCCGCGCTGATGTAACCGCTAACAAAATAGGTAAAAAGTAAAAGAGACTATCCGCTGTAGCATTTAAGATGATATACGTTGTTTCAGTAGGAATTAACCAACCTGCATTCGTCGCAATCGCAAGTAAACCCTTTAAGATACCAGCTCCCGCCATGACACCAAGCAATGGCGTAAAAATACTTGAAATAATATCGATTGCTCGACCAAAAATGTTTCCTTTTTCATTTGTCTTACTAGTTTCTGTCGACTCCTCCATCAGCTTTGTTTGTTTTCCAATTGCTTGATATACCTCAGGTACTGTATTTCCGACAACGACCTGAAACTGCCCTCCGCTCTCTTTTACAGCAATGACACCTTCTAGTTTTTCAAGTTTTAATTTATCAGCCTTTGCTTTGTCTTTAAGTACGAAACGTAGTCGAGTCGCGCAATGAACAAGTGAACTAACGTTTTGTTCGCCTCCGACAGATTCAATGATTTTTTTTGCTAATTGATCGTATTTCATAAGACACCTCCATAGTTGATAGACACAAAAAGAAACCTAGGTGAAACAAGACGTATTTTCATGAAATACGTTACTTGTTCTCATCTAGGTTTCGCCTGCTTGACCAGTAACAATCCCAATAAATATATATTTAATAAACAAATAATAACATTTTTACTTTTATATGTCAACTACTCTTTTTTTCTTTAATTAATCTTGTGATATGAACCGTTAGGTATAATTTTTCTTCATCCGTCAACCGATAATCATATTTTGTCTGAATAAAGGAAGAAATTTTTTCAGTACAAATATAGGACTTGGGATATTGCATTTTCACTAGATCAAAAAGCGCACTCTCATCTCCTTCATATTCGGTTCGCGTCACGAGTCGTTGTGCAAAAAATTTGAGATGAGTAACAAAACGATGATAGGCGAGAGTATTCTCATCCCACTCCAGTGCAAAGTGGTATTTTACGAGATTCAATACTTCTTGAATGACTTTTGTCATTGAAACGATATTCGGCATCTCTTCGTTTAATTCAGCATTCACTATATGAAGTGCAATATAGGCTGCTTCGTCTTCAGGTAATTTAATATTGAATTTTTCTTCAACCAATTTAAGCGCTTGCAAACCTACATTAAACTCATCTTGGTATAAACGCTTAATCTCCCAAAGCAATACATTTTTGATCTCTAAACCTTTTTCATGACGTTCTAATGCAAAATGCAAATGGTCGGCAAGAGCGATGTAGACAAGTTCATTGAGTTTTTTTCCAAGCGTCAATTTAGCAATCGTTACGATATCATCAGTCAAGACGATGATTTCTTCAGGAATTTCTTGAAGTAATAATTTAAATCGTTCATGATTACCTGCATCATCGAGATAAAAGACTTTTTCTACATCTGAGGCTAATATCGTCTGTCCTGAATTCCGCTTAAATCCGATTCCCTTCCCCATGACGACTCGCTCACGCCCTACTTCGTCAAATACACTAATAACATTGTTGTTAAAAATTTGGTGAATGATCATCGGTGACCTCCTTTCAAATCAGGAAAAATAGAAAAACCCAAATCAAACGTCACTCACGGTTTCAGTGACGCTGATTTGGGTTTCGCCTGCTTGACCAGTAACAATCCCTATTCCATTACATTCTATACCATTGTTGATAACGGTTACAAGTATCATTTTATAAACATTCAGTTCTTCATATCTTTCGATTCACGTACAACAATGTAATTGGGAAGAGTAAGATATGTCCTCCTAATGCCAATAACACCGCAAATTGAATGTCTTGAATAATCGACAGATTGACGAGTACTAAAATCAAGTAAAGATAACCAATACTAATTATATAGGCGATGTGTCCACTACGCGTCTTCACCTCTCTTTGTCGCTCGTCGTATGGTTCGTTTGCTGAGAAACTCATGCTTGTGATAAATGATGTGATACCTGCTAAAATCAGTACGATGCCAATCGTTTTTATTTCTGGAATTTCCTTCGTCATGTATATACCTATTACGATTAGAGCAATTTCAAACAATGTATTTAATCGTTTCATTTTACTCCCCCTTCGCTCGTTCGTCTCGGTGTAAAGATGTCTTCGATTCGTTGCTCAAACAAATCAGCCAGTGCAAAAGCGAGGTCAAGTGACGGATTATACCGCTCTTTTTCGATGGAAATGACCGTCTGACGCGATACGTTCAATCGTTTTGCCAGTTCGCCTTGCGACCAACCTCGTCCCTCGCGCATCTTCTTGACCTGATTTTTCATAGTTCCACCTCACTTATTCCACTATATGTAAATAACGCACCACCTGTCAAGTTTCCTTTACACCTACTTCAAACGCTCCCACATGATATACCGATCGTCGCTCCCAATCTGAATCAATTCCGCTTTTTCAAGCACCCTGATCGATGCTTGATTCGTCAAATCCGTCTTTGCGAGTACAGCCTTCACTTCGGTTTGGTCGAACACCCAATCAATCAAGGCTCAGACGGCTACCGTCGCAAAACCTCGATTGAGAAACGCTGGTAACAAACCATAACCGATTTCGACTGCTTGTCGCGAGTCTGGTTTCCTTTTGAATCCAATATCTCCGACTACCTGCCCGTCTTTTGTCATGACGAGCCAACTTCCCCAGTACAGCATCAATGGATCTGACGCGAGTAACGTCAAGTGATGCTGTACTTCAGGTCCGTTCTCGTATTGCTATTGTTGTAAACGCGTTACGTCTGTCGCTGTGCATGGATAAATCGTCAATCGTTCTGTTTGAAGGGTTTCCATCGCTTTCTCTCCTTTTCCGTTACGTCTGCCACCACTGTTGTAGATAACGTTGAACATACCAACAGACGATAAAAAAACTCGTTGCACCAACTATACTGAAAAACACAGGAATCCCTAAGCGAATGAGCCAATACAAGACAGCTAGCAATAAAAAATGTCGCCGGTAACCCGAGTAATACACTCTTTAAAAATGTACTGAGCTCGGTCCGTTCACTTCCTTGTTTGACGAGCCAGGCGAAACTGATCAGACCAACGACCGGCAACGCGGACAATACGCCACCTAGTGACGGTGAACGACGGGCAACTTCGGTAACGAGACCGATGACCACTGCGCTTGACAATACCTTAACGAGAAAAGCAATCATCTGCAGCCTCCCGCAATAATCGAAACGCCTGTTCAATTGTCTGTTAGTCTGTTTTTGACATCGTAGCAAGCACTCGATTCAACCGTTCAGGATCAAGTTCTGTGTGACGCCGAACGATGGTATCTCCATCATTTGTTAAATCGATCGTTACTTGACGTTGCTCTTCCGGATTCCGTTTTTTTCGATATAACCTAATTTCTCCAACTTCTTGACGTGCTCGGACGTCGTATTATGTGAGAGGCGAAATGCCTCGGCAATCTCCTTGATCGTCGGATTCGTCGCAAATTGAATTTGTTGGAGAATACGTACACTCTGGTGAGATAGGTTTTCTTTGAACCGTGACTGTAGTCGGTTGTAAATTTTTTTCAAAATCAGATGAAATCATGATGCTCCCCCTTATATCGCATAACCCGAATATATCGAAATTACGATATATAACTAGAGAAAGAGGTGTGTTTCATGAAAAAAGTTTTAGCTACTACAATGTTAATTGTTCTTTGTCTCAGTGGATGCCAGGAAGAGACGACGATTACAACGACAGACCTCATCGCGGCTGAAGCCATCGAACAAAATCAAGATGTGGTCCGCTTAAATGACCGTGTTTATCGACTGGATCAATTAGTAACTGCCTCGGATCTCTCCTTAACACCTGGTCCACGTATCAAAAAAATGCGATCCGAAACGACACTCAAGGACGGCATGGCGAATCGACTTAAGAGCGGTACGGTCATCTATCAAGAAAAAGATGATACGATGTTTTTATATGTGCAGCGAAACAAGACCTGGTATCGCTATCAATCAATTCCTGAAGGATGAGGAGGAAAACAGATGCAGTATCCAACGACATTTGGCACGAAAAATGGCTACATCCACAATCCAACTTCCGCTGAAGCAATTCCTGTCCGTTATCGTACCGTGATTCGCGACGTCGTCGCCTATGTACAAACCTTATCCGCATTTCATGGCGTGTACTTGTATGGCAGCGTTGCAAAAGGAACGGCTCGTCCCTTTGAATCCGATCTCGATTTTACACTGATTTTGACAGAACCGTTGACGGAAGAAGAACACATGCAGTTAGATGAACGGACAGAACATTGGCTGACGAACTATCCATTTGTCACCAAAATCGATTATGACATCGGTCTGCTTGGCGACGTCATACGGGATGACGAAGCACTTCGCTGGGGCGTCTGGTTGAAGTCCGTCAACTTATTTTTGGCAGGCGAAAATCTCCAAAGTCGATTTCCGTCTCTTCGTCCGACATGCGCTCTTGGTTTCGCGTTAAACGGTGGGTTATGCGAACAGTTGAAAACTGATTTATTTCTCCTAGAAACAGGTCAGGTCGCTCTGCTTGATTCGGATTCAATCGTGAAACGGATTGTTCGGAGCGCCTATCACCTCATCTTAGAGAAAGATCAAAGCTTCGTGCATGACCTAGAGACACTCCGACCGATCCTGTTTCATTATTTTCCTGACGAACCGCGCTTTTTGTCACTGTTCGCCGCTTACGATACGCAACAAATCGTCTCTCTGGAAGATGTCCGTTATTTTATTGATTGGTTCTCAACTCGGATGTCGGACGAGTCAATTCTTTAATCGAAACAAACCGGTCCACAGTCCAGCATGATCAAATAATGCCTCTGGATTGTCGACGGGTTTCATTTCCGTTAGTTCGATGATGTCGAATGCATCGAATATGGAGAGTAATCGCTCTTTCGTATAGCCAAGTCCACCTTGGAGACTATTTTCCTGATAGACTTCCCAGTCCGTCAACGTCGCCCCGCCAAGCGGTCCGCCCGCAATAAAACAGGTCAGCCCAAAATATCCTCCTGGTCGTAGCATCTCTTTCAGTCGCGTCACGTAGATCAAACGGCGATGTGGCGCCATATGGTGAAAACAGCCTGAATCGTAAATGAAATCATATGTATTCTGTTCTGTCGTCTCTAGAAAATCTTGCTTTCGAAACGCAACATGCGCTCTAGTCTGTTGTGCTTGTTCCGTTGCCCATTCTAACGCGGTTGCTGAAAGATCCAGTCCTGTCACCGAGAAATCGTGTGTTGCGAGATAGATCGCATTTCGCCCCGGTCCTGTTCCGAGATCTAGAACGTCATCTGGCGAGATCCAACCCTGTTCGACATAGCGAACTAAGTTCTCATCAGGAATATTCTTAAAAAAACGGGACCGGTTTCTTCCGATCTTCATAAAACTTGTCCCAAAACGGTCCTGGTTCACGCAGTCGCGCATCGAGCATCTTTAAAATATCCTCCATCGTATCAATCGTCTAAATTTCTGTCCTTGATCAGTCACCCCTCTTTTCTTCTATAATAAAATATTCGTATATCACCTCTGATTCCCCTGTATTTCCTGGATGAGAATGCGCTATTTTTCTTACCTTACGATATTGTTAGTATGTTCTCGAAATCGCTCATGCTACACTAGCCTTTAATTGAAACAACCATTCAAAAGGGAGATATCTTGCATGCGTCAACATCCGACTTCCACTTCTACCTTAGCAACGGATGAGAAGATCATCCGCTTGATTCAAGGTCTTCATCAAATGCACCATTCACCTATGAAAGCTACCCATTATCAAAAGTTAGCGGCTCAACTTCCTTACCCATCACTTGAAGAAATCAATGCACGATTCGGCTCGTGGGCACACCTTTTAGAGAAAGCTGGCATCGTCAAGGCTTCTCACTTATCGACCAAAGACCGGATGACGTTGAATCGCCCGGCTGCGGTCAAACGAACGAAACGGTGGTCAATCGAAGAAAGCGTCGCCTTTTATGTCGCACAAAAAGGAACGAACATGACGATTCGCTCCTACACGGAATTACGGGATTTACATCCAGAGATGTTAAGTGCGAATACGATCATTCGTCGGTTCGGTACGTGGAAAAAAGCCTTAGCACACTTCGACCTCACCTCGAACGGTTTCTTCACTGACCAAGACTGCCTAGAAGCACTTAAACAAGCTGCAGTAACTCATGGACCGCTATTGACGAGTCAGCAGTATGCTAAGTGGGCACGTGCGCACCAAGCACCTTCACTGACTTTATTGATTGAACGTTTTTCAAGTTGGCGTGAAGCTTTGCGTCGTCTTGATAGCGAATGAAAAGGATCGTGCCCGCTGATCATTTCGACGGGACACGATCCTTTTTGATTATTGTTTTGGTAATCGTAGCAATTCATGATCCGTTCCTTCAGCGCATTTACTTAACGTATAGATTGCCTCTTGCTTCACGATCGTTTTATCGAGTTGCTGACAGACTTCATTCTTTCGATCGTCGTCTGTTGAACCGAACTGATCACGTGATGCATCAGACGAATACTGATACGTCTTGCCGTCATACTCGACGTCATACACAATCGGATCTCCCTCGGTCGTGTAGGCTGTGATGCGAATCTGATCTGATTTTCCTTGCTTCGACTTATTCAAAAAAGACTCGAATCGGTCGCTGTTCTCAACACCTTTCTGGACGATTATGTCGCCGTTCTCCTTTGCCTCTTCCATCGTGTATTTTCCGCAACCTACTAAGAATAGGATACATAAAGCCAAACCGATCTTCCGCACCAAAACATCGACTCCTTCTTACTGTTTCGTCAATAGGTGATCTAGGCGATACAGTTGCGACGTGAAACCTTCCTTCATTCCCATCCCCAGCACTTCTTGCACAGCTGCTTCCGTTTCGTAGGTCGATTCAAAGACAATCAAGGTCGTTTCTCCATGGTCAATGAATGTCGTGACATTTTCACTACCTGGTAAATTTTCAGAGATAGCTCCTGACGCGTCGGAGAAGTAATCGGCATGACTATAGGTGTTCGGGGCATCGATATGTCTAAAAATTGCTTTCCCCCACGACTCCATGCCATAAAAATCACCTTGTGTTGGATCGACACACCGCATGCAATAATGCCAAACGCCGTCCGGTTGAAATTCGAACGTTTTGATTGTCGTCTCCCAGCCTTCTGGTCCCCACCAGGCTTCGAGTTGCTCTTTTTCCGTGAATGCGGCAAAGACGATTTCTCGCGGTGCCTCACAAACCCATTCCATTCGTAGCACCTTACCATCAATCGATGTCTTCAGTTCCTTTTTCATTCGTCTCGTCTCCCTTCGCGGATGATTGCATCCGCTGCAAATGTTCATCTAGACGATACATGCGTGCTTCCATCTGAGCCATTGTGTTACTCCACGTGACAAGTTCTCGAAAAGCTTCTGGACGAAGGCTATACAAGCGACGATTCGCCTGCCGCTCGACAGTGATTAGTTCTGCGTCAAGCAACAGCTTTAAGTGCTTCGAGGTTTGCGGTTGGCGTAAGTGTAGTTGATCGGCTAACTCATTGACGGAGCGAGGACCTTTTCGTAATGCTTCGATGAGTTGTAATCGTATTGGGTCGCCGAGTGCTGAAAATCGTGCGGACATCTGCTCGTTCATATCCGTTCACCTCTTTATTTTATATATTCCCAATTCAGAATATTCCAAACCAAGAATATAAAAAGTGCAAAATGATTGTCAGACGCGTTCAAATAACGTACGTTCTAGACAACCTGTATGAAAAGAGCGTGAACCAATGAAGACCGAATGGATGGAAGCATTTCTCGTCACTGCAGAAACCGGAAGCCTGACGAAAGCAAGCGAAGTACTGCATATGACGCAACCGGCATTAAGTAAACAAATCAAGAGTCTTGAGAGTGCGCTCGAAGTCTCGCTGTTGCATCGATCAGCACATGGTGTCACGTTGACGCATGCAGGCGAAATCGTCTTTGAAGAGAGCCGTGAACTCCTTGACCGGATTGATCAAATGAAACAGCGGATTGGTACGATCGATGAACGGACGACGCTGACGCTCGGATCATGGCCGAGCGTCGCGATGACGTATTTACCGCGTCATGTCTCACGTCACGCGACGGCCCCGGATCTCAAGTTGAAGACGGCGCATACGACGATCGATTTGATGCAAGGGCTTGAAGAACGCCGATACGATGCTGTTTTACTCGACGATCGTCATCATATCCATCCGTATCATACGACGCATTTATATACGGAGATTTTTTTGCTTTACGTGCATCAAGACGATGAACGATTTATAGGCTGCACGTCAGTTGCGTTTGATCAAATTCGAAATGCCTCTTTTTTATCGCTCCCGATTGATTGCGATTCGACGAACATCCTAAAAGACGCGTTCATCGAACGAGGTGCCGTCTATCAGGCAGAAAACGAGATGGAATTCGGATCGAGCGTCCTCGGTTTCATTCGCGCCGGGCTCGGCATCGCCCTGTTACCGGAGATTTTTCAAGACGGACTATCCCCTGAAATCAAGACGTTACCGGTTGATGGGTTTGATGTCGTCCGCAAATTGTCACTCGTCTCACGAGACGCCTCCCATCATGCCATCCTGCTTGATTTACTCGGTCAGTCGCGTTGAAGATGCACTTGTAGTTCATTCCTTAGATCATCGACCTGATCTTGCGAAATCGCCGAGTCCGGTGTCTCACCGTACCGGACGAGATGATAGATCGATGGATCGAGCGTGACATCAATCCGCTGTAACCATTCGCCGACCGTCTCTTCGGAGCGGCGGCGTTTTTGTCGTGTCAGTTTTCGATCGAACGTTTGTAACAGACGGCGAATCTCTGACTCTGATTCTTCACCAACAAGTGTTTGTCGTATCGAACGATTCTGTGTAAACACTGGCGGCGGCTCCATTAAATCGTCGATTACATTCTCTCGTCTGCGTCGTTTTCGTAAACGCTTCAAGAAGTAGCGTACACTGAAGAGGACAATCAGTAGTATGACAAGACCGACGACACCGTAAAAGGTAACAACTCCTAATGCATCCTTATCCGCAAATCCCTCGCTTCGTACATCTATCTTTTGTTTGGTCGGTTTACCTTCTTCTCCTCCTCCATTAACTATAATTTGGGCTTGAGAAGTTGCCGGATCATAAAAGAAATAACGGTAGACTTCCGTTCCGACCAATTGAATAGCTAAAAGACTCACGAGTGCTATACATAATGTCATAACTAAACCACGCTTCATCTCATCCCTCCTTTTCAATATTTTACCATTATCATTTCGAAATGCATTGATTTTTCTTTCTTTTCAGTCTATTTTTCATTAGAGTAAGGAGTGACTCTCAATAAAAGGACGTGACATCATGTATCTTCCTAGTTTTTCGTTAACGAATCAAACATTTCTCATCACCGGAGCTGGGCGAGGCATTGGACGGGCACTTGCTATCGGGATGGCAGAAGCTGGTGCCGACATCATTCTCGTCGCCCGGACGGAACGCGACTTAAAGGAGACAGCGCAAGAAATCGAACGACTCGGTCGAACGGCTTACATATTCCCGTGCGACATCACTGACCGGAAACAAGTCGTCGAGACGGTAGCTCGAGCTTATGAACAAGTACCGCAGATTGATGGACTCGTCAACAATGCCGGAATGAACATTCGCTCGAAGGCACTCGATGTAACAGAAGACGAGTGGGAAACGATTCAACAGACGAATCTGAAATCCGCCTTCTTCTTTGCTCAAGAAATCGGGAAACGAATGCAAGAGACAGGTGGAAGTATTCTGAACATCGCCTCCGTCGCGGGGCACGTCGCTTTACGGACCGGTGTCGTGTATGCGACGACGAAGGCGGCGATGATTCAGATGACGAAAGTACTGGCGCTTGAATGGGGACCACGAAACATTCGTGTCAACGCGATCGGACCGTGGTATTTTAAAACACCGCTGACGGAACCCTTACTAAAAGATCCTACATATCTGCAGGAGATCGTTGACGTGACACCACTCGGTCGGGTGGGTGAATTAGAAGAGCTCGTTGGTCCAGTTGTCTTCTTATCATCTGCCGCTGCCCGTTACGTGACGGGACAAACACTTTATGTTGATGGCGGGATGACGATTAAAGGATTTTAAAACAGAAGAAGACGGATGCGCATCTGCCCATCCGTCTTCTCATATCTGAAAGGAGTTTCATCATGCCAAAACGTATTGCACTCGTAGCTGGCGCCTCCCGTGGCGCCGGACGTGGCATCGCTTATGCTTTAGGTGACGCCGGAATGATTGTTTACGTCACGGGACGAAGTACGAATGAACAGACGACGGACAATCGTAGCGAGACGATCGAAGAGACGGCTGCTGGTGTCACGGCACGCGACGGACTTGGCATCCCGGTCGTTTGTGACCATACAAGTCTTGATGATATCGATCGTCTCATTCAGCAGATCCAACATCAACATGGTCGAATCGATCTCCTCGTCAATTGTGTATTCGGTGGTTCGGAAAGCCACTTGCCGTCTGGAACCGGACGACGGTTTTGGGAGCGACCACCAGAACATTGGGACGCGATGATGTCTGCCGGACCACAAGCGTATTTGTGGACGATTCGGGCTGCGATGCCATTACTGCAACAGAGTCCAGCCGCGCTCGTCATCAATCTGACGTCATTCGCTCCAGATCAGGTGGCAGGAAACCTCTATTATGATTTGGCGATGCAAACGATTAATCGAATGACACACGTCATGGCGCAGGAGTTAGATCAGACGACCATTTCTGTCATCGCACTCTGCCCCGGTTTCATGCGAACGGAACGGGTCGTCGATGCCGGTTTCGCGAGTGCCGCGACTGAATCGACGACCTATATCGGACGAGCCGTTGCAGCGCTGATGGCGGATGACGCCGTTAGCCGTTATTCTGGACAAGCCATCTTCGTTGCCGATCTCGCGAAGACGTATCACTTTACAGATCAGGACGGGACGCAGCCACTACCGTTTTAATTGCTTTACTCGATGGATTAACTAGTTTTCAATCACTCACTTCCGTTCCGGTCGCGCTGGATCAAAGACCTTTTTCGCATCAAAGAATGGATCGAGGACACTCGTCTTTCCAGCAACGGCTTGACGTAGACGAATCCCGTCAACGTTGATTCGGGCTTGACGGAAATAGTCGGGACCAACTTGTTTCCACGCATGTTGACTCGCATCCACATTAAAGAAATAGCGGAAACCGCTATCGATGAGCAAACGATATTTCTCACCAGAATAATCGTGCCAATCTCCGACATCACTGCCGTACGGATAAATCAATTGCGGCGTTTTTCCGATCAGCGGTGCTACGTCCTGTTTGTAGCGTTTAAGATCAGCGCGAATCGTCGTGACTGATTCTTTCCCGACCCAAATATGTCCGTACGTATGACTCGCGAACTGCCAGCCGTCCTGTTTTAATGCGACAGCGGCCTGCTTCGCTTGATTTCGTGCCGTTTCAACCTTTTCATTGTGTCCGTATTGATTGTAGGAGGAACGATAACCGAGCACCCCGTTGTAACCTGTGATGCCGAGCAACCCTTTTGCTCCTTTATAGGAAAAGTCAGGATGAGACTGGACGAACGCATCAACGAGCGGTACGAGATCATAAGCACCATCCGGCTTTCCGACCATCTCGTTGACGATTTTACCATCCTTCACTTTCAAATTCTTCGCAAATCCATCCCCTTCCATGTATTCATAATAATTGACGTCGTCCTGAGAAAGAACGAGCGGTTGTTTTCCTTTTGGTAAACGGACGGGTGTCTCGACGATCTTGCCGTTCATCTCTTTTGCTAAATCCGTCGGTCGAACGAGTACGTAATCGTTTTTGTATAACGCATCTAAGATTCGTTCGAACTCCTGTTGCGTTACCATATAATCATCGTATCCTGCTTCCTTCCGGTCGCCGTCAAATGCTCGTTTTGGATCGGCAATCAATGAATGGAAAAAGAGATGCGGCACAGGTTTCGTCACAGGCAGGAGCGCCTGCTTTTTCTGTTCGTATTCTTTCGTTCTTTGTATCGTCTCTTTTGTGCGTACAGGTTTTAATACCTTGATTGCTCGCTCATAATCGTACTGGGCAGCGTAACGCTCGGCACGCTGTATCGTCTTTTCTATGTATGCTTGCTGAGTAGCTTGCCTTTTTTGTTCAGTTTCTCGTGGTTTTTCAGACTTTTTCTCGGCGACTTCGCTTCCCCCACATCCACTTAGTAGTAAACTTAGCACCACACCGCTAATGATCCAGTTCCGTTTCATGACTTTCGACCCCTTTATCAATTTTGACATTTTCATTCCCCATTTATTGTAACTGTTCCCGATTATTCAGTCGATTAACTATTTTGTTGAGTCATTCCGTTTCGTTATGACGGTCCATCCAAAGCGGAACTTCCGCTCATTCGTTTTGAGGTGTTTAATGGAGGACGTAATGAAATTCACGGAGGTGCAACAAGATGATTGAAAAGAACTTAGTTAATGGTGAATGGTACGATAAGTCAGAAACGATTCCGGTCTATGACCCAGCAACGAAAGCATTGCTCGGACATGTTCCGGCCAGTTCAGCGGAAGACGCACAACGTTCCGTTGACGCAGCGAGCGAAGCATTCGTGAAGTGGTCAAACGAAACCGCAGACACACGTGCGAATTTAGTCGATGCCTGGTATCGCTTGATCAATGAACACCGCGAGGAACTCGCCCGAATCATGACGACGGAACAAGGGAAACCGTATGTCGAAGCGCTCGGTGAAGTCGATTACGGCAATCAATATGTTCGTTGGTACGCTGAAGAAGCACGTCGGATTTACGGTGAAACGATTCCGGCTTCCGTTCCAGGAAAGCGACTGTTCGTCGAAAAAGAACCGGTTGGTGTCGTTGCAGCAATCACACCGTGGAACTTCCCGGCAGCGATGATCACACGTAAACTCGCACCGGCTCTTGCAGCAGGTTGTACGATCGTCCTTAAACCATCGGAAGAGACACCGTTTACGGCACTTCGCCTCGTTGAACTAGCAGAAGAAGCAGGTATCCCTAAAGGTGTCATCAATGTCCTAACAGGTGACGCGGCAACAATCAGTGGTGTCTGGCAAGCCGATTCCCGTGTTCGCAAAATCACGTTCACAGGTTCAACAGCCGTTGGGAAATTGATCATGCGCCAAGCAGCCGATACGATGAAAAAACTATCACTTGAACTCGGTGGTCACGCACCCTTCATCGTCACGGAAAATGCGGATCTCGATAAAGCTGTCGAAGGGGCAATGCGTTCAAAATTCCGCAACGGTGGTCAAGCGTGTGTCGCGACGAACCGTTTCTATGTGCAAGCATCTGTCCTTGATGCATTCACGGAAAAATTCACAGCAGCCGTCAAACAACTACAAGTCGGGAACGGCATGGACGCTGACTCGACAGTTGGTCCATTGATCAATGCGAAAGCCGTTGCAAAAGTCAAAGCACACATCGATGACGCTGTCGCAAAAGGAGCAACGATTTTGACTGGTGGTACGATTGACGAATCGGTCGGCTACTTCGTCACACCGACCGTGCTTGCGAATGTCACGGAAGATATGCTTTGCATGCAGGAAGAGACGTTTGGTCCGCTCGCACCGATCTCTGTCTTTGAGACACTTGATGAAGTCATCGAACGGGCGAACAACACACCATACGGACTTGCGGCTTACGCGTTCTCTGAACGCATCGATGAAGCATTGATGCTCGGAAAACGACTCGAATACGGGATCGTTGGTCTGAACGATGGCGCACCATCTGCTGCACAAGCTCCATTTGGTGGCTATAAAGAGAGTGGTCTTGGCCGCGAAGGTGGCGTCTACGGCATCGAAGATTATCTCGAGGTCAAATACTTGTCACTCGGTTAATCGATTAAAAATTTCGCTTGAAACAAACGATCTTTGCTCATAGGTCACCCCTCATTTCTAAATCGAAATGAGGGGTTTTTGTACGGCTGATGCTTACATACTATTTTGTAAGGTATGATTGAATTCAAATGATTATACGAAAAGGAGTGATTAAACAATGGATGTCATCACATTCGGGCAGAGACAACAGAACCAACACTACATCACGAGACCTGCTGTTTATGCGGTCATGCGCGACCCTCAAACAGGTAAAATCGCCGTCATTCAAAAAAAGGACGGCAAGTTGTTTCTTCCGGGTGGAGGTATTGAAGCCAATGAGACGCCAGAAGAATGTTTAAAAAGAGAGGTACTTGAAGAAACGGGAATGGACGTCAATATCGGTGATTTCATCGGACGAGCCAATCAATATTTCTATTCACAAAATGAAACGACATATTATTTGAACGAAGGGCAGTTCTATCGTTGTGATGCTGGAGAGGAAGTACAAAGTCCAATCGAGGATGATCATGTCTTACAATGGATCGATCCGGCTGATGCAATCGATCATCTATTTCATGAACATCAAAGATGGACTGTTCAGAATGCACTAAAGAAAAAATATAAAAGTGTGTAAAAAAAGTAAAATCAGGGACTATCAATTGGCTGTAAATTCATGATTGCTCCGTAGTATTGAGATGCTGTACAAAACGTAATGAATGCACATAATTCACTGATTTCTGGAATAGTAAATGTTTCATTCATGAGTAAAAATATTGAATCAGGGATATTTCCTTTCACCTTTAAAAAAAGATCTGCAAATCCAGTTGCTAAAATCATTTTTTCATCCATCATTTTTTTCTTTGGCTTTCCTTTTGCCTTGCAATATGCACATCCATTTGATTGCGCTAATGTTCTTCTAACTTGTTCTTTCACATCCGAACTTAAGGCTCCCTCTTCAATCAAATCTTTTTCTAGCCTTGTCCAACTGGATAAGATTTTAGGATTATGACCTAGTAATTTTTGAAATGGTGTTTCTCCTATTTGGGATAAAGGTATTTTTGTCATTTTATTCACTCCTTCTACAATAATTTTATATAATGATTAAAAATTATCACATTTCATTTGAAACAAATATCGAACTAATACTTTATATCCAACAACTTATTTTGAAGGAGGATTTACATTTGAAAATCGATATGATTGATCGACAAATATTAAATGAACTGACTCAAGATAGTCGACTGTCGATGCGTTCATTAGCTAAACGAATTAATTTATCAGCTCCTTCCATAACAGAGCGTGTCCGACAAATGGAATCTTTTGGACTCATTAAAGAATACAGTTTAAAAATCGATTACGAAAAGCTAGGTTCTCCTATTGAATGTTTAGTAGAAGCAACCATTAAAGAAGGACGGTACGATTCATTTAAAAATCATATTCAGCAACTTACTAACGTTGACTTTTGTTATCGAATATCTGGTGATTCTTGCTTCATGCTAAAATTACATTTCCAAACGTTTCAAGAGGCAGAATTTTTTATAGAACAAATCCATCCTTATGCGCATACAGTTACTCGTTTTATTTTTTCAGAAGTTGGCACTCAAGTCGTGATATAAAAAAAGACAAGAAG
>NZ_DLMP01000005.1:76770-135507 GCF_002479335.1 Exiguobacterium sp. UBA7533 | reverse complement strand
CTTCTTGTCTTTTTTTATATATTATTCAACGTATTCGTAGAGAACGACACTCTCGATATAGTGAATGAAGCGGCGTAACTCCTTCTCTTCTTCGTTCGAGAGATCCCCTTCTTTTGACATATTGGCGATTTCAAGACGCTGGACTTCGATGGCTTTCAAGCAGAGCTCTTCCTTCTGCTGATCGACGTCCTTGCCACCGATTGGTGATGACCAACGCGTATGTTTGAAACGAAGTCGTTTATAGAACTCAAGCACACTTTGAACGACGTCTGGTGGATAAGACGTGCGGCAATTCTCGAGACGTTCGATGACTGTGCCCATGACCTTTTCATACAGATCATGCTCGACTTGCGTCATTTGAATTAACGCATCCGACGACATGTTCGATCGTTTCCGTTTCCACCACAATTTACGAATCGGCTGGACGATCTGGAAACGCGAATCCTTACCGATCGCCTTGCGACGATTTTCAATCGAGCGGAAAACATCCTTTTTCAGCAGATCCGGCACCTTGTTCTCAGCGACGAAACGTTTTGATTCTTCCTTTTCCCACTGGACGGCTTCAAGACGAAGTGCCTTCAACTGATCATTGAATTGATCGAGCTCTTCTTGACTTTTTTCCTGCGCGCGCAACAACCGGAGCATCACATGATACTCATTGAGTAAATCAAACGCAACGACCGCATTGTCTTCGTCCGTCACTTGTTTGATCTCTGAGATCGCCCGGCGAATCATCCGTTGTTTTTGGGCATTCAGGTCGAGTGCGATCGGCGTTGCCGCCTCACCACGGTTCAATACCGGTAAGAGAATCGTCGCGAGAACGAGCGTATAGATGATGACACCCGCTGCAAGGAAGATAATCAATGAGCGTTCCGGGAAGGCTTCGCCGGACTCCGTCAAGAACGGTAATGACAAGACCCCGACCATCGTGATCGTTCCGCGAACCCCGACCAGTGTCGTAATTAAATCTTGTTTGAAGGACGGTCGACGATGATCGCGGTCCTCTTTTTTAAAGAACCGATGATCGAACCAATTGAAGAACATCGTCCAGACGAGACGGATCGCGAGAATGAATGAACCGATTTCGATGACATATAACATGAGACGCCAGTTGTTGATCGCGTCATCCGCAAAAATCTCGCGTGTCGCTTCTGGCAACGTCAAACCGAGCAATAAGAAGATAATCCCGTTTAACGTATACGCAATCATCGTCCAGATGTTATCCGTCAACGTCTGCTCTTGCGCAAAGAACGTTTCTGTTCGTTCTTTGATCAAGGCATGCAAGATACCACCTGTGACGACGGCGATGACGCCTGATGCATGAAATCCTTCTTCAGCAACGAAGAAGATGATAAATGGTGTCAGGATTTGCAGTAAAGCGTAGAAGACGACATCTTCAATACCCGCTCGACGCAAGCGTACCTTGAGAAAGTTCATCGTGAGCGAAATCAACAATCCGATCAAGGCTCCAACGAAGAACATGTAAAAGAACTCTGTTGTCGCACTCTGAATCGAGAAGTAACCCGTGACAACAGCGGCAACAGCATAACTGAACGCGACTAATCCCGATGCATCATTGATCAGCGATTCTCCGCGAACGAGTGTCAAGATTTGTTCTGGAATCTGGACACGTTTTGCAATTCCGTTGACGGCAATTGGATCCGTTGGCGATAAGATTGCGGCTAAGGCAAACGCAGCAGCGACTGGAATGACCGGAATCAACCAATTGATGAAGTATCCTCCGACGATCGTCGTCAATAAGACGAGGATGATTGCATTACCGAAGATCGCTGTGCGCATCCGCCACAAATCTTCGCGCGGAAAGTGAGAGCTATCGTTATAAAGTAACGGAGCAATAAATAACAGGAGGAACCATTCGGATTCGACCTCAATCGTCAAGCCACTCATCAGGAGAGCGGCGACGGTTCCGGCAATGATTTGGATCAAAGCCGTTGGGATGAAACGGATGTAATGTCCGACGACTTGCGTCAGTAAGATGAGCGCAAGCATCAATAAAATCAGTGATAGTGTTTCCATGGAAGACCCCTTCCTCTATTGTTTCTTTCTAGCTATATCGTAACATAGTTTTTTGATCAATTCTGTCCGAACGGCTTATCGGACTGTTGCACAGCGATCATTTTTTCTGCTTGACGAATCAATTGTTCGCGGAGATCCTGCGGTTCTATGACTCGAACTTCCGGACCGAGCCGCATCAATTGTCGTCCTAAAAAAGTGAGCTCGCGAATCGGAATTTGCCATGTTCGGTCACGACGAAGAGGTAAAATGCCTTCGAGCATTCGTTCACCTAAAGAAGTTAATTCTAGTTTCACCGTCGTCATCGGTACATGTGTCATGTTCTTTTCTAAATCAGAAAAGGTCAAATCAGTTGCTGGCAACTCATGAAGCGATACACCTAGAACTCGGTCGACACGGAACTGCCGAAATCCACGGTCAGTCCGTCCATAAAAATACCAGCGATTCTGTTCAAACGATAAACCAATCGGATCTACAACGATCATGCGTCGTCCTTTTGTCGTCTCATAGAGAATATTCCCCATACGTCCGCTCTCTAAAAGGTCGAGTAACGCAGGATTTCGCGGTGACGGTGGTGTATCGACCGCTTGAAATCGAAAGCGGTCTTTCCATTTTACAATCTGTTGCTCCGTCATCTTCGGTAACTCGTTCGCATAGCGTTCAGCGACTTCCTGGCGGATTGTCCCGAACGGAAAATCTGGAATCTGACCGACCCATTCGAGTAGCATGAACAAGACAATCGTCTCTTCATTTGTCAAAACGAGTGGCGGCATATTCCGGTGCGGCAGCATCCGGTAGCCCCCGGCTACGCCCGGTTCACTGTAAATCGGATAACCATTTGCTTCAAGAACGGTCATGTCTCGTTGAATCGTCCGGATCGATACCTTACATTCTTCCGCTAGCATACGTGCAGAAAAGTGTTCCCCCCGGTTTAATAAACGGACCAAACGCCATTGTCTCGTATTCATAAAGTTCCTCCTCAAATGACGACATCTTTTGTCGTCATTATACGCTAAGATGAAGTCACACAAATCTTAAGGAGGAATTTTAATGTCTCAATCTACGACCGTACTGTATATCGCTTGTAGTCTTGATGGAAAAATTGCTAGACACGATGGTTCCCTCGACTGGTTATTTGCTGTTGCTGGAGACGGTGATAATGGCTATCAAACTTTTTATGAACAGATTGGTGCCGTCATCATGGGTCGAAAAACGTATGAGGAAGTCCTTCAACTCAGCGAGACGTATCCATACGCGGATATTCCAAGTTATATTTACAGCCGGACGCAACGAACGTCAGAGACGGTCACCTATACGGATGAACCGCTCGATCAATTACTTGAGCGGATCACACCGACAATTGATGGCAAGGTCTGGCTTGTTGGTGGCGGCGAATTGATTCAAGAAGCGCTACGGTTACAGTGCGTCAGTTCAATCGAACTCGCGATGGCCCCTGTCATTCTCGGAACGGGTATCCCGTTATTCCCAGAAGGAACCGTTGAGACGAATCTTCACTTGAAGGACAGTCGTCAATCGGGACAATTCCTGATGGCGACATATGATGTCTTGACTTAAACAAAACAACAGCCAGTTCGAGAAATCCGAACTGGCTGTTCGTTTACATCGTATTACGCATTTTTCTTTGTCTTTTTCTCTTTCGGTTCCGTCCATTTGAAGATTTTATTCATGACGTTGTAAATGCGTTTCGATTCCTTTGTCATCAGTGGTCCGAGAATCGCGAGAATCAAGACGTATAGAGCCGAAAATGGTGACAAGATATCCATCAATCCACCGGCGATTCCGAGATTCGCGACGATGATCGAGAACTCCCCGCGCGAGACGATCGTCAAGCCGATGTTCGATGAAGCTTTATGCGAAAGTCCTGCTTTACGTCCTGCAATCATTCCCGCGACATAGTTTCCGACAATCGTGATGACGACGGCACCAAGTGCGAGCCAGACAGCATCTAAGAGCATCGTTGGATCGATACTCAATCCGAAACTAAAGAAGAAGATGGCACCGAAGAAGTCACGGAACGGGACGACAAGATGTTCGATCCGCTCTCCTTGATCGGTTTCCGAGAAAACGAGACCGAGTAACAAGGCACCAATTGCTTCTGCGACATGAATCGTTTCTGAAAAACCAGCAACGAAGAACAGGGAAGCAAAGACAACGATGATGAAGACTTCATCCGAAGCGATTTTTAGCATTTTGTTCAAGAGTGGTGTCGCTTTTCGAGCAATGATGAAGAACAACAACATATACCCAAGAGCAATCAAAATCGATGTGACAGAAGACATTAAGGTTGTTCCGTCACCAAGCAAGAGTCCTGATAAAACAGACAAGTAAACTGCTAGGAAGATATCCTCGAACATAATGATCCCAAGGATCAATTCTGTTTCTGTATTACCAGTCCGACGTAAGTCGACTAAGACTTTTGCGACGATCGCACTCGAGGAAATCGTGATGATTCCAGCGATGATCAACACTTCGTAAAGTGGGAACCCAGCGATGAATCCATAGAGTAGACCACCCGTAAAGTTAATGGATAAATAAATCGTTCCACTCGTAACGATTGATTTCCCAGACCGGATCAATTTACCAATCGAGAACTCGAGTCCGAGATAGAATAAGAGGAACAGGACGCCGATTCGTCCGAGAAAACTGATGAACTCAGCACTTTCGATGAACTTGAAGTCTAGTATCCCGATTGTCGGAGCGTGCGGTCCAACAATCATTCCTAAAACAATTAAAAACGGAATGATCGAGAAGTTAAGTTTGTTCGCGAGCAGCGCCGCGATCGCCACTAAGATAAGCGCGGTACCGACTTCAAATATGAGATGATCCATATATTATCCGCCTCCTTCGATTGAGAATAATGCTTTCGTGATGTGACGGACGTTTTGACGCTCACCTGATAAGACGATCGTATCTCCCACTTCAAGACGCGTTTCTGGTCCAGGATTCAGCGATTTTGAACGGTCATGCTTGAGCACGGCAATAATCGAGATATCGTACTGGTTGCGGATATCGAGTTCCCCGATCGTTCGATTGTTGACTTTTGAATCCTGACCAACTTTAAACCATTCGATCACAAGATCATCAAATGCTAATTCGATTTTCTCGAGATCTTTCGGCTTATAGGACAGTCCTCCGAGAATTCCTGCCATTTGACGAGCTTCTGCGTCATTAAACGTCACACTCGAGATGCTCTCATCAAAATCATCATCATCATAATGATGGACCTCTCGACGTCCGTCGTCGTGAACGATGACGACCACCTTATCTCCTCGTGTCGTGATGCCTTCGAACTTCCGTCCGATTCCTGGTAAATCTACTTCTCGCATATCCATCTGTTATTTCCTCCTTATTTGTTTTTTACAAATGATGATTCGCTTTGTGGATGAGCGTCTTGAACGTCTCATCGCTCAATATATCTTGAAGGTCATGCAGCTGTTTCAAATCCGCTTTCGCCATGATGACAAACCCGTCCTCCTCAATGAATGCCACGCGATCTCCTTCCTCCACTTGCAAGGCTTGCCTAATTTTTTTAGGAATGGTGATCTGTCCTTTTGACGTTAACTTTGATAGCTCCATTACGAACTTCCTTCTTCCTGTGTTTTTCTTGTATTCCTTACTTCCTTACTTTTCTTATTTCCAATATATCATAAAATTAAACTTATTCCGAGTGTTTTGCTTTGAATTAAAATTTAAAAAATGAATAAAGAAAAAACGCATCCTAAGCTGAGTGGATGCGTTCGTTCTTCATATCGTTCTATTAGAAGGAATCGAGCAGGCTCTATTTCCGGTAGTAACATAATCAATCGTTGTCCGATATAGGCATGCATTAGCCGTGAACCCATCTCTTACCTTCCTTCATAATCACTACGTGTGATCGCATAAATCTTTAAATCCCAGAAACGCTCTTTAACAAATAAAGCACTCCGCGAGATTCCTTCGAACGTCATACCGATCTTTTCCATGACACGAGCAGATCCATCATTTGCAACAAAACAACGAGCTTGAATGCGCTCGAGTCCGAGTGTCTCAAAACCGTACTGTACAAGACGCGCTGCTGCTTCCGGCATCAAACCTTTCCCCCAGTACTCGCGCGACAGCGCATAACCGAGTTCTGCTTGCTGTTGCTCAAACGAGACTTTGATGAAATCAATCGTTCCGATGACCCGTCCGCTCGTTTTGTCTTCGATTGCCCATGGTGCAGGATTCCCTAGTTCGTATTGGCGAAGGATGTGTTCGACGAATTGTTCAGAATCCGTAAGGCTTTTATGCGCATGCCAGCTGACATATCTTGCTGTCTCTTCATCTTTCGTATAGGCATAGATATCTGCTGCATCTTCTGTGCGAACTGGTCGCAAACGGAGTCGTTCCGTTTCAAGTACAGGCAAAGCTTGATATAAATCGATGGTCGTTAACATGATCGAACCCTTCTTCCTTTGATTTTTTCCAAGTATACCCACTCTTTCTTAAAAAGTATAGAGATATATGAAAACGTTATCTGAATTTCCTGGTATACTATTGGAAAATGATGTAAGAAAGGAAGCTGTCATGTCTTCTCGGGAACGAATACTCTTAAGTGCGCTCGGTATTTCACAGTTTGGTGACTTCATTTATCTCGTTGCGATCAATGTCTATATCTACCGTTTGACCGGTTCAGCGTCTGCCGTTGCTACGCTTTGGATCATCAGCCCGGTCGTCTCACTCGTCATCAAGTCGTTCGCAGGTAGTTGGGTCGACCGATCCGACTTACGTCGCTTATTGATTCAGACCGATTTACTCCGTGCAATCTTGATTGGCATTTTGCCATTTCTACCACTATCCATGCTCTACATCAACTTGCTTGCCTTAGCCGTCATTAAATCTATCGTCGAACCAGCGACCTTAACCTATATCACGACGCTTGTACCGAAAGACGACCGGACATCATTTAATGCCTATCGTAGTCTGATCACGTCTGGTGCTTTTTTAATTGGTCCAGCTCTCGCTGGTGGACTCTTATATGTCGCTTCTGCTGACGTTGCGATTTGGCTCAATGCCGTCTCATTCCTCGGATCAGCGGTTCTGTTGATGCGGTTGCCGCGTTTTTCCGCTTCGGTCGATCGAGGGATGCAGCTACAAGACATCCTGTCCGATTGGCGGCTTGTCTATCAGTTCAGTAAAGACGCGTATTATGTGACTGGATTGTATGTCCTCGCGATGCTGATGATGATTGCGACGCTTGCACTCGATACGCAAGAAGTCGTCTTTTTACAGCGAAGCATCGGCTTATCAGAAACAGACTACGGCTTACTCATGAGCCTAACGGGGATTAGTTCTGTTGCCGGTAGCTGGATCGTCGCTCGCTACGCTAAAACCCTTTCCGTTCGGACGATGCTGACGATTGGCTATACGTTTGTCGCTATCGGTTATATGCTGTACGCAAGTGCAAATTCGTTTTCAATCGTCTGTATCGGTTTCTTGTTACTCGGTTGTTTCCACGCATTTGCGGGGACCGGTTTCCTAACGTTCCAACAGACGAATATTCCACTACACTTAATGGGACGCTTTACGAGTCTTTACGGAGTCGGTGTCAGTCTGCTACAGATTCTAGCAATCGTCGCGATCGGTCTGCTCGGTGACATCTGGTCGATTCGCTTCAGTACGATTCTATTTGCCTGCCTCCTCGTGATCGTGACAATCTGTTTTCTCGGATTGGTTCTCCTCCCGAGCAAGCAACGGTATTTTACGACGAACGAAGTTGAAGCAGAACGACACGCCTAAAAAACAGGGAACCCCGTCAACGCGGTGTTCCCTGTTAAAATTGCTGTTCTAGCCGTTCTTTTATCACTTCTGCGTGTGTGACGAGCAGAAAAGTTCCATTTTGTAGTTGTTTCTGCAATTGTTTAGCTTCCACCCAAGCGAGCGTGTATTCCGCTTCTGAGATAATCCCTTGCTCCTGCGCTGCTTCCAGTTCGTCCGCATCGACTAATAAGACTTCTCCTGATGGCAAAACGATCAGATCGAGAAACAGATCCTCCCAGTAGACTCGTCCGTCCTCCACTCCGGTACGAAGACAAATATCGATATAGGTTTGTACCAACTGACCTGTGGCGTCAAACATCGAGGTCACGGCATGATGAGCATCGCTTGGGAATTGTTGTACCCAGACGTAACCAGCGTCAGCGATTCGAATCGTTTCGTCACCATAACGGACATCTAACGGTGAAGCGACTTCAATCAGTTGAAGAAGTGTCACATGTCCGTTAAACACTTCGTTTTCTACTTGTTCATGAACATAGTGTCGTTGTGTGATGCGACGCCAGTCACGCCGATCAGCATATCGTTTTTTGATCATTTACCGGTCCCCCGTTTTTTCCTTAGTGTGCCATACCCCACTACTTTTTCATTCTAATTCTTAAAAAAAAGAGGCAACGGATTTTTCCGTTACCCCTTACATCATCATTTGGCCGTCTCTGAACTGTGTAACGCAGCACCGTTCGTCTCGATGACGTGACGGTACCAATCGAACGAATCCTTTTTCATCCGTTCCATTGATCCTTTGCCCTCGTTATCCCGGTCGACATAGATCATGCCGTAGCGCTTTTTCATCTC
Source organism: Exiguobacterium sp. UBA7533 (assembly GCF_002479335.1). Lineage (NCBI taxonomy): Bacteria > Bacillati > Bacillota > Bacilli > Caryophanales > Exiguobacterium > Exiguobacterium sp. UBA7533. The sequence goes on along the minus strand of NZ_DLMP01000005.1, from coordinate 126,864 downwards.
TCCTGTCGTAAAAGAGACAATGTCGATGACGCCCCACGGCGTGTAGCCGATCAATTCGACGCCATCTTCGAGCACGGCTGCTTTGAACGCTTCGATATGCGCACGCAAGTAATCGATTCGCGCCGTGTCATGAATCTGACCATCCTCGATTGTATCAATCGCACCAAAGCCGTTCTCGACGATGAACAACGGAATCTGGTAGCGGTCATAGAGACGATTCATCGCATAGCGCAGACCAACCGGATCAATCGCCCAGCCCCAGTCGCTCGACTGGATATATGGGTTCTCGACACCATTCGCGAGACCACCGTTGACGATGTTGCCCGTGTTATTGACGACAGCATCATGTTTGACGGTCGTCGACATGTAGTAACTGAATCCAAGATAGTCGACCGTTCCGTTACGAAGAATCTCCGCATCACCGTCTAAGATTGGAATGTCATATCCTTCTCGTTTGAACTCATTCAATGCGTAAGACGGATAATAACCACGGACTTGAACATCCGGGAAGAAGTAACGCTGACGCATCGATGTCTCAGCAAGTAGAATATCTTCCGGGTGCGATGAGTACGGATAGATTGGCACGTGCGAAACCATTGCCCCGATCTCGAAGTCCGGGTTGATCGCTTTCCCTTTCGCGACGGCAAGTGCACTTGCGAGTAACTCGTGGTGACCCGTTTGATACATGACTTCCATCGCGTTCTCATTCGGGTCAAGGAGGACACCGGAATTCGTCCAGAGGAATAATGGATTGCTGACGTCCATCTTGTTGTTAATCTCATTGAACGTCATCCAGTACTTGACCTTGTCTTTGTAACGCGTGAAACAGACTTCCGCAAATTTTTCGAAGAACAGCGCTACTTTCCGGTTGCGGAATCCACCGTATTCACGTGCGAGGTGGAGTGGCATCTCAAAGTGCGACAGCGTGATGATTGGTTCGATGCCGTATTTCAGTAATTCGTCGAAGACGTCATCATAAAACTTCAGTCCTTCTTCGTTCGGTTCCGCTTCGTCTCCGTTCGGGAAAATCCGACTCCAACCGATTGACGTCCGGAGACATTTCAGTCCCATCTCAGCGAACAGGGCAATATCTTCTTTATAACGGTGATAGAAATCAATCGCCTCGTGGTTCGGATAAAATTCATTCTCCTCTACTTGATCCGTGATGCGTCGTGCGACGCCGTGTGCTCCTGCCGTCAATACATCAACGACGCTCGGTCCCTTGCCACCAGCATTCCAGCCACCCTCAAATTGATGCGCCGCTAACGCACCGCCCCATAAGAAATCGTTTGGTAATGTCTTCATCTTCATGTCCTCCTTCTTTTTCTCTTACTTGATGATCGTCAAAATCTGTGTATTTGCCGTCGTGACCGTCTCGTCCGTCGGTAGAATTTGTGCATAACTCTGTGTGTTCGTAATGATGATTGGTGTGATCGTCTCGAGTCCATGTGTCTCAATCGCTGTCGCATCAAACGTCATGAGGAGATCACCGGTCGTCACAGCTTCACCTTCTTTGACGTGTAACGTGAACGGTTTACCGTCGAGCTTCACCGTCTCAAGACCGACATGAATCAAGACTTCAACACCACTCGTCGACCGTAATCCAATCGCGTGACCTGACGGGGCGACCATGACGACGGTCCCGTCAAACGGGGCCGTGACCCGGTTGTTCGTCGGACGAATCGCTATCCCTTGTCCCATCGCACCGGATGCAAAGACAGGATCCGGTACATCCGATAAGGCAACAATTGTTCCTTCAAGCGGTGCACGCAGCGTCTCTTCGTTCGTTAGTGTCGCACTGACTTCTTGTTCAGCAACAGGGGTCGCTGTCGTTTCCGTTGCGACGACAGGTGATGCTTGTTCACCGAAACCGAATACTTGAATCAAGACAATCGGCAGGATCAAGGCAATCGCTGTTCCAATCAATAAACCGATGATGGACGACGGGTAGTCGGAATCGATTCCATTGACGAGCGTCAATGGTCCCGGTAATCCGGCGTAAGCAAAGTAATACGGTTTAAAGAAACTCGCCGTGACGGCGCCGATCGCACCAGAGATACAACCGTAGATGAATGGTTTCTTAAAACGAAGCGTCACACCATAGATGGCTGGTTCTGTAATGCCGAAGATACCTGTTAGTCCTGCTGAGACACCGACTTTTTTTGTTTCTTTGTTTCGTGCTTTTAAGATGACGCCGATGACAGCACCGATTTGGGCGATGACGGCAATCGTTTGATACGCCTGGAATGAATCACGACCATATTGTTCGAAGTTCGCAAGCACCATCGGCGTGACACCCCAGTGGACACCGAAGATGACGATGACTTGCCAGAAGCCACCAATGATCAGACCAGCGACCGCAGGAGCATTCTCTGCTAAGTAGTTATACCCATTTGCAATCCCTTCTGCACCAAGTGTCGTAATCGGTCCGATCAAGAGAATCGTGAATGGAACCATCAACACCATACTAAAGAATGGCACGAACAATGGACGAACGACTTCGTGGATCGTCTTGTTCAGGAATCGTTCGACGTAGGACAAAATCCAGACGAGGAATAATGGAGGTAAGACCGATGATGTATAAGTTGTTCCGGATAAAGCAATTCCTAGAAACGTGATGGATTCACCTGCAGTAATGCGCGCCGCGATGTCTGCCCACGTTGGACTGACCAGTGCCGCACTACACGCAACGGCAATGAATGCATTGACTTTAAAATGGTTCGCTGCCGTGATGGCAATGAAAATTGGCAAGAACGTAAAAGGCGCCCACGAGATAAAGCTGAAGACTTCATAAGTGCCCGTCTTCGCGAATGCCGGAAAAGCAAGTGTCGCTAAAATCAATGTTCCCTGCAGAATCCCTGCTGCAGCTAAGATATAAACGAACGGTGCAAAAACGGCTGACATCGTCGCTATGATTCGGTTAAGGACCGTCCCTTTCGGTGCCTCTTCCGTGTCCGGTTGCTCTAGATCGACGAGTTTCACAAATTCTTGATGGACTTCTCCAACGTGTTGACCAATGACGATTTGAAATTGCCCGCCAGACTCAACGACCGTAATGACGCCAGGTAATGCACTGACCGTTTCTTTGGCTACTGGATCTGAACGTTTTAAGACAAGACGAAGTCGTGTAGCGCATCGAACAGCACTGATGATATTCTCTTCTCCTCCGACCGCTTCTAAAATCGAGTGCGCCAGTTTTTGATAATCGCGAACCTTGCCCATATTGTGTACCTCCCCTGAATATGACGCGTTGAATACCCTTTCATTTTAATTGTACATGCACAATTAATCAATACATAAATAATTTAATTAACTATTCTATTTTGGAGACATCAATAATATGCTAAACTCACATTAGAAATCAGTTCGTGAGAAAAGAAGGTGTCCTATGCTGAAATACCAGCAAACTGCCGATGAAATCGAGCAATACATAGAAAAACATGAGTTAAAGCAAGGCGACAAACTACCCATCCTCGAAGAACTAATCCGGCAGTTCGCCGTCAGTAAAACGACGATGACAAAATCACTCGAATTGCTTGAACGAAAAGGCATCATCTTTCAAGTCCGTGGAAGCGGGATTTTTGTCCGTAAGACGAATCGGACCGGCTATATTCGACTGTTCTCGACTCAAGGATTCAAGCAGAATCTCGTCGGTCATACGATTGAGTCAACTGTTCTCGTACTCGAACCAATCGATGCAACGGATAATATCGCGAAGAATCTTGGGATCGAATCGGGTGAGACAGTCTATTACGTTAAGCGAATCCGTTTCATTGACGGCAAAATCCTCTGTCTCGAAGAGTCTTATTATCGTCAATCGATCGTTCCGTACTTAAATCGCGAAATCGTCGAACAATCGATCTTCGAATATTTAGAGACAGCACTGCAATTGAACATTGGATTCTCGGATATGTACATGCACGTCGGGAAATTAAGCGCAGAGACGGCTCGTCATCTGGATCTCGCCGAGGGCGATCCTGGATTGACGATCGAGACAGTCTTTCACTTAACAAACGGTCGTCCGTTCGACTATTCCGTCATCACCTACCACTACGAACATTCACACTTCGTCGTCCAGGCGAACGGACTATATTTATGAGGAACGGAGCAAACTTGAATGAATCGTGAACTTATTCAATACTATGGAATGCTCATCCTCGGAATCATTACACTTTTTGGCGGCGTTTTTTTACGATTAGTACATGGAAAGACTCAACAGAATCATTTAAAACCAAACTTCAATTCATCTTGATCACGTTATTTGGAGTTGGACTACTCTACTGGACGGTTCCTAGCCTTACGCAGATCGTTTTCAAGAACCATGCTGTCATCAAAGGTGACTGTTATGTAGAGGAAAACTCGGGCAAGACTCACTCCATTTCTATTATTTTCGACTCAACAGAGGATTATGAGGATTTCACCTTCCTAGAAAATCCGGAATTAGGAGCGTACGGAGAAGACGTGCCCTATTATTGTCGCGTCATTTCAACGAAGAATCATCAGTTCCCGATTTCCTATAAAATTTATGATTCTAAGACCCATAAACAACTCTCCTCTTCTAAAGACGATTAAAACAAAAAGGATTGCATGAGCCAGTGCCATGCAATCCTTTTGAAGTTCTTACAGCAATGATCCAATCATGGCCTCATTTTGTGATTTTATAATCGAATGTCTTTTTTACTAGAATTTTCGAGATACAGTTCCCCATCAAACGTCGTCAAGGCAACCACTTTCCCTTCTTTTTCATACCACGCTGTTGCGCCTTCACGATCGAGTTCTTCCCAACCGGCTTGTCGGATCCGAGTTCTATACAGTAAACCCGGTCCATCGGTTTCCGAGACAAGTCGAGTTTTGATCTTCCACTCACCTTGTTTTTCAATTGCCGTATCAAATCGTGGTACCGGAAAACCGGATACTTGTGATTCTTGAAAACTGACATACCAACCACCGATTATTACAATGAGACCTATAACCAGAATTGCGATCCATTTCTTTTTCATATGTACTCCTCCTTCACTTTTCCATCTGAGTTTTTAACTTACCAAAATATGGTCCTCCCGCCCTCCTTCTATAGGCGGATTACTGATTTTTTAAATTATGAAAACACATGAAAATTGTTTCGAATTTAAGAAAACATCTAAAAAAATTTCAATTTTTTTCATAAAAAATGCACACCCTTGTTCGTCCTTAGAGCATCAACGGTTTGACAACTCCCGGCATAGAGCCGTTTTCAGTCATTTTCAATTGGTTAAGCACATTAGTAACTTGACTTCATTTCCTGCTATGGTACGATACAAACTTATCAAAGGGAGTGAATAGAACTTATGAAATTCAGAAAAGAAAAAGTCAATGTCGTTGACATGCAGCAAACCAAAAAGAGTGTCTACGCGACCGGAATTGGGAATGCGATGGAATGGTTCGATTTTGGTCTTTATTCCTATCTCGCAATCATCATCAGTCAAAACTTCTTTAGCGCTGTTGAAAATGATGAACTGAAGCTTGTCTTTACTTTTGCGACCTTTGCGATCGCTTTTTTAATGCGACCAATCGGCGGAATCGTCTTTGGACGCATCGGAGATCGACTTGGACGGAAGGTCGTCTTAACGACGACAATTGTTATGATGGCCGGTTCAACGCTTATCATCGGATTATTACCGACCTACGATCAAATTGGAATTTGGGCACCCATCCTTTTACTATTAGCCCGCATCTTACAAGGGTTCTCGACTGGCGGAGAATATGCCGGAGCAATGGTCTACATTGCCGAGTCGTCACCTGATAACAAACGGAGTGCTCTTGGAAGTGGTCTTGAAATCGGAACACTCGGTGGGTACATTCTTGCCTCATTACTTGCTACAACACTTTTTGTCACTTTATCAGATGATCAAATGGCATCTTGGGGATGGCGGATTCCATTCATCCTTGGAGCACCACTCGGTTTATTCGGTCTCTATTTACGTCGTCATTTGGATGAGTCGCCAATCTTCGAAAATGAGATTAATGAAAATACAGAAGAACCCGCGACATTCCGCGAAATCTTACGCGATCATAAGCGTGATATCATTCTTTGTTTCATTGCTGTCGCGTTCTTCAACATTACGAACTATATGCTCTTGTCCTACATGCCATCATACCTTGATGAAGTCATTGGTATGTCAAGTTCGACAAGTACGATTCTCATCACCGGTGTCATGGTGATCATGATTCCACTCGCTTATTTCTTCGGAAAACTAAGTGATAAAAAAGGCAATCGCAATATCGTCCTCTTCGCGTTAGCAGGACTATCGTTGCTTTCGATCCTGTCGTTCTTCTTGATTGGTCTTAAACCACTCTTGTTCGTCGGAATCGGAATCTTCATCCTCGGATTCTTCTTGGCGATCTTTGAAGGAACGATGCCTAGTCTGCTACCAAGTATCTTCTATACGGATGTCCGCTACCGGACACTATCCGTGACGTTCAATGTCTCGGTCTCGATCTTCGGTGGAACGACGCCACTCGTTTCGACTTGGCTCGTCCATGAGACGCAAAATCCGCTCGCTCCTGCTTTCTATTTAACAGCAGTCAGCGTCATCGGATTCGTCACGTTCTTCTTCCTCTTTAAAAATACAGCCGGTAAAGCACTTAAAGGATCGCATCCGACTGTATCGAGTGAAAAAGAAGTCGCGTCGATCGCAAAAAAACCAGATGATGCCCTCTGGTGGGCAGAATAATTGCTACAAGTAAGAGCCGTCTTCCGCAGAAGACGGCTCTTTTTAGTAGACAGCACTCAGCTCTGTTACGATTCGGTCCGCGACTACGAGTTCCTGCTCTTGCGCAAAATCGAACTGGCAACCGATTGCTACTAGTCCGTTCGCTTGCGCCGCTTTGAAATCGGACAATCGGTCGCCGACGACGTATCCGGACGAGATGTCGTGCGTCTTACAAATCTCTCGTACGAGTGCTGATTTATCACCGGAATGAATGTCTTCAATGCTATAGACATGATCGATATACGCTTCAAGACCATACGTCGTTACGATCGCTGATAGGTAGGACGGCCATCCGTTACTAGCGATATAGACCGAGTGACCCGCTTGTTTCAAACGAGCGAGCAACTCGACCGTTCCTGGATATAAACAACCATGCCCGGACTTGACTGCCTGCTCTAAGCTATGTCGAAACTTTTGATCCACAACCTGTTGGTCTGCGGCTGAAAAATCCGGAAGTAATGTCTCCCATACTTTCGGTAGTGAGACGCCCATGATCTTCTGATAGAGCGCGAGTGGAGTCTCTCCTTCCCAGCGCCCCGTCTGACGCAATTCATGAAAGACCTCTTCTAACGTATGCGCAAGCACAGCATTTGTTTGAAACAATGTTCCATCCATGTCAAAAATATAATGTGTCATTGACTCTCTCCTATCTGCTCACGCTTTATTATCTGAATCATGGCTTCTATGGATCTATCCTCAGCAATCAGACGATCCGTCGGGCGGTGATCCTGATCAATCCACCAGCGTTTCATATCCGTCTCAGAAAACTCCGTCGGCTGGCGCATTGCGTGGCGACGGACGGTTTCTTCGAATGAAACGTCAAAATAATACGCCGCATACCGTGAAGTAAAGCGTCGTTCCAACCGGTCAATCATCTCACCGTACCAATCCTGTGCGAGAATTCCTTCTAGCAGAATCGTCGCATGACGTCCATCAGCAAGTCCAACCAACTCCTCGATCCAGCGAATCGTCGGATTTCCTGGTCCATCTTTTACGTTCAACATTTCTCTACGGATGACATCTTGCGAAAACAGGATACTATCCGGTAAGACCAATCGTAATGCCTTAGCTAGCGTCGTTTTTCCATTACCGGAGTTCCCGCGGATGACGATCAAGCGCGACTTCATGTCGTGAACCAGTCTCCGTTCAAGGCAGCAATGTACCGCTCTGCAGAGCGCGCTACAGCTTCAGACGCACCGGTTTCGATCTTCCGATGAAAGGCGTCATATAATTTTTCAAAGCGAAGCGGGCGTATCGTTTCTGCCATGCGCGCGACCGTCTTTGCAGGAAGCGGAATCATATTCGGATAACTGTACATGAAACTGACCCATGCCCGATCGGCAACGATTCGAATGATGTCTCCTGTCAACAACAGCCCTGCTGACGCATCTTTTCGTTCACAGATGACTGCTCCTTTGAAGTGACCACCGACGCGATGTAACATCAAATCTTCCGTCAACTCCAAGCGTTCACCACTCCAGAATACGATGCGCTCACTTGGTCGCGTCACGAACGACGCATCGTCTTCATGAATATAGATCGGTACGTCAAAAGCCTCTGCCCATTCGACTTGTGTCGCGTAATAATGCGGATGTGATAAAGCGATCGCCTGAAGCCCGCCTAATTCGTCAAGCTGCTCTTTCGTTGCGGAATCAAGATATGTAATGCAGTCCCATAACAGGTTGAACGATTTTCCTTGGACGAGATATGCCGTTTGACCGATGCCGAATGCTGGTGTCGTCTGAATCGCATAGACACCTGCTCCGTCGTCCGTAATGATATTTTGGTACGTTCCTGACGCTTGCATGGCAGCGAGTGTCGTCCATGTTTGACCGGTTGGATTGACATACTGTCGCTCCTCTAAACAAATCAAACACGTTTCGCGATGCGGTTTGATTTGTTCGACTCCACACGTCGTACAGATGATGGTTTCCATATCATCATTCCTTTCCAATACGTAAATGATTTTCCTGATACATCTTAACATATTCCAATTATAGGGATTAAAATGTGTTCACTGAAATGAACATGTATGAAAAATGAAGCATGAGATTATTATGTCGATTTCGTTTCCTCTCATTGTGCACTGTTTGAACACTGTCTTTTAGATGTAAGACGTTTCGCCGCTTGGTATCACTAGTTACTTCAGCTGCCGTTTGATTCGTTATGTGTCACGTCAACTATCTATAATAATCCCTTCGAAGGTCCAGCTCGTTTAACGCTCAATGATCACACGAATGACGCAATAGATCGACATCCTCCTTCACCACATGCCTTGTTTAATTATTATACGACGGACATTGATGCATCTTATAAGTTCGTCCGACCACTACAAGCATTTATCATTTATGACATTAAATGTTTCGATGATTTTGCTTACTTTATTCCAACGGCAACGTCTTAATGCTCTGCAGAAGATAAGACAAAAGCAGGTCGAACCACTGATGTGGCTCGACCTGCTTTATTTAATAAGACGTTCGATCGTCATTTATGACGCTTTGAAAATGTTCTGTGAATCGATTGATCGCTTCTTCTGTATCAAGATTTCCAGAAAACCAGATCTTTTTGTCTTCTGAAAATGTAAGATGCAATGAGTCGTCTATTGTTGACTCCACTTTAAGTGTAGCAATCGTATCTGACTTCATTAATGTCTTTTGTGATAGAGTGACCAGTTCATTCGTCAACGTTTCGCGTGTATCTTCTGACGTCTTTTCCTGGAGAAGATCAACTGTCTTATGAAGCAATACGGCTTTTGAGACTCGCGATAGATTCAACTCTCGAATTTCAAACATGTAGGCGTTCTCATGTTCATGCTGACGCTGGACGATGAATCGTGGAGAATGTACTAAATGTTGAACGAAGTGAACGAACATTTCGATGGTCATTTCGGACATACCGAAACCCTCCCTTTTGCATGGATCAACGGACGAATGCCTTTAATCCTTTATGTGAATGGACAGTAAGAGTCCTGTATGAAATCAAGCAGGTGAATTGGGAAAAAAACCTCCCTTCTGTAAAGTTATACCACAAAAACAAGTACAAAGTGTACATGTTTTTGTTTCAAAACTAAGATTCGAATAGCCTCCGAATCTTGTTTATAGTAACATAAAAGATACTAGTTATAATCATATTTAATATGATCATCTGATAAAAATCTGCATGACTGGAATATGTACACGGATAAAGAGCCAGAGATCATCTATTCCTCTCTGACTCTTCCATCAATCGTTCATCGTTGGCGCGATTAAATCTTGTAACGTATATGCCTGCAGCGCGTCTGTAAAGGACGTGAATGCTTGATCGAACGCTTGTCGTGTGTTTTGCAAACTACCATTTTTATTTGGAACTGTCACATTTTCAAGATAGGATACTTCTTCAAATAAATGAACGATTTCTCCTAACGTAATCGTTTCTGGGGATTTTGCTAATTTGAACCCACCATTACGACCTTGTACAGAAATGATGAGACCAAACTTGCTCAATGAATGGACAATCTTCATCAAATGATTTTTAGAAATATCATAATGGGTTGCCACTTCCTGAATTTGCACGAGCCGAGTCGGATGCGACGCTGCGAAAATAAGCACACGAATGGCATAGTCCGTAGAGCGAGTCATCTTCATCCATTTCACCTTCTTTTTCTTTCCTTTATATAGACATAGTACAGAAGCTCACTCATTTTCACAATCAATAGTATGGCTTAAAGTGTCGTTTATAGTGGTTTTGCACATATGTATATCGTTTATCTTAAAGGATATGAAGTGTCAAAATCTAGGCATTTCTCGGAAAAAGTAAAATGATATTTTAATTTGATGAAGCAAATTATTTAGTTATTTCAAGTCTATGATAAGATTCTTTTAAACATGTACGTTTAAAGTTTATTTATATATTTTTTAGAAAGAGGTCTTGTCATGAATTGGCTCTCATCAAGTATGTTCCATCGGTTTTATATTTTATTGTTTTCGAATTTCTTAATTTTTGCAAGCATCAGCGTCTTAACATTTTACATTGCTCAAAAAGAGCTAGAGCAACACCGAACTTCATCACAGAAGATCACATTACAAAAAACGCAAGCTCGCACGCTTTGGAATGAAGCACAACAAGTCAATCTCCAAGTCCAACAAATTGATTTTAATGATCAAGATGATCTGAAGCAAATCAATAAAAGATTGAAACGTTTACAAAAAAACGTTGAATCGTTCAGTCAACGTTATTCAGATCCATCAGACGAACGATTTGCGCATCAACTCGTTCAATTTTCAAGATTTTTGGAACAGGAAGTCACTTTGCAAATACGTACGGATAATCAAAAGCTGGTTCAGCAGTCTGACTTCGTCGTTAACGACTACTTTCGAATGATTCATAATGAAGAGAAAAACGCACAGCAGTCGCTACAACAAAGAACCGCTGAAGTATTACGCTACGCCTTTGGTGTGATGATCATCGCTTTTTGTCTTCTCAGTTACTTGATTTTAAGACTTGTGCGGTCTTTTCGAACAGATTTACTCGATCTCGTCGATCAAACGAAACAGCCTGATCGATTGGAACAGAATGATTTTCAGAACCGTTACGATGAAATTGGTACACTTGGGCGATCGATGCAACAAATGACGACGTTGCTCGCATTTGAACACCAGCAAACACAAGTTGCTAATTTACAACTTCAAGAGTCTTTATACCAACAAAAAACAATCGAGCGACAACTTCAATTTCAAAATCAGTTAGCCACTCAAATTTTGCGTCATCAATCTACTTCAGGTCTTCACACCTGGCTACAAGTAATCGGTAGTCATTTTCGGGCGGCTCATATCTATTTTTCACCGCAGTCGGAGAATTTTGAACCTGTCCATATCGCACTATCAGACGAACAAATTTATGACAAAGAACGGTTGGAGTTAGAAGCGAAGACCGAGCTAGATACATCCATCCATCTAATCGAGAAGGAGCAGTTGACGTTATGTGCTCTCCCTTTACACAGTCCGTCAAAATTCATTGGTTCATTGACGTTACAATTTAATCATCGTTTTACTGAGACTGTCGCACTTCAGAAAACGACTCATTTATTAAATATCGGGTTGATGCGATTGCTTGATGACATCCGTATAAAAGAACACCATCAATTGATTCAGCGCATTTTAAATGGTTTACGAGAAGCTATCTTATTCGTCGATGTGACGAATACGAATATCTTTACGAATCGCGTGTTTCATCAATTATTTCCGAACTGGTCACCTTCTGAAAACCAATCTGAAAACTTAGCATTCGTCATCGAAGCCTTCGAACCGTTGATTCTCGAAACAGAGGCGTTATATGCATATGTCGAACAAATCAAAGCAGGCTTTGACCACGCATCAGTTATTCCAGCTCAGGATTTTTCAATGCCAGACGATCGTCATTTACGACTTTACACAGAATTTTTACCCGAACGTCAAGGTATTCTATTTGTTTTTCGTGAACGCACAGTTGAAGTCAACCATGCTAAAAAGGAGCAAAACTTCATTTCGGTTTTATCACATGAGCTTCGAACGCCACTTGCATCCATCGAAGGGTTCAGTGAATTAATGTTACACCGGTCGTTATCTCCTTCAAAACAGCGAAAATATTTAGAAACCATGCGGAGTGAGACACAGCGACTCAGTCAACTGTTAACCGAATTCCTAGATTATCAGCGACTTAGTCATCAAAAAGAATCCTATCAGTTAGAATCATTTTGCATCGAACATATGCTCATCGAGTTAACAGAGTGGTTGAACGTTGCGACATCGACGCATCATTTACAAATCCAAACTGACGGTCCTTGCCTGATTACGGCTGACCAAGAAAAAATCCGGAGGGTCTTATTAAACATCTTGAATAATGCGATAAAATACTCTCCCGTTGATTCAAATATCCAAATCTCGTTAGCGTGCTGTGAAGCTGAAATCGTCATCACCATTAGCGACGACGGATATGGTATCCCAAAACAAGATCTTCCCTACCTCTTTGATCCGTATTACCGTGTCGAACAAGCAGACCACCTCCAAGTTCAAGGAACAGGTCTCGGTTTACCGATTTGTAAGGAAATCATCGAAGCGCATGGTGGGAGAATCACCGTTCATTCAGAAATCGGAAAAGGATCTGACTTTTTTATCCGTTTACCTCGTGATGAAGAGTGGAACACAACCAATAACATGTACAATAACAGTATGAATAATCTACAACTAGGAAGTGAAGAACGTGGAAGCTGATTTAAATCAAATCGTTCACTGTTTAAATCAAGATTTTAAACAGCATAAAACTGTCTTCAGTGCAATGGCACTGAAAGAAACCAACCCCTGCATCGTCTTGATGGAGGATCACCGCAAAAGACGATTGAATGATGCTTTGTATCAATACTCTGATTTCATCGCTGAATTGGAATCACTTATTTATCGCTGTTTAATCGATGTCCGGGGAGCCCGTGAATCAGCCTCCCCTTCCGAGATTTTTATCTCTAAAGCCCAACTCTATTCGCCTTATCATTATTTGATTACTTTTTTATGAGAGGAGTCCACCATGACTGTTCAAGAAAATACAGCATTGTTGATCATTGACGTCATTAATAAGATGGATTTTGAAGGAGCTGAGCAGTTAATGCAACAAACGCTCCCTATCCTCTCACCACTCACAAAATTAAAACAACATTGCAAACGTCAAAATATTCCCGTGATTTACGTCAATGACAATTTTGGTCTGTGGCAGGAAAATGTCAATCAAATCATTGATGAGTGCCGCGGGGGTCTTGGGGATGTACTCATCGAAGCACTCCATCCAGAAGAGGATGATTACTTCATCATCAAGCCCAAGCACTCAGGTTTTTTCGGTACTCAGCTCGATATTTTATTGAAGCATTTGGATGTCTCGCGTCTTATCATCACCGGTCTAACGACCGACATGTGTATCTTATTTACAGCAAATGACGCCTATATGCGGGAATATGCCATTCATGTCCCTGCAGACTGTACGGCAGCAGAAACCGCTGTCGCAAAAGATCATGCCTTAGAAATTCTCAGTTCGACATTATCACTGGATTGCTCCTCGAGTTCATGCTTGATGAATAAGGAGGAATAACCATGCTTCATTATTTTTCTGGAACGTATGAATCAGCACGCGAACGTTTCAATGAGACTGCACAGTGCATTCTTTCTCAGCATTATCCGAAGCTAACGCATGATTCACTGGAACAACGAGCGTCACTCTATTCCGATTGGTGGCACGGCCAGTCCGGTAATAATTCAACATTATTGATCCTAACCAGTGGACTACATGGAATCGAAGGGTACGCAGGGAGTGCCATGCAGCTCCAGTTTTTATCAGACCATATGAAACAGGTAAATACGGGAGAAGTCGATATTTTGCTGATCCATGGTATTAATGCATATGGGATGAAACATCATCGAAAAGAAACACAGCATAACCTCAATTTAAATCGAAACGCGATTCACGATTTTTCAAAGGCAGATTTACGCAATCCGGGTTTTGATGAGTTGCAATCTTTGTTTATAAAACGGTCAGGTTCAGGACGGCGTCTGGATTACATACCGTTTACACTGCATGTCTTATACGACTTGCTTCGTCTAGGTCCACACGCTTTTTTAAAGGCTGCGACACTTGGACAATTCAAGCATCCGACCGGATTCTATTATGGTGGACATACGCAAGACGCTTACTTCTCCGATGTGTTAAGTCGGCTCGTCGATACACTATCTGCTTACCAACATGTCGTGATGCTCGACTGCCATACGGGGTATGGACCAGCGGGTCAAGTCCAACTCGTCATGTCGTCGGAAGATCCACGACACGCTAGGGAGGTAGAAGTATACACACGTTATCCGATCGTCGATCAACCACGAGATCAACAGTTTTATGCAATTGAAGGAGAATGGTTAAACTATCTGTATGAAGAAACAAAAAAGCGACACATCGGTTTTTTAGGTTTAACATTAGAGTGTGGAACGCTTGGAAAGCATCCTTTTGCCCTACTCCGAACGTTAAAAGCAACGATTGATGAAAATCGTCTCTTTTTCAATCAAGCAGTTGCCCCTCGACGGATTAGAGAGCGATTCGATGCACTTTACATCCCTAAAAATAAACAGTGGCGACGGTCCATCTTGAACGAGACATCCTTCATCTTTAACAACATCACTGAATGGATCAATGATCCTAAAAGTCATTCTTTGATTAAACGTTCACTTCAACCTATCGAAAAATAAGGTAAAACAGGTTTGAAAGAAACTGATTAAGGTATATAACATGTGTAAATCGCATATGTTTAAAACTTAAAGGGGGTTCTTTTCATGTTTCGCCATCAAAAAGAATTACAATTCGAAGTCAAGGTTGATCGACCCGATCCAAAGCTTGCTCGGGCCGTGCAAGAGGTACTCGGTGGACAATTCGGTGAGATGACGGTCATGATGCAATATCTTTTCCAAGGCTTCAATTGCCGTGGTGAAGAAAAGTACAAGGATATGCTGATGGATATCGGGACGGAAGAAATCGGGCACGTTGAAATGCTGTGTTCCCTCATTTCTCAATTGCTCGACGGGGCGTCACCGGATGATCAGGCAGAAGCTGCCAAAGATCCAGCGACGGCAGCAATTCTCGGGGGTATGAATCCACAGCATCTTCTTGTCAGCGGTCTCGGTGGACTGCCATCGAACGCCAACGGCATTCCGTGGAACGGATCTTATATCGTCGCGAGCGGTAACTTATTGGCAGACATGCGTTCGAATTTACATGCTGAATCACAAGGTCGTCTTCAGGTCGCTCGCCTCTATCATATGACGACGGATGAAGGCGTTCGCGCTACCTTCCGTAAGATGCTCGCTCGCGACCGGTATCATCAGTATCAATGGATGGCTGCGATCGAAGAACTGGAGACGAAAAACGGAGTTGTCGTGCCTGCTACTTTCGCACCGGAAGATGAGATGGAAGCGCAACCGCATGCTTATGAGTTCTGGGACCTATCGGAAGGCACAGCTTCAAAAGAAGGTCGCTGGGCTCAAGGGGAAGCGCAGGATGGAACCGGTGAATTCGTTCATCTAGAAAATCCTGCACCGCAAGGAAATATTCCGAACATGAAGGTACCGGCACACAAACTTCACCACGACCTAGCAGAAAAAACAGGAATGCAAAACGTCAAAGATACTGTCAAACGTATGTTACATGATAAGGAGTGAGATCGATGGCTAAATCACCACTCGCAATCCGTGAAACACTCGAAATTCATTAGCCGTCCCAGTAAAAAACGCGACGAGTTGATTGCGACAGACTTCTTGATCAGCAGCAAATCACTTGTCCGCGCTTATGCTGTTGCAATTACGGAAACGGCTTCTCCTGACGTTCGAAAAGTCTTGACTGAACAGCTGAACAAAGCCATTAAGACTCACGCAGCAATCGCCGGATACATGATCGATCATGAGATGTATCACGTGCATGACTTGAAAAAACAATTAAAACACGATCAAGAAAAACTAGAAGTTGCTAAAGGCTTACTATGACGTTCCCCCTTCCCTTCTGATTTCGAAGTGGAAGGGGTTTTCTTTCAGAATTCGTGTAAGGAGCGATCAGTCTCATGATTGACATCAATCATATTCAAATCAAACAAAGTGGAGAAACTGTTTGTCTCACCTGGGAAGGGACAAGTAACGTCCGTCTCTTATTAAATAGTAGACCGTGTTTCATTCAGAACTCGAATAGCTATCAAACGGAGACACTTCCTTTATTTGAGCCTTTGTCATTCGAACTGATCGATTCAGATTCGAAGACACGTATCGTCACCGCTCTTGTTTCAAGTACAGATGATTTGTTCTGGAACCGAAAAATGACTGTCCTGATCCAACAAGATCATGCTGTCCGACTGTTGTGGGGTGAAATCCCAGAGGTATCGCATTATACGGTATTTCAAGATGGGCATCGATTAGGTCAAACTGCGTCACCCGAATGGAAAGGAACGATTAACCCTGAACAATTTACACGTTTTGAAATCCGGGTGCTCCGTCCAATTTCAAGAAAATCGATGCCGTTCGCACGGATGATCGAGACGTTCGCCCGCGTTACGAATCAGATAAAACAGGAACAAGACCGTGAACGAGAATTTGAACAATTCGTGCTCTATTTTTCTTTGTACCCGCTATCCGCTTCACATAAGAAGGTTTCTTCTTACCGATTGCGTGTACTGACGTTCATTGCTCCTCCAATTCTCATGAACCCGAATCCGTTTTCTCCGCATCGTTATTTCGAAGGCGATGCGCGACAATATTCGCCTTTTTCAAAAGAGTATCGCACCTTTACAGAAGTCTTGACATTTGATGGTGAAACCACTCATCAACTATCAAAACAAGCAAACCCTACCCGATCTTTTGATGCTCGTCATCAGTTATATCGAGAAGATGTAGCGTCGACTCAGCGGGTCTATTTATCAGATCAATCAAAAGCACGATATACGCTCCACCACTCTGTCGGCAATCCGCTCGTCGTCTCACCTAATATCGACTACGAAATCAAGGTAGCGCATCATGCAAATCTTTGGCGTATCGCAGGAACACATCTCCAATCACCGCACCATGAAGTATATCTGGATGAAGGAGACGATTGTTTTGAAACAATCCACCAAGCCCATGATTTAGGTTTAAGTTTCCTCGGCAATCCGTTGCCAAGTTGTAACTGGTTGCATGTGACCAACTAATGAACAGAAGAAAACCGCGACCGATTCGTCGCGGTTTTTCATATTTAGTCGTGAAATCGAGCACGTGTCTCCGGAGACGGCAGTGCACACTGCTGCTTTTGTCCAAACCAACGATGACGATTGTTTGCAACGAAATCATAGACGCGATCCCGGAGTGAACGTGGAACAATGCGAAGCACTCTCAACAGACGCCATCCACCTCCTAAATGACCGGCAATCCGTAACGCAGCATCCGATTTGATATACGGTACACCCCGGTCAATTACGACGACACTGTCAATCGTTTCCGGGAGATGGTGGCGCCTTACGAGTTCTTGCCCTGTCTCCCCTTGTAACGATGCAAAATCATGGTACCCCTGGTCTCGTTTTAAGATGAACTGGACGCTCGCGTCACAGAGATTGCATTCTCCATCGAATAATACGATTGCTTTCATGATTGATTCACCCTTCCCTACCTGTTTAACGAATGATTTTGTACACTTTTCCTTTACCACACTTTGGGTATAAACATGCAATTATTTAGTATGTTAAATCATGATAACGCTTTCTCTTCTTCTCTTCATTCCGTTATACTGATTCTGTAAACATTTGGTTTTTACAAATCCATCTACTTAAAAGGAGCATATATATGACAAAACGATCGATTGCCATCGTGACCGGTGCCAGTCAGACACGCGACATCGGAGCTGCAATCTGCCGCCAACTTGTCTCTTCTGGACATGACCTGGTCTTTACTTATTTTAAAGCAACAGCGGATTGGGCGGCTAGTTTTACAACCGAACTCGAAAATCAAGGTGCCCGAGTCCTTGCGATTGAACTTGATTTAAGTCAATCAAATGCTGCTGACGAGTTATTCGCACGCATAGAAGATGTTGGAGCACCAAGCATCCTGATCAATAACGCTGCTCATTCGACAATGACAGATTGGCAAACGCTCGATGCAGCAAGCCTCGACCAACACTATGCCGTTAATCTCCGGGCACCGCTATTACTCGCGACACGTTTTACAAAGCGATTTGCTGAAGCACATCTAACTTCCGGTCGTATCATCCAATTGACGTCCGGACAAGACCTCGGTCCAATGCCTGACGAGATTGCGTACGCTACGACGAAAGGTGCATTGTCAACATTTACGAAGACGTATGCGGCAGCCGTAGCACCGCTTGGTATCACCGTTAATGCCATCAATCCGGGTCCGACTGACTCGACTTGGATGGATGAAGCAACACGGACAGCGCTTAAACCTAGTTTTCCATTTGGGCGAATCGGTGCGCCGGAAGACGTTGCACGATTGATTCAATTCCTCGTTAGTCCAGACGGTGGCTGGGTGACCGGACAAGTCATTCATTCCGAAGGCGGATTCGAACGCTAAACGTGTAGCATGCAAAAAAATCCCTCTGACGTCAAAATCAGAAGGATGTTTTTCATTATCGAAAGGCCGGACCCATTTCCGTCAAAAAATCGTTCCAGGCGACTTGATGCAAGTCGCTATAGAGTTCTGGCATCTGGTCTCTTTCAAAAAAGGCAATGTCCAATGATTCATTGGAGTCGATCGTTAACTGTCCTCCATTGACTTGGCAAACAAAAAAATGAACGATTGGTTGGGCGACATCCCCATTCGGATAAATCTCTTCGTACTGCGAATAAACACCACTCAAACGTTCAATCGTGACATGAATTCCGGTCTCTTCGAAAATCTCACGCTTGGCTGCTTCGACAATCGACTCTCCGAGTTCCAGTGCGCCGCCGGGAAAGCCCCACGCTTGTTGCTGCCGCCGTTTTTGTAGAAGAATGCGTCCCTCTTCGTCGAAGACGATGCCACCTGCAAAGTTCAACATCACTTTTTCCTGACCGACCTTACTGCGGAGAAAACGTATATAGTCCATCTGTCGCCCCTTGAAGTTTAACTTGCTTCACCCAGACAATCAGTTGTTCGATCATCGCCTCCGTCACAGTATGATTCACACCCGGAAAAACACATAATTCAGTCGTTTGCGTCATACCTGCTTGAACTGCTGTTACGTGATAGTACTGCTGGATTGATAGTGGAATAATGTCATCAGCATCCCCGTGCAGGAGCAAACGCGGACGCTCATCCATCACATCGATCGGATCGATCTTCCATGGTACATCTGTTTCTTTGATTGCAGGTCGTCCGTCGCGCGTGCGGAATTGATGCTCCGCTTCAAGAAAGGCGCCGCCCCCATTGATCGCAATGAGCGCTTTAATCGGCAAACGCGCCATGATTCCGTGGGCAATGAACCCACCCATCGAGACGCCGATCGCGATCACATCTGAAACATGCCAGCCTGATTGTTCGATGATAGCTGTCGCTTCCTTGATCGATTGTTCAACGACCGTCCAAAAATAGGTCGTCGATACTTCTGGATCAAACGGATGATCAAACGGTTCACGTTGATCGTGTCGAATAAGTTCCGGGATAAAGACATCGAACCCTTCTTCAGATAATTGTCGTGCAAACTCTAGATAAGAAACAGCCGTACCGCCCCAACCATGGTAGAGTAGAATGGCTCCTGTTGGGTGAGAGGAGCGGACGCTATGGACATGAAAATCAAGCTTCATTTTTTAGCTTCTCCCGGTTCAAGCGGACGATCGTTCTCGCAAAGTCATCTTCCGGTAATCGTTGTCCGTTCTCGAGAAACGGTTTCCAGTACGGTCGAATCTTAAACAACGAGACCGTATCGCGATAAACTGTTCGACGGACGATTTGTTTCGTCGTCAACGGCAAACCGTTCTCGCTCTCGACCTGAATACCACAGATCTGACCACCAATCGTTTTTCCATTCAACAGTTTTAATTGCGCGACTTCTCCTAGAAAACTGATCGTCGGTTGTGTCACGACGGCGTGAACGACTTCTGACTTCACACGTCGTAATACCGTTTTTTCGATGACGACGGAAAGTCCGAGATAGACAGCCTGGTTGATGATATACGCACCGATTCGTCGTTTTGTTGTTGAGTGCATGGATGATCCTCCTTATACGTTAAAATAGACGACAGCGCCGAGTGCACTGACAGCAATCAAATAAAAGACGATCGCGAGTCGTTTGTTTGCGGTAGAGATATCCTTTCGGACAAGGATTTTACTGTACCGAAACGTCAAGAATGCGAACACGAGCAAAGCCAAAATCAATAAAGATGCCATACAAGAATCTCCTCCTCCATTTTTATCATACATGAAATACGTTATCGAATTGTTATATTTTACAAGTAAATTGAGGTATGCTTACACATATTTGATTCTTTATTGAAATGGGGTTTGCATTTTGAACACTACAACGACCTGCTGTCTCGTTGAGCTGAAGAAGCCTGGTTATCTCGTTCGGAACCTACCGCCGCTCGGCATCCATGACGTCCACGTCCGCACCCTTGCCGGTGCCATTAGTATCGGCGCCGAACTTCCGCAATGGCTAGAACAAGACATGACTGAAACCAGCTATAACTATCCGCTCGAGACCGGATATGAAAGTTATGGGGAAGTGCTTGCTGTTGGTGACGCCGTCCAAATCGTCAAGCCCGGTGATCGGGTCGTCGGCTTCTATGGTCATCAAGATCAGGCGATCGTACCTGAGTCGAAGGTCATTTTGGTTCCTGCTTATGTCTCACCACGTGAAGCCTTGCTACTGATTCTATCTTGTGACGCGGCAAAAGGCGTCCGAAAACTGACATTGACGCCCGACGCGAGAGTCTTAGTTTCTGGAATGGGTACGATCGGTTTGTTGACGGTACATTACTTACGGCATTACGTTAACGTTCGCCAGATAGATATCATCGAGCCGCTCGCCTCCCGAGCTGAATTAGCACGTCAATTAGGGGCACACATCGTCACGCCGGATTCAGACACGTATGACGCCGCCATCGAATGTTCTGGGCGTCAAGCGGCCTTTGCCGAACTTCAATCCGCTGTCCGTCCTCATGGTGCAATCTGCGTCTTATCGGACGGCAACCGTGAATCTTTGACGTTGACGCCCGCGTTTCACGCAAAGGAACTTCAGATCATTGCATCGAGTGACGGTTGGAGCTACCATATGCACGCAGACTGGCTTTTTTCCAACGATCGTCACGCGACATTACCTGCTTTGTTCGAACAAGAAACTTCGTTTTCGGAGCTCGCCAACTGCTTCGCTGCCTTCATGGCATCGACCGATCTCCCGATCAAAGTCTTCGTTGATTATGAGCAGACGAGCTGAACACCGTTCGGATCCGTGCCTGCTAGCGATACGTCGGAAAAGACTGCTTCTTGCAAGACGGTCTTCTCCCCGCGGACGGTTTGGATTTGCGGAACCGGTTGATCGAACAGTTTCGCTAAATCCGCCTCTAATCCTTCGAGCGGCGTCGCTAGGATCAGACGCTCAAGTGTCGTTCCATCCGTATCCGCAATCGCATCTTCATGGATTTGCAGTTCAATCCGTAATCCGTATGGTGTCTGCAAAAACGTCCGACGCTCATTCGGTTGGACTGTAAACGAAAGTGTTTCTGCACGGTCAAGGATCATTTGCAAGTCATCTGATTGAATCAAAAATCCGATGTGGTCGAAGCGAATGACCTTCCCGTACCCGATAGTCACGTTCACTGCCCCGCGTTTCATTTCAATGATCCGAAACACAATCTTATCCGTTCGAAAATCGTTCCATGTCAGAGGTGGATTAAACGAAGAAAACTCTCCATCTTTCTTTCCAATGCGCTGAGAAACGTGAAACCCGCGTGCTGTATACCAGGCTTCTGTTTCCTCCAAATGTGGTGTCCAAATATGGTAGTGAAATAGCATTTACATACACTCCTTATCGTTGTTCCAATCGCTCCATGTCATCACTACAACTTGGTTCGATTCATTTAAGTATTGTCTTAATAGCGGAAGATGCGCAGCACCGTACAAACAGACGATTCGCTCGGTCGTCTGGGCAAGTTGCAGTAGACGATCGGCAATCTTTTGATTACGGGCATGCCAGTAGCGTTCGATCCAAATTCGCCCGTTTTCCAGCTGTTCGATTTGATCGTAGACCTTAGCGGACGCTGCAATCGTCTCTTCAGCGTGCAATCGACCGAGCCACTCGGAAAAGGATAACTGCTCCATCGCGTTCTCTAACTGTTCAGTCCGCTTCATCTCAGCAGTGACGATCGTCTCGAAAGCTTCCGGATGATGTGAACGGACTATTCCTAAATCCGGTACGCCTGGTACGATTTCGTTCCAATCGATTCCATGCAACTGTGCTAATCCTGCCATCCGGGCTAGGCGAAAGCCGATTTGTTGCCGTTCATTAGCGGTTAAATCACTCTCGTGTTGATAGGTGTCATATGTATGTTGCAGGTCACTTATGCGTTCAGGTGACGTTTCAAGAGCAATGCAAGTCGGTTGAAATCTGTTCAATCGAACAACGACTTCCTTAACTTCCTGTTGCCGTCTCTCTGATGCGACATCAAAAATTACTGGACGAATCAGATCACCATTTGCCGGTCGATCAAGATGGAACATGCCTAACAGTAAAATCTGGGGCTTCATCTACATTCCTCCTTTTCCTTATTTTACCTTATATTTGGTAAAGGAAGCGACCTTTACCTATTATGAATTTACGTTACCATTCAACAAATACTTATATAAGGAGGTTCCGATGAAAAGGATATTCGTCATTGTGTTCATTGGATTTTTATTCGGATGCAATCAAACCGGTATAGAGGATGAAACTAGTTATGCCATGATCGTCATTGTGAACAATAAAGAATATAACGGAACAGAAGCTGAATTGGACGCATCTAAACAACAAGGAGAAAAAATTAGTACGATACTAAAGAAAACAAAAGCATACGAAATGCCCCAAGCGAACAGTCAATCGAATCTCTTTTCAGTCGGATCCACCATCTATGCTGTTAAAGGAACAGAAGATTTCATCATCGTAAAAGACAAAGAAAATAAAAAATGGCTTTTACAAAAGGTAAGGGATATCGAAAAAAATCTAAATCAATGAGGCACTTTAACATTTTTAATGTGGTACATCTTTAGAAATACTATCAGCGGAGATGTTTTTTACTTTTACACGAGGTATGGTGAGAAGAAATTAGAAAGGGGCTGACTCAAAAGTCAGTCTCTACAAAGATAAGGGTGGTAAAATAATGATCTGCCACTCTTATCTCATAACAAAAAGAATGACGCGTTTCACGCAACTCTTATAGGAAAAAGCGCATCTTTGCGCTGTCAGAGACAAACAAGACCCGCTTTCCTGCTTGAATGAAACAGGAAAACTGGCTCGTGTCTCGCCTGAAGACAGGGCGTGAAAAGACACGTCATTCTTTTTTTTGGGTCAACCTCTTTCTTTTATCCTGTTAAGCTTGATTTAATGAGCAAAATCTTTCCGCTTTCCTCAGCATCGATATATGAAACGGCTTGGACATCAAGTTTGATATCACGACCAAATAAACGGTACAGACGCTCCATCAGAAGGTGTTCGTCTGATTGACTGAATCGCTCCGCGTCAGGAACGTAGTAGATCGATACGCTATCCGGCGTCGATTGGACATATTGAATACGCTCGATATTGTTTGATAAATGTTTGACGATACTCGACAGTTGCGCTTCAAAAATCTTTTGACCATCCGGTTTTTGGATGAATGCCCGCCCCCTTCCGTCAATTGATTCGATGATTGGTCCCGGGTGACCACAGGAACAGGTGCGCTGACTGAGCGTCATCCGATCTCCGACCCGGTAGCGAACGAGGGGGGTGCCGTGTGTATCAAAACTCGTCACGAGAATCTCCCCGTCTGTATCGAGTTCGATGATCCCCATCTCATGATGCAGATGTTTTTGACCAAGTCGACATTCCGAGACGATTGGTGCTCCTTCAGACGATGCATATTGATCAAAAACTGGTCCATGAAACACTTCTTCGATGACCTGGCGCTCTTCCGCGTCGATTCGTTCAGCCGTTGGAAAAATCGCAATCGGTTGACATGTCAAGCGGATCCCTTCTCGCTTCGCAAACCGGGCGAGTTCAATCATCGCTGACGGAAGACCACCGATTGTTTCTGGTTGAAAACGTTCGATGGCTTCAAGATACGCTGCCATCGTCCGTGGGGATAATCGTTTTACCGTGAATAAGAGTTGATTCGCCGCTCGATTCATCCGCCAGTAGACGTCCGTCTGTTGACGCTCGGGTACGAGATCCTGTGCCGTAAAGCTGATCCGTCGCATGCCACGGTAGACATTGTGGGTCGCCTTAAAATAATCCAGATGGGCCATTCGAATTTGCATATCCGGTATCGTATATCGTACTTGCAGTGATGTGCCTGTTGTTCCGCCCGTTTTCCCTATAATTGGCGCAACAACATCTGTTTGAATGTCCTCCATTTGCGTTCGTAATATTTCTTTTGACAGTACAGGAATATGTTTTAGTTCGGATAGGTCCTTTAACGGTAAAAGAATGCCATGCAAAATGAAGAGCTGACGATAATAGGAACTGTGTTCAATGCAAAAGCGAAGGAAGTCATTTAAACGGTCAAGTTGTTCCGCTTTGACGTCGATCGTCGATTGTTCTCGTTCGAGGAGCATCCGAAACCGTTCTTGATAGACCGGTCCATAACGTTCGCGATGCAATTGATACCCATAGAGGGTTGTGAAGAGGTGCTGGAGAAATAGAGGAGAGCGATTGTAGATTTGCTCTTTGATACCCATGTCATCACGTCCTTTCGCAAGGGAAGTAACGGTTTCGATGTCTCTACGATAGCCTATGTACCTGACAAGAATATGACAAATACAAGGGAACATGCATCCTGACAAATTGATATCACCTTGGACAGGTCCGATGATCAACGCTCTACTATACTGAAAACAAGGAGGTGACAAGATGTGGCTCGAATCGATTCAACGCGTCATTGACTATATCGAAGATCATTTAGAAGACTCGATTGATCTCAACGTTTTGACAAGCGTGGCGCAGATGCAAACGTATACTTTACAACGAACGTTTTCCTTACTTGCGATGATGACCTTACCGGAATACATCAGAGGGCGACGTCTGACGCTTGCTGCGCAACAATTGACACAGACGGACGAAAAAATCATCGATCTTGCCTTACGTTTTGGTTATGAGACACCGGAAGCTTTCACAAAAGCTTTCAAACGTCAGCATGGTTGTTCCCCGACGTTGATGAGAAACGAGCGACGTCGGGTTCACGCCTATAACCGCCTGAGCATTCAGGTGACTTTGAAGGGACTGGATCAAATGGATTATCAACTCATCGAACGACCTGCTTTACAGATTTCAGGATGGCGAAAACATTTCCCTACGCAAGATGGTGCCCAACAACAACTGATTCCATTGTTTTGGAATGATGTGAATCATTCCGGTCAAGATGCTACCTTGTTCAAACAAAATGACGGTCAGATTGATGGTGTGATTGGTGTCTGCTCCAATTTCACCGAAGCATCGATGGATTATTGGATCGCGACGACGACAACGGAAGTCCTGCCCGGTCAGGAAACGATGACGATTCCGGCGAGTCTTTGGGCGACGTTCCCAGTTGTCGGTCCGATGCCGCACGCCATTCAAGAGATGTGGCACCGCATCTACCAAGAATGGCTTCCGTCACATGGTTATGAGCCGTTACCTCATGCAGAACTCGAAGTCTATTCGGCAGGCGACCCGTCTGCCGCCGATTATCAATCTGCCATCTGGATTCCGGTGCGTCCGCGCGACTGATGGTTTCAGGACATACGAAAAGGCGAGATCATCGGCGATCTCACCTTTTCGTATGTCATACATACTGTTGCTTAATCAGTAGCGTCTTTCCACTGATTTCTTTCGGAATTTCGGGTACGGCACGCATGACGACATTCAGTTGTCCTTCAAACAATCGGTCAAGAACGAAAAAGAGTTTCTTCTCGTGTTCTTTTTCGAAACACCGTTCATCTGGTACATACAATAACACAATCTCATCCCGCGTCTCTTGAATATATTGCACACGTTCGATACAGTTCGGGAACGCTCGAACGATTCCCGCGAGCTCCCCTTCAAAGACACGGTGTCCATTTCGTAATTGGATGAAACTTCGTCCTCGTCCGTCAATCGAAGCGATGATCGGACCTTGGTGACCACAAGGACACGTTTCCTGGCTGAGCGTCATGCGATCTCCAACTCGATAGCGAATAAGTGGTGTGCCGTGCGTATCGAAGCTCGTCACGAGAATTTCGCCATCCTCATCGCGTTCAATGATTCCCATCTCATAATGTAAATGTTTTTTGCCATACGGACATTCCGCGACGATCGGAGCCCCTTCTGAAGACGCATACTGATCATAGATTGGCGCATGGAAAACATCCTCGACAAGTGCTCGCTCTTCTGCCGTCATCATCTCAGCCGTCGGAAAAATCGCTTTTGGACGAAATGTGCAAGTCAAACCATATTTTTTAGCGTATCGTGCAACTTCGATCATTCCTGAAGGCAAACCATCAATTGATTCCGGCTGAAACCGATTGAGTTGTTCAATATATGCAGCTGCGGTTTTCGGATTGATGTTTTTGATCGAGAACAACATTTGATTGATGACTTTATTTGTCCGCCAATAAACCGGTGCCTTTTGTTGAGGCGAGGCAAGCATTTGACCGGTAAAACTCGCACGGCGCATCCCTTGATCGACGCCATGTGTCCATTTGAAAAAGTCGAGATGCGCCATGCGGATTTGCATGTCTTCTTTCGTGTAATGGACTTGAATCGATTTGCCGGTCGTACCGCCCGTTTTCCCGAGAATCGGAGCATGGACGCGCGCATGGACATCCTCATTTTGTTGTCGTAAGATTTCTTTCGTCAAAGGAGGAATTTGTGTTAGTTCGTCAATCGATCGTAGAGGGAGCTCTAACGCAAGAGAGGAAAACAATTCCTGATAATACGGACTATGCGTTTGGCAAAAAGAAAGGAAGTCGTTTAATCGATGCAACTGTTCCGCCCGTATGTCATTCGGTCGTCCTAACTTCTGCTTCAGTTCTTGTAGGCGTTGTTGATAGGCTGGACCATATCGTTCGTGGAACAGGCGACGTCCTTGTAAAGTCGTCAACAAGTTTTGGATGAAGATCGGTGAGTGAAAGTAGATCGATTCTTTGAGCTGCATGATGTCACTCCTTCCATAGATAAACCACCTTTTACTGATACTTTCATCTTATTTCCAGTCGTCGCCCACCTCAATTAGTTCTTCGTGAATAAACTTAGCTTTTATTTTCAGGACGATTTATTTTATTGAACTCTGATTTACGAACA
Organism: Exiguobacterium sp. UBA7533; assembly: GCF_002479335.1. Classification (NCBI taxonomy): domain Bacteria; kingdom Bacillati; phylum Bacillota; class Bacilli; order Caryophanales; genus Exiguobacterium; species Exiguobacterium sp. UBA7533. Next base: position 99,148 of record NZ_DLMP01000005.1, on the reverse strand, counting down.
TCTTCTCATCGATTCTTGAACTTACAACTTTTCTTCCATCATAAAAAATCCGACCGACGAATCAGGAAATCTCTTCGTCGATCGGATTCATATACGTGTACCATTACGATTTCGCGACTTTTTGTAGCATCTGACACCCGTAAGCCCGTAATTTAATCGATTCGAGTACAAGCGACATCTGTTGTTCATCCAATCGTTCAATCAACTCGATGATCGTTATCGTCGTTCGCCCATTATATAATTGTACGATCAAGTGGATGATTGCTTCTAACGCTGGACTTGGATAGGGTTCTGACAGAAATTCACGATCAAAAAACTCACCACTATCCGGAAAGAAATAATCCGAGAATCGTTCGAGCACTTGTGGCTGTCCTGTTGCGAGATACAGCATCGAGACCATCGCTGCATCTTCTCGTTGTTTCGGCTTTAAGCGTCTCCACAACAGATCGAATCGTCGTTCATGTTCCGCTTGCATGAATTGTATCGTCTGCATGGTTGAAGCCTCCTTTGTTTTTCATTCTTCCTGTTGATTCTTTTCCTTATATTTTTATTCCCTATTCCATCCAACTGAATCATCTCAGCGTATCCTCTTGCGATTGAACTGACACGATTGGGGGTACATTACAACAGATATAAGAGAGGAGTTTACATCCATGCCAACGCGCCTAGCTTTAGCCGGAGCTACCGGTTACATCGGTCACAATCTACTGAACGAACTGAAGAAAAAATATGACGTCATTGCCCTTTCTCGAAACGGCGATGATAAGGACAATGAGGAACGTGTCGAATGGCGATCGTGCGATCTCTTTTCTCTAGACGATACGATTGCTGGTATGAAAGGAGCGGACATCGCTGTCTACCTCGTTCATTCGATGATGCCTTCTGCTAAATTGACACAAGGATCGTTTGAAAACATGGACTTATTGTTAGCCGATAACTTTGCCCGTGCAGCAAAAGAAAATGGTATCCGACAAATCATTTACTTAAGTGGTATCATTCCTGAGGAAACAGAAAATCTATCGCGTCACTTAAAGAGCCGACTCGAGGTCGAACGCGTTCTTGGTGCTTATGGCACACCGGTGACGACGATCCGTGCCGCATTGATTGTCGGTCCAAAAGGCTCATCTTTCCCAATCTTATCGAAGCTCGTCAAACGCCTCCCCGTCATGGCACTCCCACGATGGACACGTAACAAGACACACCCCGTCGCTTTACCGGATGTCATTCATGCACTTGGTGAAAGTGTCGATCGCGATGATGTTAAAGACCGGGCAATCGATATCGGTGGACCGGAAGCGATGACCTATAAAGAGATGATCCTTCGAACTGCTGACATCATGGGAAAACGACAACCGACCATCGATATTCCTTTATTGACCGTTAAATTATCTCGACTTTGGGTGACGCTCGTGTCTGGAGAACCAAAAGAAACCGTCTATCCACTCGTTGAAAGCATGGTTCATGAGATGGTTGCAGATCCAGAAAAAATGGTTCCAGGGATCAGTGACGGAAAAATTACATTCGAACAATCGGTCCGTGATGCGCTAAAAGAGGAGGAAGAAAAAAAAGGTTCTTCTTCCTCGTCGTCTTCAACACCAGACGCCCTTGACGTTCGTTCAGTTCAACGTGTTCTTTTGCCGAAGGATCGCGATGCCGACTGGGCAGCTGACGATTACATGGATTGGTTATCTTCGTTTGCGCGTCCTTTCCTATCATCAACTATGAAAGATCAAGTCGTTGGAATAAACATTCCATTTTACGAACAACCCCTACTTGAATTGACGAAGGAACCGGTTCGTGATCGACAAATGGCGACATACCGGATTACCGGCGGACTGTTCGCAAAAGTCGAGGAAGATAGCCGGGGTCGGATTGAATTTCGGCAAATTCCCGGTACACAGGAATGTATCATTGCCATTCACGAATTCGTCCCTGCTTTACCGTGGATACTCTATAAGGTGACGCAGGCGAACGTTCACTTGCTCGTCATGTATCTCTTTAAATTACACTTATTGCGTCGAATTCATTCGACGGAACAAGAATCAACACACGCAGACGAAATCGTTCCGTCATCTTGATCCCGATTAAAACGATCCGCCTCTTCCTTGGCGGATCGTTTTTTGTGGCTTGCAGAAGGATGACGAAACTAAAAAAATCGTGATACACTGAACGATGACTGAAAGAAAGGGGTTTCATTGCATGCGCTCATTTGAGGAACGATTATCGAACCAACTCGAAGCGACAGCTTCACTCGCCACGTTGATTCAACCTTCAACGGATCAACTCCGTTTAGATAAACTAGATAAATTCGCTATGAAACTATTGAAACGAGAGTTCACGATTGCTTTCGCTGGTCATTTCTCGGCTGGAAAGTCAAGCATGATCAACGCCTTGACGGGTGAATCGGTCTTACCGACAAGTCCGATTCCGACGAGTGCGAACATCGTGACACTTCAACAAGGGGACACTGATTCAGCGATCGTTCACTTTCATGAACAGCCTTCTGTTCGTCTGACAGCAACAGAGCAAGAGGAGCATCTTAAAACACTTGGGAAGAGTGGTGATGTCCGTCAAATCGATTTGACACATGCTGCTTCCGATCTGCCTCCTGGTCTCGTCTTGATGGATACACCAGGCGTCGACTCGGTCGATGATGCCCACCGTGTATCAACGGAATCCGCCCTTCACTTGGCTGACATCTTGTTTTACGTCATGGACTACAATCATGTTCAATCTGAATTGAACTTCATAGTGACGAATGAATTACAAGCTGCCGTACCGGAACTATATTTAATCGTCAATCAAATCGATAAACATCGTGAAGATGAATTATCATTCGACGCCTTCCGCCGCTCGGTCCATGCATCTTTCGCTGAACATAGTGTCGCACCGAAAGGGATCTTCTTTACAAGCCTGCGGAAACCAGATCATCCGTATAACGATTTCATGGAAGTCGAACAGCTCGTCAAACAAAGCATTCGTGATGCTCAACCGAAGTTGTTGGCTTCTGCCGCTTTAACGCTTGAAAGTCTTCATCAAGAGCATACACGTTATCTCACACGTCTCGTCTCAGAAGCCCACGAGACGATGGCTGAACAATTGAATGACGCTGAACGACGTGATCCAGAGACGATCGAAACCGAATTAGCCCACGTTTCGCAACAATTAGAAGCACGTCAGCCGGACCGCTGGGTACAGACGTTTTCGTTGCATCGAGATCAACTATTGAAAAATGCGACATTGATGCCGTTCGAATTACGCGAGAAGATGCGCCGTTTCCTCGAGTCACGCCAACGCGACTTCAAGGTCGGATTGTTCCGAAGTACAAAAAAAACGGAAGCGGCTCAAGCAGAGATTGCACAAGATGTGTTGCGTGCCTATCAGACGGTGACCGCTTCCGAGATTTCGCTCCATTTACGTAACTTGATGAAACAATCGTTACGCGACCTTGGTCTCCTGCAGGATATGCATATCGTCGCGATCGATCAGCTTTCACTCGCCCCGCCGCTTTCCGTACTCGAGAGTGCCCTGCCGACTGGCATTACGATCACGGGTGAATCGGTGCTCCAGTTCACGAATCGTGTCGCCGAACAGACACAAGCTTGGTTCGTCAAGGAAACGAATGCGTGGCGGGAGCATGTTCGACTAGAGTTGACATCAACTTTCCCGAAAGAACAAGCTGAGCTATTGCAACAACAAACGTCATTACAGCATAAATGGGACAACGTTCAAGCATGGCAACAGGCTACCGTAGCACTCGAGCGATATGAGCATGGCGTTGCCAATCCATCTGACCAACAGTTCGAACAGGCTCGGACACAAGTTTCAGTCTGGGAAGAGCAATTGATTCAGCAAGAAGCGACAATCGTTTCCTTTACCGGGTATGAATCGGTGACAGAAACAACTGCGTTTGAGCTCGCGAAGACGATCAGTGAGCAACAATCCGTCCGGTTTACACCAGAAGATGTTGCTCAAATCCGTCAGCAGCTGAATGGTCTACAGGGCTTTGAAGAAGCCGTCGCTTATTTAAATGACAAATTGGATCGACTGACACACCAATCGTTCACGATTGCCTTATTCGGTGCCTTCAGTGCCGGAAAATCATCGTTTTGCAATGCTTTGCTCGGAGAGAAGGTACTACCCGTCTCTCCGAACCCAACGACCGCGTCCATCAACCGGATTCATCCCGTTGACACTACACACTCGCACGGCGTGGCAGAAGTCACATTCAAGTCGGAAGCAGCAATGCTTGAAGACTTAAATGAAGCGATGGTCGCAACGATGACGTTCGAGTCAACGAAACAGGCATACGATACGCTCTTACCACGTGCCGCATCGCTGACGGATCCGTTCTTGCGTGCTTTCTTGACAGGATTCCCAACCGTTCAATCATTCATCGGTACCGTCCAGACGGTCGATCAAGAAGCTTTTAAACAATATGTCGCACAGGAAGAACGAAGCTGTTTCGTCGATGTCATCGATTTCTATTATGATAGTCCCTTAACTCGTCTCGGCGTGACACTCGTTGATACACCAGGAGCGGATTCAATCAATGCCCGTCATACCGATGTCGCCTTCGATTACATCAAAAATGCGGATGCAATCTTGTTCGTCACGTACTTCAACCATGCCTTTGCTCGCGCTGACCGTGAATTCTTGATTCAACTCGGTCGTGTCAAAGATGCGTTCGAACTCGATAAGATGTTCTTCCTCGTCAATGCGATTGATCTCGCTGCTTCAGAAAGCGAACGTCAAGATGTCTTGAACTATGTCGCTACGGAACTGCAACGCTTCGGGATTCGGTCGCCCCGACTGTATGGAGTCTCGAGCTTACAAGGACTCGCCGAAAAGCAGCAAGAGCGAACGGATTCAATTTCCGGTTTACCCGAGTTCGAGGAGGCATTCCATAACTTCCTAGCGGAGGACTTGACCGGTCTTGCTAAAGTATCGTTGTCTGAGCAGACGGAAAAGACCGTCGAGCGCCTCGAACGGTTCATCGTTGCGACTGAAGCAAACCTCCTGCGAAAAGAAGAACGGCTGGCTGAACTGTCTACTTTAGAACAGCAGGTCACCGATCGTTTCGAGGACAATCGTGCTACTTTGATCGAACCTGCACTCAAAGCAGAGATTCATGAACTGTTGCACCATGTCGTACAACGCATTTATTACCGTTTCCCTGACTTCTTCAAAGAAGCCTATAATCCCGTTCGTTTTGCTCAGACGAGTAAAGGAGTAGCACTACAGGAGGCCTTGACGGAACTGTTGACATTCCTACGGTTCGACTTTGAGCAGGAGCTCCGGGTCACGCATTTCCGCATCGACCAATGGCTCGAAGCGGCCTTAGTCCGTCGTCAGCAAGAGGAGCAACAGTTGCTTGAGCAATGGAACGAATCCTTCCAGCTGGCGCCTGTCACGGTCTCTCGGTTGAACGAAATGACGTTCGACGGACCCTTCGAGGATGCAACCCCTTATATTGGTGTCAAACGCCACTTCCGGAATGCGAAAGCCTTCTTTGAGAAGAATGAGAAAGAACAACTGAAGGAAGAACTGGCGACGTTAACTAAACAAGAAGCACTCGCATACACTACTGCTCAAGAAGAGCGTTTGCTGACAGTCGCGACGGCACATCTAGATGTCTCTTTAACATCCCTTTCAGAGCACCTGTTACGCCAAGCACTCGAACAACTCGAGAGTGAACGTGCGACGTTACAGGCACAAGAGACACTGACACCTTATAAACAAGCTGCCGCAAAAATTCGCAATCTGACGCAGCACGTCACGTCATGAAACATGATCAATCCATACAAAAGACCGGAGCGCGACGCGTTCCGGTCTTTTGTATTTTCTTCACCGCACAGGCGTTGGCCAGAACGATTGAAAATAGTGGACGATGTATTGATGGACGTGCCGGACGACTGGGCGTAATTCTGTCCCGACAAGTCGGTTCAACGAGACATCCCATAACATCGGCGGCTCGAACGGGATGATTTTAATGTCATCCGCATGATGAAACCGCAGAATCGGTTCCGGTAGGATCGAGATGACGTCGAGTTCTTGAACCATCCCGATCAACAAATCCCATGCACCAGACATGAAGAAGATATTCGGTTCTTGCTGCACTTTGCGAAACTCCGATAGTATTTGATGATGTAACATGAATCGATCATTTAAGATGACGAGTGGTTCATTTCCGATATCACTATAAGATAGAGCTTCTTTTGCTTGAAACGGATGATTTGGGCGAACGGCAACGACGACTTCATCTTCAATCAATCGAAAACGTTCAATGCCATAGGATTCACCTGGTTCGATCAAAATGGCCAAATCGAGTTCTTCAAGTAGCAGTCGACGTTTGAGTTCAAACGCCCCTTCTTCGATGATTTCGAGTTCAATCCCAGGATGTTCCGCCATGAACTTCGGGATTAACTGTGAAAATAACACAGGAAGAATGACAGGCGGGATTCCGAGACGGACTCTCCCTCGGACGACGTTTGAGCGTTCGCGCAGATGCCCCATCAATGCTTGATGACGTGTCAGAACGATCTTCGCATCTTCATACAATTGACATCCCGTTTCCGATAACCCTGTCAACCGTCCGTGCTTTCGAATGAATAGTTCCACTTGCTCCAGCTGTTCAAAGTCGCGAATCATCTGACTAAGCGCCGGTTGCGAAATCGACAAGTGTTTCGAAGCACGCGTTAAGTTATAGCCTTGCTCGACAATTGTCGTAAAAAAAAGTAACTGTCGAATATCCACTTACATCTCTCCTTATTCATCAAACCAACGATTTTTTTTGAAGAACAGAATCATCACTAAAGCAAGGAGTCCCATTGCCCCTAACGTCACGAAATAACCATACCGGGTGGTCAGTTCTGGCATATTTTCAAAGTTCATGCCATATATACCAGCGATGAACGTCAACGGCATGAAAATCGTCGTAAAGATCGTTAACGTCTTCATGATGCTATTCATCCGGTACGAATTGAGGGAAATGAAGTTATCCCGAAACTCAGATGTCATCAATCGGTTGTATTCAATCATTTCGGATAACTTTAGTAAATGATCATACAAATCGCGAAAGAATGCTTGCTTCTTCGGATGAATCGATAACCGCTTCGATTCGACGACCCGATACAATAAGTCCCGCATCGGCATGACTGTCCGCGAGATTCGAAGTAACTGCGCTCTTAGTTCGAAAATTTCTTCCATCAACCGACGATCGTTTCCGCGTGATCGATAGCGTTCCTCAAGCGCAAACAATTCATCTTCTGTCGCATGGACGATCGGAAAATAACCGTCGACGATCTTATCCATGATTTTATGTACGAGATCGACCGTTTCTTGTGTGTGTAGGCAATGACTGTATTGTTCAAACACGATGTCAATTTCCGGCGAGGATTGCTCATGGTAGCTAACAAGATGCCGATCACTTGCGAACAAATTGATTTCACGACTCATCAACGTTCCTTCATCAAGTGCATGAAGGACAAAAAAACTATGATCCGCATAATACTCGAGCTTCGGACGTTGTAAATAATGAAAACAGTCTTCAATCGCCAGCGGATGAAAATCAAAGGCATCGATCAATTTTTGCTTTTCTGTATCTGTCGGTTGATTAAAATCAACGAAATAGCGTTTGATACCCGGCTCTTGTATCCGAAATATATCATCTGTCAAAATGATCGTATCGTTCGCATCGATCAATATACAACGAATCAAGTTCCTCTCCCCCCTTTTATTATTTAAGCGTACTATATTATTTCAAATGCAACAAAAAAGGATTCCAGAAAGGGAATCCTTTTTCTTATAGACGATCAACCATGTTCAATATAAAAACCGCTCCAATATACTTGACGATACGTAAATTCTTTACCGCTTTTCGTCGTTACAAGCATTTCATCTTCTGCCATGACGGCGATTTTAATCGGAACTTCACCGTGATCCGTCAAATAATTGAGGATCTCAAGGTGTCGATTCAACCAGAGACGACGACGGAACCATCGAAAACGACTAAACGCTGCACTGAAGTGGAGTAAAGCGAGTGACAGAATAATCAAGGCAAATGGAAGTGGAATATCGAACAAAGCAATCAAATATACATCTGCGATGAGTAAAGATAGCGAGAGACCCATTTCCGTCATTTCCATAAAAGATGCTTTATAGGTCGCGAAGTAGGTCATCACGCGAAACAACAAGATGACCGTTAGATACGGTACGAAATACATTTGAAACACATGGTCCGTGCCACTGTTGACGAACATGAGCAGTGGCAGGAAGAATAGCAATTTCCAGATTAGGATGGCGGAATAAAATAAAGTATGATCCGTGTAGCGTTTGCGTACGATGGCTTGACTCATATTCATTGCCTTCCCCTCCTTCATGATGGACCGTTTCAAAGTCAATGATGACAGGACATGATGCCTATAAGGGTATGTTTCCAAATTCAACTGTTTCTAATCATCTAATTCACAGTTTATAGAAACTGTATATTTAGTATACGTGATTGGTTTCGAAAAAGTTCACTTTCCCCATCATTTCCCATTATTCGATGTGCTACCGATCCGATTCTCACTCTTGCTAGTCGCCCGGATCTTCTACTGCTACAATATAAGATATTCCAATTGAATAGAATCGAGTTGAATTTTTCATGTACACCCATATCATTGTCGGTGCCGGAATTCTTGGTGCCTCGACAGCTTATCATTTATCAAAGGCTGGTGAACGCGTCTTACTCGTTGATCGGAAGGAACCCGGTCGCGCCTCCCATGCGGCAGCGGGCATCATCTGTCCATGGATGACACAACGACGCAATAAAGCATGGTACAAGTTAGCGAATAACGGTGCTCATTTTTACAAGACATTGATTCCTGAACTCGAAGCACTCGGCGAGACGAGCACAGGTTATCAGCAAGTTGGAGCGATCGCCTTACACGAAACATCAAAAATCGATAAGATGGAGACGATTGCGCAAAACCGCTTTCCAGAAGCCCCTGCCATCGAACGGATCGAACGACTCGATCAAGAACGTGTCAAAACGCTGTTTCCGCTCGTTGAACAGATCGAAGATGCCTTATTCGTCTCTGGCGGTGCACGTGTTGATGGACGTGCCTTATGTGCCGCTATGATCCGTGGGGCTGTCGAACACGGTGCGACTGTACTAGAAGGAGATGCTTCTCTTGTCGTAGACAAAGGAGTCGTCACCGGTATAACCATGGAAAACGAACAGTACTCGGCAGACCACTTCATTTTAACGGCAGGCGTTTGGTTGAATGACCTTCTTCGGCCGCTTGACCTTAAAATCGATTTGCACCCAGAGAAGGGACAAATCCTACAACTCGACTTGACGGATTCTACATCAACGACGTGGCCTGTCGTCATGGGACAACGCGGATTGTACCTGGTTTCGATCCACGAAAAGAAACTGATCGTCGGTTCGACACACGAGAAACAGACCGATTACAACTTAAAGCCGACCGTCAAAGGAATGTATGCTTTATTGAATCGTGCTTTACCTGTCTTACCAAGTCTCGAGGAAACGACAATTGATGAACTCCGTATCGGCTTACGTCCCTATACAAAAAACTCGTTACCAGTAATCGGACCGCTTCAAAATCATCCAAACGTGTTCTTAGCAAACGGACTCGGCGCATCCGGTTTGACGATTGGACCTTATCTCGGTAGCCAATTAGCGAAGCTTGCAAATCATCAAACGCTTGATATCGAATGGCAGACCTATGAGCCGACATACGTCTCTTTCGACTCCTAACTCACTTTATGCTTTTTGAAAGGAAGTACGTCATTGTCCATGAAACCAGTAGTTTCACTTGAATTATTTGATGCTTTAGATATTCGTGTCGGTACGATCCAGTCGATTTCGAATCGCACGGATGGCTCAATTCAGCTTGAGCTACAATTCGACGGATTTACACGTTCTTTTTCACTCGCTTGGGATTCACTACGACCTGATGTCCACGAGCTGCTTGGAAAACAAGCGATTGCTGTACTCAACGTACCTGGTCGTACGCCAGAAGAGTCCGGACGAGTACTTGAGATTGGGCGTTCAGAGCAATGGATGCCGATTCTCGTCGTGCCGGAACATCCGATTCCGGAAGGTGCACGGATCGAATAAGACACTTTAACCTATGAAAAACACTCCCCAGTCATGCTTTTAACGGAAGCTTACGTGTAGGAGTGTTTTTTAGTTATGACGCCGTTACATTTTTTCTAAATAATGCACGCTAAATCTTTTGTCATCATCAATCCAGCAATTGACCGGATGAAAACCACTTTGACGAGCGAGTGTCTCAAACTCTTCTTTACTGTATTTATAGGAGTTCTCCGTATGAACCGTCTCCCCCTGTTTAAACGGAACCGTCACGTCTCCGACTTGTACTAATTGATCAAGTTGACTCCGAAGATGCATTTCAATTCGTCCTTTTTCTTCATTATAAAAAGCATGATGTTTAAATCGGGTCACATCAAACGTTCCATCGAGCATCTGGTTCAAGTGCGTCAACATGTTCAAATTGAATGCTGCCGTGACACCGGCTGCATCGTTATAAGCACGTTCAAGGACATCGGTCGATTTTTTTAGATCAACGCCGATCAAGAATCCATCTCCACTTTCAAGGATCCGCGATGAATGACGTAAAAAGTGCATCGCTTCCTCCGGTTCAAAGTTCCCGATCGTCGAACCCGGGAAAAAGATGACCCGTTTTTGAGACTCCTCTACCGGTAAGGAAATGGCTTGTGAATAATCACCACAAACAGCTTTAATATGCAATGCAGGATACCGCTCCGATAATTGACGAGCAGATTCCATCAAAAAGTCTTTTGAGATGTCGATCGGCATGTACGTATCCAAGTGCGTAAACGTCTCAAGCAACATCTGGATTTTACGACTGCTTCCACTTCCATATTCGATCAGCGTATGCACATCCCCAATACTCTGAGCGATTTCCGCTCGGTGTTGCTCCAAGATAGCAAGTTCCGTTCTTGTCGGATAATATTCCGGTTGTTGCGTGATCTGCTCGAACAACTGGGAGCCGATATGATCATAAAAGTATTTCGCCGGTAAGACTTTTTGTTCGCGCATCAGACCTTCGATGACTTCTAAACGCATGTTTTGTTGCGGAGTATATAAGTCGTAGCCAATGACCGTCTCGCGCATCACATGTCACCCGCCAATCGGAAGCCGCCAAATAACCAGCGTTTATCGGGTGGGAAGAAGTTTCGGTACGTCTCGCGAATATGATCGTCAGGCGTCACGCACGCTCCTCCACGTAGTACCATTTGATTACACATGAACTTCGCATTGTACTCTCCAAGTGCTCCCTCGAGTGGTTTACTGCCTGGGTACGAACTATAAGGACTTGATGTCCATTCCCAGACGTTACCGAACATGCTCGCAAGTGTCGTCTCTGACTCTTTGACTACGACTGGATGAAACGTACCATTTCCCATCATGTTGCGCTTCGTAACGGAATCGACTTGACGAGAAGCCCATTCCCATTCCGCTTCTGTCGGCAAACGCTTCCCTTTAAAACGGCTGTAAGCATCCGCCTCATAAAAGCTAACGTGACAGACTGGTTCGTCGAGCCGCAATGGTTCGACGCCATTCATCGTAAAGATCGTCCATTCTCCCGCGTCATCCTTCATCCAATATAATGGCGCTTTCCAGCCTTCTTTTTGAACCGTTGCAAAGCCATCAGATAACCAATACTCTGACTTTTCATAGCCACCTGCTTCAATAAATGCCAAATACTCCCCGTTCGTGACAGGACGTGTCGCTAATTCAAACGGATGCAGCCACGTTTTATGGCGCGGACTCTCGTTATCAAACGCAAAACCGTCTCCTGTATGACCAATCTCGACGAGTCCTTCCTCAAATGGGATAAAGGATGTTTCCATGAGTGCATTTTCAGGCACGTCCAGTTCTAACGACTTTGACTGATAGGCAGGTAATAACGGATTCGTGAAAAAGTTATACTTCACGTCCATCAAAATCAATTCCTGATGTTGTTGTTCGTGTTGTAGTCCCATCTCGACCAATGCTTCGATTTTTCGTTGGTCTTCTGGAGTCCGTTCTTCTTTCAAGAACTCGATCATTTGTCCATCGACATATGCCCGGTAAGCGATGATGTCCTCGACGGTCGGACGTGACAACATTCCCCGTTGTTGACGAGGTTGATAAGGTCCGATTGAATTGTAGTACGAGTTAAACAAATAATTGTATTTCGGATGGAAGACTTGATAGTTTTCACTATATTCCTGTAGTATCATCCGTTCAAAAAACCAAGTCGTATGGGCAATGTGCCATTTTGGCGGACTCACGTCTGAACTAGCTTGAATGATGAAATCCTCTGCTTCGAGCGGTTCGATTAAGGCGATCGTTTGGTTGCGAACGGTTGCGAATTTTTCAATTAAGTACGATGTCGTTTCAAATAGCATGTCAATCACTCCCTATCCAAAATATTCCGAATTTTTCGGTCCATTTGACTTATACCCCTCCTATGGAAGAGTTATGCTAAGGAAACAAAAAAAGTCCGCTCTGTTAAGAGCGGATTCATCATATTTAAAATACTTTATCACCGTTGAAAATCGAGTTTTTGACGACGACGTAGTCGACCGTCCGAATCGCCTTCAATTTATTTCCACCAGCGTATGAGATCGCTGATTGCAAATCTTGCTCCATTTCAATCAATGTATCTGCTAGACTTCCTTTATGCTCGACGAACATCTTTTTCCCTTCAACATTCTTGCGTTCGCCTTTTTGGAACTCAGAAGCAGAACCGAAATATTCCTTGACGAGCACCCCGTCCACTTCATGTGTCTCACCAGGCGATTCTTCATGCCCTGCGAAAAGTGAACCGATCATGACCATCGAAGCACCGAACCGAACCGACTTCGCGATATCCCCATGCGTCCGAATACCACCATCGGCGATAATCGGTTTGCTTGCTGCCTTCGCACACCAACGAAGTGCTGCGAGTTGCCAACCACCTGTACCGAAACCTGTTTTAATTTTCGTGATACAAACTTTACCTGGTCCAATCCCGACTTTTGTTGCGTCTGCTCCTGCGTTCTCAAGTTCGCGTACCGCTTCCGGTGTACCGACGTTTCCAGCAATAACGAAACTTGTTGGCAAAAGCGATTTGATGTGGCGAATCATCTGAATGACTGCTTCCGAATGACCGTGTGCGATATCAATCGTGATGTATTCAGGAGTTAGTCCCTCTGTCGCGAGCTGTTCGATCAGCTGATATTCTTCTTCCTTGACACCGACGCTAATCGAAGCGAACAGTTGACGCTCTTGCATCATACGAACGAACGCTAGACGTCGTGCCGGTTCGAATCGATGCATGATATAGAAATAATCGCCTTCAGCTAAGAACAAAGCAATCGATTCATCAATGATCGTTTGCATGTTTGCGGGTACGACCGGAAGCTTGAAACGACGACCGCCGAACTCGACTGACGTATCACATTCCGAACGACTACCAACGATTGATTTTGCTGGAATTAATTGAATATCTTCATAATCGAATACTACATCCATGAATAACACCTCTAATTACGAATATTTTTTATATATCGGCAATAATCATTCGCCCATTGACTACTATAACGAACTGTTATCATAGTGTCAAAGAAATTTTCGTGTTTTTAAGGTTTTTCATGAACTTTTTTAGTTAACAAAAAAATAATGTTCGGATTTTAACAATATTGTTGTTGTAAATCAGTCAACCACTGCTCTTCCCAATCGAAATAACTCGATGCCTCCGATTTCTCAAACACTTGATCAGGATAAGGCAAGGCAAGTGGCGGACGCTCATTTTTTGGAAAATAAGCCAGTTGCTTAGATTCCCCATCAATGGCCTCGAGCTTCCCACTGACTACCTCACATTCGAACATCGTTGCTACATACTCGACCTCGTTTCCGTCAGGATACGTAAGTCGAAACGATTTCCCACCAAATGTCGCGATTAGTCGGACGGGTCGAACGAATAGACCCGTTTCTTCATAGACTTCGCGAATGACTGCTTGTGCAGGGGATTCTCCTAGTTCAATCGCCCCGGCAGGCAAACTCCAAAACGGACCACCTGGATCCTGAAAAAGGATATGCCCTGCTTCGTTTCGAATGATTGCTGCGACGCATGGTGTAAACAGACATTGTGTTCCGACATGTCGCCGTAGATTGGCATAATAATCAGAGATTGGCATGACCTGACTCCTCCCGGTCTTCTTTTAATAGAGCAAACAAAATAAAATCTTCCCAGGCATCATTGATGAAGAGGTTTTGCTTCGCGATTCCTTCTTTACGAAATCCGACTTTTTCAAGAACACGAATCGATCCGACGTTCGCCGGCATGACCTCAGCACGAATACGGTGTAACTGATGGACATCAAATAGATGGTCTACGAACAATCCGACCGCTTGAGCCATATATCCTTTTCCACCATAGACGGCATCTAACTGATAGCCGATCATGCACGTCTCGGCTGGTCCACGCTGGATGAACATCGCTGAGACATCGCCAATCAATTGATCGGTCTCTGATAAAAAAACACCGTAAGCATAATAAGCATCTTGTTTCATCAACTCTTGATGACGAAAAATTCGTTCCCGCTGCCCCTCTAACGTGTACTGTTCGGGTAACGGCTTAACTGGCATCCAGTATTCGAAGTGTTCACGATTTCGTAAGTTCATCTCAAGAAGAACTGCCGCATCATCTAAGACATACGGGCGAATATATATAGGTAACATCATTTTTCCTCCTTTTGATTATTATCTTTAGTTCAAGAAGTTTGGGTGTTTCATAATTCATCCAGCGGGAATCTACATAATAGTTTCATTACATTACTGTGACAGCATACTATAGAGAAAACTGTCGAAGAAGGAGTGACCTATGTATTCAGACACTGATTTGCTCAATCAAATCAAACAGCGTGATTCTGTCGCGCTCGAACGATTATACGATCGTTACGAAAAAACACTCTTTCTTTTATTTCGTCGTACACAGGTCGATGAAGCACTTATTCATTCTGCAATGACCGAATTATTCCGCACTGTTTGGGAACAACCGACACGTTACCCGAACTTCCAAGGATTCATTTTGCATACATTACGACAACTCAGTAGTAAAAGAGAACATATTCCGACTTAATTGAAAGAATCAGTTATACTCTTTCGACACAGGTAAAATGAACCCTTTAATTCAATGATGTATTTAGAAAAGAACAGCTTACTTTGTTCTTTTTTTGTTTTGTCCTTTCTTTTTCGATACGGGCATGCTATATTATTAAGTAATTATTGTTGTTCGGTGGAGATACGAAGTGTTTCACTTTATATTCGATGAAATTGATCACGGTAGTAATAATCAGTGTGCCAGTCACACGCAGGAGGCAATACACATGGAACAAGGTAAAGTAAAATGGTTTAACGCAGAAAAAGGATTCGGCTTCATCGAGCGCGAAAGCGGAGACGACGTATTCGTACACTTCTCAGCAATCCAATCTGAAGGTTTCAAATCACTTGACGAAGGTCAAGAGGTTTCTTTCGAAGTTGAAGAAGGTCAACGCGGACCACAAGCAACTAACGTTGTAAAACTT
The DNA here is from genome assembly GCF_002479335.1 of Exiguobacterium sp. UBA7533. Classification (NCBI taxonomy): domain Bacteria; kingdom Bacillati; phylum Bacillota; class Bacilli; order Caryophanales; genus Exiguobacterium; species Exiguobacterium sp. UBA7533. The sequence goes on along the minus strand of NZ_DLMP01000005.1, from coordinate 83,536 downwards.
TAATTTCTTTTAGACCCTGCTCCGGCAGGGTCTTTTTTTGTTTAAATATGCTACACTGGCGATTCAAGAAGAAAGGAGATGTAACATGACACTCGAACAAACCGTGCAACATCTTAAAGATGCTATGCTAAAAGGAGATTCATCAAAAGTCTCACATCTATTATCTCCCGAATTCACGTTCATCGATGCGTTAGGGCGATCGTTCGACGCCGAAACGTATCTTGATCATTACGTTGACCCTGCGAATATCCGCTGGTTATCCCGGACCGATGATTTTTCATACATTGATCACTTTGAAGATACAGCGATTCAGTATAGTTTAATAGAAGATCGTTTTGAATACGGGGCAACTCAATACGTAGGACGTTTCCGGATCGTATCAATCTATCGTGCTACGTCAGATGGTTGGAAATGGCACTTTGGTCAATTAACATCTCTTGATCCGTCGTGATGGATTCAAGAGATGTTTTTGTTTTCATTTTCCATTCATCGTTAGTTAGAATTGCTTCTCATTTTTCATTCCGTTACACTTGAGTGGTACATATTTTCTGAAAATTCAAGAAGGAGTGTATCCCATGACGGTTTATAACTTTTCTGCCGGTCCTGCAGTCCTTCCTGCCCCGGTCTTAATGAAGGCTCAATCCGAGCTACTTAATTATGAAAATTCAGGACAATCGGTTCTTGAAATGAGTCATCGTTCGCCAATCTTCGAATCGATTCGAGATGCAGCCGAACAATCATTGCGAAGGCTCATGTCGATTCCTGATACGTACTCCGTCTTGTTTCTTCAAGGTGGAGCTACACTTCAGTTCGCGATGTTACCCCAAAATTTAGCGACGAAGACCGGACGGATTGATTTCATCAATACCGGTGGCTGGTCGACCAAAGCAATTGCGGATGCCAAACAGTATGCGACGGTTAATGTCCTCGCCTCTTCTGCTGATCACGGTTATCGCTTCATCCCAGAAGGTCCGTTCGCGTCATCAGCCGACTATTTGCACATCACTTGGAACAACACGCTCGAAGGAACGACGTATCACACACCGCCTCACGTCGATGCGCCACTCGTCGCCGACGTTTCTTCTTCCATTTTGTCTGAATCTTTGCCAATCGAGGCATTTGATGTGTTGTACGCCGGTGCTCAAAAAAACCTTGGCGTCGCCGGTTTGACGGTTGTCATTGTAAAAAATGAGCTACTTGATCGTGTTCCGGATACGATTGGTACCTATTTACGGTATGACATTCATGCAAAACAACGGTCTTTGTATAATACACCACCGACATTCAGTCTTTACATGACGAAATTGGTGCTCGATTGGATTGAAAAGACGGGACTCGAGATGATTGAGTCAAGAAACGTCTCACAAGCACGTATGTTATATGAAGCAATTGATCAATCCACTTATTTTCATAATCATGTAACCATCAAGGATCGAAGCCGGATGAACATTCCATTTTCGACTGGAAGTGAGACGGAAGACGCTACTTTCTTGAACTTCGCTGCGCGTCACGATCTAATCAATCTTGCCGGACATCGCTCGATCGGCGGGATGCGGGCGAGTCTCTATAACGCCATGCCGACTGAAGGGGTAGAAGCACTAATTCATATCATGCACCGTTTTGAACAGGGGGAACGTTAAATGTATCAAGTCCAACTATGGAATGATCTATCGGATAAAGGATTAAAACGATTCACAGACGACTATCACGTTCAGCGAGAAACAGAACAACCAGATGCCTTTCTCGTCCGCAGCAAGGATTTACATGATATGCGCTTTCCGGACAGTCTTAAAGCCGTAGCCCGAGCTGGCGTCGGCGTCAATACGATTCCACTCGATCAACTTGCGAACCGCGGGATTCCCGTCTTTTCGACACCAGGCGCTAATGCAAATGCCGTCAAGGAACTTGTCATCGGCAGTTTATTCTTAACGGCGCGAAAGCTCGTCCCTAGTCTGCTTTGGACGAACAACTTACGCGGACCGGATATTCCGGAGCGGATTGAAGCGAACAAAAAACAATTTGTCGGAACGGAGTTGCTCGGGAAACGAATCGGGATCGTAGGACTTGGAGCAATCGGCGCGAACTTAGCCAACACTCTCCATGAGCTTGGCATGACCGTTACAGGCTATGATCCACATATGTCCGTTGAGTCCGCTTGGCGTGTCTCAAATCAAATTCAGCGGGCAACACAGCTCGAAGATCTGCTCGCGACAAGCGACTACATCACCTTGCATCTTCCGCTCGTTGACGCAACGACAGGTTTACTCGATGCATCACTCTTGTCGAAGATGAAGCACGGCGCGACTTTGCTTAACTTCTCACGTGGCGAACTCGTCGATGAACAAGCATTAGCCGATGTACTCCGGTCTGGTCGTCTGGCTAATTATGTGACGGATTTCCCGAATGCCTTCATCTTGTCTCTTCCACGGGTCATCGCTTTGCCACATATCGGGGCATCAACGAGTGAAGCGGAGGAAAACTGTGCCATCATGGCGGTCGATCAACTGCGTCTTTTCCTTGAGACAGGAAACATCCGCAATGCTGTCAATTTCCCAGCCGTCGAGTTACCGTTCACCGGAAAACGACGGATTACGATTGCTCACCACAACATTCCGAACATGGTCGGTCAAATCGCCTCCGTGTTAGCGCAAGAGTCGATCAATATCGCGAATATGATCAACGGTAGTAAAGATGCCATTGCCTATACGATCATCGATATCGATAACCATGCAGACGAATTGATTTCGCTCGACCGACTGAATCAGATTCCTGGCGTCTTGAAAACACGTCTACTCTAAAAGGAGTGATCCCCATGCCAACGTTTGAACCTTTTGCAGCGTTACGTCCGGATTCAAAATATGCAGCAGACTTTGCTGCTTTGCCCTATGATGTTTATTCTCGCGAAGAAGCACGATCTGAGATTCGTCGTCATCCGCTGTCTTTTTTACGGATCGATAAAGCAGAAGCCACGCTTCCGTCATTAATCGCTGAAGATGATCCACGCGTTTATCAGCAAGCAGCTCTTGCCTTCGAAGAGAGTCAAACAAACGGCATCTTACAGCTCGACACGGACGAGACGTATTACATTTATCAACTGTCTGACGGGACACATATCCAATCCGGTTTCGTCGGGTGTGTTTCCGTTAACGATTATGAAACGAATCAAATTCGTAAACATGAGTTCACGCGTCCGGACAAAGAGCGAGATCGTGTCCGACATGTCGAACATCTAAATGCTCATACGGGACCGATTTTACTTGCCCATCAAACGGATGCCCAGCTTCAAGAAATCGTCTCGACGATTACTGCAGGTGATTCTCTATACGACTTTACTGTCGATGGGGTCACACACCGAATTTTTAAAGTCATCGATCGCCATCATCTGTTGACGATCGGAAGCCAGTTCGCGCGCCACGACGCCCTCTATATCGCTGATGGTCACCATCGTGCTGCGGCGGCAGCCGTCGCTGCTAGTCGGACGGATCAGGAAGAAGCCCAACGCTTCCTTGGTGTATCCTTTCCGCAGGAACAATTACGAATCCTCGGCTATCATCGGGTCGTCGAAGATCTGTACGGTCAGTCCGTCGTTGATTTTCTCGAACGTCTAGCCCATCGCTTCACAATCGCCAAAAGACGTGCCGAACAAACAAAACGTCACCAAATCGAGATGTATCTCAACCGGCAATGGTATACCCTTTCCTACGATTCTGAACGAACAGGGACGAAAGCGAATCTCGACGTCTCGATTTTACAAGAAGAGTTGTTGACACCGTTACTTGGTATCGAAGATCCACGGACGGACGCACGTATCCAGTTCGTCGGTGGTCATAAGGGGTATGCCGGCCTTGAGCAAATCGTGGATTCCGGACATGCCGCTGTCGCTTTTCACTTGCATCCGACTTCGATCGAAGATTTAATGGCTGTGGCTGATGCAGGAGAAGTAATGCCACCGAAGTCGACTTGGTTCGAACCGAAACTCCGGAGCGGTTTACTGATCCATCCGTTTGATTCATAATGCACACGCACTAAAAAAGCAAGTCGCGGATGCGATATCCGCGACTTGCTTTTTCTTATACGTGTCGCAAAAGAAGAGCCGACACAGCTTTTACTTGAATAGTTCCCGACAACGTCGTTGCATCTAACAGACTTTCATACGTTCCCTCAAGCGAAAGAGATTGTGCCTCTTCACTTACGTTGACAACGAGCAAGTAAACCTGTTCGCCCTGACGTCGCTCAACGACAAATGTCTGTTTTGTATCATCGATCCGTTGGAAATGATACGTTCCGGAATTTGCTAAAACCGGATGCTGTTTTCGAAGGGCGATCAACTGTGCAGCGTGATCGAACAAATCACGGTTCTGCTTCGTCTCATCCCATTCCATGCATGCACGGTTGGCCGGGTCTTGTCCGCCCATCATTCCAATTTCATCACCATAATAGATGACAGGCGTACCCGGAAACGTCAACAGTATAGTGAAGAGCAATTTCATCCGCTCGATATTCCCCTTCGCACGCGTTAAAGCACGCGGCGTATCATGCGAATCAATCAAATTGAACATGACCTCGTTGACATTTTGAGAATGCCAGTTTAAATTCCGACTGACCGCATACGAGAAATCACGAACGCTCGTCTCGCCCGTCGCAAAACAAGTCAGGAAGCTCTCTGTCAAACCGTAATTCATGACGGCATCGAATTGATCGCCGAGGAGCCACGGTTGTGAATCCGTCCAACATTCGCCGACGATATAACACGTTCCGTTCGCAGCCCGGACTTCTTTTCGAAACTCACGCCAAAACGCATGATCGACTTCACTTGCAACATCCAGACGCCAGCCGTCGATTCCGAATTCCTCAACCCAATAACGTCCGACATGAAGCAAATAGTCTTTGACGTCTGGATGAGCGGTGTTCAACTTTGGCATGTTCCGTTCAAATGCAAACACTTCATAGTTCGGGATTGATGGATCGACCGGGAAGGAGTCAATCGTGAACCAGTTGACATATTTTGAGTCTTGTCCCTTTTCTAATACATCCTGAAATGCGGGGTGATCTTCACTAATATGATTAAAGACGGCATCGAGTAATACGCGGATACCATTCTCATGTAGCACATCTATCATCTTGCGGAATGTTTTCTCGTCACCAAAGGCAGGATCAAGCTTTAAGTAATCAAGCGTATCGTATTTATGATTCGATGGTGCTTCAAAGATTGGACAGAAGTAGACACCGGTGACGCCGAGACGTTGTAAATGATCGACGTGATCGATGACCCCTTGAAAATCTCCACCGAAGAAATTCTGAAAAGCTGGTGCTTCACTTCCCCACTCCTTCGCTCCCGCTGGATCGTTCGTTGGATCACCATTTGCGAATCGTTCTGGGAAAATTTGATACCAGACCGTATCTTTTACCCAATCCGGTGTATCAAAGACGTCCGTCGCATGAACATATGGAACAGAAAAATAATAGCCCGGATGATCGAGTGGCGCTTCGTCATACCAACCGCGTTCGGTCAAAACGGCTGTGGTTTCGCCATGAACCTCGAACCCATATCGTACCCGCTTTCGTTCTGGACGGATTGCAATGAACCAATAGTCATACGTCGCGTCACTTCCATTGTATTGCATCGACTTCTGTTGCACTTTCCAGGATTTTTCTTTCTCCGGATCAAAATTCCAATCTCGGTCTTCTTCTTTTTCCGCTTCCCATTCATAAGGATCACCATATATCAATTCAACTTTTTCAATATCGTCTTTAGCCGTCATGAGTCTAATATGAACGGTCTCTTGATCATAGGCATAAACGAATGGTGATAATGCGCGATGAACTACTCCAGCCTGGTTCAAATACTGTCACTCTCCCTTAAATTGATATTTCTCTATCGGTAAAGTTCCTTTCTTCCGCATCACTTAAACGCATTTAGTAGAAATTCAACTGTTCGACCGACATTTTAGTTCAGTCTATCAGGTAGTTTAAGGTATACTGATAACGCATAAGAAATCATGGATTTCTGACATTACGGAAAGAGAGTGGATACGAAATGGGTCGTAAATGGAATAACATTAAGGAAAAAAAGGCATCAAAAGACAAAAATACGAGTCGGATCTACGCAAAGTTCGGTCGTGAGATTTATGTAGCGGCTAAACAAGGTGAGCCCGATCCAGAATCAAACCAAGCATTAAAGGTCGTTCTCGAACGAGCGAAGACATACAACGTGCCCCGTGCCATTGTTGATCGGGCGATTGAAAAAGCAAAAGGTGGAGCGGAAGAGAACTATGATGTACTTCGTTATGAAGGATTTGGTCCAAGCGGTTCAATGGTCATCGTCGAAACGTTGACGAACAATGTTAACCGGACGGCTTCTGATGTGCGTGCTGCATTCGGAAAAAATGGCGGAAACATGGGTGTGAGCGGATCCGTCGCTTATATGTTTGATGCGACGGCAATCTTTGCCTTCGAAGGTAAAACTGCGGATGACGTGCTCGAATTGATGATGGAAGCGGATATTGATGTGCGCGACATCCTCGAAGAAGACGAATCTGTCATCATCTACGCTGAGCCAGAACAATTCCATGCTGTGCAAGAAGCGTTAAAAGCTGCAGGGATTACCGAGTTCTCCCTTGCTGAACTCGTTATGCTTGCACAAAACGAAGTGGCTTTGTCCGAGGATGATGTCGCACAATTCGAGAAGATGATTGATGCACTTGAAGATCTTGAAGATGTGCAACAGGTGTACCATAACGTAGAGTTATAATCAAAAAGACAAGAG
>NZ_DLMP01000005.1:0-76605 GCF_002479335.1 Exiguobacterium sp. UBA7533 | reverse complement strand
CTCTTGTCTTTTTGATTATACAGTTTCTGTATCGGCTAACGCCCGCAATCGGTTACGCACCGTCTGTCATCATCATAAAGTATGAAACGCGTTTCATAACAAGATTAAAAAAGATTCATTTTTGATGTTTATTTCTTCAATTTAATGGGAAAAGTAATATTCGGAGTTAATTATAACTTATCTTGTTTTGGAAGAAATAAAGGGAGGAACGAAAGATGACATATTCTTTGATTGAAACATTTAAGCACATCGTAAGCGAGGCGACCCGTTTCAAGCGTGTTGATTTCGGAGGTTACGATATTTATATGCAGACGACAGACGGACGGACGATTACGGCACATATCCGCTATGACGGTGGTGGCACTGATTTTAATGAGGCTTATCTAATGCTCGAATCCAGCACTGGGCAACGTCGTACAGCAACCTTAACGCTTTATCAATTCGAACACCTCTCTTCTTATACAGCACACAGTGAACGGACACGTGCCCTTGTCACAACGAGTGCTTGATGATTATAAAACACGCCTCTCGTGCGAGAGACGTGTTTTTTAGTTCTCTTCTCGTTCTAAGCGTTCGAGTTCAGCATGGGTTTGTGGAAATCCATTCGCTTGCCAGTCTGCGCGATGAATGGAATCGAGTTGCGTCAACCCTACCTCTGCCGGATCACGCTTTGCATCAACACTTGGTCGATGATCAATATCGTTAGAAGTCGTTTTTCGCTGTTGGTATTGTTGATAAGCGATCGTTGCAATCGCCGCTAGACCACCTAAAACGACACCTGTCTTAAATGTTGCTCGCATGAATTTTCCCCCTCTGTGATCGATACGTATACTCTTGATAACTGTACCCATGTTCATTGATTTCAAATCCTTTTCATCTGAAATCGCTTGATTTTCAAAAAAATTTTTAAAAAATTTTTGCTCTTTTTTACCGTGTTCCTACATATTTAACAAGCAAATGAAGAAACGGCTCCATCCCTTATGCTTCAACGCTTCACGTCATGCATGAAGGAAAAAGATACGCTATACTTGATTCAGAAACATCTTCGACGAACAAAATGAATCGTGTCTTCTACTGGACAGTTCCGAGCTTCAACAGCTTGCGTTCGCGTCCCTTTTTCATTTTTGGTCGTTGATGTCACAAAGGAGGGAATTTCGTGTCCGTGATGCATGGGGCGATCCTACTGCCCATATTGATCAGTCTTTTCATCCCGCTTTTAGCGAAGCGCCTTCCGAACATTCATACCGGTTGGTTTGTACTCGTCGTAACTGTACTGCTCGTTTCGTATTTTAGCCGCTTTCTCCCTGGTACGATGTCAGGTAAGACCTTTACGGCACGCATGCCGTGGATACCATCGCTTGGAATCGATTTCGTCACGTATCTTGACGGACTCGGCTTATTGTTCGCATTATTGATCACAGGAATCGGCACACTCGTCGTTCTCTATTCTATTTTTTATTTAGATGCGAAAAAAGAAGCACTCGGTACATTTTATGTCTATTTATTGATGTTCATGACCGCCATGCTTGGTGTCGTTTTGTCAGACAACATGATCATCCTCTATCTGTTTTGGGAATTAACATCGATTTCGTCATTCTTATTGATCGCCTACTGGTACGAACGGGAACGTTCTCGTTATGGTGCTCAAAAATCGATGCTGATCACCGTCTTCGGTGGACTAGCGATGCTCGGTGGAATCGCCATTCTCTCAACACTTAGCGGATCGTTTAGTATTCGTGAGACCTATGCGTCGCTTGAGTCGATTCAAGGTGAACCTTTCTTTACAGTCGCCCTTGTTTTATTCCTGTTAGCGGCATTCACAAAATCTGCTCAGTTTCCGTTTCACATCTGGCTTCCGGATGCAATGGAAGCACCTACCCCCGTCAGTTCCTATTTGCACTCGGCAACGATGGTCAAGGCAGGATTGTATCTTGTCGCTCGCTTCAGTCCGATTTTCGCAGGTGAGTCGCTTTGGTTTTATCTCGTCTCATCTGTCGGAATATTCACCTTATTGTGGGGTTCACTCAATGCGGTGAAACAACATGATTTAAAAGGGATTCTCGCCTACTCGACGATTTCTCAGCTTGGATTAATCATGTCCTTACTTGGACTCGGGGCCGCCGCCCTGCACGTCGACGTGTTAGACGATGGACTGTACACGATTGCAACAGTTGCTGCAATCTTCCACCTGATCAACCACGCGACGTTTAAAGGCAGTCTCTTCATGATGGCGGGAATCGTCGATCACGAAACCGGGACACGCGATATCCGGAATCTCGGTGGGCTCGCGCAATTGATGCCGATCTCGATGACGATCGCAATGATCGGGACCCTTTCGATGGCTGGAATTCCGCCGTTCAATGGTTTCTTAAGTAAAGAGATGTTCTTGACGGGTGTTCTTCAAGTATCAGGATCAGACTTGTTCCACTTACCGTCTTACGGATGGATCATTCCTGTTCTCGCCGTCGTCGGAAGCATTTTTACATTCGTCTACAGTCTCTTGATCGTCCGGAGAACCTTCTTCGGTAAACGCCAAGACGACCAGTTGCCGAAAACACCACACGAGGCACCGATTGGTATGTTGATCCCACCACTCGTCCTTGTCTCGCTCGTCGTCATCATCGGACTTTTCCCGAATATATTGTCGAATACGTTGATTCGACCAGCAGTCGAAGCGATCTTACCGCAAGTCGTTAATGCCGGTGGCAAGATTGATGTCCATATTTCAATGTGGCACGGATTCAATACCGAGTTATTTCTGACACTCGTGATCATCAGTGCTGGCATAATCTTGTATAAAACGCTCCCACGCTGGCAATCGCTTTACCACCGGATGCCACGTGCCGTCTCACTGAATCATCAATATGACGCCTTGTTACGTCGTGGTGAACAGACATCGACACGTATTCACGATACGGTCATGACGGGGTATATGCGGTCGTATCTCGTCTACATCTTCGGATTCGTCGTCATCTTGATTTTGACAGCACTATACGGGTTCGACGCTTTCCGCTTCGCGGTAGATCCGATTAGCTCGATTCATGCTTATGAGATCATTCTCGCTCTCGTTCTTGTCTCAAGTGCTCTCTCGATCACTTTTGCACGATCACGACTGACATCGATCATCTTACTCGGTGTGACAGGTTATACAGTTGCCCTGTTCTTCGTCTTATTTCGAGCGCCAGACCTCGCCTTGACGCAACTCGTCATCGAGACGGTATCGGTCGCTCTGTTCCTGCTCGTTTTCTATCGTTTACCGGAAATCAGCCGGAAAGAAGAGCGCATTCCGTTCAAGCTCGGCAACGCCTTGATTTCGGCACTCGTCGGATTGACAGTGACCCTTGTTGCCCTTGCTTCGCTCAGTCAGCGATCGTTTGCTTCGATTGCCAAGTACTACATTGACAATGTCGCAGATCTTGCCGCCGGTGGGAACATGGTCAACGTCATACTCGTTGACTTCCGTGGCTTTGATACGTTGTTTGAGATTGCCGTTCTCGCACTTGCCGGAATCGGTATTTACACGATGATTAAATTCAGACGAACAGGAGGGATGGATAAATGAAAAAGCAGGCAAAAAAGCATACGAATGACGTCATCTTAGAGTCCGCGACTTCCTTCATTACGTTCATCATCTTCCTGTTTGCTGTCTACTTGTTCTTTGCCGGGCACTATACACCAGGTGGCGGTTTCATTGGTGGTCTCGTGACGGCGTCTGCTCTTGTCTTGATCTTACTCGCTTACGACATCAAGACGTTACGCCGGATTTTGCCATTCGACTACAAATGGATCACGGCGCTTGGCATGTTGATTGCCGTACTGACGGCTTCAGGAGCGCTTGTCTTTAACGTCCCGTTCTTCACACATGCCCATGACTATTTCAACCTACCGTTATTCGGTAAGACATCACTTCATACGGCGATGTTGTTTGATCTTGGTGTTTATCTTGTCGTCGTCGGTGTGACGATGACGATTATTCAAACGATTGGGGAGAGTGATTAATATGGAAATCATCATGGCGATCGCCGCAGGCATCCTGACGATGTGTGCCATTTATCTCATTCTTTCGAAAAGCATTCTTCGCATTATCATCGGAACAGGGTTGCTCAGCCACGCTGCCCATCTACTCGTCATGACGATGGGTGGATTAAAACGAGGCGCGGCTCCGGTTTTAAAGGACGGCGTGACTTCCTATACGGATCCACTGCCGCAGGCACTCGTCCTGACTGCCATCGTCATTAGCTTTGGTGTCACTGCCTTCTTCTTGGTGCTTGCGTATCGCGCTTATCAAGAGCTCGGGACCGATAATATCGAAGAGATGAAAGGAACCGATTCGAATGATTAACTTACCGCTATTACCGATCATCATTCCTTTGTTGACCGGTGTCATCTTGATGTTTTTCCCGCGATACCTCAAAGGACAACGGATCGTTTCCATCATTTCGACGATTTTAACTGTCTGTGCTTCCATCTACCTCGTTCTGACTGTCCGTTTGAATGGCATTTTAACCGTCACACTCGGTAGCTGGCCAGCACCTTTCGGGATTACGCTTGTCTCTGACATGCTATCCGCTTTACTCGTCACGACGACGAGCATTCTTGTTCTTTGTATCATCTGGTATGCCATTGTCTACTTGAGCGTTTCCTATCAACGGTACTACTATTTCATTGCCGTTCAATTCCTGCTCGTTGGTGTCAATGGTGCCTTTACGACAGGTGATATCTTTAACATGTTCGTCTTCTTCGAAGTTTTCCTGATTTCGTCTTATGTCTTGATCGTTCTCGGCGGGAAACCGGCACAGTTACGAGAATCGCTGAAGTATCTTTTGATTAACGTCATCTCGTCCGCATTATTCGTCATGACGGTTGCCTTCTTGTACGGGATCATCGGTTCACTCAGCATGGCGGACATCAGTCAGAAGATCACAGAGATTGGACAACCAGCGATTCTAAACGTCATCGCCTTGTTGTTCCTGATCGTTTTCGGATTAAAAGGCGCGATTTTCCCACTCTACTTCTGGTTACCTGGTTCTTATCAAGTACCACCGACACCTGTTCTTGCCTTGTTCGGTGCCTTGTTGACGAAGGTCGGGGTATACGGAATTTTACGGACGTATAGCTTGTTCTTCTCAAACGAGATCGGAACGATTCATCAAATCTTAAGTGTCCTTGCCCTCAGCACGATCATCATCGGTGTGATTGGCGCATTAGCGACACGGGATGCGAAACAGATCATCATTTACAACATCATCGTCGCAGTCGGGGTCATCTTGTATGGGGTTTCCCTTATGACACCGCAAGCACTAGAAGGTGCGATTTTCTACCTGCTTCACGATATGGTGATCAAGGCTGCATTGTTCCTGCTCGTCGGCATCATGGTCGGAATTGCCGGATCAACTAAACTAAAGGATATGGGTGGCATGATCAAAGCCTTTCCGGTGCTGGGTTGGACATTCTTCATTGCAGCGTTATCGCTTGCCGGCATTCCACCGCTTAGTGGGTTCATCGGGAAGTTCTTGATTGTTCGTGGCGGCATTGAAGCTGGTGAATTGGTCGGACCGATCATCGTTCTACTATCCAGTCTGCTCGTCTTGTATTCGGTCGTCCAACTGTTCATGCGTGCTTTTTGGGGGATACCCAAACCGTACTCAGGTGAGAAGCAAGCGCTCGTTTCTCGACTGCTTGCACCTGCGATTGCCTTAGTTGCGCTTAGCATCCTCTATGGCGTAGGCGCTGAGGCGATGCGTCCACTGATTCAACAAGCCGTTGAACCTCTGACGAATCCAACGCTCTATATCGATGCCGTACTCAAAGGAGGTCGTTAATTCATGGCATTTCAAGTCTTGCTCAACTTATTTCTTGCTTTCTTGTGGATGTTTCTTGCGAATAATTTCTCGGCCTCCGGTTTCGCCATCGGCTATGCATTAGGTCTGATTGCGATGTTCGCTTTCCGTCGCGGCTTTAAGGGTCGTTTTTATCTCGGACCTGTCGTCGCACTCGTCTTGTTGTTTTTCCGCTTTCTCTATGAACTTGTCGTAGCGAACATCGATGTCCTAAAAATCATTTTAAAGCCGAAGTTAGATATTCAGCCTGGTATCTTTGCCTATGAGACGGAACTCGATCAACCGTGGCAAGTCACATTGTTATCGATGCTGATTACCTTGACACCTGGAACACTTGTCGTCGATATCTCGGACGATAATAAGATTCTCTATATTCATGCGCTTCATATGCCGGAAGTCGACGAAGCCGTCGCATCGATTCGCGATAGTTTTGAGAAAGCCATTCTGGAGGTGAGTCGGTGATGTTCGATATTTTAATCTATATCGCACTCGGGGGTGTCTTCCTCTCGATGCTCGGTCTATTCTACCGTGTCATTAAAGGTCCAAGTGTTGCGGATCGTGTTATCGCCTTAGATTCGATTGGTATCAGCTTGATTTCAATCGTTGGTCTTGTCTCAATCATCTTACGGACGAGCGACTACCTCGAAGTCATTCTTTTGATTGGTATACTCGCCTTCATCGGTACGGTTGCCTTTTCAAAATATATCGAGAAAGGAGAGATCATCGAACGTGATCGCAATCAATGAATGGGTCGTCGCGGTCTTCGCCTTGCTCGGTATGGGATTTAGTCTCGTTACCGCGCTCGGTTTGATCCGCTTACCCGATGTCTATACGCGTGCGCATGCCGCATCTAAAAGTGCGACATTAGGCGTCATGTCGATTTTGATCGGCGTCATTATTTATTTCGTCACTGAAGATGGATTTTTCTCCTCTCGTGTCGTGCTTGGTATCCTATTCGTACTCATCACGGCACCGATTGGTGGACATTTAATTGCGCGTGCTGCTTACTATAGCGACGTGCCATTATGGAAATCGTCTGTCCGTGACGACCTGTCTAAGAATAAAGAACATGTGGAACCGAAGAAACGCCAAGATGACATGTGAGTATATCGACATGACAAAACCCTCGCTTCCGCTTACGGAAACGAGGGTTTTTGATTAGGAACGCTGTAAGGGTGAAGCAGCAAATAAGAGCGCCAACTCATCACGATTATCAAGCAACTCTTCTAGTGTATGCTGTTCCAGTTCTCGGATAAAGGCTCGCAATGCTCGCCCAAGCACACCTTTTAATCGACACCCAGGTTCGATGACACAATGACCGTTGCTTCCGAAGCATTCAACGATATCCATCGGTTCCATTTCACGAACGACTTTTCCGATGTTAATGTCCTTTGGATCACGAATCAAACGGAGTCCCCCTGAGCGACCTCTCGTTGATTCGACATATCCAAGTTTCGCTAACTGTTGTGTCACTTTCATTAAATGGTTGGATGAGATGCCATAATGCTGGGCAATCTGCGGCATTGGTGTGATAACATCCCGGTGCACACCGAGATACATCAACACGCGTAAACCATAATCCGTATACTGTGTAATTCTCACAATCCTCACTCCATTCCTTCCCAAAACTGCACTGTTATCGTAACATGAAACACTCTAACGACTACATAGTTTTGTCTCACTATTCATCTCATAATTCGAATTTGTCATCATGCTCTACACAGATTACGTAAGGAAGGAAATATTGGATTTAAAATACGAGATTTCATCAAAAAAAGAGCAATTCCTTATTTCGCATTCGAAACGAGGAATCACTCTTTGAATTATTTTGAAATTTTTTTGGACGATTCTTTAATGACTGCATTAAAGCGATCCGCGTAGTTCGTGAAGACACCTGTAACACCATAGTCAAGCAAGCGAACCATTTCGACTTTTTCATTTACTGTATACGGATGCAACAGCAAGCCCTGTTGACGAATTGCTTTAACATTTTCACGTGTCAATGCTTTATATGAAGGACCGACTCCAACTGCATATTTACGGATTTCCTTTAATTTCGTACTGGTTAAGGAAGACACCTCCTTTGCTTCCATCAATTGAATCAACGGGACTTTTGAATCGATGGATCTGACTTTTTGAAGACTTTCTGCACTAAACGACTGAATCAAGACTTGTCCTGATTTCACACGATCACTAGACAATCCGTTCCGTTTCAATAAATCGAGTAATTTCTTTTCCATTCCTGGATATACTTCAGGGGACTTCGTCTCAATGTAGTAATTCGCATGTTTCCCGTACTTATTCACGACTTCTTGGAGTGTCGGGACTTTTAATCCTACATATGATTTTTTAGCGAGTGTTGGATTTGCTTCATTAAACCAACTACCCGCATCAAGTTTCTTGATTTGAGCTAATGTCTTCTCTTTGACAGCACCCGTTCCGTTCGTCGTCCGATCGACGGTTTCGTCATGCATCGCAATTAAATGACCGTCTTTTGTCATCTGTAAATCAATTTCGATGTAATCTGCTTTAAATTTCTTATGTCCCATTTCGTAAGCTGGCATCGTATGCTCCGGCGCATAACCTGAAGCTCCACGATGAGCAACGTTAATGATTCGATTTGAATCGAGTAACGATTTGCCTTTTGATTGTGCACCGACATCTTCTGTCGGAAGTCCTGTACTTAATACGGCTCCCGCTACCATCGTCAATCCGATTTGTTTCAGCATCATCTATTCCCCCTTGAAATATTCTTACAACACTTATCTTAAATTGTTTGTATGAAGATGATATAGAGAAGCTGTTAACGTCATTTCTTGATTTGATGACAAAACGATATCATTCCATAGAAAAAAGACCCGCATCTAAAACGGGTCTTTTAATGATTACGCTTCGAAAATCAATGACTCTGGATCTTCAAGAAGATCTTTAATGTGTTTCAGGAACGTAACAGCTTCTTTTCCATCCACAATCCGGTGATCGTAAGAGAGAGCAACATACATCATCGGACGATTTTCCATGCGTTCTGCATCAATGGCAATAGGGCGCAGGTTGATTGCGTGCATGCCGAGAATCGCGACTTGTGGACCGTTTAAGATCGGCGTCGACATGAGTGAACCGAACGTACCACCATTCGTGATTGTGAACGTACCACCCGTTAAGTCAGATAGACCAAGTTTATTATCACGCGCTTTGACCGCTAATTGAATGATGTCCTTTTCAATTTCAGCGAAGTTCTTTTTGTCCGCATCACGAACGACTGGAACAACGAGACCGTCTGGTGCTGAGACGGCAATGCCGATATCATAGAATTTCTTCAGGACGATTTCATCGCCTTGAATCTCAGCATTCAGGTATGGCATCTTTTTGAGTGCTGCGACTGCTGCTTTCGTAAAGAATGACATGAAGCCGAGTTTAACTTCGTTTTCCTTCACGAACTTTTCTTGACGGCGTTTACGGAGCGCCATGACAGCAGACATATCGATTTCATTGAATGTCGTCAACATCGCTGCCGTTTGTTGAACTTCAACAAGGCGATTCGCAATCGTCTTCCGGCGACGTGACATCTTGATTCGCTCTTCTGGTTTCCCAGGAGCAGCCGCTTGAGCTGGTGTCGGCGCAGCAGGCTTCGTAGGAGCAGGTTTTGCTTGTTCACGTGGCGCTACTTCAAACGTCGCGACATCTTGGACACGGATCCGACCAAGTGGATCTTGCGTCGCCACTTGTGCTAAATCAATTCCTTTTTCACGAGCCAATTTACGGGCAGCAGGTGAAGCAATCGGACGATCTGCAACGGATGTACTTTCCGTCGCTGCTGCAGCCACTGGTTGTTCCGCTTTTTCTTCTGCTTTTGGTGTCTCTTTTGGAGTTTCTTGTGCTGTTTCTGTTGCAGCCGGTTTTGAAGCTTCGCCACCAGCAGAGATGACAGCAATCGTTTCCCCGACGCGGACTGTATCTCCCTCAGCAGCCATTACTTCCGTTAACGTACCCGCTTCATCTGACGGTACTTCGATGTTGACCTTATCTGTCTCGAGCTCAACGATGGCTTCCCCTTTTTCCACGTGATCACCTGGTTGTTTTAACCAAGATGCCACCGTTCCTTCAGTAATTGATTCGGCAAGTTCTGGTACTTTGATTTCCATCGTATTCTCCCCCTATGACTCGTTTCTATCTTACGTTATGATGTGTGATTCGATACGTGTGATGGTGCTGTTGGTGTAGAAGCCGTTGCTGTGAGCGCATCATTGATTATACGTGCTTGCTCTACTTTATGACCTGCCGGGTCACCTTCTGCTGTACTTGAACGGCGACGACGACCAATGTAACGAACATTTTGAATTCCGTTCGGTGCGACTGTTTCAAGCCGTGGTTCCATAAAGGACCACGCCCCCATGTTTTTCGGTTCTTCTTGCACCCAGACCATCTCTTCGACGGATTCATAGCGCGCAATGACTTCTTGTAAGGCTTTCGCTGGGAACGGATACAGTTCCTCAACCCGGACGATTTGTAACCAGTCGAGATTCTCCTCTGATTTCGAGACCGCTTCCGCTAAATCAATTGCCATCTTACCAGAACAGAACACAAGACGTTTGACACGATCTGGTGCTTCTCCAAGTCCCGCTTGTTCAATGACACGACGGAAACTACCCTCCGTCAATTCAGAGACGTCAGATGTCGCAAGCGGATGACGCAAGAGACTCTTTGGTGTCATGACCACGAGCGGTCTAACTTCCTCTTTTCCGAGGATTGCTGCTTGTCGACGCAACAAATGGAAGTACTGCGCAGCACTCGATACGTTCGCAACTGTCCAGTTCTTCTCACCGGATAACGTCAAGAAGCGCTCTAAACGACCACTCGAGTGTTCTGGTCCTTGTCCTTCATAACCGTGCGGAAGCAACATAACGAGACCTGACGTTTGTCCCCATTTGGCTCGGCTCGCAGAAATAAACTGGTCAAAGATGACTTGACCTGAGTTTGCGAAGTCTCCGTATTGCGCTTCCCATAAGACAAGCGTTTCTGGTGCAAAGACATTATAGCCGTATTCAAAGCCAAGAACACCCGCCTCAGAGAGTGGACTGTTATAGACCGAGAACGAAGCTGTTGCCGTTGATAAAGCATGAAGTGGCGAGAATCCTTCTCCCGTTTTCACATCATGAAGATTGATATTCCGTTGTGCAAACGTTCCCCGTTCAGAATCTTGCCCGCTTAATCGGATTGGTGTTCCATCCGAGAGAATTGAAGCGAATGCCAATGTTTCGGCGTGTCCCCAGTCAATCCCGTTCTTCGTCGAGAATGCATCTGTCCGGCGCTTCAGGACTTTCTCAAGTTTATGGAACACTTGGAAGCCATCTGGCCACTGCAACAATTCTTCATTGTATGCAGTTAATGTTTCGATCGCTACTCCTGTTTCGATCGTCGGAACGCCTTTAAAGACGACGTCCGGCATGACCCCACCATACTCTTTCTCTACATTTGGGACTTTTTCTCGAGCCGCCTTCATGTGATCATTGATTGACGTCTCAATCGATTGAATTTCCTCAGCTGTCGCATCCCCGTTCGCGACAAGCGTCTTTCCGTACAAGACACGAATCGGATCATGCTTATGGATCAAATCGTATAAGACCGGGTTTGTATTCATCGGTTCATCCATTTCGTTGTGTCCAAAACGACGATATCCGATTAAATCGATCATGACGTCTTTCTTGAATGTTGCACGGTACTCGCTCGCGAGTAGCGCAACAGCGAGACAGCTTTCAGGTTCATCGGCGTTGACGTGGAAAACTGGAATCTCATACCCTTTAGCCAGGTCACTCGAGTAACGCGTCGAACGCGAATCTGTCGGTTCCGTCGTGAAGCCGATCGTATTGTTCGCGATGATGTGAATCGTTCCGCCTGTGTTATATCCTTTGAGATTTGCTAAATTCAAGGTTTCAGCAACGATTCCTTGACCTGGGAACGCTGCATCCCCGTGAATCAGGATCGCAGCAGCGGCTGCCTGCTCTTGACGTGGTGCGCCTTTTTGGGTCCGGTCATCTTGTGCCGCACGCGTGAAGCCCTCGACGACTGGGTCGACGAACTCTAAGTGCGACGGATTGTTCGCGAGCGTCATCCGGATGTCACGTGTCTTTTGCTCGAGTTTCCGGTTTAGTCCGAGGTGATACTTCACGTCGCCCGTCCAACCGTATGTGATACCGATTGATCCTTCAGACGGTACGAGATCATGATTTGGTGCATGCTGGAACTCAGCAAAGATCATTTCATATGGTTTACCGAGTACATGAGCTAAAACATTTAATCGTCCACGGTGCGCCATTCCGATATTGATCGTCTCCGAGCCGTTCGAAATGAGGTGTCCGACGATCGTATCGAGCAATGGCACCATCGCATCGAGCCCTTCGATCGAGAATCGTTTTTGACCGACATATGTTTTGTGCAGATATTTTTCGAAAAGATCCGTTTCAGCCAAGCGTTTGAACAATTGTTTCTTTTGCTCAGCATCAAGCGTCGCCGTCAAAGCACCTTGTTCGATTTTTTGACGGAGCCATTTCTTTTCCTCTAAGTCATCAACATGCTGGAACTCAACAGCCGCTGCTCCCGTGTATTGCGCTTTCAAGTGCTCGATGCCTTCAAATGCATCTTGAACACCCGCTGGCGGCTCAGGACAGACGAGTGAAACCGGCATTTTCCGAAGATCTGCCTCTGTCAGTCCAAACTGATTTAGTTCGAATAATCCTGTTTCTCGCGGATGGTCCTTCAGCGGATAGATATCCGCCGCAAGATGTCCTTTTGCACGAATTTGTTCCGCTAAACGATTCGCCGCAAGATATTTTTCGAAATCTCCCGTCTCGACTTGCATCGGTACTACTGGTTCCGTCACAGGTGCACCATGCTCTTCGAAATAAGTACGTGTCTCCTCATCGACGGATGTTTTGTCTTCTAAAAAACGCTCGTACAATTCAATGATGTAGCCAAGGTTTGGTCCATAAAATGCTTGTTGATCTTGCTCGTGGCCTGCCATGTACGGTTCCCCCCGTTTCTATATTTCTCCCCTCACATTTAGCATCGGCTAAATGTGTTTCCAGCCCTCTACCTGTTAACGCTTTCAAAAGAAATTGCATGAATGATGCGCTAAAACGTCATGAGAAGGAACGAACGTGCCATTCTTCCATGAAAGTGCCTTCGTTACTATATTACTACTCTTTTCCTGCGTGTGCATTTCGAATTCCCAAATTCTCACGCTTAAATGTATAAGTTT
Organism: Exiguobacterium sp. UBA7533; assembly: GCF_002479335.1. Lineage (NCBI taxonomy): Bacteria > Bacillati > Bacillota > Bacilli > Caryophanales > Exiguobacterium > Exiguobacterium sp. UBA7533. Next base: position 63,510 of record NZ_DLMP01000005.1, on the reverse strand, counting down.
TTCTTATGAGCGCTTAGCCAGTAATTTATGAATAAGCAAAAAACCGGCGTATCTGCATTTAGATACGCCGGTTTAATCATAACACTTTACTGAGGAACGATTGCGTCCGTTCATGCTGTGGAGAATCAAAGAGCGCTTGTGGCACATTCTCTTCGACGACATACCCACCATCCATAAACAACACGCGGTCTCCGACTTCACGAGCAAATCCCATCTCATGGGTCACGACGACCATCGTCATCCCTTCGAGAGCAAGTTGTTTCATGACGGCAAGCACGTCCCCGACCATTTCCGGGTCAAGCGCTGACGTTGGCTCGTCAAACAACATGATTTTCGGATTCATCGCGAGCGCTCGGGCAATTGCGACCCGTTGCTTTTGACCCCCGGATAATTCGCCTGGATAATTATTCGCTTTTTCCCGTAACCCAACTTTATCGAGTAGTTCCAAAGCTCGCTTTTTCGCCTGGTCCTTATCCGATTTACGTACTTTGATCGGTGCGAGCGTGACGTTCTCAAGCACGGTCTTATGCGGGAAGAGATTAAAATGCTGAAAGACCATTCCGACCTCCTCCCGAACTTTGTTGATATCGACCTTCGGATTTGTGATGTCGAAATCATCGATGATGACCGTTCCACCCGTAATCTCTTCCAGTCGATTCAAACAGCGTAAAAACGTACTTTTCCCAGATCCCGACGGACCGATGACACACACAACTTCTTTTTCGGCTATCGAGACGTTAATGTCTTTTAAGACTTCGTTCGAGCCGAATGATTTCTTTAGATTCTTCACTTCAATGATACTCATCGTAATGTAAACCTCCGTTCCAAGAACTTCGCCACTAATGACAAGAGATAAATGATGACGAAGTACATCAATCCGACGACAGACCAAACGATGAATGGCTCAAACGTCGTCGATTGCTGAACTTGACCTTGTTGCGTCAAATCAGCGATGCCGATGATCGATAACAACGATGTATCTTTTAAGCTAATGATCGATTGATTCGTAATCGTTGGTAACATCCGTCGGAATGCTTGCGGTAAAATGATTTGAACCATCGTTTGACGTCCTGTCATACCGAGTGAACGTGCGGCTTCTGTTTGTCCCTTATCAATCGACTGGATACCTGCTCGAATAATTTCCGCGAAATAAGCACCAGCATTGATCGCGACCGTCAGTATCCCTGCATACATCCGGTCCATCGATAACCACTCAAGCGAGTTGAGTCCAAAGTAGATGAAGAAAAGCTGAACGATGAACGGTGTACCACGAATGACATCGATATAGATGATCGCGATTGCGTTCAAAATCTTTAACGGTGACAACCGCATCAATGCGACGACTAAGCCAATCAGAAAGCCGACGATGACCGCAATGATGAAAATATACAATGTGACTTGAAGCCCTTCCAAGAAAAATGGAAATGCGGTTTTGACCACTTCCATTGGCTATCCCACTCCCTTATCGCCTTGCGACTTATTTCAGATACGTGTCAACGATTTTATCGTATTCACCGTTTTCTTTCAGATTCGCAAGTCCTTTGTTGATTTTCTTCAGCAGATCCTTATTCTCACCTTTTAAGACAGCGATCCCGTAGTTATCACCGTTGAGACGATCACCGACAAGTTTCAATCCAAGATTTTGTTGTTTGTTTGCATATGAGATGACCGGATAATCTTCAATCAAGGCAGCTGCGTTACCGTTCTTTACTTCTTGGAACATCGCTGGACTGTCATTGAACTGTGTAACAGTGAAGCCAAGTTTATCCGCGTTGTCCGTTGCATATTTTGCACCCGTCGTTCCCTTTTTGACGGCTACTTTTTTCCCTTTAAGATCGTTAACGGATTTAATACCATTCTCATCTTTTTTAACGACTAAAATAAGACCAGCTTTGAAATATGGGTCTGAGAATGTGACGACTTTTTTCCGTTCTGGTGTAATACTCATACCGGCAATGGCAACGTCCAATTGATTTGCTTGAAGTGCTGGAATGATACCGCTGAAATCCATTGCTTCAAATTTAATCTTGAAGTTTTGATCCTTAGCGATTGCTTTCATAAGATCGATGTCGATTCCTTTGTACGTGTCCCCGTCTTTGTACTCAAATGGTGGATACGTGACGTCGATACCAACTTTATACGTCTTTCCTTCTGAAGACCCTTCATCCTTCGAACCGATACTACATGCACCAAGTACGAGAATACAGCTCATCAAGAGCGCTAGCAAAATACTTCCTTTTTTCATGTTTGTTTCCCCTCTCCTATGTGTTAAAGATTGTCGACTCCACTTAGTACTTTCCCTGAAGAGTACCCTCTTTAAAACGTATTTTACCAGAAAAGTTCTAAAAAGATAAACATTTCTGAATTTTTATTCGATGCAACCGTTTTCTATTCATTATCAAAAAAGGAGGCAACCCCTTGATGGGATTGCCTCCTTCAATCATTTATGCCGCCGAGAGGACTTGAACCTCCACGGTGTTGCCACCACTAGATTCTGAGTCTAGCGCGTCTACCAGTTCCGCCACGACGACGTTGATTTATGATATTAATATAGCGGGTAACGAACTGAGTTGTCAATCATTTCGCAAGATGTTCCGGACGAACTTCTCAACGACGTCATCATATAATGCCGGATCCTCGAAATATGCCATAGCGTGTGCGGCATTCGGAATGACGACCAGTTCCTTTTCCGTTGGACAGGCTTCGTACAGCTCATACACCATATCTGTCGGTACGAACGTATCCGCACCACCATGAATGAAGAGAATCGGAACCTGTGCCTTTTTGACCTGTTTCAGCGCTGATGCTTCACGGAACGTATAACCTGCCTTTAGCTTCGTCAATACGCTCGTCATCCCTAAAAACGGGAAGTGTGGTAGTCGATACATCCGCTTCATCTGATACGCAAGAACAGCATTGACGGACGTATAGGCACAATCAGAAATGATTCCTTTGATTTGTGGTGGAAGTTGTTCGCCACTCGTCATCAATACGGTCGCCCCTCCCATCGACACACCATGTAAGAACAGTTTCGCATCCTGTCCAATCCGTTCAATCAGATAGTTCGACCAACTGAGACAATCTTCACGATCATGCCATCCGAATCCGATATAATGACCGTCACTCATTCCGTGTCCTCGATTATCGGGCATCATGACATGGAAACCGGCCTGATGGTACAGATAGGCGAATCCGGCTAAATCCGTTCCGACGCCTCCGTATCCATGCACGAGAATGACAATCCGGTCTGACGGAACAGGAGACGGGAGGAAATGTCCGCGTAACGTTAAACCATCTTTTGCTTCAATCTCGATCCGCTCGAGCGGCTGCTCCTTGATCCATGTCTGTCCAGGTTGCATCAACCGGACCATCTCATCACTCAAATCCCGATTATTCGATAAGAACGGCTTCGGATTCGTAGCGATTGCCATCTCATAAAAATAATAACTCGCTGCTACTAATCCGGATCCGATGACTCCGATTCCAATTTTTGTTCTGCGACGCATCTGCCCCACTCCTTCTTTCCGTTATAGCTCGATCTTCAGTTGAGCAGCATGGTCATCCTCTTCATCCTGCAAGACTTGTTGACGTAATCGTTGTTCCTGTTGCTGACGCCGGTAGGCAAACTCTTGGACAAGCTCTGTACCCGTGAATCCATCTTCTACGAGTTCACTCAATAAATCCGTTTCTGTCTCGACGACTTCCCCCGGACGACGCATGACGAGAACATCTCCGACTTGTGCAATCAGCAATTCATCTTCTAGACGAAGTGCATCGTAAAACGGTTCCGGTAACGTCATTCGACGTGTTTCCGGGTTAATATGGACGCGTTTATAAACGCCTAATGCTTGAAACTTACGACGTGCCATTGCGTGCTCTCCTTTTTAGTTGAACGTAAGATCGATTCGTGAATCTTTTCCTTGAATACGAACCGTACCCGTCGCTCCATTGATTAACGTTAACTGTGGTGGCTGATGACCGATGTCAAGATCATATAAGACTGGTAAGCCCGTTTCATCGGCTAGATAGTGATACACGTCTAGCCATGTCAGATCTTCTGTAATCCTTGCAGACGTACGGCCAAATAAAAAGCCAGCCGCATGGTCGAACCACCCAGCATACGCCATTTGTCGAAGCGTCCGATGCACCTCGGCAGAACTCGCTTCAGACACCTCGAAGTACCAGAGAATCGGTTCTCCGTTGATCTCTTCATGTTGGAAGCGCTTCACATCTCCGTACGGTGTCCCAATCAGATGGCGAATCGTCTCCAGACAACCCCCAAGTAACCGTCCGGTCACTTCTGTTCGCTCATCAAGTGCTTTCCATTCTGTCGCTTCCGTCAGCTGAAATAACGAACCTGCTGGACGTTCTTCGTCTGTCCACGCGGTTTGATAACGATCGGAAGCCCACTGTGTGACGGTTTCTCCAGATGGCGTCGCGAGAACCCGTCGCCAGGCACTTGTCGTCTCGTCCCATTCTTTACTCCGAAGCTCAACGAAGTTCGGACCATGTGCTGTCGCAATTCCCGTCTGAAGCGTCAAACTGAGCAATAACGTACTGATATCGGAATAGCCAAGCAACCATTTTGTTTGGTAAGCAGTTGGTGTCAACTCGGGTAAAAGATCAATGGCGCGTTCCCCACCAAATGGCGGGATAACAGCATCAATCGTCTCATCCGTCATCATGTGATTGAATTCTTCGGCGCGTTGTTTGACCGGTGCACTCTCAGCAAGTTGATGCGACCAAATCGTTTCACCTAAACGGACGTTCATTTGCCGTGCTTGTACCTGTTCAACTGCTCGTTCGACCCATTCCTGTTGCTGTTCACGTAATCCGGAGGAGGGCGCCGTCACTCCGATCGTGTGACCTGTCCAACCTAAAAATGGATATTTCATGGTGACCCCCTAAATGTCATAGTATGAAAAAATCTTCTCGTCAAAATATGAGTTCATTATACCGTTCTTATGCCGCATTACCAACTTTTATCCTGTTAGAACGCTGTAATACGAACAAAAACACGATTCTGTACAAGCGACCTGAATGAACAAGTCGCCTAGACAAAATCGCGTTTATATCCTTCATTAACTTGATGCTGATAGTTCAGCGTATTCCTCTTGCGTGAACGCACGGGAGCGTGTCAAAAAACGTTTTCCTTCGACACCCTCAAGAGAGAACATTCCGCCTCGACCATCCACGACATCAATGATGAGTTGGGTATGTTTCCAGTACTCATATTGATCTTCATGAATATAAAACGGGCAACCACCGATCTCTCCTAGTTTTTTATCCTGATCTCCCAGGAATAAATCGCCCTGCGCAAAACACATCGGGGAACTGCCATCGCAACAACCACCAGATTGATGAAACATCAACGGACCGTGTTTTTCTCTCAACTGGTCGATCAACTCAAGACAAGCTGCTGTCGCCTGAACACGTTCCACCATTTGCATCCACGTCCTTTCCGACTTAGAAGAAACCGAGTTTATTCGGGTTATAGCTAACGAGTAGGTTTTTCGTCCGTTGGTAATGGTTGAGCATCATCTTATGGTTCTCGCGTCCGATCCCTGACATTTTGTAACCACCAAACGCCGCGTGAGCTGGATATTGGTGATAACAGTTCGTCCAGACGCGCCCTGCTTCGATCGCACGACCAAACCGATAAGCACGGTTCATGTCACGTGTCCAAACGCCGGCACCAAGACCATATAACGTATCATTCGCAATTTCGAGTGCTTCTTCTTCCGTCTTGAATGTCGTGACCGATAGAACCGGTCCGAAAATTTCTTCCTGGAAGATGCGCATCTTATTGTGTCCTTTAAAGATCGTTGGTTGAATGTAATATCCTTCTGCGAGATCTCCTTCGAGCATGTTGCGCTCTCCACCGATTAGACACTCTGCGCCTTCCGACTTACCGATTTCAAGATACGAAAGGATTTTCTCCATCTGTTCGTTCGAAGCTTGAGCACCCATCATGACGTCGGCATCAAGAGGATTTCCGATTTTGATGGCTTTGACGCGCTCTAAAACACGTTCCATGAACGGTTCGTAAATCGATTCTTGAATCAAGGCACGCGACGGACACGTACAGACTTCCCCTTGGTTCAACGCAAACATCAATAATCCTTCGATTGCTTTATCAAAGAATGCATCGTCTGCCTGCATGATATCTTCAAAGAAAATGTTCGGTGATTTCCCACCGAGTTCGAGTGTGACCGGGATCAAGTTCTGCGAAGCATACTGCATGATCAAACGTCCTGTCGTCGTCTCACCCGTAAAGGCGATTTTGGCGATTCGTTTGCTTGAGGCGAGCGGTTTCCCTGCCTCAAGACCGAATCCATTGACGATGTTGAGCACACCTGGTGGAAGTAAATCTTCGATGATCTCAACGAGTACCATGATGCTCGCTGGTGTTTGTTCTGCTGGTTTTAAGACAACACAGTTTCCTGCTGCGAGAGCTGGTGCTAATTTCCAGACAGCCATCAGGAGCGGGAAGTTCCACGGAATGATTTGACCGACGACGCCAAGTGGCTCATGGAAGTGATACGCAACCGTATCTTGATCGAGTTCGCCGACTGAACCTTCTTGTGCACGAATGACCCCAGCGAAATAACGGAAGTGGTCGATCGCGAGCGGTAAATCGGCGTTAAGTGTCTCACGAACGGCTTTTCCGTTCTCAAGTGTTTCCGCATAAGCGAGCATCTCGAGATTTTCTTCCATTCGATTGGCGATCTTATTTAAAATATTCGAACGTTCGGTTACAGATGTTTTTCCCCATGCTTCTTTTGCCGCATGTGCTGCGTCAAGAGCGAGTTCGATATCTTCCTTTGTAGAACGAGCGACTTGGCACAACACCTTACCAGTAACAGGTGTCACATTATCAAAATATTCTCCCCCGACTGGTGCCGTCCATTTTCCATTAATGTAGTTTTCATACCGTTCCTTGTACTGTACTTTTGACCCTTGCTTGTTCGGAATGTCATAAATCATGCGTTATATCCTCCCTCAACTAAAATGGTCAAGCAGTGAGACGGATGCTTGTATGCGCTTACATTTTAATATAGGCTAAAACAGTCCTCTCGATACCATCGTACCAAAATTATATGAAAAGTCAAAAAATTCTGGTAAATACCTGTGATATTTTTCGAAAAAAAACATCTCCATTTTCGGGAGATGTTTTGCCGGTCAAGACCGTGTCGGATCGATTCCATCTTCTTGATCAGACGGTGTATCAGAACTACCAAAGTCACTGACTTTCGAGAATCCGTCCGTATCACCGTCGATGTCTTTCCCGCGAGCTGTGACAGATGGATCTAGTACATCTTCTTCGCTTGGTCGCGAATTCGGATCGTTCTCGTTTTGTTCTGCTTCTTCTTTTGCATGCTCAATGCATAATAGGGTTTCTGGAATGATATCAAGGCGTTCGATTTCAATCTCTTTTCCACAGACTTCGCAAATGCCATACGTTCCGTCCTCGATCGCTTTTAATGCGCGATCCACATCTGATAGCATATCCTCTTGCATATCCGTGATTGCTTGATCACGTTCCCGCAAGAACAATTCATCGCCAGAATCGGCAGGATGATTATCGTAACTCGACAATTCACCTTCATCGTAATCGGTATCGCGTTGTTCGATGTTTGATGTCGTCTTTTCTTTTTCCTTCAATAACCGTTGCTTGAATTCTTCCGTCTGTTGTTTAGATAACATGATTGTTCGACTCCCCTTCGTTAGAACCTCTGTTAAGAATGTAGCCTATTCGAAGAAGAATTAAACCATCACGAACACTTATAAGACCGAATTGATCCGTGAAGATCACAGATAACCGTCATACATTCATTCCCATCGTTAAAACAAATCTGATGTGATCGTCCATTCTTGGATGTCGTGATGTCATCAATCCACAGTTGCGAAGCATCTGCTGAAGACAGCATCGCGATTTTGTCGCGAATCATGAATAAATCAAACGGTAACAGATTCAAGGATTGAATCGTCAAACCATGTTTACGGAAGAGTGGATCAAGCTGATATTGCGAGAGACTGTACAAACACTTCTCGGCCCCACCAATCAACAACTGAATCGAATGGGAGGGTTCATGACTATCGATTCGCTCCTTGTGCAGGATAATTCGTCCTCGAACACCAGACTCATTGAAAATTCGTTGCGTATCCTCTTGTGAAAGACGTGGTCCACCTTCCTTAACCTTTAAGACGATGTGAGCGAATTCTGCGAAATCCGGTTTTCCGATTTCAAGCGCTGGGATATGACGAACTTCTTCACGTTCAATGATTTCAATCAAGTCACGCTCGACTTGGATGCTGACCGTATCTGTTGAAAAGACACGGACGTCGATCACGAATTGATCAAGTACCGCATTTACTTCGATCGTATACGTTAAATCCAGGTTTTTTTCTTGCTCAACCAACAATCGATTCAAGATGAGTTGATGCAATAAATGGACTGGTGTACGTGAAGAAAACTGACTCGAATAAATCAAATGCTTCGGTCCGGTTCCTTTTGTTGCTTTTGGTCGTGCTCCGTTTAATCTATATACATTCACTTTATAATTCAACATATGATCACCTTCTCTTACCTGAAAAATCGGAATAGAGATGTTCCGTTCATATAGCGTACAATGTATTTTAATCGCTAAATATTCGTTTTCGAATATTCCAAATTTAATATACAAATTGTAATCAAATTGTGATAATAAGATTTTTAGAAACTGCTTATTTTGTCGATACCATGACATATTTAAATCGTAAACTAAAAACACCCTCCACAGATGTGAAAGGTGTTCGGCTTACAGAGTTATTCATTCTTAAGCAATCGAATTGACTTGTTGTTGCATCGCTTCATAATGCTCAACGATCCGAGATCCAAGTGGATCCGTTGCTGACAGTTGTAGATATGCGTTCAGCGCATCTTCGATTCCATGTTTCGTAATATATGCATTTAATTCTGAAGATTCTGAATCATTTGGATCGAAATAGGTTAGGGCTGCTGCGATCCCACGTGCTAATCCATCTGCTTCGATCCCACGCTCCATCAATTCCTTCGCTGGTTTGACAAGTCGGTCACTTGGACTCAATTTACGAATCGGTGAACGGGCGACACGAATGATTTCATCATGAATTCGCGGGTTTTCAAAGCGTTTCATATTCTTTTGGATGTACGCACTATGATCGACCGGATTAAAGCCGTACTTTTCAAGTAACAACCACCCTGTTTCGTAAAGTGCCGTCTGGACACCCCGACGGATGCGTGGATCCGTTAAACTTTCAGCGATCGTCTCTTTATGAAATAGTGCTCCGAGGTATGAAGCAATTGCATGTCCCGTGTTGACAGTGAACAGCTTCCGCTCGATGAACGGTTCGATGTTCTCGACATAGGTGACGCCGTCGATCCGTGGATAGGCTTCCGGTAGTCCAGTCGTTTCGATCACCCATTCGAAGAATTCTTCCACTTCGACGTACAACGGATCTTCGTGATGCTGAAGTGGAACGATCCGATCAACTGCTGCATTCGGGAAATACCAATTCTCCGCTACCGGTTGATGTTTCGCCACCTCTGTTTGTAAGTGTTTTGACCCACCAATCATGTTTTCACACGCAATGACGTAGACAGGTGTCTGTTGATCCCGTTGACGTAACCCTTCCGCGATCAAAGGAGCTACTTTCGACAACAAGCTCGGTCCGACAGCTGTCGTGATTACATCTGCTTCACGAATCGCTGCAATGACCTGATCTGGTTCAGATAAACTGTTAAGTGCCGTCACGCCGTCGACCCGTTCACGCCCTCCTCTTTCAGAGGCATAACCCACCTCATAGGTATGTCGTGCTTTTAATGCATCGACGACCGTCGTATTGACATCTACGAAACAGACTTCGTAACCCGTCTTTACGAGTTGTAAGCCAATGAATCCTCGTCCGATGTTACCGGCACCAAAATGGATGGCTTTCATGGTTACACCTCCGCTGTCAATAACGCGATGATTTCTTCTTTTGATGTCGCTGCCACGATACGCTCGACGTTCTCCTCATCGGAGCAAATGACTGCGATATTTGATAACAACTCGAGATGTTCATCACCGACGCCAGCGATACCGATGACGAGTCGTGCTTGTTCCGTTCCGAACGCTACGCCTTGCGGTACTTGTAGAATCGATAGCCCCGTTTTCTTGACTTGTGATTTAGCCGACTCTGTTCCGTGTGGAATCGCGACATGGTTGCCAATGTAGACCGTTGATAAGGCATGACGTTCCTGCATTGAATCGATATACCCCGCTTCGACATATCCGTGATCGACGAGGAGTTGACCGGCAGCCGTAATGGCTGCCGTCTCGTCTGCGAATTGTTGATCAAGTAATACAAGTTCCGGTGAAAGGTTCATTGTCGTTGTCATGTTTATTCCTCCTTGAGTGTCTCTATCTTTATCTTTAAGAAATCTTATTTCTTGCTGTTTCGATCTCGTGGACGAGTTGATCATAATATCCGGCATTTAAGAAATTATCGACTGATCGGTGTTCTGCCGTTGGTACCTGTTCCTTCGCCCGCTCCGTCAAATCACGATGCGTGATGATCAGTTCGGCGTTTTGCGGCAATTGACTGATCGACGTATTCGTCACTTTGATGGGTAAGCCCGCTTTATTGATCTTATTGCGAAGGACGGATGCTCCCATCGCACTCGATCCCATACCAGCGTCACAAGCGAAGATGATATGTTCGACTTCCGCAAGTGGTTTGGCATCAGCTGAAACGAGTGTCGAGGCAATCGATTGTTTTCCTTTCATCGCACTGACGTTCGCGCTCGCCTCTTCAAGCGACGTTTCTTTTGCCTTGCTAGTTTTTAGCAGGACAGTCGAGACAACAAATGTCACAGATGCTGAAACAAGTACACCTGCAATCAATCCGACGTAAGAACCGCGTGATGCCATTGCGAGGACCGCGATGATACTACCTGGTGAAGCGGGTGCGACTAATCCGACATCAAACAGGACGAAAGTGAGGATACCACTCATGCCACCTGCAATCATCGCAAGCAACAAGACTGGCTTCATCAAGACGTATGGGAAATAGATTTCGTGAATTCCACCGATGAATTGGATAAATGCTGCACCGGGTGCTGTCTTCTTCGCTGCACCAGAACCGAAGAACGAGTAAGCAAGTAACAATCCAAGACCTGGACCTGGGTTGGCTTCGAGTAAGAACAGAACTGATTTACCCGCCTCGTTTACTTGGTCGAGACCAAGCGGGCTTAAAATACCGTGGTTGATCGCATTATTTAAGAACAAGATTTTTGCCGGTTCGATGAACAAACTCGCTAATGGTAGCAAATGTGCGCTGACGATCGCACCAACTGCTGCGGCCATGATGTCGTCAAGACCTGTCATGAGTGGTCCGAATACTTTGAATCCACCGAGCATCAACAAACCACCGATGATTCCGACTGAGAAGTTATTGACGAGCATCTCGAGACCTGGTTTGACTTTTCCTTCAATCAACTGATCGAACTTTTTGATGACGTATCCACCAAGTGGTCCCATGATCATGGCACCGAGGAACATCGGAATCTCTGTTCCGACGATAACCCCCATCGTCGCAAGCGTCCCGACAACGCCTCCCCTGACGTCATGCATTAATTTCCCGCCCGTGTATCCAATCAGCAACGGTAAGAGATAGGTGATTGTCGGACCGACAAGTTCACCGAGTTCCTTATTCGGTGCCCATCCAGTCGGGATGAAGAGTGCCGTGATGATCCCCCAAGCGATGAATGCACCGATGTTCGGCATGACCATACCGCTTAAAAAGCTACCGAACCGTTGAACTTGTACACGGATACCCCGTGCTCCATTTTGAGCTGTCGCCATTGCGTTAGCCTCCATTTCGTGTATGAGTTGATAAGATGATTGCTTTGCTATGCCCTTATTGTAAGATCATTGCAAGCGCTTACTCAATCTTTCCTAGTTCAGTCTTTGTCCAAGAAGTTGGACAGACTGGAAAGAAGCCTGCCTGATCAAAGAAAAAACCCCTGCCACTTCAAAGATCAAGTGACAGGGGTTTTTCAAGTATTGCCTAGGAATTGATCAATTACCGTTCGAAACGTTCGATTTAAAAGCAGACGAATTGCATGTTCCTCTCCGAACTCAAATTGATCCATTTGTTCGGGACTTTCAATGATTGCGGCACTAATCGAACTGAGCAATTCAAGCAGTTCGTTCGAGGTCTCTTCCGGTGCGACAAGTACAAGAAGCCTTTCGACGGATTGCAACTGTTGATCCATCCCGAGTAAGTCGATTGGTTCAGGCAATTCAAAAATGAGAAATCCTCCTCTTTGAATTGTCGCATCACGTCCGTGGAATAAAGCAAGCCGTGTTCCTGGAATACCAAGACCCGACATCTCATGACGACGCAACAATTGCGCCGAGAGTGAAACAGCTGATTTTGCTAATCCTTGATCGACCATTCTTGTGCTGATCTCAAATAATAACGATTCAATCCCATCGTCCACGCGCTCCAACCGTTCCATTTGAAATCCGTTCGACACTTGAATCGACGATGCAACGAGCCGATGCAATTGCTCGAGATCGAGCCATTCTGTTTTCGTCTGCCGTGGTTCTGGTTGGAAGGATTTTGGTAAGGCAAGAATCAATTTTCGGATCCGTTCCACCTCATCCTGAGGGAGCAACGGGTTGACAAGAAGATGTGGTGGGCGGATGTCAGGCAACGGCACGGTCGATAAAACGAAGTCATACGATTCAATCGGTAACCGTTCAATGCCAAACAGCGACGAGTTATCGATATGTTCAAGTTCAGTAAATTCTTGCCGTAACCGATTCATCAATAACTTTGAAGAGCCGAGTCCAGCAGAGCAGACGACTAAAACGCGATATGGTAGTTTAGGTGTCGGTTTGCTGAGAACAGCCCCGAAATGCATGACCCAAAATGCTAAATCCACGTCTTCAAATGTCGCATCTGTGAAGATCGACAGCGCTGCTTGTTTGACCGCATCGAACAGACGTGGATATTCCCGTTCAATTTGTTTGATGACATAGGACGGATTGACGCTATTTTGACGCGTATAGGATTGAATATGCGAAACGAGCCCCCGCTCCAAAGCATAATCTTTCGTAAAGTTCGTTCCATATAATAAAGAGACGTGTTCAATCAATCGTTTCACACGGAGGCGTGTGACGAGTTCTTCCGTATCTCCTGCGTCCGATTGAAAAAACGCGCGCAACTCTTCTGATAACCATTGACGTTCGGCAATCGACAATGTGTCAGGTAATCGCTCTTCGACGCGTTCCACCCATTTGAGAATTTCGACTGGGTACGCTTTTAACTCGTAACGCATCGGAAACTGATCTTTGCGCAACGCTTGTAAAGCTAAGCTGAGTGTGGCACGCATGATTTGTCGGTCATTGAGACGTCCTTCTTTCGTCAACGGTGCAATGACTGCATACGCTTGATTGATCATCTCAAGCCATGATGTTCGGTTCATTTGTAACAGATGGGGTAACTGATCGACATCTCCTTGCAACAACCGATAGAAAGCAAGAACATCCCATTGTGTAAAGATCAATGAGATCAATAAGCGTCGTTTGTTGATCTCTTCGCCGATGACTTCGGCACCAATGCCTTTTTTGCGCTTGATTTCAAGGTCATATTGCATAAACCACTCATCAATCCGCTCTAAATCCTGGCTGATCGTACTCGGTGCCACGTACATCGCATGGGCGATCGCCTGTAATTTGACCATCCCGTCTTCTTGCAGTAGCCGATACGCTAACTCGACTTGGCGATCCTCAGCAGTCGGTAATTGTTTGTGTGACAACAATAATTGGTCCCGTAGTACGTGTTTGGCTTCATCCGTTCCCTCAATCAACAGACCTCTGCCGCGGACATATGTCAAACGTAACTCATGGTCTTCTAAAGACTGGGCAAGACGATCCCGTTCACGCTGAATCGTTCGTTCCGATGTCTCGAGCGTTTCCGCGATTTCTTGTATTTGAACAGGTTCCTCACGTGATAAGAGGAAAAATAAGATATCGTGTTCCCGTGGTGTGAATTCAGTCATGTAGCCTCACTCTTTTCCGCCAAGATTCGAGGATGACGTCATATGCAGTCGGATCCAGAATCCGATCGACTGGATGAACAGAGCGATACGCTTTCCAGACGTGTCGATGGATAAGTTGTGCTTCTCCGACGATAAAAGATGCGTGATCAGGAAGATCTACGATTCGACATGTCTTGACGTCTATCGTAATCCCACACTCAAGTAAGCGTTTTCTAAAAATCGTAGCCCCTATGACACTACTTGCCATTCCACTCTCGCATACGAAATAGATGATTTCTGGATTCATCCGTCATTCCTCCCCTTCATTTTATAAGAATATCAGAAATAGTTTCGGGGTTTTACCTTGAAACAAAATCAATAGTTATTTTTGAACTGACAGATTTCTTTGCCAAACACAAAAAAGCCTGGATTTCTGAAGATGCCAGAAAATCCAGACTGCGTGATTTAACCAGTTTGTTGCATTGTTCTTAAATATTGACCGACGGCTTCCGCCACTTCACGACCTTCTCGAATTGCCCAGACAATGAGCGATTGACCGCGTCGTGCGTCACCTGCGGCAAATACACCTGAACGATTCGTCTCATAACGAGTCGTCTTGATTTTTCCGCGTTCCGATGCAACCGCTAAATGCTCGAGTATACGCTCTTCCACACCGCTGAATCCGATAGCGATCCAGACTTGATCGACCGGGAAGTAACGATCGCTCCCTTCGATTTCCTCAAAGATCACCGCACCCGATTCATTTTTTGTTTTTGTCGTCTGAATTGTCCAGACACCGGTGACTTGACCCGATTCACTTGTCGTGAACCGCTTAATGGCGATCAAGTATTCACGGGGATCTCGACCGAATTGTTGGAATGCTTCCGCATATCCATAATCGATCGAATAAAGCAAAGGTGTATCCGGCCACATGTTTCCTGTTGCACGTGTCGTACCTGGTTGTTCATGCTTGCCGAATTGGACGACGGAGCGGCAGCGTTGACGGAGCGCCGTCGCTACACAGTCCGCTCCTGTATCGCCGCCACCAATGACAAGAATATCCTTATCTCTCGCATCGTGATCAGGAGACAACGGTTCTTTCGAGAGCACGTGGCGTGTCACTCCAGTCAGATAATCCATCGCATAACCGACTCCTTGCGTTGGTGCTTCTGTCAATTTTCGTGGTTCCGTCGCACCGACACACAAGATTACAGCATCATACTCTGCTTCAAGTGTCTCGAGCGTGATATCTGCGCCGATCGTAACATTCGTCCGAAAGTGGATTCCTTCTGCTTCAAGCAAATCAACACGACGCTGTACGACCTCTTTATCGAGTTTCATCGCTGGTATACCGTATGTCAAAAGCCCGCCGACGCGGTCCTCTCGTTCAAAGACGGTGACCTGGTGCCCTGCTTGATTCAGCTGATCAGCAGCTGCAAGACCGGCAGGACCAGATCCGACGATGGCAATAGAATGCGACGAACGTATCATTGGAATTCGAGGCACGACCCATCCTTTTTCAAACCCGATATCAATGATCGATCGTTCAATATCCTTGATTGCAACTGCAGGTTCATGAATTGATAACGTACACGATCCTTCGCACGGCGCTGGGCAGACGCGACCCGTGAATTCAGGAAAATTGTTCGTCTCAAGCAGTCGATCGAGGGCCTCTTGAAAACGACCTTCTTCTACAAGTAAATTCCATTCTGGAATTAAGTTATAGACTGGACAACCGATCTTCACTTGATCAAATACTTCCCCTACATGGCAAAACGGGGTGCCACAATCCATACATCGACTTGCTTGTTGACTCGCTTCCGCTTCCGTCAAAGCCGTCTTGTATTCACTAAAATCCCCCACCCGTTCGCTTGGGTGTCGTTCCGCTCCGCTTGAACGAGCAACTGTCATGAATTGATCGCGTCGTTTCATCGTACTCCCCCTGTTCTTCGACCAAGATGTGTCTCGAATGCGAGTAACATCGCTTCTTCAGTGTTATGTCCTTGTTTTGCGAAATCAGCCATCAATGTTGTCACTTTCTCGTACGTCGATGGAATGACGCGGATGAACGAATGGATGATATGATCCCAGTTCGCTAGAATCGCATCGCCCTGCTCACTTCCGGTCCGTTCGACGTGCCGCTCGATGAACGTCTTCAGTCGCGTGATCTCTTCGGCATGCGTGACGGGTCCAGTCGAGACGAGTTCGCGGTTGACACGTTGTAAAAATTGTTCGGGATTACGCGGTAAGACATAAGCGACACCGCCTGACATACCGGCTGCAAAGTTTTTTCCGATATCGCCAAGGACAACGACAGATCCACCGGTCATATACTCGAGTCCATGATTGCCGATTCCTTCGACGACGGCGACGGCTCCACTGTTTCGAACCGCAAATCGCTCACCTGCCTGACCGTTGACATAAAGTTCTCCACTTGTCGCTCCGTAAAGTGCGACATTACCGATGATCGATTGATCGGACGAGACGAACGAAATCGAACGTGGAGGATGAACGGCGATGATACCCCCGGACAACCCTTTCCCTACATAATCATTCGCTTCTCCCGTGACATCAAGCGTCATCCCACGTGGGAGATACGCACCTAAACTTTGCCCAGCAGATCCCTGCAGTTCAAGTTTCAATCGATCCGTCGGAAGACCAAGTGCCCCAAATCGTCTGGTCAGCATCGCACCGGTCTGCGTGCCAATCGCACGGTCTGTATTTTGAATCGTTAAACGTAGTGTCTGTGGCTGACTGAAATCTGCCGACTCTAAATACGGTGCGACTTCACGGGCGTCAAAGGAACGCTCAACGTGATGCTGTTGTTGTTCAGCCGGACCGTGTGACACATGAACGAGGAGACGAGAAAAATCAAGACTTTTTGCCTTCCAATGCGTTCGTTGTCGTTCCGATGGTTCAAGTAAATCCGTACGCCCTACGAGATCTTGCAACCGTCTCACACCGAGCTTTGCTAAATGTTCTCGCACTTCCTCAGCGATAAATGTCATGAAATGGACGACATCATCGGCAGATCCTGTAAATTTCTTGCGGAGCTCTGGATCCTGTGTCGCGACACCAACAGGACACGTATCGAGATGACACGCACGCATCATGATACAGCCGACAGCGATAAGTGGTGCTGTCGCAAACCCATATTCATTCGCTCCGAGCATTGCTGCGAGGATGACATCACGACCGGTCAATAGCTTTCCGTCCGTCTCGAGAACGACACGCTCGCGTAACCCGTTTAATGTCAACGTTTGATGTGTTTCAGCAAGACCAAGTTCCCATGGCAGTCCGGCATGTTGAATACTCGTCTTAGGTGAGGCGCCCGTTCCGCCGTCATGACCACTGATGACGATAACATCTGCTAACCCCTTCGCAACGCCAGCAGCAATCGTTCCAACGCCTCCTTTGGCGACGAGTTTGACGCTAATCCGGGCTTGATCGTTGGCACGTTTTAAGTCATGAATCAACTGGGCTAAATCTTCAATTGAATAGATATCATGGTGTGGAGGTGGTGAGATCAATCCAACACCAGGTGTTGATGCACGTACACGTGCGATCCATGGATAGACTTTTTCACCGGGTAATTGACCGCCTTCACCGGGCTTCGCACCTTGTGCCACCTTGATTTGTAATTCGTCGGCATGTACCAGATAATGACTCGTCACTCCAAAACGACCAGAGGCGATTTGTTTGATTCGGCTCATCCGGAAATCGCCATTTTCATCGTGTTCGTATCGTTCTTCTTCCTCCCCACCTTCACCACTGTTACTTTTACCACCTAAGCGGTTCATCGCGATCGCAAGCGTCTCGTGCGCTTCTTTTGATAACGAGCCGTATGACATCGCACCCGTCTTGAAGTATTTGACGATTTCGCTGACAGGCTCAACTTCTTCGATCGGGATCGCCGTCGTCTCCTTGAACGTCAACAGATGTCGTAGCACCGTTGCCGGTTCCTCCTGAATGCGTTGAGCGTACTTTTGATAGAGCCGGTAATCATTCGTACGGCATGCGTGTTGCAACAAATGAATCGTCGCTGGATTAAACGTATGATGTTCTCCTGCTTGACGGTACCGGAAGACACTGCCGGACTCTAAATGAATCCGTTCATCTGCAACCTGTTGTGCTCGTCGGACTTCTTCTTCCATCAGCTCAAGCGTCATCCCACTCAATTGAGAGACCGTGCCAGTGAAATGCTGTTCGATGACAGAGCGATCGATTCCGACTGCTTCAAAGATTTGAGCACCCCGATAACTGAAGATCGTCGAAATGCCCATCTTCGACATGACTTTGACGACGCCTTCCGTGACTGCTTTTTGATAACGTTTGGCTACATCCGTAAAACGATCCCCTACTGCTTCTTCAAGCGTCGCATATGCCAGGTACGGATAAATCGCATCCGCACCATACCCGATCAACGTGGCGACATGATGGACTTCACGAATTTCTCCACCTTCAACGATCAAGCTGAGATTTGTACGTAATCCCTTACGGATCAGCGCATGATGAATCGCACTCGTTACTAAGAGGATTGGCATCGGTAATGTTCCAGGGCGAACGAGACGATCCGATAACGTCAATAATTCATACCCGTTTTGTGCAGCGGTCACAGCCTCATCAACGATCATGTCAAGCGCTTCTTCAAGCGAGTCGGTGAACGTCGTTGAGATCGTTTTCTGCTTAAGTCCACATTGTTTAAGCACATGGGCTTCGTCTGGTCGCAGGATCGGCGTCTCTAAGCGAACACGACGACAGTTCGCACGGTTCGGCGTCAGCAGCTCCCCTTGTCGACCAAGCCATGTTAGCGTCGAGGTGACGATCTCTTCGCGTAACGCATCGATCGGTGGATTCGTGACTTGTGCGAATAGCTGTTTGAAATAACGGAACAAGGATTGAGGACGTTCACTTAAGACCGCTAGCGGTATGTCCGTTCCCATCGCGCCTAACGGATCCTTTTGTTCTTCGACGAGTGGAATCAAGTATTGATCGATATCTTCACGCGTGTATCCAAAATGCCGCTGTTTCGTTCCAAGTTCAATGAGTGTTTCCTTGAAGTCGTTACTTGAGAGGGAAACGACTTCTTGAGCGAGCCACTCCGCGTAAGGATGACGTGTCGCTAGCTCCCGCTTAATCTCTTCATCTGCGATTAACTGACCGGACGCAAAATCGAGTAAAAGGAGTTCACCCGGTGCTAATCGTTTTTTGTACAAAATGTCTTGTTCACGAAGAGGGAGTACTCCTGCTTCTGACGACAACATGAAGTGACCATCGCGTAACAATACATATCGCGCCGGGCGTAAACCGTTTCGGTCAAGCGTCGCACCAATCTGTTTTCCGTTCGTGAAGACGATGGCAGACGGACCATCCCACGGTTCCATCATGCTACTGTGATACTCATAGTACGCGCGCTTCGCCGGTCTGATTTCGGCATGTTCGAATGGTTCCGGCACGAGCATCAGTGCTGTCTCAGCGAGAGAAAGACCTGACAGATGAAGAAACTCAAACGCATTATCAAGCATTGATGAGTCGCTACCTGTCTCATCCAATATCGGCAACACTTCCTCTGCCCGATTACCGTACGTCGTCTCAGCAAGTCGACGTTCTCGACCGCGCATTGCCCGAATGTTTCCTTGCAACGTATTGATTTCGCCATTGTGAATCAAATAACGGTTTGGATGGGCACGTTTCCAACTTGGGAACGTGTTCGTACTAAAACGTGAATGTACAATACCAAAGCCTGACTGATAGCGTTCGTCTCGTAAATCATCAAAGTACGCACGCAGTTGATCCGTCGTCACGAGTCCTTTATACACGATTGTTTCACTCGAGCTACTCAAGACGTATTGCTCAAGACCGAGTTGCTCCGATTCACGTTCAAACTCTCGTCGAATCAAAAAAAGTGTTCGTTCAAATGTCAATCCTTCCATCGCCTGTGCACCAATGAAGCATTGACGAATGACTGGCTCCGTACGACGTGCACCTGATCCAAGCACTTCGGACCGAACAGGTACGGTCCGCCATCCTAATACGTCTTGTCCTTCTGTCAAAATGATTGACTCTAACGTTCGTTCGAGTCGCATCCGTTCCCGTTCCTCACGTGGCAAGAACATCATGAAAACGCCATAATCCCCTTTTTTAGGGAAGGAAATGTGCCGAACCGTTTCACGAAACAACCGATCTGGTAATTGCGTTAAAATACCCGCCCCGTCTCCAGTCTTCGCATCACTCCCTTGTCCACCACGGTGTTCCATTTGACAAAGCATGGCCAATGCATGTTCAACGATTTCATGACTCGCTCGTCCTGTTTGATGTGCGTAAACCCCGATCCCACACGCATCATGTTCCATACGAGGGTCGTATAAGCCCTGCTGTTCAGGGTATTTATGAAATGTCATAGTAGCACTCTCCTTGCCTTCTTAATTTTCTGTATATTCAGTTAAGTTACACTTTACACCCTTTTATGTTTATTCGCTACTATGCATAATCACCATCTCGTCCACCCTCAGGAGGTAGAATTACCATATATCAACATTGATAACGCTTACATATACTTGGATATTCATTCAATATTTTTTTTAATTAAATCCAACACTTTATGCGCGTATTGCTTTGCCCGAACATGTGATTCCGTGGTATTTTTAAGTAGGAACAGCGTTACTGATTACGGAAATAAAGAGAGGAATAATACGATGAAAAAAACAATGCAATGGACGGGACTCTTGATTGCAGGAAGCTCGATTCTATTAAGCGCATGCGGTCAACAAGACGAGAAAGCAACCGCATACGATAAAATCCAAAAAGAAGGCACAATCGTCGTCGCAACAGCAGGTACACTTTACCCGACGTCCTATCATGATGAAAAAAGTAATAAATTGACGGGGTTTGACGTTGAAGTCGTCAAAGAAGTAGCCAAACGGCTTGATTTGAAAGTAAAGTTCAAAGAGATGTCTTTCGACGGTATGTTGACAAGCGTTAATACAGGTCAGGTTGACCTTGCGGCTAACGACATTACGATCACCGATGACCGTAAAGAAAAATTCGCTTTCTCAAAACCATATAAATATACGTATGGTACGGCAATCGTCCGTAAAAGTGATTTGTCAGGCATCAAGTCTCTAGAAGATCTAAAAGGAAAAAAAGCTGCCGGAGAAGCAACAACGACATATATGCAGATTGCTAAAAAATACGGTGCAAAAGAAGTCACTTACGATAATGCGACGAACGATCAATATCTACGAGATGTCTCAAATGGTCGCACAGACGTCATCTTGAATGATTATTACTTGCAAACACTGGCTGTCGATTTCTTCAAAGACTTCGATATCACGATTCATCCGGACATCGCCTATAACCCGAGCCAAGTCGGTTTAATCATGGATTTAGACAATAAAGAACTTCAATCCAACATTAACGAACAACTCGATAAAATGAAGGAAGACGGTACATTAAAAGACATTTCGAAGCAATTTTATGCCGGAAAGAATGTTTCCCAAATGCCTGACGTCAAAACGACGATTGTCGATGTGAACTAATGATGTCATCGATTGATTGGCGGTCCGTCTTCAATCCTGAATTGGCGGTTGATTCGTTTCCATATATTTTAAGTGGACTTGGACAAACATTATGGATTTCTTTGCTCAGCATGGCGATTGGTCTTGGAATTGGGTTAATTCTTGCGCTTTGTCGTCTCTCTCATTTTCGAGTATTGCGTATTGGAGCGAGCGCCTACATCTCATTTATGCGTGGTGTACCCATCCTTGTGCTATTGTTCATGTTGTATTTCGGGCTGCCAGTCATCAATATTCAACTGAACGCGTTGACCGCTGCGATTACTGGTTTTAGTTTAAATAGTGCGGCATACATGGCAGAAATCATTCGTTCTTCCTTACTCTCGATTGATCGTGGGCAGGAAGAGGCAGCAGCGTCCCTCGGTTTATCTAGGTATCGGACGTTTGTTGGCATCATTTTGCCGCAAGCGATTCGAATTGCCATCCCACCGCTTTCGAACGTCTTGCTAGATCTTGTTAAAGCTTCGTCGCTTGCTGCCATGATTACTGTCCCTGAAATTTTTCAAAAGGCAAAAATCGTTGGTGGGCGTGAATTCGACTATATGACCGTCTATTTTGTCGTTGCGTTCATTTACTGGGGTATATGTTCATGTATCGCAGTCATCCAAGAGATTCTCGAGCGTCGTTTTGCCCGGTATCTCTGATTTATTATCTCCTATATGGTAATACAAACAGGCGATGGACATGATCCTTCGCCTGTTTGTATTTTCAATTGTTTGATATCTGTTTAGCCTTCTCGATACATCGCTAAAAAATGTTCTAATTGTTGCGGCTGTAGCGGTCGATAGAATAGATATCCTTGCAACGTATGACACCCCATCTGTTCGAGCAATGTTGCCTCTTCTTCAAGTTCGATTCCTTCTGCTACGATTGTCATATTTAATCGTTTTCCTAATTGAATGATCGTCTCGATCATTGCTCGTTTCCTTTCAGAATGAATCGCTTCTTGAACGATTTCTTTTGGAATTTTTAATTGATCGAACGGTAGTTCCACGAGTGGTTGCATAGATGAGAATCCAGTTCCAAAATCATCAAGAGCGATTCGAATGCCATACAAATGGAGTGCGTTTAATGTTTCGATAATTTGCTCGGTTCCTTCGATAAAGATATGTTCTGTCATCTCGATTTCAAGTAGGGATGGAGGAAAACCTGTTTGCTTTAATATAGTGAGCACTCGATTCGTAAAATCAGCTTGTCGTAATTCCCACGGTGAAACATTAACCGAAATCGTCAGAGGTTCCTTCCCTTCCTCCAACCAAGCTTTTCCTTGAAGACAGGCTTGACGCATGACCCATCGCCCTAATGTCTCAATAAATCGTGTTCTTTCCGCGAGTGGAATGAACTCAACTGGTGGAACAAGACCATATTCCGGATGATTCCAACGAATTAAAGCCTCTACACCTGTAATTTGACGCGTTCTCGCATTGACTTGAGGTTGAAATAAAATAAAGAAGTCTCGATCCAATTCTGCATCATATAAATCGCGCGTTAACTGGAGTGCTCGCTTCCGTTCATTTTGTGTTGCTAAGTCTGTGATCGCATACGTGTTCTTTCGATTTGCTTTGGCTGTAAATAATGCAATCTCCGCGTCATTGATGACATGGTCCGTCGATTCATCATTAATATAGGAAACACCAATACTCGCAGTAACATTGATTTGCTTAAAGTCAATTTGTACACGTTCTGATACACTTGATAAAATATCGTCACAGAGGACTCGTGCATCATGATGATAAGGCGCATGAAGTAAAAAAGCACTCCCGCTCGCTTTCGCAATCGTACAATCTGAAAAACGATTCATCAATCGTCGACCAATGATGTGTAATGAACGATCACCAGTTCGGTAACCGAATGCATCATTTACTGTTTTGAAATCATCCAAATCCACGAGACAAATCATATCGCCATCTTGTTTTTTCTTATCTACTTCAATGACAAACGAAGAGCGGTTTGGTAAACCTGTCACGGGATCCGTAAATGCTTGTTCCTGTAAACGGGCTAAGTATTCAATATTTCGTTCAAGACGGGTAACGTATTGATTATGGATCAGTAAACTAATGATCGTCGCAATCAAGATAAGTCCAATACGCGCGATGTGATCGGATACAAACATCGAAGTGTTTTCAAGTGATGGAGTTTGATACCAAATATAAAGAAGAGAAACCGTCGTGATGCTTGTTGCGTACAGTAGCATCGTTCGGTTGATGACGACTAAGGAAGCTAATATGAATAGAAGGGCACATGCCCAAACTGTCTGGACTCCCCTACCGATGAATGGATGATAAATATATGGAATCAATAAAAAAACGCTAGACATCATATGTGGCTTTAGTCGGTCTGATAATGTACTTTTACCGATGAAGTATTGAACACTCCCAGCACTCGCAATGACAAGTGCACGTATCCAATCCTCTCCTTTCAAACCATAACTACTAAATGTATTGGCAACGATATATAAAACGGCACCACAACTCGTCAAAATAAAAATGATCATCCCGAACAATTGATAATTTGCCCGAATTTCTCGATGATATTGCTGACTATTGGAAGAACGTCGCTGTGTATTCATCGCCATCCCCTCTTTCAAGTTCCTGTCGTTTATTTTCCTTATCAGAACCAAAATAAAACTTGAATTTTCTAAAAATAATAAAATAATGGGAAGTCATGATTTTAAGCAAAATGGGAATAGATAGGTATAGAAAGGAGCGATCACTATGTCTCATTTACTATTCATCGAAGCAAACGATAGCACGCATCAAAAAAAAGGCATTAGTTCTGAATTAAACGATGCCTTTCTGAATGCTTATCGTGAAAATCATCCTGAGGACAAAATTACGGTTTTGAATTTATTCGAGGAACGTCTTCCCTTCTTTGATCTAAAACTTGCGAACGCGGCAGGGCGGCTATTTAAAGGGGAAGAATTAACTGGAGATGATGCGACTCATGCACAACGGCTTCAAGAATATTTAAACGGATTCTTAGATGCCGATAAAGTTGTCTTTTCATTTCCGATGTGGAACTTAACGGTTCCGGCACCGCTTCACAATTACATGGATTATCTCGCCCAGGCTGGTCAAACGTTTCGTTATACAGCCGAAGGTTCGATCGGACTTGTTGAAGACAAACAAGTGCTGTTGATTCATTCACGCGGTGGTGATTACTCGACAAAAGAGAAAGCCCCAAGTGAACACGCGGTTCGCTATATGTTGGACTTGTTAGCATTCTTTGGGATCAATGATGTATCAACTGTCATTTTAGAAGGACATCAGCAATACCCAGATCGTGCATCTGAATTGATCGAACAAGCGCTTCAAGAGTGCCGACAATTCGGTCGTTCGTTTTAAATTGGGAATAGAACATACTCTGCATATTCTTCCAGAAGACGTTTTTCATGAATCGGCATATCAAATGCACAAAATAAGGAATAGGCCATCGTAAAATCACGCTGGATATCTGAGAGATCACCATTTAATTGCTGCTTAAAGTATCCCCTTTGAAAGTAAAAGTGACCTAAGAAATGACCGTCTTCCAACTGAAGACTCTCCTGAATACCTTGTTCGGTGATTTTTAGACCGGCAAGGTATTTTTTTTTTGCAGTGAAAGTTGTTATAAAAAATTAAAACTCAAATAATATATATTGCTCCTTCATACGTAGAATCATCTGTTTTCGAACGTCGTGCTCAAACGCGTGAAACAATGTATAGGCGACGGAATACTGTTTTTGAAGTGACATCTCATCTTCACCTGACTGTTCGTGATAGTGCGCGAGCTGATAATAAAAATGTCCAAATAAAAATGTATGATTATGCAGCAAACATAGTTCATATCCTTTCTTAGCGATGGCGATACTGTCCTCAGACTTCCCTTGGTATTCAAGAATCTGACAATGATTAAAATAAATTTTTAATAGCGCATTCAGATGATTATTCGACTGAAGGATTTCAATTTCATTTTCCAATTCCTGATATACGGATTCCGTTAAATGAAATAGATCCTTTTCTGAATACATATTTGCAATCGCCATTTTGATTCGAATGAACAATTGAATGGAATGCGACCACACTTCTTTTTCATTCAACAAGTTGCTGAGTAGGCTCGCAGCTGTCCGAAAATCAATCCGATTTTGTTTTAAATCAATGATCGTCTTGATGTAAATTTTTAAAATATCTACTTCGACGATTGCATCCACTTCCTGCTGGTTGATTCGTTCCATTGCCTCTTGGTACTTTTCCTCTCGAAGCAAGTCGGATAAGAATCGATCCAGCTGAAAGAACTTTTCTTCATCTGTATGTTCTTGAAATAACAACGAGATGGGAACTTGCAACCTTACAGCCAGTTGTTGTATTAACTCAACAGTCGGAGAATTTAAGCCATTTTCAATTTTACTAATTTCAGCCTGACTGCATAAATTAGCGCACAGTTCATTTTGAGAATACCCCTTTTGAACACGAAATCGTTTTAAGTTTTCTCCAATTGGATTAGCTTTAACCATCTTATCAAATCCTCCAAATACTTTAAAACGTCACATCGTATCTTAAATCATGATTCGTGTTTAGCGGTAGATTCGAAAGTAAACAATAAATATTCTTTCTTCAAGTCAACGACTAATTGTTTCGTCGTTTGAAATTCAAATGCGTGAAGCAATGTATAGGCTAATGTATATGTTTTTTGAAATAAGCCGTTGTTGACGGATTCTTGATAATTACCTAATTGAAAATAAAAATGACCTAAAAGAAAGGTTTGTTGTGAATCTAAGCATAAATTAATCCCTTTTTGAATAAACACGTTCGCTTCTTCAAACATGTCTTGATATAAAAGAATTTGAGCATGATTAAAATAAATTTTTATCAATGAAGTGACATATAATGAACTTCCGATTTTTTCTAAAGACGCTTCAATGTCGAGATATGCACTTGTAGTTAAATGATACAACTCATGTTCAGCATATAGATTGGCAATTGCTGTTTTAATCCGAACAAATAAAGAAATAGATTCATTCCAAACATCATATTCGCGTATTAGATTACTTAATAAGGAAGTCGCCGTTCTAAAATCATATTGATCTTGTTTCAGATCCACGATGATTTGAAAGTAAGTACTTAATATGATTAAATTCATATTCTCGTTATAATCATAGTTTAAAATGAATTGTATGATTTGATCAAAATTCTCTTCTCGAAGTTGATCCGAAACAAATTTATCAAAAAACTCTATCTCTTCATTAGCTTGAGGATCCTCAAATAAAAGTGCAATTGGACTATTTAAACGAGAGGCAATTTTTTGTAATAATTCTACGGTTGGTGAATTTAAGCCATTCTCGATTTTACTGATTTCAGCTTGGCTACAAATATCTTCACATAATTCATTTTGAGTCATACGCTTTTCAATACGCAATTGTTTAATCTTTTTACCAATTGACGAAGTTAAATTTTCCAAATTCATCATTTCCCTTCACTTCTGTCGATAGGGAATAGTAATAAATCTGATAAATGTGTTTCAAGAATTTTTCGGTATGCGTGATTGTTTGTCGCAGTAAAAAATGAGTAAGCAATCGTGTAAGCTTCTTTAACACTTTTCTCAGGAGCGTTTAATGATTCTAAAAAAAAGCCCTTTTGATAATAGAAATGACCAAGGTATGTCAAATCTTCTATTTCTTTAGTTTCTTCTATGACTCGTTCTACTTCTTGTAACCCTTCCTCGAATCGCTTTAATCTGTATAAGTTACGTAAATAGTTGTATATGATTTTCATTCTAATTTTTTTATATTCTCGTGTCTGATAATGTAGTTTTAGTAATTCTACGTAGATTTGATGGGAATGCAGGTAATCTTCATGATTCGTATACAATACAGCGATTGCCATTTGAATTCGAGTATAGAGAAGAAATGATTTTTCTTCTAACTTTTCTTCGCTGACTAATTTCAATAAAGCAGAAATACATGTTCTAAAATCGATGTTTCCTTTTTCATATAATAGTAATTTTCGATGATAACGAATTAACACTTGAATTTCAAACGCTGTATTTGATTTCGCATATTCTTCTAAATCTTTGTCCATAGATGAGTAATTTTTCTCCCTCATATGGCGTAACATTTTTTGATCAATCTCATTTAATTTTTGTGACACGATTTCATCTTCAAAAAACAATGAAATCGGAATGCGCAGTCTTCGACAAATTTGCTGTAGTAAATCAATCGTCGGAGAATTTCGACCATTTTCGATTTTGCTGATCTCAGCCTGACTACAAATTCCTTCACAAAGTGCTTTCTGTGTCATTCCTTGTTTTTTTCGTTCTTGCTTGATCTTATCGCCAACAGAATGAATGACTGGATGCATGAAGTTCACTCCTCAATCAAAGATGAATCCATCATAAAAAAAGTCTTTCGTTTCAAGTATATATCACTTGAGACGAAAGACGCGTGTATGCTTCCGGCGAGAATCGAACTCGCACTGCAGCATTACCATTGCTGAGGTCTGCCATTAACCTACGGAAGCTTGTAAAATCTGTTTCTAGTATAACTTATAAGAAAAGACAAGACAAGAAGTCGACGTGATTTCCACGCAACTCCTTGTTACTTTTTTACAGTGTCGTTTTTGTTAATGAATTATCATAGACGACTAAAACCGAATAATGTTCATCCGCTTTAGACGCGACGAATGTTGAAAACTTCAACGTAATGATGGCGTTTGATCCAACACCATTGTTCTCAAAAAATTCGTTCAATCGTTCTTCTAATTCTTCAGGCGTTCGTCCGACAACTACTTTAGAATGTAACATGATCATCACTCCGTTCTGTTATGGTAGGTTCGAGTTAAATAATTGCCTGATCGAATAAATGTTAAACCTTTTATTTTCCGACTTGCTCCTTCCTCTCTTTATCCGCTATGGTGAAATGGAGTAGTTTAACTTAAAAAGAATAGGAAGTGAAGTCTGATGGAACAGATTAATTTCGATGAAACGGTTGAGAAACGAAATACAGGATCCGTCAAATGGGACGGACTTCATTTACTTTATGGATCCGATGAGCTGATTCCGATGTGGGTCGCCGACATGGATGTCCGTCCACCGCATCATCTCACAGAACGGTTGACAAGACGTGCTGCTACAGGTCATTTCGGTTACTCGATGTTTGAAGAGGAAGCAAAACAAGCGATTCAGCATTGGTTTCTGAAGCGATATGACGTAACGATCACTACCGATTCCATTCTTTATTCGAACGGTGTTGTTCCAGGACTTGCCCATACAGTCCTAGCGCTAACTGAACCTGGTGATTCAATCATCATCCAGACACCTGTCTATCCACCATTTCATCAGATCATCCAGTCTAACCAACGGCAGATCGTTGAGAATCCACTTCTTTTAGAAGAAGAGACGTACCGGACGGATTTCTCGCTTCTCGAACAACAAATGCAGACTGCGCAGATGATGATTCTGTGTAGTCCTCATAATCCAAGCGGAAAAGTCTTTCCTAAAGAGGAATTACAGCGCATCGTAGCACTCGCGAAACAACACGATGTCTACCTTGTATCCGATGAAATTCATGCGGATCTCGTCTATAAGGGTTCTGTGCACACACCAATTCTTGCCTTAGATTATGAAAAAATCATTTTGGTCAGCGCACCATCCAAAACATTCAATATTCCTGGACTTTACGCGTCTTATTTGGTCGTACCAGACACTTCGATTCGTCAACGGATCGAGGGTGTCCAGCAACGTCATTTTGTTCATCCAAACGCATTGGCTTCAACTGCTATTTCGGCGGCGTACGGAGATCATGCGAGTGAGCAATGGTTATCGCAACTCCTTGTTTATTTGGAAGACAATCGTGACCATGCCGTCCGTCGTATTCGTCAAGAAATGCCGAAATTAAATGTCATCATTCCAGAATCTACATTCTTGTTGTGGATTGATTTCAAAGCACTTAATCTCGATAGCAAAACGCGCGCCGATTGGCTCGTTAAGGAAGCAAAACTCGCTTTGACACACGGTTCTTCATTCGGTTCCCATGGAGAAACGTTTGAACGCTTAAATATCGGTTGCCCTCGCGCACAGCTCGATCAAGCTCTAGACCGCTTAAGCGCTGCGTACGAACGATTTTGGAGCAATTAATTTGACTCGAATGACCTTAAATCATTAAGGTCATTTTTTAATGCAGTGAATTATTCGGAATATTTTGATTAGAAGAACTTTAATAGGGACTAAAACCGTTTCAATCTCTTGAGGCACTAGGCATGGTGGCACTTTTCCTGAAAATGAAGTGGCTTGCAAAGTCGTTTTATCCTCTGTAAGGTGGGGAACATATCATTTGGCGAACAGGTCAATGTATGCTTGATCGTAAAAAAACTATTGTATTTGGAGGATTTAACTTTATGACGCAAGAATGGATTTCAATCATTCTGTATCTTGTTCTCATGTTGGCAATCGGTTATTTTGCCTACAAACGAACGACGAACACAGAGGATTACATGTTAGGCGGACGCGATCTCGGTCCTGGTGTTACAGCACTTTCTGCTGGTGCATCGGATATGAGTGGATGGATGCTCATGGGACTTCCCGGCGCCATGTACGCGACAGGTGTTTCAGCACTCTGGCTCGCACTCGGATTATTGATTGGATGTTACGTAAACTATTTAGTACTCGCTCCACGTTTCCGACTCTATACGGAAATGGCAAATGACTCGATTACAATTCCTGATTTCTTAGAGAATCGTTTTGAAGACAAATCACGCGTGCTTCGTACTGTGTCAGCACTCGTCATCATCATCTTCTTCACGTTCTACACATCAGCTGGAATCGTTTCAGGTGGAAAATTATTTGTCAGCTCATTCGGATTTGATTACCACTATGGTATGCTCTTGACGATTGCGGTCGTAATCGCCTACACCTTATTCGGCGGTTTTCTCGCAGTTAGTTGGACCGACTTCGTCCAGGGCTGTATCATGTTCATTGCACTCGTGCTCGTTCCTGTCGTTGCATTGACCGACGTCGGCGGAGTCGATGGTGCATTCAACTATGCTGAAAAATTAGACCCTTCGTTGTTTGATCCATTTAAAGGGACAACAGTTCTTGGAATCATCGGATTCCTTGCTTGGGGACTTGGTTACTTTGGTCAACCACATATTATTGTTCGTTTTATGGCGATTCGCTCTGTCAAGGACTTAAAAAGTGCTCGTCGCATCGGTATTGGATGGATGTTCATCTCTATCATTGGTGCCATGATGACAGGTCTAGTTGGAATTGCCTATTTCGAAGGACAAGGGAATGGACTAGGTGATCCGGAAACAGTCTTTATCCGTTTCTCGGATGTACTATTCCACCCGTA
Organism: Exiguobacterium sp. UBA7533; assembly: GCF_002479335.1. Classification (NCBI taxonomy): domain Bacteria; kingdom Bacillati; phylum Bacillota; class Bacilli; order Caryophanales; genus Exiguobacterium; species Exiguobacterium sp. UBA7533. The sequence goes on along the minus strand of NZ_DLMP01000005.1, from coordinate 32,561 downwards.
TATCACAGGGTTCTTGATGGCTGCGATTCTCGCGGCAATCATGTCGACGATTTCCTCACAATTACTTGTCACATCAAGTGCGTTGACAGAAGACTTTTACAAGACGTTCTTGAAAAAGAATGCAACAGATAAACAACTCGTCTTAACAGGTCGAATTGCTGTTCTTGTTGTAGCTATCGTTGCGAGTATCCTCGCTTGGAATCCGTCAGCGACAATTCTTGCACTTGTCGGTTACGCTTGGGCTGGATTCGGTTCTGCCTTTGGTCCGATCATCTTGCTTTCCCTCTATTGGAAACGGATGACGAAACAAGGCGCATTAGCAGGTATCATCTCAGGTGCCTTGACTGTCATCATTTGGGTGCAACTCGGGCTTAGCACGACGCTTTACGAAATGGTACCTGGATTCTTCACCAGCTTGATCTTTACGGTCGTCGTCAGCTTGATGACGAAACAACCGGTCAGTGCCGTTCAGGAAACGTTCGAAGAGATGGAAGACGAATTAAAAGACGCTATTCAATAATCACTATCAACAGTGAGACCTCTGCCGCAAAATCGGCAGAGGTCTTTTTTGACTTACAGTTCAATCACGCCATAATGCAACTTCGACGTCTTACGCTTGGATCGTTCAAATCCAAAGCGCTCAAACAGCGGGCTCTCATAATGTGCTTTTAATACGATGCGCTGACGTGCCACACGCTTCGCCTCAATCATCGCTTCAACAGATAAGGCTTCATAATTCGCAAGTTTTCGTAAAGCGTCGAGATGTGTCGATTCTTCAACAGTCTGTTCAAACATGGGGTCAAAGTAGATGACATCAAAGCAATTATCCGGACATTCTTTCAAAAATGCGAGATGGTGTCTGACTTTTACTTCGATTCGTCGCATCGCCTGATTGATTGGTTCGTAAGATTCTTCCCAGCGTTTTAATCCGTCCTTGACGACAAAGGCTGTCTCAGTCTTGCTTTCTAGACCGATGATCCGCCCCTGCTCTCCAATGGCATGACTCATGACAATCGCATCTGCACCTAAACCGAGTGTACAATCTAACACATGCATCCCTTCTGATAGGCGTCCCATCGCAACGAGAGGATCTCTTCCACCTGCAGCAATTTGTTTGATGCGAAAGACCGCACTTGAAGGATGGAAAAAGAACGATGTCGTTTCGCCTAGTGGGTATAAATCTAGTCGTTTCTTATCGACGACTAATACCGGCAATCTCGTCTCCTGTTGTAGGTGTTCTATGCTTTTTTTTTGCCGTGCGATATAGACGAAGTGTATCGTCTCATCCGCTAATAATTGCTTCACACGATGATGCACGACGTCAGTCGGACGAAGACACGTCGTCAGTCCAATGGTTGGTTTCATACTTATTTCCCCCATAAAAAATAAGCCAGCCGCAGCTAGCTCATTTCTTTTTCTTCAATAATCCTTCAATATCTTCGATCAATGCTTTTTTCGAAATCAGGTCTTCTTGCTTTTCCTGTTCGACTTTTGCATCGACCGTAGTCCGTTTCATGAGAGCTTGAAGTGTCTCATCGATGCTTGACTTCAAATGATCACGATCTTCTTTGTTAAGAGAAAGATCATGTTGTACTTCATCCCCTTGTTCATCTAATTGGCGTAAGCGTTCCGTCAATTGTTTCGCTTCACGATTCAAGTCCGAATACAATCGTTCGATTTGCTCTAAACGCAATTTGATTCCGTCACGTTCTGTGAACACGTTTCCAGCCCCTTCCAGTATGCAGTTGTCTACATCATTACTTTACCATATTTCGAGGTAATTAAAACAATCACAAGATGATTACAAAATGATTTTTTTAAATTTCTTCCTGCGGATCGGTTCCAGTTAATTTTTGCAATTGCAAGGAGGGTATCGCTATAATGTAAACGAAGCATCAATTGGGATGAGGGAGGATTTTGTGATGGAATTAAGACGTCGAGCATTACGTCATGTCGATCAAGCTGAGTACGACCATTTCTTGAAGTATGGCGAGCAAGCATATGGGCTGTCTCCGCAAGAAATCAAAGGGTATGACCATGAGCTTGGAGAAGAGCGAGCTTTTGATTCCGTCGAGCACAGTTATCCTGAAGATTACTACTTTGATATCGTTGAAGCAGATACGATCGTCGGGCGGGTTCTACTTTTGAAAATGGGTCACTATTTTCAACTCGACTTTATGGTGTTTGATCCTTATACACGACGTGGTATAGCTACTCAAGCAGTTGCCGAAGCATTAAAGCATTCGGGAGTACTAGATCGTCATGAAGTACGCGCGCGTGTTCTCGATCAATCACCACACGCTTTTTACGCGAAACGTATTTTAGAAGCAAATGACTTTACGTCGATTGAGAACTATTACGTCAAAGGGAGACGACGTCGATATTCTTTACAACGACTCGGTTGAACACTATTTGAAAGACCATGAGATTCATGGTCTTTTTTTATATTGGTCACATGTGTAACTCACCTTTGACAGGCGATCGATTTCAGCGTACAATTTTCATCTGTATGAACAGAAAGGAGTCTACCTCATGAACGAATGGTTATGGATCCCTTCCATTTTATTAACGATGGGATTATTGATTTTCAGTTATTATCTATTTGGAAAGACCGGATTGTTGATGTGGATTGCCATCGCAACAATCATTGCAAACATTCAAGTCACACAAACCGTCGATATTTTTGGTTTCGTCTTCACGTTAGGAAATGTCGTTTATGGCAGTTGTTATTTAGCGACGGATATTCTCAATGAGAAATATGGCAAACAGGTCGCTCGAAAAGGTGTCTATATGGGTTTCTTTTCCTTGATCACGACGACCGTCCTCATGCAATTCAGTCTCTTGTATACCCCACTCGCCGATAAAGCAGCACTCGAAACATCTGATTCTTTACATCTACTATTCGGACTCCTGCCATGGATTGCTGTCGGTAGTCTTGCCGCTTATCTCGTGTCGCAATTGTTTGATGTCTTCATTTATTCGAAGATTCGTCAAAAGACAGGCGAACGAAAACTTTGGTTACGGACGACGGGATCAACTGTATTAAGCCAATTGCTCGATACGTTGACATTTTGTGCGATCGCCTTTCACGATATGCCATTCTCTATTTGGTGGCAAATCTTCATTACGACATATCTCGCAAAATTCGTCGTCGCCTGGTTCGCGACACCATTCATGTATTTAGCAAAGCGCATCCATCCGACGAAACGATCAACAGATGCTGCAGCCTGATAAAAAAGACTAGAAGAGTTTTGCGAATTGTCGGATAATGGGAATGGAGGTGCCTAGATGAAGATTAAACGTAATGAACCGTTTCGCTATACATTGAAAACACCCGTAACGGGCGAGTTTTATTTGCTGAAAAATGAGCAACGGACACCAAAAGGCTTGATGAAGATTCATAACATCTCACCAAATGGAATCGCAATCACTACTGCATTAAAACTGCCTCTTCAAAAATCAATGAAAATCGTTGTTGAGTTCTCGTTAATCGAAGGGCACGAGCCGCTCTGCATCGATGGATTTTTATTGCATGAGAAGCCTTCTGGTCCTGAGCGGTTGTACGGTATCCATCTTAATTCGACAATAACTGATCGCGAAAAAATTATTTCACAAGTGAAACAGATCGTGCAATTAGAACGGTCACTTCATAAAGACTAAAATGGCATCGCCCTACATTTGTAAGGGCAATGCCATTTTTTAATCAGAAAATTTAAGCGTCAAACGTTCGGAAAACGACAGATTCATATGGCCGTAATGTCAAGCCATCCGATGTATTGGTGTCAGCGTAGTTACCAATCACGCGATCCGTTGTCGCGTGAGAAATCGGTACATGAATGTCATGATCTGCAAACGAACAATAGATATACCACGTTTCTCCTTCAAGCGTCCGCGAATACGCGTAGACTTCCGGATGATCTTCAAGTAAGAGTTCATAGCGACCGTATACGACGAGTTCATGATCATGTCGTAGTCGAATCAATTGCTGGTAGTAATAGAAGATGGACTGTTCATCGGCAAGTTCCTGTTCCACATTGATGTCTGGATAATTCGGATTGACCTTCAACCATGGTGTTCCCGTCGAGAAACCAGCATTTTCCGATGCATCCCACTGCATCGGTGTCCGCGCATTGTCGCGTCCTTTGATATGGATGGAACGTAGTAGTTCCGCCGGTGATGCTCCTTGTGCCGTACGTTCTTTCCACATGTTCCGAATTTCGATATCTTCATAGTCTGTAATGTCTTCAAACGCGACATTCGTCATTCCGATTTCTTCGCCTTGATAGATATATGGCGTTCCTTTTAGAAGGTGTAAGAGCGTAGCGAGCATTTTAGCTGACTCGACGCGATACGTCGTATCATTACCAAATCGACTGACGACTCGAGGTTGATCGTGGTTGTTCCAATAGAGGGAGTTCCAGCCTGTTTCATGCAACGCTGTTTGCCATTTGGTGAAATTTTGCTTGAGTTTAAGCAAATCAAACGGAATGACATCCCATTTTCCGTTCGGACCTGAATCAAGATCCATATGTTCGAACGTAAAGACCATGTTGACCTCTTTACGTGCCGGATCCGTGTAAAGAATGGCATCATCTGTTGTTGCTCCCGGCATCTCACCGACTGTCAGGACATCGTACTTTCCAAACGATGCTTCGTTCATCTCATGTAGAAATTCATGGACACGCGGTCCATTGATATAGTGTTCTCCACCATCTCCATACAATGCTCCTGGATGGACCGTCGCATCGGGTAATCCAGGTGTCTTTGAAATCAAGTTGATGACATCCATCCGGAAACCATCGATTCCTCGATCTAACCAACGACGGATCATCCCATAAACCTCTTGACGCATCTGTTCATTTTCCCAATTCAAGTCAGGCTGTTTTTTCGAGAATAGATGTAAGTAATACTCATTTGTTGCCTCATCATATTCCCATGCAGGACCAGAGAAAATCGAACCCCAATTGTTCGGTAATGAACCGTCTGGATTTGCTGGACGCCACATGTAATAATCCCGATACGGATTGTCCTTGCTTTGACGCGATTCCGCAAACCACCGATGTTCATCCGACGAATGATTGATGACGAGATCCATGACAATTTTGATATCTCGTGCATGCGCTTCATCTAGAAGACGATCAAAATCATCCATTGTTCCGAATTCCTTCATGATGGCTTCATAATCTCGGATATCATATCCATTGTCGTCATTCGGTGAATCATAGACTGGACTTAACCAGATGACGTCGATGCCAAGTGTCTTCAGATAATCCAATTTTTCAACGATTCCGTTTAAGTCACCGATTCCATCTCCATTTGAATCCTTGTAACTACGAGGGTAAATTTGATAAACGACACTATCATGCCACCATTTACGTTCCATCTTCTACACTCTCCTCTTTTATGTACCTGTCGTGCTACATATTGAGCAAACGATTGCATCAATTTGTAAAAGCGCTTTCAATTCTCACAACCTCATCTTAACATGTCCATAAGAGGGTGCTCAAGTGAGAACTTTTACTTATTTGATATCATGGAATATGAAATAGGGGCGTTTACCACATCTAATATAATGGGAAAGAACGGTATGAGAAAGGAGTGTGGGCGAATGTATCGTCGGTATTTGCTCTTCTTGGTCTGGGCGATTGCCATTGTCTTTATCTTGTTATTTGGAAATAATCGTGTCTTTCCGGAAGGTTTCTTAATTTCATTTTTACGTTTCGATCAAAGTCAATTTGATACTTCCGCATTAAGTTTGTTTGCTTTACTTGGTATTTATCCATTTGCTTTCTTTTTATTATTTTTAGATGAAAAACGATTTATGCGACCAGGACCGCTCGTTGCAAGCATAGGGTCGTTCTTCTTAGGTGCATTCGTTTTAATGCCCTATGTCGCACTCGCTATTCCAAGGAAAACCTTTTTACCGTTTCAGCGTCGAGGTTGGATTCCAACTGTCGTCGCTTTACTGAGTGTCGTGACGACATTATTGCTTTGGCTTGCCCTCGCACGTGCCGATTGGAATATTTTCCGTATTTATTTCGAGACGAATCAATTTGTTCGAACGATGACAGTCGATTTATTACTGTTTTATATTCTTCAGGTTTATTTATTACGACGCATTCGTCTTCGAAATGAACAATCATTGCAATGGCAAGACGGCATTCCTCTTTTTGGTCTATTCCGCTATCTGTTCACAAGACATCTGCCAGCTTCCTCAAAATCGTGATGGTTTATGGTACAATGGAAATTGGATTTTTTTAAAAGGAGCTGTCATCCGATGGAACAATATCATGCACTTTGCGAACACATTTTGGAACACGGAACAAAAAAGGAAGACCGGACAGGAACGGGAACGCTGAGCGTGTTTGGTCACCAAATGCGCTTCTCCCTTCAAGATGGCTTTCCGCTTATCACGACGAAAAAGCTACATATGAAGTCGATCATCCATGAGTTGATCTGGTTTATTTCGGGTGATACGAATATTCGTTACTTGCAGGAAAACGGAGTGCGCATTTGGAACGAATGGGCAGATGAGAATGGGGATTTAGGACCTGTGTATGGAGCACAATGGCGTTCTTTTCCACGTCCTGACGGAACAACGGTCGATCAACTCGCACAAGTCATCGAACAAATCAAGACGAATCCGGATTCCCGTCGTTTGATCGTCAGCGCTTGGAATCCTGGACAAGTCGATGAGATGGCGTTACCTCCATGTCATCTCTTGTTCCAATTTTATGTCGCTGACGGAAAACTGTCCTGTCAGCTGTATCAACGTTCTGCCGACGTCTTTTTAGGCGTACCGTTCAATATTGCATCCTATGCCTTACTGACACATATGATTGCTCATGTGTGTGGACTCGAAGTCGGTGACTTCGTCCATACGCTCGGAGATGCCCACATCTATTCGAACCATGTGGAACAAGTCAATCTTCAGTTGACGCGTACCCCTAAAAAATTACCGACGCTGCGCTTCGCTCGAACAGTCGATCGTATTGAAGACTTCCGCTTCGAAGATATCATCATCGAAGGATATGATCCTGATCCGCATATTAAAGGTGTAGTGGCTGTATGATTACACACATCGTAGCGTACACGAAAAATCATGTCATCGGACGCGATAATGTTATGCCGTGGCACCTTCCATCTGATTTAGCACACTTTAAGCGTACGACGCTTGGTAAACCGATCATCATGGGGAGAAAGACGTTCGAATCAATTGGACGCCCGTTACCTGGTCGAGAGAACATCGTCATCACGCGTGATCAAAATTATGTAGTAGATGGCGTGACAATTTGGCATGATTTATCTACCTTACACCCATATGTTGATTCAGAGGAAGAAGTCTTTTTGATTGGTGGAGGAGAATTATTCGCTCAAACGCTTCCTCTCGTACGGCGCATCTATGTAACAGAAATTGATGCGACGCTTGAGGGAGATGTCTATTACCCCGAGATCCCGTCTACTTTTCAAATCACGTCTGAAACGCATTATGATGCAGTAGAAGGAAATGATTACTCCTTTGTCATTCGTCAATATGATCGATCATTATAAAACCAGCCTCTTCCATCCGAATAGCGGAAGGAAAAGGCTGGTTTTTTTACGGTATTTGCATAATCCACTCTGTGATCCATTCTTCCACTTCTTGATCTACATGAGTTACCATCACATAATCGGTAGCACCTCGAGATAAGGCTTCTGCAAGACGATCATCTTCTTGTTCCGTCACGACCAAAACATCAATGATTGAATCTCGTTGTTTTCTCCATTCTTCTAGTCGCAGAAAGTTCTCGATCGCTAATTGATCAAGCGAAAGAATCGCCAGTTGTAGTTGTGTTGTCTGCTGATCGTCTAATGGAACCACTTCGAAGTGGTATTTGGGATGATCGGGTAGATCCAACTGACGGACTTGTTTAAGCAATCTTTCCTCGACACGGATAGACACAGATAATTTTTCAATCGATATTGCCGTAGAGTAGGAAAGGACTTGGTTACGTCCATTACGTTTTGCTTGATATAACGCTTCATCTGCCTCCGCCGTCGCTTGAGCAAGCGTCGTATGTATATCAAATGAAAAGGATAGACCAATCGAAACAGTAATTTTTAATCCATTCGCAAAAACATGTCGTTCGATACGTTCACGTATTTTATTCATATTAGCGATTGCTTGAGGCAATGTTTCTGCTGAAAACAGTAAAATGAATTCCTCACCACCGAAACGAATGAACTCATCGTCGAGACGAGCCGCTTGTTGAACGACGGTCGCTAGTTCGGATAGGACTAAGTCTCCTGTCGGATGTCCATGTAAGTCATTGATTCGTTTGAAGTGATCAAGATCAAAAATCGCTAATCCAAATGTTCGTTGTTCACGTTCTAAACGTGCTGTGCGACGATCAAATGCATTCTGAAGGTATTTCCGATTATAAGCCCCTGTCAATTCATCGACCAAAATTGTTGACGATACAACTCTCAGTTTTCGTAAAAGTCGCGCAAGGCGGACATGACGTTCTTCATTCCTCACAGTTTCATCCCAATAATCATCGGCCCCCATCTCATAACTACTTTGTCGGACTTCTGATTGGCTCGGACCGACGATGATGATCGGAACGAATGCGGATTCCATCTGCTTCATGAGCTTTTTGAACACTTCCACTGAATCAGTGATACATGCATAATCGATGATGACGGCGTCCATCGTAATGTCGTGTGACATTGATAAGGTATCTTCTACCGAGCTAAAAAAACGTGACATATAGCGCGCTTGTTCCAGTGACTTTTTCCATTTAATATTCTCAAGAAAACGTTTTGTCACAGTGACGACTAATTCCTTTCGGACCCGGTTAGCACGTGAGCGCTCTGATAACTGATCGACGATAGGTTGCAATAATTCTTTGACGCTTGACTGATCAATGACAACGTCTACTCGTTCCCAAGTAATTTTTTCATGGCTTACTTGATCGGCGAGTCCCTTAAAGACTTCCTCTCTGCCGAGTCCTTCCATCCAGCTCGCCAATGCAAGCAATTCTGATCGTGGTACAGCCGGCATCCGAAGTAATGTCTCTACCATGTTGATCGTTTGCTGTAATTGTTTTTCTGCCCGCTTTCGATTTTGCTCCATGCAATTCCCTCTCTTTCTATAGATCCGAATAACGTTTCTCGGATAAAGAGAAAGCGAAGGAATATCCCCCGCTTTTTCAACTCATGCTTTTAAGTTCGGACGAACCATGTCTGCTGGTACAATCCATTGATCATATTGTTCTTCTGTTAGTAATCCTGTCGCAAGTGCCGCTTCTTTTAATGTCGACCCTGACTGATGCGCCGCTTTCGCAATTTTTGCCGCATTCTCATATCCGATATGCGGATTGAGCGCTGTTACGAGCATCAGTGACCGTTCGACGTTCTCAGCGATGACGGACTGCTCAGGTTCAATGCCGATCGCACAATGGTCATTGAACGAATGCAAGGCGTCTGTAAGTAAACGAACGGATTGAATAAAGTTATACATGATGACCGGCTTGAAGACGTTTAGTTCAAAGTTACCTTGACTTGCAGCAAAACCAATCGTTGCGTCATTTCCAAGGACTTGCGCAGCGACCATCGTCAATGCCTCACTTTGAGTCGGATTGACTTTTCCTGGCATGATTGAGCTCCCTGGTTCATTTTCTGGAATCGTGATTTCACCGATTCCTGCTCGTGGACCAGATGCAAGCCAGCGGACGTCATTTGCAATCTTCATCGCGTCCATCGCTAGTGCTTTGACAGCACCATGTGTGAAGACGAGTTGATCGTGGCTTGTTAAAGCGTGGAATTTGTTTTCCGCACTCGTGAATTCATAACCCGTCTCTTCACTCATCTTCTTCGCTGCCAAATCACCAAACTCAGGATGCGCATTAATCCCCGTACCAACTGCCGTACCGCCGATTGCTAGTTCCGTTAATGGATCAAGCGTCCGTTCGATCATTTGCTTCGAAAGCGCAAGCATCCGGACCCAGCCGCTGATTTCTTGACCAAGTGTGATTGGTGTAGCATCTTGCAAGTGTGTTCGTCCGATTTTAACGATATCCGCAAAAGCCTTTGCTTTTTCATCAAGGGTCGCATGCAGCGCATCGATAGCTGGGAAAAGTGATTCCAATAAGACTGTTTTTGCCGCTAAATGCATCGCTGTTGGATATGTATCATTTGAACTTTGTGATTTATTGACATCATCATTCGGATGAATCGTCGTTTCACTGCCTTGTTCCTTTAATTTGCGTGTCGCGACCCGAGCGATCACTTCATTGACGTTCATATTAGACTGAGTACCTGAACCCGTTTGCCAAACGACAAGCGGAAACTCATCATCGAATTTCCCCGCGATGATTTCGTCACATACTTCAGCAATGGCACCAGCTTTTTCTGTCTCAAGCACACCTAAGTCGCGGTTCGCAAGCGCCGCTCCTTTTTTCAGGACTGCAAAGGCACGAATGACTTCAATCGGCATTTTTTCCGTTCCAATCTTAAAGTTTTCTAGACTACGTTGTGTTTGTGCGCCCCACTCCTGCGCTTCCGGTACACGAATTTCCCCCATCGTGTCACGTTCTACACGGTATTCCATAAACAAATTCCCCCTTTTGATTACTTCTCTTCTAGTTTACCGGAAAGCTCGCAGAATGGGAATGAGGGAGACAGTTTTGGGGAATAGTTTATTATTGAAAAGGAGTGAAGATTTCATGTGGTTAATAAATTTAATAATTGTTTTATTATTGATTCTGGCGAACGGTATATTTGCGATGACCGAACTTGCTTTGCTCTCTTCCAAACGATCGAAATTAGAAAAAGCAATGGATGATGGTAAAAAATCAGCCCATGTCGCATTAGAGTTGCTGGATCGACCGACTGACCTGTTATCGACTGTTCAAGTCGGCATCACGTTAATTGGAATCGTCAATGGTGCATTCGGTGGTGCCGCGCTCTCCGGTCCTGTCATCAATTGGCTCGCACAATTCGGATGGATCGCTCCTTATGCCAGTACAATTGGTTATATTCTTGTCGTGACAATCATCACCTATATTTCGCTCGTCATCGGTGAACTCGTTCCTAAACGTGTTGCTCTTGTCAGTCCAGAACGAGTTACAATGTGGCTCGCCCCACCGATGCGCTTCTTCTCGATCGTTCTTCGACCATTCATCTGGGTTTTGAGTAAATCGACGAGTTCCATCTTCCGCTTGATTGGCCTCGATCGATTGCAGACGAAAGACGAGACGGAAGACGAAGTCCGGCAATTACTAATTCGTGGCACGAAAGAGGGAACATTTAATCGTTCAGAAGCTGAGCAAGTTTCTCGTGTCTTTGATTTTCATGATTTATATGCATATGAACTGATGGAGCCCAGAACGGTTACGGAGTGGATTGACTTAGCTGATGAACCCGACACGATCCTACAAGAGCTCCGACAAGCGCGACACCGAAACTTACCGGTCGGTCACGGGGATTTGGATCATTTTGTCGGATTCATCGATGCAAAAGAAATACTATCAACGGAACATCCTGTCAAAGAACTTGAACGATTAATTCAATCTCCACTGATTGTTCCCCGCCAACTGAAAGCAACCGTTTTACTTGAACGGATGCGGAAGGAAACTGTATCGATTGCATTCGTTTTAGACGAGTACGGTGGTTTTCTTGGCATGATCACCTTGTTCGATATTCTCGAAGCATTCGTCGGCGAGATTTCAAGCGTCGAGGAAGAACCGGAACTCGTCATGCGGAAAGACGGTTCGTTCCTAGCGGACGGATTATTGCACATCGATGATTTAAAACGAACGCTCGGCTATACAGATGACTTACCCGGTGAACAGTTAAACGCCTATCATACAGTTGCCGGTTTAATCCTGTATATGTTAGGTGATGTACCAACGCGTGGAAGTGCTGTCGTGATTGGATCATACCGATTTGAAGTCGTTGACTTAGACGGACGTCGCGTCGATCAAATCCTGATTGAGCGCATCGAACATGAACAAACACCCCTTCCATAAGGATAGGGGTGTTTGCCTTCAATTATGCTTCGTATAATCGTAATGCCTCGCGTGCGACGCGATCTGCTTTATTCTCAGACCGCGGAATCCACTTCACGAAGGCGAGTGGTAAGAGTTGATAGCGTTCAAAAGCAGGATCAAAGATCGTCTGCGTTCGTTTATTCTTGACGAATTCACGTTCGACCGCTAATGCAACCGCTTCTGAATCCGTCCGAAACGAAATGACGCTTTCTCCTTGAGTAATTAGTTCGTGCGCCCACTCGACGGCTTTTGCAAATGCGATGAATTCTGCCTCATGATTATTAATTGCTTGAATTTGATACATTTTTTCTGTGACTTCGCCCTCGGAGCTTTTGCTAAACAGTCCAACCGCTGCTTCGTCGTTTGAGGGACGGACCGTTCCGTCAAAATAAAGTTCAACCATGTTCAATTGCCGCCTCGATTCCTTTTCGTATCGCTTGCTCATCTAGCCCTTTCCCAATGAAGACGAGCGTCGTCTTTGGTTGTTCGCTAAATGGTTCTCGGATTGCTGTTCCGTAAATCATCCCTGTCCCTTGTAAGATTACTTTTCGTTCTGTATCTGCAAAATGGATGATCCCCTTATAACGATAGAGATCTTCCGCGTAGGCTTCTAACACCTCACGTAGGACCATACCGAATCGATTTCGATTCAATGGTCGTTCCTCAACGATCGTTAGTGCCGTAAAATCTTCGACGGATTGATGAATCTGATCTGTTTGTTGGCTGAGTCGCACTTGTTCTTCTTTTGGAAAATGGAATGTTTCAAATAGTCGATTTGATTCCAGTTGTCCCTGTTCCGTTTCAATGATGGCTGCAGATGGATTTCGTTCGCGCAGCAAAGCAATCAACGTTTCGCGTTCTGATGCTTTAATTAAATCCATCTTATTTAATACAAGTACATCAGCAAATCCGATTTGTTTCACATTTTCTTGGAACGTCAATTGTCGTTCTAAGTGATACGCATCGATGACTGTGACGACACTTGAAATCTGATAAGACTGTTCAACGGCTGGTTCAAAATAAAATGTCTGAAGAATCGGTCCTGGATCAGCGACACCAGTCGTTTCGATCAATAATCGATCGAATGATAGTTCCCCATCACGGCGACGTTTGGCAATCCGTAGCAATGCATCCCGTAAATCACCTCGAATAGAACAACAGATGCAACCATTTGTCAATTCGATCATCTCTTCATCGCTTCGCTCAATCAATGCTTCATCAATGTGAACAGAACCTACTTCATTGACAAGCAACGCAAACTTCTCTGTCGGTTGAGAAACAAGATGGTTGAGTAACGTGGTCTTACCAGCACCTAAAAAACCAGTAATGACGGTCGTACGTATTTTGTCTTGCATGATTTCACTCCTTAGCGTCCTTGTTGCTGACGCCATTTTTCTTTTCGTGCATCGAGCAGATCAATCGCATGAAGATACCAGGCATCCGCCGTTTGCGGCGTAACACTTGATCCCCACTCGCGTTTCCCATGGTGTGATAATACCATATGCATGAGACGGTGATAGACCGCTCGTGGTAACCGAATATCTTCTTCTCGAAGCGTTTGTTCGAGCACGAAGCATCCGTATGGCATATGTCCTATAAGAACACCATCTGGATCAAGCGCAATACCTGCTAGTTCTTCTTCTTCTTCGGTTACGTGTAACAGTCTCGAAAAACGATCTGTCGATGCACCTGCATGTGTATATTCCCATAGTTTACCGATATCGTGCAATAAAATACCGAGCAACAATTCATTCGGATTCGGTCGTTGATCTAACAGAGCAATTCCTTTTGCTGCTTGATAAAGCGCATCAAAGCTGTCATCCCAAGAAAATTGACGCATCTCTCGTTCAGATGCTTGGAATAGTTCATTTTTGTGATCGGCCTCTGCTTCTTGGATACATTTCAGCAATGTCAAATACGGTTGTTCACTATCACAGATTCCTTGACCAATCGTCATCATACAGGCAGTATGTTTTAATAATCCACCGATATAGGCATGGTGATGAAATAAGGCAGCCGGTCGCGTTGAAAAGTCCGCCCAGTACTGTCTCAGAATCGATAGCGCGATTTCTCGGTAAGGCGTATCTAGTTGATCGATCAATCCAAGTAACTGATCACGATACGTTTCAAGCGACTCCTCTGACGGTAGCTGCGGCAAGAACTGCGTAGGTGAAGCATCATAAATCGGTGTGACGCGTTGAACCGTCAATGATTTATTACCGGATTGCGGCGGATACTCTTCTACTTTTGCTTCGACTCGAACAATTCGTGTCTCGAGATATGGACGGAGTGCTTCTTCTGCTGTTCCTTGATTGATCCATTGTTTTCCTTTACAAGATCCAGCAGGCGAGTTGAATGTAAACTGTAACCACTCTCGTCCGGTTTGACCTGTGCGAATTTCACCCGAGGCAACGAGTAGTACTTCTTCGATTCGCTCACCAGGAACAAGTGTATCTAGCGAAAGTCCAATCGGTTGATTTGATTGATTGATAGAAAAAGCGTCATTTTCATTAGAAGGCATCGTCACTTCTGGAAGCGCCTTGAATAATTGTATCACTTCATCTCACTCCTTTTTCTTCATCCATATCATAGCAGAGACGATTTCATCACGACTACTATCAAACATATATTGTAAGCGTTTTCTAAATGAATTATGATGAACGTGGAAGTCAATTTTTATGCTTAAAGGAGGAGAAACGATGATTCGACCACTTACTCATTTATACAGCGAAGCTGTCGTCACACACGATCAATTGGATCCATCCAAAATCGTGACACGCGACCAGATTCGGCAAGCTGTTCAATCGTATGATCCGTACCAATCGCATACGTCGCATGCACTGGAAGAGTTGTTGCTTCATGAGTTACGTCAGGCATGTCATTGTGTTAAAGAAGAAGGACTATCCTTGGCTGATATGCAGACGGAATTGTTGATCCTCTCTGCTTTCCAATGTGATGCAGGTTATTTAGCAGAAGAAATTCAACATATGTCACCGACCGCTATCAAACGACATCTTTCTACACTTGATGCCGCTTTCAATCGACTATTGCATCAACTGTTTTTACATCAGTCGCAACCAGACATTCTTTGTCAACGGTTTATGACAATCCTCGCGGGTGCAGTCGCTACGAAATGTAAAATCCGTGCTAAGCGTCTCAAGGAAACCATGCTTGTTCATCCATAACAAAAAAATCCTGACTCGTATGAGTCAGGATTTTTCATTCAACGACCTGGCATTCCAGCTCCTTGATTGGTTTTGTATGAAAATGCGGCGTTCCGCTTCGTCATATTCTATTGTCATCATGCCAAACTATTCAAGTCTTGTCAATTCTTTTCTAAAAAAAGTGGACCGATTTTCGATTGAAAATCAGTCCGAATGGAAGAGTGAATAATTACCATGGCAATGCTTGATTTCATCATACAATGCCATGGAAGCGTTTACAACCCTTTTCCGTTAAATTTTTTCAAGAAAATATTCGTTTGCGAGTGGTAAGTGGATGACTTCGATTCCACTTTGTCGCATCAGGTTCAATCCGTCCCCATATTCATATCCTGTCGAATAGACGACACGATCAATTTTAGAGGCAATGAGCGCTAAACTACACGCATGACACGGACTATGTGTGACGTATGCTGTCGCATGACGCGCACTCGTCGAATCGGCAGCTAGCTTACCGAGTGCATTGATTTCAGCATGAATCTCATGCTGCTTCGACCACTCATGATGTTCCTCTTGATTTTCACAACGATAAAAGAGAATCCCGTTTCGTTCAATCGACTCTTCAGTAATCGGATGGTCGGATCTTGATGTATAGAGAATACCCTCTTGCTTTAAGTAAATTTCATTACAATTCACATGCTGACTGGGTGTTCCGTTTATCCCGATCGAAATCGGCTTTTCGTCTTTGACGATGACACAAGCAACGGATTTTGAGGCGCATTTTGAATGACGATCTGCCATCATCCGCGCAAATAATAACCATGTTGTGTCCCACTTCAATTGCTTCTCTTCTATATTCATTTAAAATCCTTCCTTTCATGAAGGAAAGGAACACGAAAATTCGTGTTCCTTAGTATGGTCGATTCGGTAATTCTCTACTTTTTGAGGCAACTTCGATGACTTTTTGTTTCAATTCATTTTCCATTCGTTCTAATTCATGCTCAGCGTCGCGACGTTTTTGTTTTCCTTCTTGTTGAATGCGTAATGTCTCATCAAGTGTCTCAATCAAGTTTTGGTGTGCCACTTTTAATGATTCGACAGAAACAATTCCTTTTTCGTTTTCTTCCGCAATTTCAATCGACGATTCTTTCAGTAACTTCGAATTTTGCTCAAGTAGCTGATTCGTCGTGTTGGTGACATCCTTTTGCATTTCGAGTGCTGCTTTTTGACGTGATAAACTTAAGGATAAGACGACTTGGTTCTTCCAGAGCGGAATCGTATTGACGACTGCCGATTCGATTTTTTCCGCTAAAATTTGGTTGTTTTGTTGAATGACGCGAATTTGCGGTGCCATTTGCAAACTGATCGTTCGTGATAATTTTAAATCATGGATTTTCTTTTCGAAACGGTCCGTCAATTGAATCAAGTCATTTAATTCCTGTAACTTCGTCTGATCCCGAGATATCTCGACTTCTGTCCGTAGCGGTTCGATTTCATGCTGACGCACATGAGCGATTTTCGTCTCGCCAGCCGCAATATAGACGTTCAATTCTTCAAAATAACGTTTATTTTTTTGATACATTTGGTCGAGTAAAGTGATGTCTTTCATCAATCCAAATTTCGATCGATCAAGATTGTGTACGACTTCTTCGAGATAAGCACTCATTTTCTCATACTGCAAGAAATACGTTTCTGCTTTTTTCTTTGCTCGCCCAATAACCGGAACGTTCGACCAGAAACTCTTTTTTTCTTGAAGTGTGTCTGGATCCATTTGACGTACACGTTGCATTAAATCACTCAGCAGTTTTCCTGCCTCCCCGCCGTCCTTCATTTTTACTTCACTTAAGACTTGATCGGAGAATTGAGAGAGTTCACGCTGGACGGGTGCTCCAAATTGCATGACGGCATCCGTCTTTTGAAGATCGATTACTTGCAGCAAACGTTCGATCTTTTGTCGTTGTTCTGCTGGAACATCCGAAGGAATCATCTCTTCGACAGGACGTGCCGGCATTTTAGGAGGTGTCTCCGCTATATTTAGATCGACCGACGGATCGGAGATCGTTGGTTGATCTTGCTCATCAGGCCATTGTTGCCACGTTTCTTTATCAGAATGGGTCATGTCGGTAACTCTCCTCCTGTTTTTGTTGTTCGGTCTCTTGTGCTAGAACCTTTTCAATCGTCAAGAGTTCCCGTTCTAAATCAACGGTATCCCCTTCGAGCAATAAGGTTTGTTGTTGTTTTAATTTTTGACCAATCATTTTCAAATTCGAAATCAGTTGATTTTTTGTATCAACTTGAACTTGGGCACCACGGCGTTCCAGATCGGCGTATTTTTCTGAAATCGATAATAAGGAATCTAGGTAGAATGTAAAGAAGTCTCGGACTTTTTTGACGTCTCGTGGACTTTCATATAACTCTTCGAACAATACATGGGCTTCGCGTGAAACCATTCGCATCTCACTTCTAATTTCACCATCTCGTATGGAGGGAACAATTTGATCATACGTCTGGATTTTCACAAATCCTTCCTCAATCGTCCGTTGCAAGACTTGAAGTTCTAAATCATCCGTCTCCTCAAAGCGTCGCGTCGCCCGCTCGGGTTTTAAGATGACACTGCCCACAAACTCATCTTCGTCATCGAGTAGTAGTTTCTTTTTGACATTTTTCCGCTTGATTTCGGTCGATTTTCGTTCAGTCCGATATCGTCGTCCTGGTTTAGTCCGGTAACCACTCCAAATGAACCATAACCCAAGTGCGATGAAGATTCCCGAAAAGTTGAACGTATCAGCCAATTGTAAAAATACGAACATCATACCGATGGAGCCAAATATCCACCATGAAGACTTCATATCATCCCCTCTTCCTTCTTGCTGATTCTTTTATCAGGTCTACATGTCTTTATTTTAACATTACGTAACGTTTAACAAAAAGTTTCCCGTTTTCCCGAAATGTTACGCCTCGTATATTTATATTTCAACATACTTTTGCAGTAATGACATCAGACCGAAGAACGAACTGTTCGCCTTTTTTTATATCAACTCTTACGATAAAGAAGGTAGTCAACATACGTTGTCGACTACCTTCCGAGAGTTTTATTTATATATCATCCAAAAATTGGCCAGATGAGAATAATCAAAATCGCAATCGGACTCAAGTAGCATACGCTTACCCGCCACACAGGAACGATTTTTTTCATGAATGGACTTGTTACTAGCTCCTGCTCGATAAGAGTTCGGTCGAGTTTGTAACCGGCAAAAATTGAAATCAATAATGCACCAATCGGCATCAGAATGTTTGAGACGAGGAAATCAACACTGTCAAAGAATGTTTTCCCCATGAATTGTGCATCACCTAGAATTCCAAACGAGAGTGCAGATGGAATCCCGACGATGGCGATTGCGAATGTCGCAAGCCAAGTCGTCCGCTTTTTATCGCGCATCGTCGCGTTTTCTTTTCGATCCGTCAAGGAAGCAACGACGACCTCAAGCATCGCAATCGATGAAGTGATCGACGCGAAAGCGAACAACAAGAAGAATAGTATCAAGAACAACGAACCAAATTGAATTTGGCTGAAGACGGTCGGCAAGACGATAAAGAGTAACGCTGGACCTTCTGCCGGGTCAAGACCTGAAGCAAAAACGGCTGGGAAAATCGCAAATCCTGCTAATAATGAGACGGCTACATTCATCGCAACAATCCATGCTGCCGAACGGTTAATTTCTCCACGTTCCTTCATATAGGATGCATACGTCAGCATCGCTGATACACCGAGCGATAAGGAAAAGAACGCTTGCCCAAGGGCACTCAGGACAGAAGTTCGGTTGAGCACCGAGAAATCAGGCTGAACGAAAAACTTGACGCCTTCCATCGCACCATCAAGCGTTAACGATCGTAAGACAAGAATGATGAAACACACGAATAATAATGGCATCATGATCTTACTCATTTTTTCAATACCAGATTGAACACCACGTAAAACGATCCAACATGTCAGAGCGAGAAAAATCAATTGCCCCGAGATGACATAAAGCGGTGAGGCTGAAATCGTTCCGAACAATTCACCGAGTGCTCCACTATCCATTGTCGTTAACCGACCTGTAAAACCAAGAATGGTATAAATTAAGACCCAGCCTCCGATGACGCTGTAGAAAGAGAGCAACAAGAAACAGGCGATGACACCCAGGACACCAATGAACGTGAACTTCTTATGACCAAGTGCCGAGAACGCTTGAAGTGCCGTTTTCCCACTCGTTCGACCGATTAAAAACTCAGCAATCAAGACAGGCAATCCAAGTAGCAAGGTAAACACGAGGAATAAAAGTAAAAAGGCGCCCCCTCCGTTTGTTCCAGTCGTATACGGGAATTTCCAAATGGCCCCCAGACCAATGGCGGATCCCGCTGCTGCTAAAATAAATCCAACTTTTGAAGCCCATGCGTTTCCTTTCATGGTGCTCCACCTCCTTTTCAAAATACTTTTTCATTGTACAGAAAGAAATCATGAAAGTCATCCTTTATCAAATATTTTCTTTAAAGCGTCAAAGCATAACCGCATATACGCATTGCATGAAAATAAAAAAGAAGGTCGAATATTATCTCGACCTTCTCTCGACTCAATTTGTATTAATCAGTGCCACCATACATTCGAAGATATTCCGGTAACACTTTGACGGTAATTGGCGTATGGATAGCTTTTTCACCATCTGTATCAATGACTTTTGCTTCTTTTGTCTTTAATTGAAATCCGCTCGTCAAGATATGGGTAAAAGATGGATCATTGGCGAGACCAATTTTTTGAAGGATGACGTCCCGGATTGTCGTCAGATTTACCTCATCAACAATTACCAAATCTAGTTTTCCATCATTATAAGCTCCATCCGACAAATTCGTCTCGATTCCACCCAGTGATTCTCCATTTGCTGCCAGAATCAATACTGCTTCACCTGTCATATGACGACCTTCATCTAAAATTAATTCATATTCGAATGGTTTTGCTTCTAGACTCGAGCGAATCGTCGATAAATAATACCCCATCTTCCCAAGACGCGCTTTTTCTTCTGTATCGATCCCAATCGATGCTTCGGCGACGAGACCGACACCGAGAAAGTTCAAGAAATAGCTATCTCCGACTTGCCCGAGGTCGACTTGAACGACATGTTGCATAGCAATTGCTTCTGCTGCAAGCCGTGGCGCCATCGGTAAGCCAAGTGTTCGTGCGAAATCATTACACGTACCTCCAGGAATAATGCCAAGTATCGGGCGATTTTCTAATTTCGCTACACCATTGATCGTCTCAAAGACCGTCCCATCTCCACCAATGACGACGACAGCGTCAAACGCGGATGATTCTTCCGCAAAATGCATAGCATCTCCTGCTTGTTTTGTATTTCGAATGACGATCTCGTCGAACAACGTACTTAACGGTTCGATGACTTCTCCAAGTAATCCTGTACCATTCGTACCGGCTGTCGGGTTACTGATCAGTAATAGTTTCATTGGATGATGCCTTCCTTCTTCAAGTAATCGCGGGCGACCGCATTTGCAGTTTTTCCACCATACGCGACAGCTTCGTTCATTTTCGACATCTCTTCATCGGAAATCTTACCCGATAATTGCTCAAGCGCTTGTTTTACCTCTGGATACTCATCGATTGTCTCTTGACGAAGTAAAGGTGCTCCTTCGTACGGTGGGAATAATTGCTGATCGTCTTTTAGAACAAGCATGTCGTATTTCGCAATCTCTGGATCGGTCGAGTACGCATCAATGACATCGATTTCACCAGATTCAATCGCTTTATAACGCAATTTCGGTTCCATCGTGACGACCTTATTGAAATTGACATCATATTTATCTTGGATTCCTTTATAACCATCTTGGCGATCCTTGAATTCTAATGTAAATCCAGCCGTCAGTTGATTCGCGACCTGTTTTAAATCAGAAATCGTCTTTAAATCGTAGCGTTCCGCTAATTTCTTCGGAACGGCTACAGCATAGGTGTTGTTATAGTTCATTGGTGGCAATAAGGTCAAATCTTGTTTTTTTAGACCGGTTTTCGCCTGTTCGTATACTTCTTTTGCATCGTTTGATTTTGGTTTTTCATTCGTCAAACTAGCGAGCACCGTTCCTGTGAATTCTGGATAAGCATCAATGTCTCCTGACTCGAGTGCTTTATAAACGAATGTCGTCTTCCCGAAGTTTGGTTTGACTTGAACCTTTAAATCCGTCTCATCTTCGATGACGATTTTATACATATTCATTAAGATTTCCGGTTCCACGCCCAGTTTTCCGGCAACGACGAGATCTGGTCGTTCGCTACGGCCGAATGCGAAAGGTGCGATGACGATTGCGACCATTAAGACGACTGCCGTCACGAGACGTGCCGTCTGCCGCTTACGAGTTGCGACTTCCGTTTGGCGTAGTAAACCGTCAAATAGAAGAGCAAGGAGAGCTGCAGGAATCGCACCAAGCAAAAGGAGATAGTTATCATTACGGTCAATTCCAAGGAGAATGATCGACCCTAGTCCACCAGCACCGATCAAAGCGGCAATCGTTGCCGTACCAATGATCAATACCATCGCCGTTCGAATTCCGGCCATCATGACAGGCAAAGCTAACGGAAGTTCGACTTTCCATAGACTTTGCATCGGGGTCATCCCACATGCGCGTGCCGCCTCTTTGATTGAAGGATCGACTTCGGCGAGACCTGTATATGTGTTTCGAACGATTGGTAATAAAGAATAGAGAACAAGTGCAATGATAGACGGGACTGTACCAATTCCGACAAGTGGAATCATCAGACCAAGTAGCGCTAATGATGGAATCGTTTGAATGACGGAAGTCACACCAATCGACCACTCACTCAGACGTTTATTCCGTGATAAGTAGATCCCAAGCGGAATGGCGATGATACATGCGATAAGTAACGAAATGACCGATAGTTGAATATGCTCAATTAACGCTTGAAGCAATTCACTTTTCCGATCTTGATACGTTTCAATCAAGCCGTTCATTCGACTTTCCCCCTGACTTGACGCATGAACTCTTGAACAAATGGATCATTACTCGCTAGTACTTCTTCCTTTGTTCCGATGAAAGCAATCTCCCCAGCGTTCATCAGACAAATGCGACTACCCAGTTTTAATGCCTCGTTCATATCGTGCGTAACGAATAAAATTGTTTTTCCAAGCTCTTCGTTTAGATGCAACAAATCATTTTGTAATTGTTCACGTGAAATTGGATCAAGGGCGGAGAAAGGTTCATCCATCAAGATGACGTCTTGCTCTGCTGCGAGCGCACGCATGACACCGACACGTTGTTGTTGCCCCCCCGAAAGTTCACTCGGATATTTCTTCTTAAGCGATGTGTTTAAACCTGTCAGACGGAATAATTCATCGACTCGACGCGCCACCTTTTCTTTGTCCCACTTTAATAATTCTGGCACGACACTGACATTTTCTTCGATCGTCATATGTGGAAAGAGGGCAATCTGTTGTAAGACGTAACCGATTCGCCGCCGCAATTCATGTTCGTTGATTGACATGATCGGCTCACCGTCGATCCAAATTTGACCCTCTGTGTGATCGATCAATCGATTGACCATCTTCATCGTTGTTGTTTTTCCGCAACCCGATGGACCAATCAAACAAAAAATCTCACCCTGATCAACGGTGAAGTTAACGTGTTGCACCGCTTTTGTTCCATCCGCATACGTTTTGCCGACATCTTTGAACTCAATCACTCCTCATCCCTCGTTTCCCCATGTTTATTATCTTTGTAAAATTCCCCTTTCTCTCGTATTCTAAAACCTATTTTGACCAATTGATCTCTCGTTTCCTAAACAATTTGTTTTACAACCGAATACTGATTCATCTTTACTAACACAAAAAAAGACGATGGAGTTTACCCATCGTCTAGTCTCGATATTCATTTATTCGAACGTCACCGTGACTTTACGGCGACCCCATTCTAAAGCTTCTTGTTTTGAACCGACAAGAAGATCCATGATTTTCCCGCGAATCGCACCACCTGTATCGAGCGCAATTGCGTCGCCGAAACCTTCTACATGTACCTTAGTTCCAAGCGGTACGACCGATGGATCGACAGCAACGATGCGACGTCCTTCGTAT
The DNA here is from genome assembly GCF_002479335.1 of Exiguobacterium sp. UBA7533. Taxonomy (NCBI): domain Bacteria; kingdom Bacillati; phylum Bacillota; class Bacilli; order Caryophanales; genus Exiguobacterium; species Exiguobacterium sp. UBA7533. The sequence continues at coordinate 9,245 of NZ_DLMP01000005.1, read as the reverse complement.
GTAATCGTATTCGTGACGTCATAACCCGATGCTGTTAAGGCACGACCATTATACAAACGGCTTCCATTGTTTTCTGGATTCGTCGTATATGCTGTCGTCTCAAACGTTTCCATACGCTTTGTGGAACGGTTAGCGTTTGCTTGTGTTCGACTTTGTTTCTTTACCTGTCGTGTTTCCTTTTTGGCTTCTTGTGCTGCTTTTGCTTTTTGCTCTGCGTCTGCTTTTTGCTTAGCCAAGGCTTTTAGACGCGCTTGTTTTTTCGCCTCTGCTTGTTCACGCTTCTCTTGAGCAGCTTGACGCTTCATCTCTAATGGATTTTGTACGATCGTTTTCTCCGTACCGATCCCGATTTGTGCCGCTGAAGCTTCATGATGCGGCAAAAGAATAAATATGAATCCCGCTAAACAAAGGGATAAAAGGAATGATGTTCGTTTCATGTTGATGCCAACCTTTCTCGCCGTTTTACGACCCGCACAACGTATCACGGTGACAAATAGTTTGAAAAGCGAACACCATGAATTGAAATATATCTGTTAAAAAGTAACGAAATGGTTACACGCTTACAAAAAACGCTCTCAATCGTTGTATATCAACGTTTTTATATTTTGTAACCGTTCTGTTACGAATTAATCTTTGTTACTTTTTTGTAATAAATGTATCTTTTCGATGTTTTCAGTCATTTTGTCCAATTCTTCAAAAATCAAAAGAATGTAGGATTTCATTATTATTCAGTTCACTGGATGAACATAAAAAAACACACCAACATGTGGTGTGCTTTCATGTGTTACTTTGTTTTACGTTCTAACAATTCAATCTCTGACTTTAATAAGACTTGTTTTTCAAACTCTAATCCGAGTGCCTCAAAGTTTTTCGTGTGGGATACATCACCAACGACCGTATTTGTCAATACTGCCGTTACTTCCGCTACCCAGCCTTCTTTCGTTTTTACCATATCGCCAACGATATAATCGAATAACTCTTCTGTTTCTTCCATTTGACTCATCTCCTGACACGTTCAATTACAGTTAATCATATAAAATAACGACCGAAAAAGCTAGTCACGCGTCAATTGAGCTAAGAACTGGCGCAAGATTTTAGCGGTTAATCCCCAAATCAGATAATCCCCGTGCTCATAAAAGTGCTCCGTGACTGTATACGTACGATCCAGATAGGCTTCTCGATTCGCCATGCGTTCGGTTGGCACTTCCTTACCGGGGCGGATCCGCCACTCCATATCTCCTTTAATCGGCTTCGAAGTCATCAATTCCGTTAATGACACGAGAAACACATGATCGACTTCGGCCGGCGAAGGATTAAAGTCCGTCGCATGAAGAATACCAAGATACGGGTAAATGATCGACCGGTTCGGTGTCACGAGTGGTTCAAGCGTTCCAATCACTTCAATCTCAGAAGCACTGACATTTAATTCTTCGATCGTTTCACGGACAGCTGCTGCTTTCGGTAATTCACCATCATCGATCCGACCACCTGGAAAAGCGATTTCACCTGGTTGCGAACGTAGTGTCTTAGCTCTCACTTGAAATAACAAATAGACTTCGCCATCTTGCTCGACTAATGGAACGAGTACAGCTGCCGCATGACGAGGTAAACGTTCTTCAGAATCTACGTAATGCTTTCGGATATCGGCTAAGTTCACCTGTTTCATCGCCCTTCTTGTGCAACGTGTTGGTACGCCTCTTCCAGGTGGCGCATACGGACGATGAGATCCGCATTCTTAGCAATCCGGTCCGATAAAATCGATCCTGCTACCGTCTTGTAATAGGCGTTTAACGCATGTCGTTTCGTCAGATGTGCCTCATTCTGACGGATATATTCCTTAAAATTCGCAATCAATCGTTCTGTCGTAAAAAGTTGTTCGTTCACAAGTTTCATCCTTTCACACGTCGAGCGTGTCATCAATAGTTTAATGGTAACGAGTTTTGGCTAAGATGTAAATTAAGGGGGGTTATCCGTGAATAAAAAATTAGATGTCCTCATTATTGGTGCCGGACCAACCGGTTTAACACTCGCACTCGCACTCTCGCGCTATGGATTATCCTTCCGCATCGTCGAACGTGCAAGTGGACCATCTGTCGTCTCCAAAGCCATCGGCATTCAAGCACGTTCCCTTGAATTGTTCGCAAGACTTGGCGTGGCAGAAGATTTAATGGAAAATGCGATTAAAATCAATCAAGGAAACCTCTATGTTAATGGTGCATGGCAGGCAAAGCTTGATTTTACTGATTTAAATACACCTTTTCCGTTTGTTACGCTCTTGCCTCAAAGTGAGACGGAACGGATTCTCGAAGCACGACTCGCCACTTACGGACATACCGTTGAACGAGAGACGGAATTAACAGGATTCGCTCAATTCCCAACGTTCGTTACTGCTACCTTACAACATAAAGGAGAGACAGAGACGGTAGATGCTTCCTTTATCATCGGAGCTGATGGCGCGAATAGCTTTGTTCGTCGAGAACTTGGACTTCCATTTAGCGGAAAATCGTTCAAAGAGTCGTGGGCATTGGCCGATATCGAAGTCGACTGGCCGCTCTCTTCCGAAGAGGTCCACATTTTCTTCTCTGATCATGGGGTCATTGAGTCTTTCCCACTTCAGTCGAATTTATTCCGCATTACGGGCAACCTAACGAGCGGACCTGTTCCGACTGATCATAAAGCGATTGATGATTTTTTACAAAATCGAGCCAAAGTACCGTTCGAGCTAAAAAAAGTCCATTGGTACTCCATGTTCCGTGTCCATAATCGAATTATCGAGAAATTTGGTCACCATCGAATTTATTTGATTGGGGATGCGGCACACATCAATTCCCCTGTCGGTGGTCAAGGAATGAATACAGGGATTGCTGATGCGATGAACCTTGCTTGGAAACTTTGGTGTGTGCATCAGTTCAAAGCGAGTTTTCCGTTGCTTGATTCTTACAGTGTCGAACGCCGCGAAGCGGCACAAGGTATCTTACGATCAACGAATTTAGCAACCGAACTCTTGCAGATCAACATTCCGTTTTTGTTGCCTCTACAAGAAAAAGTCATTCGAAATAGTCTCAAGATCGCACCCTTACATCATTTCGTGACAAATCGAATTGCTCAACTCAACAGTCACTACCCAGCAAGCCTGACCTTTGTCACGCAAGGACACTTCAGTCCATTGACACCTAAGCCGGGTGAACCGATGCCCTACAGTGAAGTCGTACATCCGCGGACGAAAAAAAATGAACTCTTGTTACGTCGCGCGGATCGAAATTTCTTATTACTGTTGTTCTTACCAAAAAACGCAACTGACGATCTTCTTGAGCCATTTAAGGAACTCGCCTATACCTATCCAGATCTATTTGAGACAGTACCCATCCATCAATCCCTTAAAGAGGATGGCGTCGTCGATCAAGGTGGCGAACTCGCACGACGCTTCGGCATTAAGCAATCCGGACTATATTTGATTCGCCCTGACGGTTATATCGCGTATCGCCAGCAAGGTTTAAAAAGTAAATCGTTCGCCCGTTATGTTGAACGTTTACTTTATGCGCGCTAACTCGGTATGATAGAAGATGAGGTGAAGGCAGATATGGATATACAACTGATTCGAACGATTTTGATCATTCTTCTGATTGTGGCATTTCTTGTCATCGTCAGTAGACGAGCGAAGGAAAATCTTCGATGGTCGCTTCTCGGAGAAGCATTCGGTGAAAAAGGAGAAGATTTATTGAAGGATGCTGCTCGACTTGAGGCAGCTGATCTAGACATTCGAGTCGAACGCGGCGTCAAGACTTCGTTTTTATTCCGACGCTTCAGTAAAGATTTAGACGATCGCGTAGCGGTGTATGTCTTAAAAGAAGACTTGGATCAAGCCGAGAGCATCCTTGCGTCTCGACCAAGACGATAAATTTAAATAAAAGGCAGTGAAGCGTTCGCTTCACTGCCTTTATTCATTCCTGTTGCTGCGCGAGATAAAACGCGACTTGTTTTCGTTCTTGCTCTTGAACAGGAGAGGATTTCTTTGAAACAATGAACGCTCGCACATCTTTGAATGTATGACCCGTCGGAAATTTAATTCGTTCCGTCCGCATCTGTGGTGCATTCGGAAAAAGTGTGATGCCATGAATCGGTATGACGATCCCTTGTTTTTTTAGCGTTTTTCGAACCATTTGGACAATTCGTTTCGATTGATTAATCGGATGGGGTGAAAACACCTTTTTCCCATGCATAGGATCGCTGACATGACAGGATTCTTCCGTCATCCATTCTACGACTGCATCGTTTTGCAACACAAGAAACAACCCTTTTGGACCAATCAAAGCAAAGGGAATGATAATCGTTTCAGTTAGACGTATACGTTCAAATAACATCCAATCAAAACGACATACATGACGGATTTCATTGCAGAGCGCATCTGTTTCATGCGTCATCGTATTCACTTGCTTACTTGCAAAAAAGCGACGGCGTGGTGGTGCCGGAACAGAAGCAGTCATGACTTGTAACATGATTCATCATCCTTTGTAATATGTATTAGTAGTTATCTTAACACCGTTTTCGTATACATGACGATTCTTTCAAAAAGAAGGAAATCAAAAAAGACATTTCTGACGATTGGCAGAAATGTCTTTTTTCATTAGTCTTGATGAGGGCGACCGAAAACCGCCTTCTCAAGATTCGAAATACGACGTAACATATCATAATTGGATGAACTCGACACTTGTGGTTCAACGTGTTCAACACGACGCTCTTCCCGTTTTTCTGGTTGAGCAGGTGCTTGTTTCAACGCCTCATTCTCTTTCTTCAGACGCTCGATTTCACGTTCGAATCCTTCATAGTCTTTAATGATTTGATCCAAGTATCCATCGACATCCTCGATGACATAGCCACGGAGGCCGGTCTTGAATTCCTTTTTGTAAATATCGTCCGCTGTCAACAATGGCTTATACATCCTCTTCACTCCCACTGATCATTGTATTGTAATTCTTGTTCGAGCCAAGATAAATCATCTTGTGTAATCAAAAATAACTGATAATCGGATTGTTCCATTTCCATTCTAGCACGCTCTACTAAAAATTTCGCTGATCCTCCATGCTCTTCATCAAAAACCGACAACAATCCTTGGCTTTTTTGGATCATGAATTCAGTTTTATTACGCAACTGCGATGGATCCGTATACGGTTTCTGACTGATTGCTTCGACAAAGTCAGCTTGTTCAAGAATCGAAAGATACTGTGCTTGGACTGGTTCTTTCCAGCGCGCTTCCTGTTCTAAAAACGGCAAGAGGATACCAAGATGAATATCTGGATACTCTTCTTTTAATTCAAGAACGACCTCGCATGCCCAGATTTCGCATCCAGGCGAGGCATTCGTAATGAACCACTCTGTTCCACGGTCTTCAATCAAGCGAATCATCCGCTCTCGGTATGCTGCCTTTAAGACCCGGATACCCGGGTGTTTTTGATCAAAGATGCCTAGTTCATTTGGTTTGTATCCTGTGATGGCGACTACTTTCACGAGTTACACTTCCTTTTTAACCGACGTTCTCGATGATCCAGTTCAGCTAATATTCGTTCTTTTTTAGTGATTAACCAATGATGCCGTTCGACGTGTTGTCGTGCTCGTTCCGTATAATCATAAGCAAGCACGGGATTTTTTGCAATGTGCTCTGCCCACTTCGCAAGTTCGAGATACCCCAAGTAACTATCGCTTTTTAAAAAGCAGTCTCTGGCTTGTTCATGGTTCTTCATTTTTTTATGCAAATACCCTTGGCGTAGCCATCCTTCTGCTGATAATTCTTTAACCTGCTGAAAATGAGCATGGGATCCTTCATGGATTCCAAGATCCGCTAACCAAATCGCGATGTTCTCTTGAATAGGAGAAGGTGCTTCCGCCCGATGCGTGACAAGACGGTTACACGCATCATACAGTCCAACGAGCGTTAAACAGTCATCTAGATGATGTTGTAAGACGCCCGTCATGATTTCCGGTTGCTGATGTTCGACATATTGGAAATAATGCATTGGTGCCAAAAAACCAGGTAGGTCACCTTCCCGCTCGAATCCAATCCGCTCTTCCATCGCTGTCAATCGATACGAGTCATACATTCCTTTAAAAATGCGCCGCGCAACATGGAGTAAATCAAGATGACCGACTTTCGGTAATCGTGGAACACGTTCCCGAACGAAAACGTGTCGTGTCTTGATTTGCGGCCAATCAAAGCTTTTTCCATTATAGGTCACGAATCGGACATCATCCCCGATATCATGCAGGAAGTGATGGTAAAAGGCAGCCTCAAAGTGCGGATGCGGTAAGAAATATTGTCGCATCAACAATCCTCCCTGCTCAAAGCGCGCAAACCCGAGTAAAAAAATCGTCGTTCCGGCTCCCCGCAATCCTGTCGTCTCCGTATCAAAGAAGATGACCTGCTCAAGTGGGACATCCAGCGCAAGTGGTGGATGAGGAAGCTGTAAAGACTCATACACTTCGGCAAAACTCCGGTCTCCATGCCGGTCCGTCAAAGCATAGCGTTTGTCGACCCTGACAATCCACTCTTGTTCGAATGTTAAGATATCCGCCCCACGATCAATCCAGGCTTGTTGCTCTTCAGTCCATCCGCTTGTTGGCTTTAGCGTTTCTACTTCGAGGACAGAAGGCTCTATATTCTCCGATGAGACGTCTGATGTAGATTTCAGCATTCGTCTAAGACGATTTTTCATGATAATTCCTTCTCCATTTCTGCTAACAACTGAATCGTTCGTTCTTTCTCGTCTGCTACGCCGACCATGCCGATACAAGCAGGACAACCGTCCTGGCAAGGACATGTGACAATCGAATCACGCGCTGCGCGTAGCATGACACTGCGTTGTTTGTAGATTGATTCCGCGAGACCAACGCCTCCAGGATAACGATCATATAGATAGACGGTCGGTTTCTGCGTGTGTGTCGCCTTGACTTGCGGCACGACGAAGACATCACTAGCGTCACACATCAAATAAAGCGGAGCAACACGTCGTAAACTATTCGCGACACCTTCCAACACTTGTTCAAGCTCCGTCGAGGAGCGTGCATGATCGGGTAAGGTGAACCAGACACCTGTCGTATGAATCTCTCGTTCTGGTAAGTGAATCGGACCAGACCCGATGTTCTCATGTGTTCCGAACTTGATCTTCTTGAACATCGTCGCCATCCCCCGAACACTGACATCTCCACGCGCAACACTGTATTCTCCCTCTGCATACTGTTCATCTTCTTCGAGAACGGAAAGGTCGACTGAAAAATTAGCATCTGTATAATAATCAACGTCTACTGCACGGACGAATGCTTTTTTCTCCTCAAAATCCAAGTACTCGACTTGGTATTGATCGGCCCCATGCAAATAAATGGCCTCGTCATGTAACAACGTCATTGCACTAAAGGTATCCATCTCGCCGATGACTCGATTCGGTACCTCGGTCTGATCGACGATGATGACATTCTCTTGATCACTGGACCGTAGCGATATCCCGTGTGCTGGAAACGCGTCATTCATCCAATAAAAACGATCGCCTCGCTCGTGCAGGACACGCTCTTCGACTAAGTACTCGAGGATGTCTTCCGTCTCAAGCGTTCCAAATGATTCGCCTTTCGTAAAAGGCAGTTCAAACGCCGCACATTTGACGTGATCGACGGCAATGATCAAATTATCTGGATCAAGTCGCGCTGCTTCCGGGGATTGATTCAAGAATAACTCTGGTCGTTCTGCAACATATTGATCGAGCATACCAGATGAGGCGACAAGAATGATTAGTGCATCATCTTGCCGACGCCCCGCTCGTCCTGCTTGTTGCCAAAGTGAAGCAATCGTACCCGGATAGCCGTTCATGATACACACTTGCAGTTGACCGATGTCGACACCGAGTTCAAGAGCATTTGTCGAGACGATACCTGTGATTTCTCCTTGGCGTAACCGTCGTTCGATATCGCGACGTTCACTTGGTAAATAACCACCCCGATACCCTTCGATGGATCGAGGACCAAGCTCGTGCGGATAGATACTTCTCAGATACGTCAGTAAGACTTCGACGCGGACGCGAGACCGTGCAAAGACGATTGTCTGAAACTTGTTCTTGATGAAGCGCATCGCTAATTGTTTTGTCTCAAGTGTCGCCGAGCGTCGAATACCGAGTTGTGCGTTGACGATCGGTGGTTGATAGACGAGAAAATGTTTACGTCCTGTCGGCGCACCATTCTCATCAATTAGTCCGACTGTTTTCTCCGTTAATCGTTCGGCTAGTTCCTTTGGATTTGCAATCGTTGCACTTGTCATGATGAAGACGGGATTACTGCCATAATACCGACAAATCCGTCGTAAGCGACGAATGACATTCGCGACATGACTGCCAAAGACACCGCGATACGTATGAAGCTCATCGATGACGATATATTTTAAGTTCTCAAATAGTTCGATCCATTTTGTATGATGTGGTAAGATTCCGGAATGTAGCATATCTGGATTCGTAATGACGATGTTCCCGGCTTTTCGTACTTTTGTTCGAATCGTCGGTGACGTATCTCCGTCATATGTGAAACAACGGATTGGAGCCTCTAATTGATCGATCAGTTCGAGTAATTCACTATTTTGATCTTGTGCCAGCGCTTTTGTCGGGTACAGATACAACGCTCGTGCATTTGGATGTTCGAGCAAGTGTGATAAGACCGGTAAATTAAAACAATAGGTCTTTCCCGAGGCGGTTGGTGTGACGATGACCGTCGACTCGCCTGCTTGTACGCGTTCATACGCCAATCCTTGGTGACAGTATAACTGAGTGATGCCACGTGTCCGGAGGGCTTGGCGCAAGCGTTCCGGTAACTGTTCTGGAAAATCGACATAGCGTCCCGCTGTCGCTTCCATCGTTTTCATATACGTAATCCGCTCCATGAATGAACGGTCCTGTTTCAATTCTTCAAGAAATGCAACGAGCGTTTGTTTCGCTTGCATGCCTTCACTTCCTTCCACTTTTCATTATACAAAAAAAGAAGCAAGACCAAAGAACGATCTACTCGTCTTTGGTCTTGTCTTTCTTTACAAGTCGTGCTTATGGTGTTGTAGAATTCGTAGCGTCGTTTCCACGACCATTATTTCCATTATCATTCGAGTTGTTTCGTTCCGTTGAACCGTTCGAATTGTTTTGTGCATTCGCACCATCATTTGAATTCGGTGTATCTGTTGACGGTTCATCCGTCGTTGGTTCGTCTGTCGTTGGCTCGTCCGTTGA
>NZ_DLMP01000016.1:0-14017 GCF_002479335.1 Exiguobacterium sp. UBA7533 | reverse complement strand
CAGGTCGGTCTTTTTGTGTTATGTGAAACTTCAGACTGTTCTGATTATTGGTCGAGTCATTGACATGACACCCTCTGCTTGTTACCATAACATCAATATTCTTTTATAAAAGAGAAAGCGAGTGGATAACATGTGGGAGAACAAATTTGCTAAAGAGGGTTTGACGTTTGATGACGTCTTACTCGTACCCCGTCGTTCGAGTGTCTTACCGCGCGACGTTGATTTATCTGTCACGCTATGTGAAGGGATCACACTTAATATTCCGTTGATCAGTGCTGGGATGGATACAGTCACAGAAGCTCCGATGGCAATCGCAATGGCACGCCAAGGTGGTCTTGGTGTCATTCATAAGAACATGTCAATGGAAGAGCAAGCAGAACATGTCGATCGCGTCAAACGTTCTGAAAATGGTGTCATCACGAATCCGTTCTATTTAACGCCAGAGCGTCAAGTCTACGATGCTGAGTATTTGATGAGTAAGTACCGCATCTCAGGTGTTCCGATTGTTAACAACGAAACAGAGCGTAAATTAGTAGGAATTTTGACGAACCGTGATCTTCGTTTCGTTAAGGATTATTCGACTGTCATTGAAACAGTAATGACAACAGAAGAACTCGTGACAGCAAAAGTTGGTACGTCCCTCGCAGAAGCAGAACAGATTCTCCACAAGCATCGCATCGAAAAGTTACCACTCGTTGATGAGAACGGTGTGTTAAAAGGATTAATCACGACAAAAGATATCGAAAAAGTCGAACAGTATCCACATGCTGCGAAAGATCAATTTGGTCGTTTACTTGTCGCAGCAGCTGTCGGTGTGACGAAAGACGCTTCAACACGTGCGAAGTTCCTGGTCGATGCAGGTGTTGATGCACTCGTCGTCGATACAGCTCACGGTCACTCAGAAGGTGTTCTCGTCAAGGTACGTGAATTACGTGAAGAATATCCAACCTTACCAATCATTGCGGGCAACGTTGCGACTGCAGAAGCAACACGCGATTTGATTGAAGCCGGCGCATCTGTCATTAAAGTCGGTATCGGACCTGGTTCGATTTGTACGACACGTGTTGTTGCAGGCGTCGGTGTACCACAGATCACAGCCGTCTTCGATTGTGCGACAGAAGCACGTAAACACGGCGTTTCGATTATCGCTGACGGTGGCATTAAGTACTCTGGAGATATCGTGAAAGCACTTGCTGCTGGTGGTCACGCTGTCATGCTCGGAAGCTTGCTTGCAGGAGTAGAAGAGAGCCCAGGTGAGATGGAAATCTATCAAGGACGTCAATTCAAGACGTACCGTGGTATGGGTTCTGAAGCATCGATGAAACGCGGTAGCCAAGACCGTTACTTCCAAGAAGCAGACAAGAAGTTCGTTCCAGAAGGAATCGAAGGAAGGGTCGCTTACCGTGGTAAACTCGGTGACTCAGTGTACCAACTCGTCGGTGGTATTCGTTCAGGTATGGGATACTGTGGTGCTGCGACGTTAGAAGAATTGCGTGAAGAGACACAGTTCATCCGTATGACGGGCGCTGGTTTGCAAGAAAGCCATCCGCACGATATTCAAATTACCAAAGAAGCCTCTAACTACACACGTCAATAAACAAAAGCCTCGTCTTTCTCTAGCAGAAAGGTGAGGCTTTTTTTATGATGATCTATGCAGATTCCATGCGTCTATCAATAATTGTAATCCTTCCGTCAACTCATGCTCAGAGAGACTCGCAAATCCAAGAACGATTTGAGGCGTATTGGAGAGAAGCGGTAACTGGGCGTATTGAGAGAGACCGTATACTTGGATGCCTTGTTGTTGTGCCCGCTTTACTAGCTCTTGCTCCGTCATTCCGTTCGCTACGGAAACGACAACATGGAGTCCAGCACTTTCGCCAGTCAACCGTAAGGCAGGGATCCGGCGAAGCGATTGGATTAGCACATCTAGTTTACGACGATAGACTTTACGCATCCGATTGAGATGTCGTTCAAAGTCGCCCTCTTTCATGAAACGTGTCAAGATCGTTTGATCAAAGCGTGAGACACTACAAGTATAATGGGATAATTCGGCTTGATACTGTGCGCGTAAGACTTCCGGTAAGACCATGTAACCAATCCGTAGTGAAGGCATGAGCGATTTTGAGAAGGTACTCATATAAATGACACGATTGCTGTCCATGTTGTGCAAAGACGGGATCGATTTACCGCTATAGCGGAATTCGCTATCGTAGTCGTCTTCGATGATAAAACGGGTCGGATCCATCGCCGCCCAGTTCAACAACTGGTGTCTTCGATTGACGGACAGGATGCTACCGGACGGAAACTGATGTGCCGGTGTGACATACATGACATCAACATTTGATTCCTGCAGTTGATCGATGCGTAATCCATTCGCATCGACACGAATCGGTTCAATCATTCGTTCATGATTTTCAAGCAAGAGGCGTGTCGTATGATAACCGGGATCTTCGATGCCGTACGTGACGTTTCGTCCTAGTAAGAAAAGAACGATGGGCAACAGTTGCTCGATACCTGAACCGACGACGATCTGTTCCGGAGAACAGACGACACCACGTGAGTGATAGAGATAAGTCGCAATCTCTTCGCGCAACGTTAGATCGCCTTGCGGATGACCGAGCGAGACGAGTGGATGGTGATCGGTATCTATGATGTCTTTGGCATACTTTCGCCAACGGGTGAACGGGAAAGAGATCCCTTCAATCTTACTTGGATGAAAGTCATACGTGATGACTGGTTTTTCTTTAGTCACACGCGGTTCGATGACGGGTGAGGTTTTGACGTAAGCAAGTTCCTCATAAGCAAGAACGAAATACCCTTTACGCGAGATGGATTCGACATAACCTTCTGCGACAAGTTGTTGATAAGCAAGCTCAATCGTCGTTTGACTTAAGTTCAAGAATTGACCGAGCTTTCGTTTAGAAGGCAATTTTGTGCCGTACGCTAAACGTCCGGCGATGATTTCGTTTCGGATCTGTTGATAAAGTTGTTCATAAAGAGGTTTCTCTTGATCGCGTGTAAGTTGAAATGATAGCATGTCCATCTCGTATGACTCCTTCATAATAAACTGACCTGTTGAAATCATCATAAACTGATACTTTTAAAAGTGTCAACGTTCCGTATACTAAAGGGGTGAAAGTCAACCAAGGGGGAATGGATATGGAACGTCAACAAGGAACGGATCGTGTCAAACGTGGAATGGCTGAAATGCAAAAGGGTGGCGTCATCATGGATGTCGTCAATGCGGAACAAGCAAAGATTGCGGAAGCAGCAGGAGCTGTTGCAGTCATGGCACTCGAACGTGTCCCGTCGGATATTCGTCGTGACGGAGGTGTGGCACGGATGGCAGATCCGTTGATCACGGAAGAAGTACTTGGGGCAGTCTCGATCCCCGTCATGGCAAAATGCCGAATTGGTCATATTGTCGAAGCGCGTGTCCTTGAATCTATGGGGGTCGATTTCATCGATGAGAGCGAGGTACTGACTCCGGCAGACGAGCAATATCATTTACTGAAGTCGGAGTTCACCGTACCGTTCGTCTGTGGCGCACGTGATCTTGGGGAAGCCGCTCGCCGGATTGCCGAAGGAGCGGCGATGATTCGGACGAAAGGCGAGCCTGGAACTGGGAACGTCGTCGAAGCCGTTCGCCATATGCGACAAATTCAAGCGCAATTGAATCAGATTTTGCATGTCAGTCCAGATGAATTGATGACATTTGCGAAAGAGTGGGGTGCTCCGTACGAAGTATTACGAGATATTCGGACACAGGGACGTCTACCAGTCGTCAATTTTGCAGCCGGAGGAGTTGCGACACCAGCTGATGCCGCTCTCATGATGCATTTAGGGGCAGATGGTGTCTTCGTCGGATCGGGGATCTTTAAATCAGAACACCCAGAACGTGTGGCTCGCGCGATTGTTGAAGCGGTTACGTATAAAGATGATTTTGGACGGATTGCCTCTTTATCCAAAGGGCTCGGAACAGCAATGAAGGGAATCGATGTCACGTCGATGCCGTTTGAAGAACGGATGGCGACACGCGGATGGTAATCGGTATTCTTGATGTTCAAGGTGCTGTCCGCGAACATCAACAGCAACTTGAAGGTCTTGGTGTAGAGGTCGTTCTCGTCAAACATGCGAGTGATCTCGAGAGACTGGATGGACTCGTCTTACCCGGCGGCGAATCGACCGCGATGCGTCGATTGATTGAGCGTTATGCCTTGCTGGAACCGCTTCGGGAAAAAGCGACGACGTTACCGATGTTCGGAACATGTGCCGGAATGATTCTACTCGCAACCGCTGTCGAAGCAGGTCAGAGTCATCTCAACGCGATTTCGATGACGGTCCGTCGGAATGCTTTCGGTCGACAAATCGATTCATTTGAAGGATTGCTACCGGTTGAAGGAATTGAGGAGTCGATTGAGGCAGTCTTCATTCGAGCGCCATTGATTCTATCTGTCGGAGAAGGAACACGAGTGATCGCGAAGGTTGAAGACCAGATCGTCGCTGTCGAGACATCACTTCACCTCGCGTGCTCGTTTCATCCTGAATTGACAGAGGACGATCGCTTACATCAGTATTTTTTACAAAAGATTAAACAGCGTCAATCGATCCGTTCGTAAAGCGTGGAAGCATCTGACAGGTTCTACTGTCGGGTGCTTCTTTTGTGCTACACTATTTGTAAAATGAATGATTGAGTGAAGGAGAGACACGATGAAACGAATCTTGCTACTCTGTTTAAGTGTCCTGCTGGTCGTAGGTTTTCCTACAACTGGACAAGCGGCACCTTCGATTCAAGCAGAGTCTTACATAATGGCCGATGCGGTCACAGGAAAAATCCTCCTTCAATCGGAAGCGGATGTTTCTCTACCACCGGCTTCGATGACAAAGCTGATGACGCTTTACCTCGTTCGACGACAAATCGAATTAAAAAAGCTGACGTGGGATCAAAAAATCAAACCGAGTGCAAAAGTGTTGAAGCTTGCGAACACGTCCGGCATTGCTCGTGTTCCTGTTAAAGCAAAAACGTATACGGTTCGTGAGATGTATAAAGCGGCGTTCATTAAATCAGCCAATGATGCAGCCGTCATGCTAGCCGAAACGGTATCCGGTTCAGAGGCGACATTCGTTGAAAAAATGAATGAGACAGCGAAACGGTTCGGTATGAACGATACGGAGTATGCGAATGCATCCGGACTTGATGCTGTCGATGCGACGCTTCCGGGAACAAATCTGATGACAGCAACGGATATCGCGTTACTCGTCATCCGCTACATCAAGGATTATCCGGATGTACTGGATGTGACGAATAAAACACAGATGAAACTTGATGGAGAGGTCTTGAATAACTCGAATAAGATGCTGGCGAAGGAAAAATTCGCATATGCTGGCATGCGGGGGATGAAGACAGGAACGACCGATTTAGCAGGTTACTGCTTCGCGAGCGTAACGACGCGGGATAATATGACACTTGTCACGGTCGTCATGCGAACGGATTCCGATCAAGCCCGTTTCAAGGAAACGAAAAAGCTACTCGACTATGGTTTTGCGACGTTTGAACCGTTGACGTATTACGGAAAAGGGGAACGGATCAAAGACGCTCTTCCGATTAAAGGGGCAACCGTCCGGCAGTTAGACGTCGTCACGGACGGTTCGTTATACATCACGGTCTTAAAACAAGCGAAGACGCGGGAACCACGGTTCGACTTCTCAAAAACAACAGCTCCTGTGACGAAACAAGAAGTCGTCGGTACGGTACAGGTCGCGGACGATGGGGTCTATCTACCAGGTTTTGAAACACCGCGTGTGAATTTGTATAGCGCAACTGCCGTTCCACTTGCGAGTGTTCCGACACGCCTCGTCCGCGCTTGGACGGCTTGGTCGAAGCAAATTGAACAAGCGATTCAACAATCGGCTCTTGTCAACTTCCAAGACGATGGTGTAAAGTAAGACTAATCTCATAAAGATGCTATGAACGGACCAAGTAGATGTATCGATACTGTTAAGAGAGCTAGTGGGTGGTGTGAACTAGTCAGATCGATGGATTGAATCGAGCCGGATCGCACACCTTGCGAACAAGGTGCGGGTACGCCCGTTATCGCGTCTTAAGTTGGCTAGATGTGTCTAGCAATGAGGGTGGCAACGCGGATCCAGGTGATTCGTCCCTTTTCGGTAGGAATACCGGAAAGAGACGAGTCGCCTTTTTTTATGACATAAAGGAGGAATTGCAGATGATTGATATTAAACGATTACGCCAAGATTTTGACGCCATTCAAGAAAAGTTAGCGCACCGAGGAGAGGACTTGACGGACATGAACCGTTTCCTTGCACTTGATGAGAAGCGTCGAGAACTGATTGCGCGGACAGAAGTGTTGAAAGCAGAACGAAATGAAGCGACGAAAAAAATCGCTGAACTGAAACGCAATAAAGAGAATGCAGATGAAGCGATTGCTGCGATGCGTAGTGTCGGGGACGAGATCAAGACGCTTGACGACGAATTACGTGACGTCGAAGCGACATTGAATCAACTTCTCCTCGGTATTCCGAACATTCCACATGACAGCGTACCGGTCGGTTCTTCTGAAGATGACAATGTCGTCATCCGTGAAGTCGGTGATAAACCAGCGTTTGATTTCGAAGCGGTTCCGCACTGGGATTTGATGGAGCAATTAAAGATCGTTGACGTAGAGCGTGCTGGAAAGGTCACAGGTAGCCGGTTTGTCTTTTATCGTGGGGCAGGGGCACGTCTTGAGCGGGCATTGATCAACTTCATGATGGATCTCCATCAAGATCAGCACGGCTACACAGAAATCTTGCCGCCACTCATGGTCAACCGCGATTCAATGACAGGAACAGGACAACTGCCGAAATTCGAGGAGGATGCGTTCAAGATTGAAGAGACGAACTACTTCCTTGTACCGACAGCAGAAGTTCCAGTGACGAACATGCACCGCGAAGAAATCCTGACTGCTGATCAGTTACCGATCGGCTATGCCGCATACAGCCAATGTTTCCGTTCAGAAGCTGGTTCTGCCGGACGCGATACGCGCGGTTTGATCCGTCAGCACCAATTCAATAAAGTTGAACTCGTTCGTTTCGTCAAACCAGAAGAATCTTACGAGCAACTTGAATTGTTAACGGGACAAGCAGAGACAGTCTTGAAAAAGCTGAAACTGCCGTATCAAGTATTGAGCATGTGTACAGCTGATCTTGGATTCACGGCTGCGAAGAAATACGACATCGAAGTCTGGATGCCAAGTCAAGGCGTCTACCGTGAAATTTCTTCTTGTTCAAACTTTGAAGATTTCCAAGCACGCCGAGCGCAAATCCGTTTCCGCCGCGAAGCGAACGCGAAACCAGAATTCGTTCACACGTTGAATGGTTCTGCTCTTGCAGTCGGTCGGACAGTTGCTGCGATCTTAGAGAACTACCAGCAAGCGGATGGATCAGTTGTTATTCCAGAAGTACTTCGTCCATACATGGGTGGTCTTGAAGTGATTCAAGCTTAAGTCAGAAGGGGGAGTAATCCCCCTTTCTGTATTTTAAAAAGTTTTTTTAGAAAAGGTCTTTACACGTTAAAAGGCAGATGCTATCATAATTAATGTCAGGAAAACAGACAGGTCATCATGATCTGGTAAGAAGTACGGAGGCGTACTCAAGTGGTTTAAGAGAACGGTCTTGAAAACCGTCAGGCGGCGAAAGCCGTGCGTGGGTTCGAATCCCACCGCCTCCTCCATTTTTATTTTTTGACAACGACATGCACGTTTTATAGCTTGGAGGCGTACTCAAGTGGTTTAAGAGAACGGTCTTGAAAACCGTCAGGCGGCGAAAGCCGTGCGTGGGTTCGAATCCCACCGCCTCCTCCACTTCTTTTTTTTTACCCAAAAATAATAATAATCATGGAGTCGTACCCAAGTCCGGCTGAAGGGGACGGACTCGAAATCCGTTAGGGGTCGCAAGGCTCGCGTGGGTTCGAATCCCACCGACTCCGCTTTTTATAAAGCATCTCAATTCTGAGGTGCTTTTTTGTTGCATCGATTTCTTCGTGCATGCTATGGTTGCCTACGTGAAAAACGAAGAAGAGGTGGACGAAATGAACGAACAAACAAAAGAATCGTTGCTTTCGCATTATGCGATGACGATGACATATGTAAAAGACTTAGAACAGATTTCAGAAGAAGCATGGCGGACATCGTATGCGGAAGGTAAGTGGACGGTTGCTGAGATCATTGGTCACTTATCACCATGGGATCGTTTCATGGTCGCAGAGCGTATTCCGTACTTGCTCGCGGGTGAACCATTCCGTGTTGCGCCGGATAGCCAAGCCGTCAATGATGAAGCAGCGAAGATGAGCCGTGAGCAACAACGGATCTTGACGATTGATGAGTTTTTAGTCAGCCGTGACTTATTGCGCCGTGCAGTCGAATTGATTCCAGAAGATCGCCTGCAGGACAAGGTCGTCATTAAAGACAAAGAGTTGACGATTGGTCAGTTCCTCGGAGCGATGACTCAACATGATTTACACCATATGGAACAGATCAATCAAGTGATTGGTTAATAGGAGGGAGATGCGAGACGCGTCTCCTTTTTTGCGCAAAAAAAGATCTGCCTAAGAGGCAGATCTGATCATTTATCGTGTATTGGCAATGCGCGCAACTTCAAGTTGTTTTTCAATCTTCGCGAGAATCCGGTCGATCGATTCTGGCTCGTTCAGTAAATCGTATTCGTCGATCGACAAGCGGAGTACCGGGCAGATCGTGAAGTTATTGATCCAGTTCGTATAGCGTTCGTACATCTCTTCCCAATATTCGATTGGTGTCTGTTGCTCCATCTCACGTCCGCGAAGACGAATCCGTTCAAGGACTTGCTCGAACGAACCTTCGAGATAGATCAAAAGATCTGGATGTGGGAAGAATGGTGTCATGACCATTGCGTCAAATAAACTTGAATACGTTTCATAGTCCGTTGGAGACATCGTTCCTTTTTCGAAATGCATCTTAGCGAAGATTCCTGTATCTTCATAGATCGAACGATCTTGGATGAAACCACCACCGTATTGGAAAATCCGTTTTTGCTCCTTGAAGCGTTCAGCCAGGAAATAGATTTGGAGATGGAAGCTCCAGCGCTCGAAATCATGATAAAATTTATCCAAGTAAGGATTCGTATCGACTTTTTCGAGTGACGTCCGGAAACCAAGGGCATCTGCCAATCCGTTTGTGATCGTTGATTTACCGATCCCAACCATACCGCCGATCGTAATGACGGCATCTGCCGGGATATTGTATTTTTCGCGTAGCTTCAAGTTCATACGTGGTTCGCTCCTTCATATAATTCGTTCCGGATCGTCGTCAAGACGTACTCGAGATCTTCCGGTCGCTTGACGAAGTCGAGTGCATCCCCGTCGAAACGGATGATTTTGACTTCCGGATGTTTGGCTTGATATTCCGTGACGAATGTCTCATAATCCTCTGCCAATTGTTCGAGATAAGCACGTGACATATTTTCTTCGATTTCTCGTCCGCGTAGCGCAACACGTTTCATCAAGGTGTCGATGCTTGCGTTCAAGTAGATGACAGCATCCGGTTTCGGCATGTCCGTCGTCAGGATCGAATAGATTTGTTGGTACTTCTCGAGGTGCTCTACCTTGAGAGAGCGGTGTGCAAAGATTAAGTTTTTAAAGATATGGTAATCAGCAACGACAGAGCGTTGTTTACTGAGGTAATGACGTTCGATATCATCGAGTTGTTTGAAGCGATTGCACAAGAAGAACATTTCCGTCTGGAAGCTCCATTCTTCGATATCTTCATAGAACTTTCCAAGAAAGGGATTTTCTTCGACGATTTCGCGTAACATAGAAAAAGAGAAATGGTGACTGATGGCGTTCGCAAGTGATGTTTTGCCTACACCAATCGGTCCTTCAACCGTTATGAACATATACAATGACCCTCCGTTCAGCAAAGTGCAATTTATATTTTAGCACAAAGAAGTACGACTTGCTGAAGTTTCAAAAGGAGAATTTTTTTAGAGTGAGGAGTATCATCGATGGAACGACAGGAACACTATATGCGACTTGCGATCGAAGAAGCAAAAAAGGCAGAACAGATCGGAGAAGTTCCGATTGGATGTGTCATTGTCAAAGACGATGAAGTCATCGCGACGGGTTACAATCACCGGGAAACGGATCAACAGGCGACGGCACATGCCGAGTTGATCGCGATTGAGGAAGCTTGCCGAAAGCTCGGGAACTGGCGACTTGAAGGGTGTGAGCTCTACGTGACACTCGAACCGTGTCCGATGTGTGCGGGTGCCATCATGCTGTCACGGATCGAACATGTCATCTTTGGTGCCGTCGATCCGAAGGGTGGATGTTGTGGAACACTGATGAACTTGGTGCAAGACGATCGGTTCAATCATGTCTCACAGTTGACGAGCGGTATATTAGAAAAAGAGTGTGGGGAGATGCTAACGACGTTCTTTCGGGAACTACGTGCGAAAAAGAAAGCACGAAAGCGGGCAATGGGTTGCATCACACCAGATGAAACAGTATAATGAAAAAGCACTGAAACAAGGTGCCACTAAAAATCGATAAACCATTTGCCGTGCTAGGTGGGGATGTAGCGGTTCCCTGTCACTCGCAATCCGCTATAGCGAGACTGAATTCCATGTCGAGGGATATGATTGGTGTGGTCTGCCTCACGTAAGTAGCGTTGACGTTTGAGTCCTGCGCAACAGATACCCATGAACCAGGTCAGGTCCGGAAGGAAGCAGCCTTAAGTGGTGCTCTCTGTGTGTTGCAGGGGTGCTTGGACTGAGCAGGCTGCGTGAGTAACGCATGTTGAACATATTTCAGAATATGGTGCGCGGCAGTTTAATTTTTAAAGACAAGTCTACAGCCGGTTTCGGTTGTAGACTTTTTTAGGTAAAATAGAATGAGGAACTTAAAAAGAGGAGGCGCAAACTTGGCCTATCAAGCACTATACCGCGTATACCGTCCGCAACGTTTCGACGAAGTCGTTGGACAAGCGCATATCACCCGTACGATCCAAAATGCATTGATGGAGGGACGCATGTCCCACGCCTATCTATTTTCGGGTCCTCGTGGAACGGGAAAAACGAGTCTTGCCAAAATCATCGCTAAAGCGATCAACTGTGAGCATGCTCCGGTCAAAGAACCGTGTAATACGTGCCCCACGTGTCTTGCGATCACGGAAGGATCAAGTCCAGACGTCTTCGAAATCGATGCCGCTTCCAATAACGGCGTAGATGAAATTCGGGAAATCCGGGATAAAGTCAAATATCCCCCTTCAGAAGCAGCCTATAAAGTCTATATCATTGATGAAGTACACATGTTGTCGACAGGCGCCTTTAATGCACTGCTTAAAACACTAGAAGAACCGCCGGCACACGCCATCTTCATCTTAGCAACGACCGAACCACATAAAATCCCAGCGACGATCATCTCCCGCTGCCAACGTTTCGATGTAAAGCGGCATGAAGTCGATCAACTTGTAGAACGGATGCAATATATCTTAAAAGATCAATCGATCGAGTATTCGGATACGGCCTTACGATTGATTGCCCGTGCAGCGGATGGTGGCATGCGTGATGCACTGAGTCTACTCGACCAAGCGGTTGCTTTTTCAAACGGTGATTTGAACGATGCTGCTGTTCTTGAAGTAACAGGGGCAGTAGAAGATGAAGCATTACTAAACATTGCCCGTGCCTTGCATGAACATCAAGTCGACCAGTTGTTACAGACGCTTGAGACGATGCAACGAGCGGGAAAAGATTTAAAACGTTTCGTTGAGGATCTTGTCTTCTTTTACCGAGACACCTTATTATTGAAAGCCTCTCCTACAGCTGTCGACTTGCTAGAGCGTGCTCGCCCGACGGATGAGTTCAAACAATTCGTTGAATCGATTGAAGCAGAGACATGCTTTACGATCATTGATCAGTTACATGACTGCCAACAACAGATGCGGTTGACGAATCATCCGCGGGTCCTCGTTGAGATTGCCTTCATTCAAATCGCGGAACAAGGAAGAACGACGGGGCAGATCGTCCAAGCGTTGCAGCAGGAAGTCCGCGAAATGAAGGAACAGATGCATCAGTGGAAGTCGAATGGTGTTCCAGCTCAAGAAGCGGCTGCACCACAAGCGCAGCCGAAGCGGAAACAAGGACGACCAACCGTTCGAATCGCCAAAGAGCGGATTCGCCAAATGCTAGAACGAGCAGAAAAAGCCCAGTTGCGTGAGATTCAGGAACGCTGGGATCATATCCTAAAGTGGATTCTAAAAGAAGATGGACCAATCTACTCGTTGCTTCATGAAAGTAAACCGGTTCTCTGCTCTGCGGATACGCTATTGATCGAATTCGATGACGGTAAGGGATGGCATTTCGAGCAAGTCATGACCAATGAACGAACACGTTTCGTGATTGAGGAAGCATTATATGAAATATGCGGCGTCAAACGCGAAATTTTAGCGATTCTCTCAAACGATTGGCATGAACTGAAGGCAGAGTTTGTTGCTAAGCGAAATAGTAGTAGTATAGAAGAGAAGGAAACAAAACAAGAATCGGAGAGCGATCAGTTATTGTCCGAGACGCTTGGTCGTTTTGGTGATATCGTAGAGTTCGAAGATTAAATTCGAGGAGGAATACAGATGCGCGGAATGGGAAACATGAATAATATGATGAAACAGATGCAGAAGATGCAAAAGGATATGGCGAAAGCACAAGAAGAATTAAAAGATTTGACAGTGACAGGTACAGCAGGAGGAGAAATGGTCTCAGTCGTCGCCGATGGTCATAAAAATATCGTAGATGTCATCATTAAAGAAGAAGTCGTTGATCCAGATGACGTTGAAATGATTCAAGATCTCGTCTTAGCTGCAACGAACGATGCTTTGAAGAAAGTCGATGAACTCGTCTCAAGTAAAATGGGGAAATTCACACAAGGTATGAATCTGCCGGGAATGTTTTAATTCGTAGGAGGAAACCACTTGCAATATCCTGAAGCGATTAGTCGTTTGATCGAAAGTTTTACAAAACTACCGGGGATTGGTCCGAAGACAGCAGTTCGTCTAGCGTTTCATGTCCTTGATATGGAAGAAGACGATGTCTTGATGTTCGGAAAGGCATTGGTCAGTGCGAAGCGCGATATTGCCTACTGTAGCGTCTGCGGGAATATCACGGATCAAGATCCTTGTTATGTATGTACAGATAAACACCGAAACCGTACGATCGTCTGTGTCGTCCAAGATTCAAGGGATGTCATTGCAATGGAAAAGATGCGAGATTACCAAGGGTTGTACCATGTCTTACATGGAGCGATCAGTCCAATGGAAGGGATCGGTCCAGAGGATATCAATGTATCTAGTCTACTGACACGTCTTCAAGCGGACGAAGCGATTACGGAAGTCATCTTAGCAACCAATCCGAACATCGAAGGAGAAGCGACAGCGATGTATCTATCGCGTCTCTTAAAACCGACGGGTATTCGGATCACTCGGATTGCCCATGGTCTTCCGGTCGGTGGAGATCTAGAATACGCAGATGAAGTGACGTTATCTCGTGCAATGGAGGGACGTCGCGAACTATGAGTTGGTTTCGAAAGAAGATTCGCAGTGAGTACGACGAGCGTTTGTTAGAAGAATTAGCAAAAGCAAAAGAAGATTATTTGATGAAGCGTCATCTCTTAGAGATCAGCTATGATGACTATGGTGATTTAGAAGCACAAATGAAGTTAGCGGAATCACTGTATTTCTTCTATATAAGCGAAGCAAAAAGAAGACGCGTCTCATTGATGATGAAGTAAACCGCAGCCATTCTTGTCTGCGGTTTTTATATGTTCAAAAAAACTATAAATTATTTTGATAAAATAGTTGCGCCTATCTAATTATCGTGATATATTAATTCATGTCCTTAAGAGGACGAGCGCTTACGGCAAACAAGTAAAAAACAATTTCAAAAAAGTTGTTGACTTCTGGTTTCAGACTTGATATTCTAATTGAGTCGCCAA
>NZ_DLMP01000012.1:6305-6921 GCF_002479335.1 Exiguobacterium sp. UBA7533 | reverse complement strand
ACCCGTACTATATGTATGAAACGGCTGTGCCGATTCTCGATCCAACCGCAGATGATATCATCGCGTATATCTATCTGGTCCGTTACCGCGATCAGTTTACGAATGAACAGATGCGGGATGTCATGTCCTTCTCTCGTCAATTGTCGTTATCCCTTCTCCGGATGCGTTTGTTTGACGAGATGACGAGAGAAAAAACGAAAACGGAACGGATTCTCGATTCAATTCGTGAAGCGGTCATCTATCTTGAGCCAGGGAAAGAAGAGGTTTTCGTCAATCGACCACTGTACGATCTATTCCCGGAACTGCGATATGGTGTCCAGGCGGAACAAGAAACACTTCAAACATGCTTAGAAGTCATTCAATCCGTCGTCGATGAACCGGAAAACTTCAGTCGATATGTTGATTCAGTTCTTCGTGGAGAATTACCGACAGATAGTCTACAGTTCTCAATTAGAAACGAAACGGTATTCATTCAATTTTATGTCGAGGTGATTCACATTCATCAGGTGCATAAAGGAACGATGCTTGTCATGCGGGATGTGACGAAAGAAACCGAAATGGATCGTTTGAAATCAGAACTCGTTTCGACTGTATCTCATGAACTTCGAACACCGCT
>NZ_DLMP01000012.1:3405-6180 GCF_002479335.1 Exiguobacterium sp. UBA7533 | reverse complement strand
GACGTCCAGCGCATGGAGTCAGGTACACAATCGTACAAAAAGACATCTGTGAACATTCATGCGATTGCTGAAGAAACGACACACTTTTATGCGGCTTCGACACAAGCCCACCGGATTACGTTCCGTCACGAAGGAAATCAGTTGCCTGTCATTGAAGCAGATGAAGAAAAAATCAGACAGTTACTCAATAATTTATTGAATAATGCGGTGAAATACTCACCATCTGGTGGTGCGATTGATGTCGTACTCACGACATCACGTGATCAAGTCATTCTTCAAGTTCGGGATGAGGGAATCGGGATTCCGAAACAATCACTCAGTCGTCTATTCGAAAAGTTTTACCGCGTCGATAACTCGGATAGTCGGAAAATCGGTGGTACGGGCCTTGGTCTAGCCATCTGTAAAGAAATCGTCACCGGTCATGGGGGAGAAATTCATGTGGAATCGGTCGTAAGAGAAGGGAGTCTTTTCACTGTCAAATTCCCACTCGTTCAGTCCACACATGTGACAATCTCCTGAAAAAATCATATAGCAACAAAATAACACTAGGTGTTCGTACGGAAATCAGATACGATGAAATAGGAAAAGAAAGGAGGAAATGAAATGCCAATCACAGCATTCGTTCACACACACGTCTTACTTTGGGTACTTTTATTGGTTACGTTCTTCGTCGCGTTTTCGATGTACAAGAACAATAAGAAAGCCGCAAAAGGCATTCATATGGCGTTCCGTCTTCTGCTTTTATTGACGTTCGCGACAGGTCTTTACCTGTACATTAAAATCATGGGGGTGTCTGAAAATCCAGATCCACTCTACCATGCGAAGATCACAGCAGGTCTTTTGACGCTCATCTTCGGAGAATTGACACTCGTTCGTGTCAAAAAAGGAAAAGCCTATTCCGGTTTCGTCATCGGATTCATCGTGCTTGTCCTTGTGACAGTATTCCTTGGCTATTCGCTTCCATACGGTATGAAGTTTTTCTGATTTTATGCGAAATCAAAGAGTCCTTTTCGACCTTTTGGGTCGAAAGGACTCTTTTTGTCGTGTCTGCTAGTAATTTTTGTTTACAAGTGGTTGTTATTTGGGAAAAGGGATGTATTACACAGTAGAGAGGGGAACGCTTGTGGCACAGTTGAAGGAATGGACGAAGGTCTTCCGGGCACGGAAATGGATGAAACGCGCAGAACCGGTGTTACCACTCTGGCATGGATACATCGGTTATAAATATGGGTTATTCGATGCTCTTCAATCGGGAGCGACGCAGGCGGAAGCGCAACTACGGATGCGACGTCCGCTGACACAGGAAGCGTTATCCCGCTGGTTTGAGGTTGGCGTAGCTGTCGGTCATTTAAAGAAAAAAGATTTACGTTATACGGCGACGCGTCATGTATTGCCAGAACTTTCTCAATCAGACGATCGTAGTATCGGTTTTATGTTATCTGAGATGATGGAGCTACATTTACCCGCCTTGTTCTCTTATCCACAATTCCTAGAAGAGGGGCAACAGAAAGTCTTTAATGGAGAAGAACATGGCGACATCGTTGCCGAAACGTCGGCACTTGTCGAGACCGTTGCTTTCCCGGCTGTACGTCATATCATTCGAAGTCGCAATCTGACATCACTGCTCGATATCGGCTGTGCCTATGGCGGTTATCTTCGCAAAATTCATGAGGCGTTGCCTGATTTGCGACTCGCTGGAATCGATATCGAAGAATCGGTCATTGCAGAAGCAAAACGACGAGATACGAGTGGAGAGATTGACTTCGTCGTCGGAGACATCAAAACGTTTGACGTAAAAGAAACGTATGATGGTGTCATGATGAATAATATTTTGTATTACTTCCCACAACCGGAACGTCTTGCTTTACTAAAAGGGGTACGCCGTTTTGTCAAAGATGATGGAACAGTCATTCTCGTCACTCCACTTCGTGACAGTTCACATGGTGCACCGTTCTCAGCAGCATTCAATGCCTTTATGACACTGCATGAGAATTTGTATCCATTACCAAGCCAGGAAGAATTGAAAGAAGATTTATCGAAAGCTGGGTTTGGAAATATTTCGATCACACCATTCTTAAAAGAAGGTGCTTGGTATATCGTGACTGCAAACGCCACTTCCTAAGCGAAGTCTGGCGTTTTTACAGTTGGAAGACAGTTCAAATTTGTCGCTCTTACTATGTGCTTAGTATAATAGTTGAAACGATGAGAGATAAAAAGGAGAGATTTGGGTGAAGCGACGCGTAGCAGTGATAGGAGCAGGACCAGGGGGACTTGCATGTGCCTTGTTATTAGCAGGAAAAGGAGTAGACGTCACCGTTTATGAAAAACAACCGCAAGTCGGTGGACGAACTTCTGCCGTCAAGCTAGGTGAATACACATTTGATCGAGGACCGACTTTTCTTAATATGCCGCATATTTTAGAAAACGTCTTTCACGAAGCCGGTCTACGGTTAGAAGATTATTTAGATCTAAAGGCACTTGATCCGATGTATACACTCTATTTCAAAGGTGGAACAGAACAGTTTACGATGACGACGGATCGGGACCGGATGAAAGAGACGATCGAGCGCCACTTTCCGGGAAATGGGGAAGGGTACGATCGATTCATGGCAGAGCAAGCGTTAAAGCTCGGTAAGTTGATGCCGATTCTACAGACACGTCATGACCGATTAACGGACTACTTGTCACCGCGTGTCTTAACAGCACTTCCGCGTCTCTCACTCGGGCGATCACTTTATGATGTCTTGTCCGACTATTTCACGAGCGAAGAACTGA
>NZ_DLMP01000012.1:1416-3338 GCF_002479335.1 Exiguobacterium sp. UBA7533 | reverse complement strand
TTTCACGAGCGAAGAACTGAAGTATGCCTTTACGTTCCAAGCGAAGTACTTAGGGATGTCGGCTTGGGAATGCCCAGGAGGTTTCTCCATCTTGTCTTACATGGAACATGCATACGGTGTCCATCATCCGATTGGTGGGATGCATCAGGTGCCACTTGCGATGCAACGTGCCATCGAAGAACTCGGTGGAGCGGTTCAGTTAGGTACAGGTATCAAGCAATTGATCTTAAACGGCAAAGTCGTCGAAGGGGTCATCCTTGAGTCAGGTCAGCATGAGTTATTTGATGAAGTCATCGTCGGTGCTGATTTCGCACATGCGATGAATCACCTTGTACCGGAAGGAGTACTGAAAAAATGGTCCCGACCAAAAATTGATCGCAAAAAATTCTCGTGTTCGACGTTTATGTTGTATCTTGGCGTCAATCGGACATTCGATGCGCCACATCACACGATTTATTTTGCGGAAGACTACGAGAAAAACGTTCGCGAGATGACGCAGACTTTAGAATTATCCGATGATTTTTCATTTTATGTTCAAAATCCATCCGTTCTTGATCCGACACTAGCACCTGAAGGAAAGTCCGCCATGTATGTGTTAGTTCCGGTTCCGAACAACTACTCGGAACTCGATTGGTCGATCGAAGGACCAAAATTACGTCGACGTGTTCTGGATACGCTTGAAACGCGTTCACCGTATCAAGGGATTGAAGCGGCAATCGAAGTCGAAGAGATGTTCACGCCGGACGATTGGGAAGCGATGGGGATCCATCAAGGAGCGACGTTTAACCTTGGGCATCAGTTGACACAGATGATGTATTTCCGACCGCATAACCAGTTTGAAGAGCTGGATCACTTGTATCTTGTCGGGGGAGGCACACACCCAGGAAGCGGCTTACCAACAATCTTCGAATCCGCGCGTATTACGGCAGAACTCGTGCTCAAAAAAGAAGGGGTGCGGACATGAAAATAGGATTCGTAGGAGCAGGCGTCGGAACACTGCATGCAGCACTTTTGCTGACAGCAAGACATCCGGGAGTCGAGATTACGATTTTTGAAAAAGAAGCGCATGTCGGTGGTCGATTACGATCCGTCGATTTTGAATCCGGTGGACGCATCGATGAAGGTCCGACAATCGTCCTGATGCCAGGTAAGTTGAAAGAGCAGTTGGCAGAAGCAGGCGTGACGGGAGTAAAACTCGAACGGGTGGATCCATTGTATGACCTTCACTTCGACGACGGGACCGTCGTTACGAAAGTATCTGATGTCGTGGACCAAGCCATTGTGATCGAACGCCAATTCGGCGAAGGTCGTGGATTTTATGAATTCATGCATCAAAAAGAAAAGGATTATAAGACGAGTGTATCGAAATTTTTAGAACGTGGTTATCGTCGGAAAACGGAGCTGTTGCATCCAGAAATGATGCGTCCATTATTACAGATGCACGCTTTAGAGACAGCGCATGATCATTTGAAGCGATACTTCAAGAGTAAATATTTGCGCATGGCATACAGTTTCCCAACATTTTATATCGGAGGAAATCCGTATACGACACCATCCATCTATGGTTTGATTCCATACCGGGAACAAGCAGAAGGTGTCTGGTATGTAAAAGGCGGTTATTTCTCACTTGCTGAACGCATGTATGACACATTAGTCGAACGAGGTGTCCGGTTCGTCTTCGAGGCACCCGTTGAACGAGTCGTCGTTGACCAGGGACAGGCGAAGGAAATCGTCTTACAAGGTGGAACACATGAAGCATTCGATCAAATCGTACTAAATGGAGAGTTTCCATTAATGGAACGTCTTGTGGAAGGTAAACAACCTAAAACATATACTCCTTCAGGCGGGACGCTATTGCTGTATTTCAAGATGAAAGGGAAAGTTGACTTACCGGTGCATCGATTTTTGATGCCGAATGACTT
>NZ_DLMP01000012.1:0-1357 GCF_002479335.1 Exiguobacterium sp. UBA7533 | reverse complement strand
TTTTTGATGCCGAATGACTTGGAACCACTTATGACAAACATCTTTAAAAAAGGACGATTACCTGAACATCCGGCAGTCTATCTGTTCCATCCGAGTCAGATTGATCGTAGTTTAACAGGAACGGACGATAGCGTCGTCTATTCATTAATTCCTTCTCCTCGTGGCTATGGTGTGAAAGATTATGAAAAAGTAGACTTCGTCGAGACCGTACTCGAAAAAATCGAGCATCATCATCCGGGATTTCGGGAAAAGATACAAGAAATGAAGATTCGTACACCGAATGATGCACAGGCATTTGGACTATACGAAGGTGGCAGTTTTGGAATTGCTCCGACGATTCGTCAATCAGCTGCCTTAAAGACACAGGCAAAACCATATCCAGATATCGATCGACTATATGCCGTCGGTGCATCGGTGCATCCGTGTGGAGGAGTACCAGTCGTCATGATGGGCGCAACGATACTCGTAAACCGAATGGAACAAGAGATGGGGTGGAAACATGAATTCAGTGACGATCCAGAACGCGTATATCAAATGTGAGGAAGTCATTCAGTCCGGATCTAAAACGTTCTATAAAGCCTTTTCACTCTTACCAAAAGCAGATCGACAAGCTGTTTATGCGATTTATACATTTTGCCGGTTCCTCGATGATACCGTCGATGAGTCGGATACGCCGAAAGAGAGTCTACTAGCTTTCTTGAATGAATTCAAACGATTCCGCAATGGTGAAGTACTAAATAAACCGTTATGGATTGCGTTAGCAGATGTATTTGAACGTTACGAAATGGATGAGACACCCTTTCTCGAACTCGCGGAAGGTATGCGTTGGGACATCGAGAAAAATCGTTATCAGACGCTTGAGGAGACAGAGCAATACAGCTACTACGTAGCGAGTACTGTCGGTTTGATGTTGTTGCCCATCCTTGCACCGCAACAGCCTGATCTCCGTAAATCTGCTATTGATCTTGGAATCGCGATGCAACTAACGAATATATTGCGAGACGTCGGAGAAGATGCAAAACGCGGCCGCATCTACTTGCCCCATTCATGGATGGAGACATATGGTGTCACAGCGGAGTCATTACTCGCTGGTCGCCCTTCAGGAGACTTCATTGGTCTTTGGGAAGAGGTTGCACTTCGAGCAGAGCATCTGTATGATGCGGCGATTCCGTCGTTTGATCGGTATCCGCGGGAGAGCAGACGCGCTTTAAAGGCAGCTGCCTTCTTATACCGTGGTATCCTCGATGCGGCACGGGATAATCATTACGACGTCTTTACGAAGCGGGCGTACGTCAGCCGTTGGCAAAAGATGAAGTTGCTCGCAACGATTTAATACAAGACCATAGAAAAAAGACCT
>NZ_DLMP01000015.1:14040-16374 GCF_002479335.1 Exiguobacterium sp. UBA7533 | reverse complement strand
GTTTCACGTTGGTTCGTGATCCCGATGCCGGCAATCTGCGACGGTTTTATGTTTGCTTCCGTCAGACAAGTCGCCACGACCGCAAGGACACTTCCCCAAATCTCGTTTGCGTTGTGTTCGACCCAACCTGGTTTTGGAAAATACTGCGTGAATTCCTGTTGCGCTGAATGTACGATCTCACCAGCACGATTAAACAGGATCGCACGTGTACTTGTCGTTCCCTGATCCAATGACAAAATGTAGTTCTCCATCTCTTCCCCATCCTTTTGTATCTAAATAAGTTAAGCTGACTTTGACTTCACTGACGTTGTTTTGTTCGGACGAACACCGAATCTATAGCATAAGCCTAATATGATGATTGTCACAAGTCCTACAATCCAAAAAGCCGGTGTATCTTTTCCTGTGAAGACCGAACGATAAAACAATCCGCCAAGACTTCCACCAAGAACTGGTCCAAGAACCGGAATCCAAGAGTACCCCCAATTCGATGATCCTTTTCCATGAATCGGTAGGATGAAATGGGCAATACGAGGACCAAGGTCCCGCGCCGGGTTCATCGCATATCCTGTCGTACCTCCGAATGACATACCGAGGCTGACGATCAAGAAGCCGACAATTAGAGGATTCAGACCATCCGAGAACTTATTCGCTCCGATTGATAACAACCCGATAACAAGTAAGAACGTCGCAATCATTTCACTCATTAGATTAGCAAATGTGTATGGAATCGCTGGAGACGTTGCAAAGACGCCAAGCTTCGTTGCTGGATCCTTCGTTTCCGCCCAATGTGGTAAGTAATGCACGAAAACAAGACTTGCACCTAATATCCCGCCGGCGATTTGAGCGACGATATAGCCTGGTACATCCGCCCATGCAAATGAGCCGTCAAATGCTAAACCAAGCGTCACTGCTGGATTAAGGTGTGCCCCACTGAATTGACCAACGGCATACGCGGCAATCGCTACGGCAAATCCCCATGCAAACGTGATGACGATCCATCCTGCGTCCTTCGCGAACGATTTCGTTAAGCTAACGCCTGCGCCAACACCATTTCCAAGCGCGACTAGCAAGGCTGTACCTAAAAATTCTGCTAATAAAGGTGACATAAGTGTTCCTCCTTTTTTATTATGTGAAAAAAGCAACATAAAAAGGAGATCCACGTCAGCTCATACTTGAATTTTCTTCAAGTAGAACTCACACGTGAATCTCCCTTTTCTCCGTCACTTTGTATCAACTTGATATCACTATAACAATCGGTGAAAACGCTGTCAAACGTTCCAAATGATTTTTCTCACAATCCGATTAAGAGTGTGGTTCAAAATGCCGCCATAAATCCTTATTCGATGTCGTAATGCTTGAGGCACCTGCTTCAATCGCTTGTTCGACTTCTTCTACTGTATCAATCAGTCCCCCTGCGAATACGAGACGTCCTGTCTTTTCCTTCACTTCTTGAATATACTTCGGCATCAACCCTGGTAATACTTCGATGTAATCAGGTTGTGTGCGTTCCATAAGTTGATAACTTTTTTCAAGTGAACTGGAATCGAGTAAGAACATACGCTGCATCGTCTTGACCTTTTTTTGACGTGCCTTCAAGATGACACTCGCCTTCGTCGAAATGACGCCATACGGTTTCAGTTCTTGGCAAACATATTCCGTCGCGTACTCATCATTTTTTAACCCCTGGACGAGATCCATATGCAAAAACATTTTTTTATCGTATCGATGTGCCATCTCATAGACTGCTTTTAAACGCGAGACGTGCATTTCGAGTAAGACCCCATACTCATATGGACTCTTCAGCATCTTTTCAAAGTCTTCTAATTTTCTAACGGAAGGCAGGATCTTCTGTCCAAAATATGTCATGCGTTCTCCCCCTGATTCGTAATGTGTCCTAAGTATGTCGTGAAACTGAGGTATTAGGCAATGCTCTTTTCATGAAAATAAGTGAAAAGAGCGCTACGATTAGGGTATAGCTTAACGAAACGATTTATTTTCAGGAGGTGAATGCGCAGTCCTACCGTCTGTGCACGTCAATGAGTCAGCAAAAACGGATCACTATTTATTTATTCTCGATTTTAATTAATGCCCTAGGTAACAGCTTTATGGTAACCGCCTCGATCGGCAGTGCACCTTGGACATCCGCAAGCGAAGCTGTCGCGGCGATCTCACCGTTAACTGTCGGGCTGGCCATCATCGTTTTACATGTGCTTGCCTTGATTGCAGCGCTTTCTCTTGGAAGCCGCTTCAGTTGGTGGACGATCGTCCTCAGTTTCGCACTCGTCGTACTGTTCGGCGCCGCAATTGATTTCTTCTTATCAATCCATCAATTGA
>NZ_DLMP01000015.1:10254-13950 GCF_002479335.1 Exiguobacterium sp. UBA7533 | reverse complement strand
CTTATCAATCCATCAATTGATCTACACACCACAAGGACTATGGATGCGCGCCTTGTACATGTTAATCGGTATGCCGTTGATTTCACTTGGACTTGCACTTTATCTCCAGATCGGCTTCGTGTTGATGCCGCCAGATTACTTGATGAAATCACTCATCACCCGCTTTAAAAGTACATCAATCGGAGCAACGATTAGTCTCGGGATTCCTTTTTTGATTGCCAGTCTCTTTTCACTGATTGAACGTCAATTGATCGGCATCGGAGTCGGAACTTTTATTTTCTTAATATTGAATGGTCCGCTGATTGAATGGTTTCAGCGACTGTTCCCGATTTCGGCTCGTCCGCCTAAACGAACTAGTTCTTAAATACTCAAAGAAAAGAGTTGCTCACAGACAAATTCGTCCGTGAGCAACTCTTTTCTTTACGTGTAGGATTTTCTCTGGAAAACAAGAATTGACGCGCCTAATAAGACGATGATATGCGCCATTACGAACAAGACGGAGAATGTTAAAGATGTTCCCATTGCTTCACTGATACCATAGGAAACAGAATCCTTGAAATACATCGACCAGTCCAAGTGCATGAATACGATCCATTTGGCAATCGCTGGTTTAAAGCCGATCAATAGACTTCCCGCAATGCTCGTAAAGAACTGCGCTAATACGGTAAAGCCAATGATCATACCGACCGAGCGGAATAATAATGAGAAGAACAACGTCATAAATATCGTAAAAATCGGACTGACGACCTCAACGATCGTGTCGCGGAACAGGATCGGATCTCCTACCTCTGAAAACACAAATGAGCCTGCGTAGACGATCGCAGCAATGAACACGAATTGGAATAACATGATCAAGATCGAGAAGATCAGCTTCGAGAAATAAATCGTCATTCGTGAATATGGACTCATTAATAGATGTTTCATCGTATCATACCGTACTTCATTCCCGATAGCTTCTGCCGTGAAGACAATCGTGATGATCCCTAATAAGGAGGTCAACAACACAAACGTTAAGGAATAGTAATCATAGCGTGTGAACTCAAAATCATTTGTCTTCGCCACAATGATAATACCAACCGCAATGACGACATATAGCGCTAAGACGATTTTCGCTTTTTTAGTCGTCCACCATTTCATCCATTCATTTTGTATGAGCGAAAGCATGTGAATCCCCCTCTTTTTTCGTTACTTGCAGGAATTGTTCTTCGAGCGTCAAGCGTTTGACGGTCAATTCATGTAAGTCAGCAATCGGCACGACAAGTCGGGCAATCGCCGGACACTCACTTTCTGGTGCTGTGATGATGATTTGTTCATCAAGTACTTCTGATGGATAGTTCGCGATGCGAAGGGCTTCAAGTACGTCAGTCATCGCTTCCTTATTGACGCGAAGTGCCACCTTTGCTCCGGTTTCGTTACGAACCGATTCGACCGACTTGATGACACCTTGATCAATGATGGCATATCGATCACTGATTTGTTCCATTTCACTCAGCATATGACTTGAGATCAAAATTGCGATATCCTGCTCACGCGCCATTTGTCGTAAATACTCACGAAGTTCTGCGATCCCGGACGGATCTAGACCATTTGTCGGTTCATCTAAAATCAAGACGCGCGGATTATGTAACAACGCGCGAGCAATTCCAAGACGTTGCTTCATTCCGAGTGAATACTCTCCAACTTTCTTCGAAAGCTTTCCTTCTAAACCAACGAGACGAGCAAGTGCGTCATAGTCGACTTGTCCGAGTCCTGGAATCAGGTTTTTTGCATGTATCAAGTTTTGTTTGCCTGTTAAATAAGGATAAAAAGCTGGATTTTCAACGATTGCTCCGATTTGCGTCAATGCCTTCGAACGCTCTTCTACGACATCATAGCCATTGACCGTGACTCGCCCAGCATC
Source organism: Exiguobacterium sp. UBA7533 (assembly GCF_002479335.1). Lineage (NCBI taxonomy): Bacteria > Bacillati > Bacillota > Bacilli > Caryophanales > Exiguobacterium > Exiguobacterium sp. UBA7533. The sequence goes on along the minus strand of NZ_DLMP01000015.1, from coordinate 12,050 downwards.
CTGCTCAAGCAGACCCGTGATGATACGAATCGTTGTCGTCTTCCCTGCCCCATTTGGTCCGAGGAAGCCGAACACTTCTCCTGGGGATACCTCAAAACTGACGTCTTTTAGAATTTGCTCTTTTCCGAGACGCTTTGAGATATTTTCAATCTTTAACATCTGCTCTTCCTCCTCATTCATATTTTGTCTATGCTATATAGTGTACGTGAATTCCCTGCGAAAGTTTCTTTTCTTACAAATATGTAATCTGATTCCAAATAAAAATCCGCTAACGCAGAAATTTGAGACTAAATAAGGAATGGAGTCTTCAGATGATTCTTTTTGAAGAAATGACACGTGAACATTTTCCGATCGTTCAATCACTGTACGCAAGCGTTCCAGAGTATGCATGCCTAGAAGAACGGGCACTACCACTCTCTGATTCGATCTTACAGGAGGAATTCTTGAATCCCGATACTGTATCGCTGATCGGGTATATCGATGGAGAACCTGTCTTACTGATTGACTACCTCCCAAAGCATCCGCAAGACGGTACAACGTGGATTGGTTTATTTTTACTTGATGCTTCTCATCATGGCACCGGAACGGGTAGTCGGTTACTGTCCGCCTTTTTCAATCAATTCTTAAGTCGAGAGTCACAGATTCATCTCGCCGTATTACCTGATAACGTAAAAGCCCGACGGTTTTGGGAAAAACATGGATTCCGCTACGTACGAACGAGCATCTCGAACCGTAAACAGCAAGTAGACGTCTATGTATATGAGTCAAACAAAAACAAATGAGAAACGTATGAATGGAGTATCACACAATGTCCAGACCCTCACTTCGCTTTGACATCCTGTTAGCGGGATTGATTTCCCTATTATTTTTAAGCATGACGCTGTTGTTGACCTTCTTCATCAGTCAACACGCGACAAGCCGACTCCAATCGGAAGTCGGAATGAATCTGTCAACGACTGCTCATCAACTATCCGACAAGCTCGATCATTACATGTGGTCACGCTATGCAGAAGTGAAGTTGCTTGGCTCTTTATCAACGATTCAACAAACAGATCAAAAAGTAGAAACACGTCGGACACTAGAGGAGTTACAACGACAGATTCCCGACTTTTCTTGGATTGGTCGTTTAGATGCGAACGGTAAAGTCATTGCGTCAACGAACCAGATTCTTGAAGGAACATCGATCAAAGAACGACCTGTTTTTCAAGAAGCATTATCGCAACCATTCATCGGTGATGTTCATGAAGCCGTCCTACTCGCAAAATTATTGCCGAATCCAAGTGGTGAGCCACTCCAATTTGTCGATATAAGTACACCTTTATATGATAAGGGACGATTTTCCGGCGTCCTCGCGACACACCTCAGTTTCGAGTGGGCTAAAGCGATTGAACAAAGTTTCCAGAGCGCTACCTCTTCTCTCCAAAAAGTCGATGTCTTCATCGTTAGTCAAGATCGAAAGACGATTTTGCTTGGACCAAACGGATGGAGTGGTAAGACATTGCCTACTAGTGTAACGCTCACTTCGAATGCTCCTGCGACCGCTTTTTGGAAAGAGAAAGAATTCGTCTCTGGTCAAAGTACGAGCCGTGGTTACAAAGACTATGATGGACTAGGTTGGACGGTTCTTGTGCGTCAACCGACATCGATTGCCTTCGCTGATGCCGACGCTTTACGCCAAACGATTTTTATCGCTGGGTTAATTGCCTCTCTCATTACAGCTCTGCTTGGGTGGATGTTAGCGAAACTGCTGACTCGACCACTCTTAAAAATCACGCATGCCGCACAACAAATGCAAG
>NZ_DLMP01000015.1:8891-10196 GCF_002479335.1 Exiguobacterium sp. UBA7533 | reverse complement strand
TGCCGCACAACAAATGCAAGGTGATCCTTCAAAATCACTTCCGAACCATCGTGGAATCCGAGAAATCGAGACATTGACAGATGCCCTACAGCAACTGATTCGTCGATTGCTGCATACCGAAAAAGAAAAACTGACGTTTGAACGATTATCGCAACGTGACAGTCTCACGGGTCTTGCGAATCGAAACGGTCTTGCTCAATACATCGAACAATTACCTATAGGAACGCATTCCATCTACCTTTGTCTCGATTTAGACGGTTTTAAAGCAGTTAACGACACATATGGGCACGCACTTGGTGATCTCCTCCTGATCGAGGTCGGTCAACGTCTCAAACAGTTACTTCCACCTGGTGGCTTCGTCGCTCGTCTTGGTGGCGATGAGTTCATCATCGTCTTAACGCATCAGTCTGTAGTAGAAGCACAACACTTAGGTGAACAATGGATTGCCCATGTCTCGATGCCTTATCATTTAGAAGAACAGACTGTCCATATCGGAATGAGCATCGGACTTGCTGAACAGATAGCAGGTGAATCGCTCGAGCAAGTCATGCACCATGCGGATTTAGCGCTCTATCGTTCGAAGCAAGATGGTAAAGGATGTATGTCCGTTCATTGACCTTTTGGAACGGAGGATTGACAAGCGCGGTTCTCCTCCGTAAGGTGAACGAGAAGCGTATAAATTTTCAACAAGGAGCTGTCAGCATGAATCAATGGACACGTGAAGCACGATATCGTCCCCTCTCGGATGTCGATCCGACCGTATACCAAGCGATGAAGGAAGAAGTAAGAACATCTCCTTGGCGATTTTCTTACCATATCCAACCTCCAACCGGACTTTTGAATGATCCGAACGGCTTCGTCTACCACGACGGTCTTTATCATTTATTTTATCAATGGTTCCCACTCGGTCCTGTTCATGGTCTAAAGTACTGGTATCACATGACATCAAAAGACCTCGTACATTGGTTCGATGAAGGGGCCGCCTTGATTCCAAATGACGATCCTGATTCGCACGGCGCTTATTCCGGTAGTGGCTTCATCAAAGATGATCAAGTGCACATCATGTATACCGGTAACAAACGGGACGCAGAGTGGAATCGCCATACGAGTCAAATCGTTGGGCACCTTCGTTCGGATGGACGGATTGAAAAACACTTACCACCTGCTATTCCAACCGTTCCTGAAGGCTATACAGAACATTTTCGTGATCCGAAAGTCTTTCAAGATGCATCGGGCATCTGGTACTGCATACTTGGAGCACAGCGCACTGACTTGACAGGTTGTACTGTCATTTATCAGTCTCAA
>NZ_DLMP01000015.1:7041-8727 GCF_002479335.1 Exiguobacterium sp. UBA7533 | reverse complement strand
GGTTATATGTGGGAATGTCCTGATTATTTCGAGCTTAATGGAAAAGGCGTCTTTCTCTTTAGTCCTCAAGGGATTGAGCCAGATGGTACGAACTATCAAAATATTTTCCAGTCCGGTTACTTCATCGGGGAACCGTTAGCTTTACCCAACTTAACATTCACACATGAACCTTTCCAAGAACTCGATTTCGGATTCGACTTCTATGCGCCACAAACAACTGAGGCGGCAGATGGTCGACGGATTCTTGTTGGTTGGATGGGTTTACCGGACATTAGTTATCCTTCTGACATTTATAACTGGGCACATGCTTTGACATTGCCACGTGAATTAACGATCGAACAGGGACAACTTCGTCAACGACCTGTCCATGAACTGACACAGCTACGAAAAGAAACCTTATTTGACGAAACGATTCTTTTCGAGCAAGATGTGACGGTTGCGGAAGCCGAGATTTTCGAACTCGTGATGACAGACTTGAAGCTGTCGTCGGATTCGTTCCGCTTCTCAATTCGTCAAGACGCTACAGAAGAAACCCTATTTAAATATGATGTCGTTTCGCGTCAATTTACGATTGACCGGAGTCGTTCGGGTGTAGACGTTCCTGCTGAATCATTTGGTACATCACGATCGACTGTCCTTTCGAAAGACTTGCAGACATTACGTTTGTTTGTGGACCGGTCCTCGTTCGAACTTTTCCTCAATGATGGAGAAGCCGTCGCAAGCGGACGTATTTTCCCAAAAGCAACGAGTCGAGGTATCGGATTCTCTGGTGAGGCGACTGCCCACCTCTCTATTTATGATTTATCTTAAATAACAAAAAGCATTTTCCTGAACATAATCAGGAAAATGCTTTTTTACTTCACTGCTTCAATCGTGATTCCTTTTCTAAATCGAAGGCGAGAATATGTTGCTCTCCGATTGGACCCATGACCGATTGTAACGTATCGACATATCCCGTCTTGAAATACAGTGATTTTGCAGCGATATTCTTTTTATTGACCGCAAGTGTAATCGATGTGACTTCCGGGAAATGATGATGAACGAACTCCGGTAACTGCATCATCGCTTCCTTCGCGTATCCTTGATGTTGATGCCGTTCATCAATCGAAAAGGCACGTAACAGGACACTTTGTTCATCCGTCCGGTGTGTTTTAGGGGGATTGAGATGGAGAATAAAAAATCCGACGACGAGTTCGTCTTTTTTAATAACAACCGGAAACTTATCGGGATGTGCAACCGCATCCGTAACGACATCCGTTGGAAAAGAAGTAAACTGAACTTGTTCTTCCGGAAGAATGAACGCCTCACATTGTTCATAATGTTCATTTGTATACATGTGTAATTTCACTACAGACATTCTCATTCCGCCTTCCCTCTTTGTACAGGACAAGAGAGTACTCTCTTACATCTATTACCATTTTAATATTTTTGAGTCCATTTGCCTAGTCTTTTAAAGGCACTCCTCTTACATTGCTTCCAATAGTCTTTTGTCTCTTTATTCCACGGTTCGTCTTTCAGTAATCCAATCCGATCATTAAAAATGCTACACTAGGGAGAGTTCGATTTAATGGACACGAAATTAAACGCTCGAGGTGAACTGTATCATGCATGAAGATTTTTTCGAACAGATGGAGCGATTGACCGGCATTCAATTGAATCCTGTCCAACAACAGGCAATTGAACATG
>NZ_DLMP01000015.1:5746-6955 GCF_002479335.1 Exiguobacterium sp. UBA7533 | reverse complement strand
CCATGGTCCGTTGCTGTTACTCGCCTCACCCGGCTCTGGAAAAACAACGACCCTTAATTTTAAGATTGCCTATTTGATTTTACAAAAAAAAATTGAACCACATCGTATTCTTGGACTGACCTTCAGTAAAGCGGCAGCTCGCGAGATGGCGGATCGATTTTATCATTTATTCCATGAACTAATCGGAACAACAGCGGCTTTTTCGACAATCCACAGTTTTGCTTTTCAAGTCGTCCGGGACCATACGTCTCAACAACGCCTCTCCTATACGATCATCGAAGGACCGATGGATCAACAACATCCGAATGCGCCACATAAACGGATGTTACTGCGCCGTATTTTCCAGGAAATTAATCGAAGTGTCATTACCGATGATCAAATGGATGAGTTGTTACGGATGATTTCCTTTGTCAAAAATCGCCTTCTTTCTTTAAAAGAAATCAAGGCAGTACCGACGACGATCAAACACTTTCCTGACATCTACGTCGCATATGAACAATTCAAGTCTCGTGATCCTCTACATCCGTTACTTGATTTCGATGATATGTTGACGTATGCTAATACGATTTTGGAACAAGACCGTCGTCTATTGCAACATTACCAACGTCGCTTCGATTATATTCTGACAGATGAGAGTCAAGATACATCACTCGTTCAGCATCAACTGGTTGAAAAGTTAGCCTTACCCCACAATCGCCTTTGTGTCGTCGCGGACGATGACCAGACGCTTTACAGTTGGCGTGGCGCAGATGCATCCAAGATTCTCCACTTCAAGGATACGTATCCGAATGCGACGATTCTTTACATGGAACAAAATTATCGCTCATCAAAGGACATCGTCTCAGTCGCCAATCAGTTCATCCAACGTAATAAAGCACGTTATCCGAAACAGATGTTCACGGAGAATGCTGCGGTTCGTCCAATTATCTTAGAGACGCTACCGACTTATGAAGATCAGACTCGTTATTTATTGAATCAGTTACGGACAGAAACGAATTACCGCGAAGTCGCCATCTTATATCGCAACAATGCTTCTTCGATCAACGTCATGAATGCGTTAGATCAAGCAAACATTCCTTTTTACATTAAGGATGTTGATCATAAATTCTTCAGTCATTGGATTTTGAAGGATATTTTAAATTTCATGACATTCGCACAAGATCCAACAGATATCGAGATTCTAGCAACCATCCATACGAAGTTCGCCGG
>NZ_DLMP01000015.1:2661-5652 GCF_002479335.1 Exiguobacterium sp. UBA7533 | reverse complement strand
ATCCATACGAAGTTCGCCGGATATATCTCAAAAGCTCAACTGGCTCAATTGCAACAGTTTGGTTCGGGTGAATCTGTATTTGATCTACTCATAAACAAAATCGAGATGAAGTTTTATCAAAAGAAACAACTTCAACAAATGAAGCGCACATTCGCTTCCATTCAGACCGTTCGACCGTCTGCTGCCCTCTCATTGATTCGTCATGAACTGGGCTACGAAAAGAATTTGCGGAAAATGAGTGAGAGTCTCGGTTTTAGTCTCGATCACCTGCTTGAGACATTAAATACGATCGATAACATCGCAAGTGATGTACCGACGTTACTCGCCTTTCGTGAGCGGATCGCGCATCTTGAACAGTTGATGCGTGATGCGAAACAAAACAAAAATCAAAATGCGGTCACCCTTTCGACCTTTCACAGTGCAAAGGGGCTTGAATTTGATCGCGTCTTTATGATTGATCTCGTTGCTGGTATTCTTCCATCGGCTGACACGATCAAGGCGTACAAGAATGGACAACTCGATGATATGGAAGAAGCAGCACGCTTGTTTTACGTCGGGATGACACGGGCACGACACGAACTGCATCTCCTGTCTTATCGTTTTAAATCGAAATCGTTCGATGTCTCACCATTCGTCGAAGACGTTCATCGTCTTGTTACACCGGATTCCGCAAAACGAAAAATAGAACGCCAACGTCCTGCCATTGCAGCGCGAGCTAAAGTTCCTCCACTTCCGATCACTGAGAACATGCGTGTATCGCATACAGCATTTGGTCCCGGAACCGTCTTGCACCTGGTTGATGACGTGCTAGAAATTTCATTTGATCAAGGAATGAAAAAACAGCTTTCGTTACAAGTCTGCTCCGAAAATGCATTACTCGAAATTTTATGAGCCAAAAAAGCCTGTTTCACATAAATATGTGAGACAGGCTTTTGGTATATATCAGTTTTTAGGTGATGACTCATTTTGACGAATCAAGGCATCTCTGATTTCTGTCAATAGTTTTTCTTCTGTCGTTGGTACCGCTTCTTCTTCGACGACTTCTTCCTTCTTCCGGAACGAAGTGATTCCTTTGACGAAGATGAACAAAGCAAAGGCAATCAATAAGAATTCGATACTCGCCTGAAGGAACTGACCGTACTGTAATTTTGCATTTCCGACCATAATTGATAATCCTTTGACATCAATACCACCGATGATGATACCGATCAACGGCATGAAGACGCTGTCGACGAGTGATTTGATAATCCCGCTGAACGCAGCACCGAGAATGACTCCGACCGCTAAATCGATCACATTGCCTCGAAAAGCAAACTCCTTAAATGCCTTAAACATGAAACGTCCCCCTTACCAAGCACGGGACGCCAGTTGCTGAATCGCATATCCGACGCCGTGCTCATCGTTTGTTTTCGTCACATGATGCGCAATCGCTTTTGCTTCATCATGACCATTCCCCATCGCGATCGCCTTTCCAGCAACCTTAAACATGGGAAGATCGTTCAGATTATCACCGATGACAGCGACTTGTTCGATCGGCACACCAAGGTGGTCCNNCGAGGATTTTAACTGCCGTTCCTTTATCGGCACCGACTGCCATGACTTCGATGTTATCGTGTCCTGACGACGTGACATAGACACCCTCGACTTTCTGCTCGATTTCCTGCCAGATTGTTTTCATCAATTCTTGATCAAATGAGAACGAAATGAACTTGAATACTTTTCCCGCTTGATTACGAATGTATGACCGGAATCCATCAATCATCTTGACGTCTTCGTGGACATAATAGCGATCGTGGAAGAAATCAAGCACTTGTTTTGCCCGATCACTTTCTTCACTTAATTCTTTTAACGAATCGTAGGCTGCATCAATCGTCGCTCCTTGCGCTGTCACGAGTCCTTGATCACAGAACATCTCGAAGAAGACTTCGTACTGGCTAATGATGCCGTAAATTTGCTGTGCTTGTTCTGTCGTCAGAGTCGTCGCACTCAACTCTTCTCCATCGACGGTCATCACACGTGCCCCGTTTGAAGCAATGATCGGACAATGAATGCCTGCGGCATCCGTCAATTCTTTAGCATTTAAGTAATTACGTCCTGTTGCAATTGCAAACTCGACACCTTGTTCGCGTGCTGCTTCAATTGCCTGAATCGTCTCCGGTTCTATTCGTTGTTTGCCCGAAAGAACGGTACCATCCATGTCTGATACGAGTAATTTAATTGGATTTGCCATCGTCTTCACTCTCCTCTTTTTCTATTTCCATACCACTATACCATTTTTCACATTTTGACTGGTCGTAAACACGGTTTACAAAATCGGTGACAACAAACGCGAAATACTTTCCTTGAATTTGATCATTCTTGAACGCGCAACATACGACTCGACCGTCATGAGCTTTGATACATCACAATCGGCTAAGAAGAGCCGTTCTAGTTCAATTGCTACTTCCTGATCATAGACAATTGTATTCATTTCGAAATTTAAACGGAAACTTCGTGCATCGATATTCGTCGTCCCGACTGAAGCAATCTCTCCATCAACAACAATCGTCTTCGCATGTAAAAATCCAGGTTCATACGTGTAGACTTTAGCTCCGTACGACAACAACTCTCCTACAGCAGCTGTCGTCGCCCAATAAACGAATGGATGGTCCGGCTTATTCGGAATCATGATGCGCACCTCCACTCCAGACAGAAGAGCTGCCTTACATGCATCTAAATAACTCGTGTCTGGAATGAAATAAGGCGATTGAATGTAAATCGTCCGCTTTGCCTCATTGATCATCTTGATCAAAGCAAGCTTCAGATATTCTGAACGGGAATCCGGACCCGACGTGACGATTTGCATCGGTAATATATTCTGAACCCTGTGTGTCCCGTAGTAGAACAATGATTTTTCTGTATAGACGTCACTCGCTTGATTCCAGTCAAGAATAAAACGGTCGAGCTGATCGTGAACGACATCACCTTTCAAGCGAAAATGCGTATCCCGCC
>NZ_DLMP01000015.1:726-2527 GCF_002479335.1 Exiguobacterium sp. UBA7533 | reverse complement strand
GTAGCCGAACTTTTCATCGATACCTAGATATTCCGTACCGACGTTAAATCCACCAATGTAGCCGATTCGACCGTCAATGATACAGGATTTACGATGATTGCGGTTATTTAAGCGAAAATTAACGAAACCAATCGTCGACGGGAAAAAAGCGAACACTTCTCCCCCATGTACCAGTAAATCTTTGAAATCCGTCCGTTTGAGACTACGTGATCCGACAGCATCATATAATAGACGGACTTTGATTCCACGACGGGCACATTCGGTTAATGTATCGATCAACGCTAGCCCAAGGCGATCTTTCTGAATGATGTAGTATTGAATATTCACTTCATGCTCTGCCTGGCGGATATCTTGAATCATCCGATTGAATTTCTGTTCTCCATCCGAAAGAATCTGCAGTTGATTCGAGAGACTGAGTAACGAACCGTTCGACATCAGATTCATCCGAATCATATCCCGGTGCTTTTGAATCATCGGGTGCCGCCCCATCGTCACGAGTTCTTTTTTCTGTAAGGCAATCCGTCTATCGTGTTCTAGTTGTTCTTCTTCCGTAATACGATAAAAATTCGATTTTTTCAACAATCTTCCGAAAAACAGATAGACGAGAAACCCAACGAGCGGAACGAAATACAAGATGAACACCCATGCCCACGTCGCACCAATATCGCGCCGTTCGAGAAAAATAACCGTTAGGACCGCCAAGATATTCATGATGAGCAATCCGTAGACGATGATGATCGTGAACGTACTCCATACTTCCACCATACGATTCCCTCCCGTTTCAACGGTATTGTTCGATTTTGGTCCCTTGTCTCCTATTCCCGTTTCCTTCCGCGTCATTCTTTTGAAGACAAAAAAAACCTTTTTAAAGCACGAATGGCTTCAAAAAGGTTTAGGTCTTTCATGATTCTTGACATGGTTCCGGTTGTTGTAACGCCATTTGTTCAAGTGTCGCTTTGACACCTGCTACACAGTCTGGCAATCCAACACCATCATAAGCAAGTCCGGCTAAATGAATGTGTGGATAGTGCGAAGCGATGGTTTCTCGCACTTCTTGAATCCGCTGTGCATGCCCTACCGTGTAGGCCGGTAAGCCGTCTAATAGACGACTGATGACGACACGTTCCGGTTGCAACGGACGACCACAGATGGCTTCAAGATCTTCTAAGACGACCCGTTCAATCATTTCGTCTGATTCACGAACGAGTGCATCTTTTCCGGGACGACCGATGAAGGCACGAAGCACGGTATGATTCGGTGCTGCATGATTCCACTTTTGATCAATCGCCGTACACGCTGTAATCGAATACGGTGCCTGACGGTTGACGATGAAACCTGTTCCATCGATCGGCAACGCTGTTTCCTTATCGAAAATCAACGTGACTGTCGCTGTCGAGTGTGTTGAGAGGTTCGCAAGCCCAGGCAGCGTCGCTTCTGGTAACAGGGACACGACTTGGCGATGCGGAATCGTCAACAAAATATCATCGGCATACTCTGGACCATGATCCGTTTCGAGACGATACCGCCCATCTTCTTCCCGTTTAATCGAGCGAAGTGGTGTCTCAAGACGAATTTCTGTCCGTTCAAGCACCTCTTCTAGCCGCTCGACGAGAGACTCGAGTCCAGTAGCGAGCGATAAAAATTGACCTGTCGCTTTGAGCGTCGGACCTTGTTGTTGGTCAAGCGGACGCATGAGACGCATTCCTTCAAACAAACTTCCTGCCTTTTGTTCATTTGCAACAAATTGCGGGTAGGTCGCAAACGTACTCATCCGATCGATATCACCAGCATAAATGCCTGA
>NZ_DLMP01000015.1:0-609 GCF_002479335.1 Exiguobacterium sp. UBA7533 | reverse complement strand
TCAGGAGCCGGGTGAAGCAATCGTTCTGACACTTCTGCTTTTTCTTCTTCCGTCAACAAAGAAGTCTCTGCAAATAACTCTAAATCCGTCGGGATACCCATGACGGCACCTTTTGGAATCGGGTGGAGACCTCGCGCATCCAATATATAGGCTTGCGACGTGTTATTACGAACGAGTTGCTCCCCTAATCCAATCTCTTCGATGAGATCCGTCAGTACGTGTTTTCGTGCTACATACGAATCTGGTCCCCGCTCGATCGTCAATCCTTCGTCCCGATATGTTGCCACCTTACCACCGAGACGACCTTCTGCCTCAAGTAACGTGATGTTCATTTCCGGAAACTGTTTCTCTGCATAATAGGCGGCCGCAAGTCCTGATATACCGCCGCCCACGATGACGAGACGTTTACTGGACATAACTACCCACCTGTTTCGCGACGGCTTCCGTGACAGCTTTCATGAAAGCAGGATCCGCGTTTGGCATGACAGGTCGCGCATAATGGATTCCGAGTTCGTCGCAGACGACTTTACACTCATAGTCATTATCGAATAATACTTCTAGATGGTCCGCAACGAAGCCGACTGGCACGTAAACGAACGCTTCGTATCC
>NZ_DLMP01000003.1:0-360737 GCF_002479335.1 Exiguobacterium sp. UBA7533 | reverse complement strand
CCATAGAAAAAAGACCTTGGTCCCCGCCAAGGTCTTTTTTCTATGGTCTGAGACCGGGGAGTCTCAGATTACTTCTACACCAGAGCGAACATCTGGACTACGAGATAGGTCTGTTTCGACCACGGGGATGGTCTTTTCTTTATCGAGCTATCTGTGGACCATTCGGATGAGACGATCTAAGGGGGAACGTCGTAAGTCATGCGAATGGACACACGATGAGTCACGTGATGAAATGGGTGGGTCCCATTTGATTTCGCTGGTTAGAAAAAGTAAGTTCTTCAACGCTCTTGACTCGGGGAAGTCACCTTGCGCTTGATTGAGGATGTGGGGTCAATCACTACCTCTTGAACTCGAAGTAATCGTATCAAATCTTAGTTGTCCGTACAAGTGATTGATATGCAATTCACATAACGTTCACAGGGTAGCGGCGACAGCAGAGACGATTCGTTCACTTGCTAGTTTTCCTGAAAGCGTCACCATTGGACTACCACCACCAGGATGCGTTGATCCACCAGCAAAAAACAAATTGTGAACATTCTTTGAACGGTTGCTCGGACGGAGGAAAGACGACCGGATGCCATTGGATGACAAGCCATACAACGAGCCGTGATAAGCAAAGAAGGTTTGTTCGATATCCTGTGGTGTGACCCGTTGTTCGTAGACGACATCTGATGAAATATCAATTCCAAACGACTGCAACCGTTGATTGATCAGTTGATCATACGTATCAAAATCAATCGCATGTCCAGTATCTGTCGCAGGCGCGTTGACGAGTACAAACAGATTGTCACCCGCTTGTCCCATTTCTGGGGCTGTGACGGAAGAATTGGAGATATAGATCGTCGGTTCCTCCGCATAACGTTTTTCATCAAAAAGTGCTTTGAACTCTGCTTCGTAATCTGAAGAGAAGAAGACGTTATGATGAGCCAGTCCTTCGATCCGCCGTGAGAGACCGATGCAACGGACATAGGCAGAAATGGACGGTTCGACTTGAGTAGGCGTCGGATTTTTAAAATCAGGTCGTGCGGTTTCTGAGATCAGACGTGGATATTGTGTCAACAAATCACCGTTCATGACGACGAAGTCGACGGGTAGATACTCTAAATGATTCAATTCGATTTCCGTTGCTTGTCCGTCGACGACTTCGATCTGGGTCACCTCATCTCCAAGCCGGAAGACGACACCGAGTTCTTTTGCACGTCGAGCGAATCCTTCTGCGATTGCTGTATTGCCGCCATTCGTGAAGTAGACGCCGTCATTTAGTTCTAAATGAGCGATTAAACTGAAGGTAGCAGGTGTTTGATACGGACTGCTCCCGATATATGTCGCATAACGATCAAGTGCCTGAATTAACTCTTTATCCTTAAAGTAGTGTTTATGCAGTCCATGGAGACTTTGAAAGGGATGTACTTTTAGCATGTCACGCCACAGGGAAGGGCGGACATATGAATCGATATTTGTGAAAAATTGTCGTTTGGCGATCGTATGCAACTTCGCGACTTCCTCTTGGTAACCGGCAATATCGTTTTTCGCCAACTGACCGTTCGTGAAACGATCTACTTCTGTTCGCATCGCTTCTCGCCCAGACGAAAAGGTTAACGTGCGTCCGTCTGAAAAGTGATTGATCGTATGGCGCTCAAGTTTCGTAAATGTAAAGTATTCATCGGGATCTGCTCCGGACTCGAGAATGACAGACTGAAAGACTTCCGGCATTGTGATCGTATTAGGTCCGAAGTCGAAGCGATGTCCTTCTGTGACGATCGGCATCATCTTGCCGCCAATATGTGCATTACGCTCGACGACAGTGACACGAAACCCTTTTGCCGCTAATGAAATGGCGGCGCTGAGTCCACCAAGACCGGCTCCGATGACAGCTATATGTTTCATACTATTGATTCCTCCTTATGAATAGGTTCGACCCTTCCATGTGATTTCCCGTTTCCTAAAGCTTCGAATCATCGCACTGGCTAGCAAGATGACATAAAGGAGTACCGCCAGTGGATGAAGCCACCAAACATGTCGGATTTGTGCCGCACGATCGATCCGGAATCTTGCTAAGTAAAGAAGAATCAGTGCGCCACCCATCTGCCAGGATGGGTGAAGGATGAGATAAGGTAGGACACTTGCTTGAATCAAGTAAAAGAGTAGAAAGTATGATCCGACGACGTAGGAATCGTTCATCCCACGAAAGACATTCTTTAGAAAACCTTGCCAGACTTCTTCATTCGTGGCGTACATGTCGCAAGAAACAACTGGGGCGACTTCGACAAGTGTCGTTGTCCATCCATGTCGTTTAAATGTACGACAAAGCTCTAGGTCGTCTACAAGAGCCGTTCGAATGCTGTCATGTCCACCGACTTGTTCGTAAGCATGTCGTTCGACGAGGACGACCATTCCGTTCGCAGCGGCAAAAGCCGGATGTTTCACCTTGCGAAACGGAATCGGAAGATGCTGTGCGATAAGAACATGTTGTATCGGAATCAAACACTTCCCGAGAAACGTCGGTACAGGAAATGACGGAAAACCAGAAAGGAAAACGGCTCGTTCTGTTCGTAACGTTCCGTATAAGCGACAAATTGCATCAGGTGTCAGTGTCACATCAGCATCGAGAAATAATAGATAGTCCTCTGTCGTTCGTCTCGCGAGTTGATGACACGCATGGACCTTTCCTGCCCAGCCTACTGGTAAGGGAAGACCATCAATCACCGTAAAACGATTGTCTTGACCAATCCGATCGAGCAATAACTCACGCGTCCGATCGGTCGAACGATCTTCATATAAGTAGACGTGCATACCTGATGTCAAAGCGGGTTCCAGTGCGTCTAATAATTTTCGTACATTGCGCTCCTCGTTACGTAACGGGATGCAGATTGCTAGACTATCTGGTTGAACGGCATCCGTTAATCGAGGTAAAAAAGCTAAATTGACCCATGTGTAGAGACAGACAGCTAGAGCGAGGAAAAAAAAGAACCAACTCATGACCGAAGTGCCCGTAACCAGCGCTCCGTTCGCGCAGGGAGTGGTTCCCTTCGTTTTGAGATACAGCGATACAAATCAACACGCTCTGCCATCGCATCTGCTCGTATGTCGTCATATAATGCTGTTAGCTCTACTGTCAGACGTTTTACTTGGACACTGGATCGTTCGTCAGACAATGGATAAAAGCGACGCGTCCTTACATAGACATCCGGTTGCTGTTCATGTCCGTACGAATAGTAGAAGGCGACGAGAGACACGGTATCCGCATGACGCATTAATTGCGTTGCTCCACTTGCTAAGTGCATCGGTCGTTCTTCTTGATGCCGTTCCTCACCTTGAGGAAACATCCAGACGCTGCTTCCGTTTTGGAGTCGTGCTTTTGCATATTGAAGGCTTTTCTTGATATCAGAGAACGATGTCCGGTCGACAGAGAAAGCTCCGAGACGGGAGAAGAATGGAAAACGGGCGAGTCCTGCCTGGTCAATCATGACATAGGGGTCGTGATGGAAACAGGTCTGATCCAAATGAAAAAGAATCATACCATCCCACCAAGAACTATGCGTAGCAAGCATGAGTCCTGGGACGGGTAAATCGTCTGCGCGGTATAAAACACGGTGAAAATGACGCTGAATCAAAGCATGATCAACATACGCATGAAATACGGATTCAGCTAATTTGCTTTTGTTTGCTTCTTTCAACGATAACCCCTCGTTTCACAATGAAATAGACGATGAACGCACTTAAGCTGACCAAAGTGACGCCATAGAGACCAGCAACTCCTGCTGTTACACCGAATAAAGTGTGCAACATCAAAAAGAGATACTGATTGTTTTGTTCGAGTGCGGCATCCGTCGCTTTGACTTGATAGCGATTGATGAAAAAGGAAAAGACGAGCGCCGTTCCATACCACCCGAAGAAATTCTGTGTCGGAATATCGTAATACCATCCACCGTCTTGCCAAAGCCAATACGATTTCACGTTAGCAGCAACAGGATCGATCGCTAAATCGAGCCAAACGGCAAACAATGGAACGAGAATCAGTGTACTATAGCGAAATGAGAACAAACGGGAGAAAGCGAGACTCGCACCCATGACCGACAACCATGCAGCCCCAATCGTAATCGGCACACCTAATAACTGGACACCGAAATCCGACTCGTAACGATATGTTCCGAACGGCCAACCGGTATGGACCCCAATCGACTCAATGATGATCGAACCAAAAAAGATGAAGGGGATGACAAGACGTCCCTTCGGTAAGACATGCCAAAAATAGAGAGCTGCGTATAAGCCGGAAGCGAATAAAAAGACGGCATTGGCCCACTCGAGCCAAGGAGGAAGTAACGAAAAACCGACTAAGATCAAGCCAATGGCGAACCAAATCGAAAAGAAAATCCAAAGACGTTTATGAAACTGCTCCATGCGTGAGATTCCTCCATTTCCAAAATAGCTTCTGTCATAAGTATACCCATATATCTTGAAAACGAGCGAGGGAGAAGCGGTCTTATAAAAAAAGTGGTCCGGCTTCTCGCAAGAGAAACCGAACCACTTCCTATCATCATCCGTTTGAATGTTGTTTTTGCTTCTTCTTTTTGATAAATGAGAAAAGGAGAAACGCGATATACAACGGAACAGCAACGAACCAAAACGTCGACCACTCATTGCTACGCGCAATCATGACATACGTCACGTACAGCAACGTAAAGGTGATGACGAACGTATGGCGCGGAACGGGAATGTCTTTAAAACTTGGAATCTTGACACGACTGACCATCAAGAAGGCAAGACCTGTGAAGACAAGTGGGACCATCAAGTCGTTCATTCGTCCACTAAACAACGTGACGACGGCCAAAATACCACCTGCCGCCGTAATTGGTACACCTGAAAAATAAGCAGATGCCACATTCGTTGCCGATAAATTAAACCGGGCAAGACGGAATGCGCCGAACAACGGGAACAGAGCAGAGATTAGTAAACCAACTTCTCCGAATTCATAGAAATACGTATAGTAGGCCATCATTGCAGGTGCGACACCGAATGTCACGATATCTGCTAATGAGTCCAGTTCTTTTCCGAAGTCGCCTGCTACACCAAGCATCCGAGCAAGACGTCCGTCCAGACTATCAAGCATCATCGCGATGACGATTAGTAAGGTGGCATTTTGAAAATCACCTTTTGCTGCCATGACGATGGCTAAAAAACCACAATACAGATTTCCGAACGTAAATAGGTTGGGTATTGAATTACGAACACGATCTTTCCACAAAATGATTCCTCCTGCCACTTCATCGATACTACTCATCATACCATAATTAGGAGATGGAATTCAGCCGTTCGTAAAGAGAATCCCCTGAGTGAAAGATAAAAAATCATGAGGATTCAATCGAACTTGATGTCCACGTTTTCCAGCGGATATGATGATGAATGGTTCATGGATAGCACGATCCGATAAAAGAACCGGAAAATTCTTCTTAGCACCGATGGCAGAGACACCACCTCGAATATAGCCAGTCAGGAATTCTAACTCCTTCATCGGAACAAGCGCGACTTTTTTCGAATGCAATGCTTTAGCCGCTGCCTTTAGAGAGAGTTCTTCTTCCCCCGAAATGACGACGAAGACATATTTATTTTCGACCATTTTCAAAACAAGGGTTTTAAAAATGGTCGAAAGGGGGTAATTAATCTTTCTAGCGACGGCTTCAGCAGATAAATCATCAAGATCAACAGGATAAGTGAGGGATTCAAAGTCAATCTTAGACTGCTTCAGAAGCCTCTCGACGTTCGTTTTGCTCATGTGTTTCTCCTTTGACGAGTGAGTATTGGACCCATTTCCGTCCGTGCCAACGTTTCATGGCGAAAATGCCACGGAACCATTCGTCAGCAGAGAAGGCAATCCAGATTCCAAGTAAACCGAGACCGAAACCAAGACCAAGCGTATAACTTAGGACGACCGCGATTCCCCACATCGATAGAATACCGATGGCGACAGGGAAACGAACATCTCCTGCCGATTTAAGAGTTCCCATGAGCACGATGTTCATCGCGCGACCTGGTTCAAGAATGACGCTTGCCCAGAGTAGTGGGATACCGATTGCAATGATTTCGGGACTCGATGTGAACGCTGATAGAATCGATGAACCGAATGAAGCAAGAGCGACAGCTGAGATGAAGCTTGCGAAAACAGCGATCTTCAATGTTTTCACAGCACGTCCGTATGCTTGTTCAAATTGTTGAGCACCAACTTGGCGTGCGACGAGTAATTGAGTTCCTTGAGCGATGGCAAGCGTAAATAGGAAACAAAGCATCGTGATGTTTGATACATAAACACGAGCAGACAACGCTGCTTCACCAATCGTTGCGATGAATCCTGTGATGATGAGTTGTGAGAATTGATACGAGATCCCTTCACCAGCAGATGGGATTCCGATGTTCATGATTCGTTTCACATCCTCACGATTGAAATGAATCAAGTCTTTTACTGTAAAACGTAAAGAAAGTTTGCGGTAAACGACAAAGAACAACACAAGGACAGCGATTGTCCGGGCGATGACGATCGACCAAGCGACACCAGCAACACCGAGAACGGGAATGCCGAAGAGTCCAAGAACAGCGATGACGTTACCAAAAGCACTAACGAAATTCATGAGTAGCGTGACGTACATAGCATTTTTAGTGAATCCATGACTCCGAAGAATCGCACCCAGTGTCAGTGAGATGGCTTCTAAGAAAAGGAACAAACCAACGATCTTAATGAACGTTTCGCCATAAACGAGGGTCTCTCCTTCTAATGAGAAAAATCCAAGAAGTTGTCTTCCGAACAAGACGACGGTCAGAGAAACGATGAGACCGGTATACAAGTTAATTGCAAAAGCGGATCGAGCAGTTTGGCGAGCATTTTGTGTCTTTCTTGCACCAAGATACTGACCAATGATGATCGTTGCACCGACCGATGTGATATTGAATAAAATGATGAAGATATTCAAAATTTGATTGGATACGCCGACTGCCGCAGCAGCGCTATCCGAGTAATAACTTAAAATCAACGTTGCAATGATTCCGAGACTCATATGCAGTGCGATTTCAATGAATAATGGCCACGTAATGTGGAATAAGCTTGGTTGCTTGACTGTTTTCATAAAATAAATCCCCTTTGTTTCATAAAACGAATAGTGTTTCTTTATCTTTTTGAAACTATACGCCTTCAATTTTCATAATGAAAGAGGGTTTTTTGTCTTTCATCAAAAAAAAAGAGATTTAAAAGGATTTTCATAAAATATCACGAATACATCATAATGAACAATCATTCATTTTTAAAAGGTAGGGGAATCCGATGAAACGAGAACTGAATTATGTCGTCAAGGATCAGATTGCGACGTTAACGCTCGCTCGACCGAAACAATTGAATGCATTAACCTCGAATTTATTAGAAGAACTCGCAGACGCTTTAGAAGAAGCAAATCAAGATGAAGAAGTACGAGTCATCGTCTTGACTGGTGAAGGACGCGGTTTTTGCGCAGGACAAGATTTAAAAACTGTCTCTCCTGAGCTCGACCATGGTGAATATCTAAAGCAGTATTACCATCCTGTCGTTCGGGCAATCGCTAAATCGAAAAAACCGACGATTGCTGCCATCAATGGTGTAGCGGCAGGTGCCGGTTTATCATTGACGCTTGCCTGCGATTTCCGGCTCGTCCACGCGGAAGCGAAATTGTCGCTCGGATTCATCAATATCGGTCTTGTCCCGGATGCAGGAGCTCCGTATTTCTTACCTCGACTGATCGGAGCAGCAAAAGCAACGGAGCTTGCGTTACTCGGTGATACGATATCAGCAGACGAAGCCGTTTCGCTCAATCTTGCGACACGAAGCATCGAATCAGAGAAATTTGGAGAAGAGGTCACAGCTTTTGCTCGTCAGCTAGCGAATCGTCCGACGAAAGTGATCGGGTACATTAAGCAGCTGCAAGCAGCGAGTTATGAAAATAATTTGGAGGAAATGCTCGCTCAAGAAATCGTCTACCAGTCACGTGCTGGAAAAACGGAAGACCATCGTCATGCTGTTGAATCCTTCATCGAAAAAAAACGCCCTGTTTTTGTCGGACGATGAATCGAAGAACATATATAGAAGAAAGACGTCGGAAACGCACGATGCGCCGACGTCTTTTTAATTCAATTTCTTTTTGATTTTTCGTGCAGTCGCATGGGTGCGATTCGTTAATCCCGTAGAGATACGGAATAGTAAAATTCCAAGAAAAGCAGAAACAAAAATGTATATCCCAGTCAATGTCACGAATGCACCACTAGCGAGCGTGATGAAAAGTATCGAAAATTCACCACGTGGACCAAGACAGAAGCCAGATTCGATCGCATGATAATTCGATAGACCAAAGGACCTTCCGCCGAGGTAACCGACTAAGAATTTAGAGACGACTCCCCAAATGACAAGAGCGAAGAAAAATAGATCAATCGGTAATCCGTCAGTCAACTCGAATGACATTCCGAACGTGATAAAGAACAATGGTAATAATAAGTCTTGAAACGGCGTGACTAGTCGTCTAAGATAACGCGTCTCATCCAGTTCGGTTAACAGAATACCGATGATAAAGGCGCCAAGTACTTCTGACAATCCGAATAAAATACCGATACCGGAAAATAACAAGATTAACCCGATGATTCCGATGCCGGCATCAGGATGACGGTAGAGTGAATCGACGAGACGTTTCCGTCTTCGGATGAATAACGTCATGATGATTAAAGCAATGAAGAAGAAGGCGAACCCTAAAAAGATGATGCTGATTTTGGCAACCGAGAACGTCTCAGTCCCTAAAACGAACGGGGCCGTCGTCAGTAGGATCGGTGCCATCAAATCTTCGAAGACGAGTAAGGACAGCACGAAGCGATTCACATCCTGATGTTTATCCGGTTCCCGATCGAGCAGTCGAGCTGAAATCGAAGAACTCGTCGCATACAAGACACAGCCGATCAAAAACGATTCGGCGATGGAAAAACCGAACGATAAAGTCAACAGGATTGTTCCACCAAACGAAAGTAGAATATCGATGACTCCTGCTTTCCAAATGGAACGGAGCTGAATCAGCAAGTCCGCCACTGAAAATTTTAGGCCGAGTAAAAAGAACAGGACGATGATGCCCGCTTCTCCTCCGAGTTTCAGTTCTTCGGGAGGATCGTAATAAAATCCAAGGACGATTCCAATCAAGATGAAGGCCAGAATACTCGGGACGTGGAATCGTTCACTCAAGTAACTGATCGTAAACAAGCCAATGAGGATGAGACCGGCGTAAAAGAAAATTTCCATGGAGGATGTCCTCCTTTCTGTACCCTATACCCTAATTCGATGGCATTCATTAACTTGTTTTTATCTTGGAGAACGGATACAGAAAAAAGCCTGTACACAAAACTTCTTTTTAGAAGGTGGGTGTACAGGCTTTTAGGTGGTTATAAGACTTGAACGATCGTTCCAGAATACGCGGGGAGAGAAACATCAAGTGTCTGCTGGTGCGTGTTCGTCAATAAATCAAGTCCTCGACCAGCTTGTGGAGCGGTCAGCGAAACAGGAACATCTGAATTGTTGAAGTAGATATAATACAATCCTTCCGGGCTCATGCGACGCATGATGATCGTATTCGTCTCATCATTCGCATGAACGAAAGAAATGTGACCTTGGTTCGCAAGCGTCTTATGCTGCTTTCGAAGCTGTAACAAGTGTCGCGTATAGGCGAATAACTCCTGATCCTGCTCCTCTGGATCCCATGGCATGCATTTCCGACAGCCTGGATCTTGATCGCCATCGAGACCGATTTCATCACCATAATAGATGACGGGACTACCCGAGAACGTCAACATCGATAACAAGAGAAGACGAAGCTTTTGTTTGTTATTGCCAGCACGCGTCAACGCACGTGGTGTATCGTGTGAACCGATTAAATTAAAGGTCACTTCATTGACATTCATCGTGTTTGAGAACAATACATGCGACATATCGTTCGCATACGAAGTTGCTTTAGTCTTATCTAAAGCAAAGAAATTCAAAGCGGCATTCGTAAATGGATAGTTCATGACGGCGTCAAACTGGTCACCGAGCAACCATTCCTGTGAGTCATGCCAAATTTCACCAAGGATATACGTGTCAGGGTTGACTTCCTTGACGACTTGACGGAAATCACGCCAAAATGCGTGATCGACCTCGTTGGCGACGTCGAGTCGCCAGCCATCGATTCCGAATTCCTCGACCCAATAGCGGGCGACATGGAGTAAGTATGACTTTACTTCATCGTTCTCGGTATTGAATTTCGGCATCTCAGGTACGAAAGCAAATGTATCGTAGTTCGGTAGCGGTTCGGTCACGAGTGGGAAATCGCGCAAGTGGAACCATTCCTTATATGTCGAATGACTACCATGTTCACGGATATCAGCAAAGGCTTTATGGTGGAAGCCAGCGTGATTAAAGACGGCATCTAGCATGATGCGAATACCATGTGCATGTAACAAATCAACCATTTCCTTGAATTTTTCTTTCGTGCCGAACTGTGGATCAATTTCTAAGTAATCGATCGTATCGTATTTATGATTCGATTTCGCCAAGAAGATCGGACAGAAGTAAATGCCAGTAATACCGAGCTCAACAAGGTAGTCGATATGATCGATGACACCTTGGAAATCTCCACCGAAGAGATTCGTCGTCGATGGTGCCGTGCTGTTCCACGGAAGTGTACCAGCAGGATCGTTCGTCGTATCACCATTTGCAAAGCGGTCCGGGAAGATTTGATACCAGACCGTATCCTGGACCCAATCCGGTGCAGTGAATACATCGACTGCATTAAGGAAAGGCACACAGAAATAGTAGCCGGTATCATCGAGTGGTTTTTCGTCGAACCATCCACGTTCTGTAAAGATTTGGCTTGTCGCACCGTCATGGAGACGGAAACCATATCGTAGACGACGGAAGGGTGGAACGACATCAATGAACCAATAATCATATAGTTCATCAGAGCCACTACGCTTCATCGGCGTTTCGAATGTATTCCAGTAGTTTGATTTCGAGGGATCGAAGTTCCAGTCGGCGGCATCTGGGTTTTCAGTATGCCAATCATACGGATCGCCCCAAATCAAATCGACGCGATCAACGTCATTTTTTTTTGTTTGTAAACGGATGTGGATCGTTCGCTCGTCATACTTATAGACGAAGGGAGACATCGCACGGTGAAACACAGCTTCTTTGAACATGGCAGTCACTCCTTAACGCAATCGTTTGCATCGTATTGATTATATCTTCGACCTAAGAATAGTAAAGCGCTTTCTTAAAGTCAATTGCAATCCCATGAAATCAAGGATTCCTGATAAAAGTCGAGAGTATGATGCAATCGTTTGCATCATGTTGTGCAAACGATAAAAATGAAAACGTTTTCTTTTTGTTTGCTTATCCAATCTAGCATTTGATTCAAATAATGAAATCAGAAATAAAAAGTTTTTGAAATGTAAGAAAATAATTGATTAAAAGGTCTTGTCAAAAGGATTTTAGATTGTATAATAAAAATGTAAAGGTGATGCAAACGTTTTCATAAAACGCTTACAACCATTTGGTTGTTATCATGGGAAAATGGTTGTGCCTTTATGCAAACGTTGTGCATTAAAACGTATCATTCATAAGTTAACTTGGGGAGGAAATTTCAATCATGGAAATGAAAAAATTCGTAGCAGGTCTTTCTGTATCTGTCATGGCAATGGGTGCACTTGCAGCATGTGGCGGTGGATCAGATTCTGATTCTTCATCTTCAGAATCAGGCAGTAAAAAACCATCTAAAATCGTCGTCTGGGAAGATACAGACAAAGCTGAAACGACAAAAGCGGCAGCTAAAGCGTTCGAAGAAAAAGAAGGCGTGAAAGTCGAAGTCAAAGAAGTCAAAATGACGGATCAGCAAAAGAAAGTAGCACTTGATGGACCAGCAGGTAAAGGACCAGACATCATGCTTCTTCCTCACGATCAAATTGGTACAGTCGTTGACCAAGGGTTGATTGCTGAACTTAAAGACGGAGAAAAAGCACTTGAGCCGTTCCTCGATACTGCAAAATCAGCAGTAACGTTTGACGGGAAAGTCTACGGATATCCGAAAGCCATTGAAACACCAATCCTCCTTTTCAATAAAGATGAACTAAAAGAAGCACCAACTTCGATGGATGACTTATACAAACTGTCTACTGAAAAGAAAAAAGATGGTAAGTACGGATTCCTTGCTCTGTGGGACAACTTCTACTTCGCATACGGTCCAATCGGTGGATACGGTGGTTATGTCTTTAAAGACAATGGTGGCAAATTGGATCCAGCAGATATCGGCTTGAACAATAAAGGTGCCGTCGAAGGAATGGATTACATCGGTAAATGGTATAAAGAGGGTCTCTTCCCGAAAGGTCTCATCGGTGGTGGCGGTGGTCAAGCCATGGACCAACTCTTCGGTGATAAAAAAGCTGCAGCTGTCATGAACGGACCATGGGCTGTTGCAAGTTATAAGGAAAAAGGTATCAACCTTGGAGCTTCGGAACTTCCAAAACTTCCAAACGGTGAACCGATCAAAACTTTCGTTGGTGTAAAAACATACGCAATTTCAGCATACTCAGAAAATGCTGAGTGGGCTGAAAAGTTCTTGGCTTCTCTCACTGGTAAAGATAACGCGAAAGCAATGTTCGAGAAATACAACGAGATCCCACCAGTCACTGAACTTCAAGAAGATGCAACAATCAAGGACAATGAAGTCGCAGCAGCAGTCTTCGCGCAAGCGAAAAACGGTGTACCTATGCCGAACATCGCTGAAATGGGTCAAGTTTGGGAGCCGATGGCAGCAGCACTTCAACTTGTTGCAACGAACAAACAAGACGCACAAAAATCAGCAGATGATGCTGTCAAACAAATCAAGCAACAAATCGAAGCAAACAATCAATAAGCGTAAGTGGAACGCATGAATCCATGACAAAGAGATAAAGAGAGGGGGATCTTGGATTCCCCCTCATCTTTATGGTTGGAAGAGAAGCCTGAGGTCAGACATGACCTTTGGAAAGGAGAACGGACGATGGCTGCGATTGCAACACCACACCCGACGAATCCAACGCCTGAAAAAAAGACGAACCACCGCAAGATTGCGGCGCTGATGTCGATCATTCCAGGAGTAGGACAACTATACAATAAACAATTCCTTAAAGGCGCGACATTTTTTATTGTCGTACTTTCATATTTCCTCGTTAACTTTGAACTGTTCTTCAAAGGAGCCGGAAATGGTCCTGGCGATCGCGGAGCGATCTGGGGCTTGATTACACTCGGTGAGGTACCAGGCGTAAGGGGGGATCACTCGATCTTTCTAATGGTCGAGGGCATCATTGCCTTGATTTTACTTGTCTTTGGTATCGCCATTTACGTCTGGAACTTTATCGATGCGTATCGAATCGGTAAGTTACGTGACATGAACCTCGAAGTACCTTCCTTGAAGATGCAACTACGGAACTTCCGCGATAACGGGTTCCCGTACGCGATGTTGATTCCTTCACTAGTACTTTTAGTGTTCACGGTCGTCTTACCGTTGATCTTTACATTCTTGATTGCGTTTACGAACTACAAATTCAACAACTCACCACCAGCGAAGCTGGTCGACTGGATCGGCATCCAAAACTTCCTGAACATTTTCACCGTCGATATTTTCCGTGATACGTTCGTGAGCGTTCTTGGTTGGACGCTTGTCTGGACCGTCGCTTCGACGACAGGGGTCATCGCAATTGGAATCGGCCTTGCAGTCTTGCTGAATCAAAAAGGACTCAAAGGAAAACGTTTCTTCCGTTCGATCTTGATTCTTTCATGGGCAGTACCAGCGTTCATCACGATTTTGATCTTCCGCTCGATGTTCAATGAAACTTTCGGTGTCTTCAATACGACATTGTTACCAGCGATCGGTCTTGAGAATGGTCTCGACTGGATGACGGATCCGACGTATACGAAGCTTGCCTTGATTGGTATTCAGTGGTGGTTAGGATTCCCATACATCATGACGCTGACGACAGGAATCTTACAGTCGATTCCTGAAGATCTTTATGAAGCGGCGACGATTGACGGAGCAACAGCAGGCGAGAAATTCCGCCTAATCACGTTACCGATGATTCTATTTGCAACGGCACCAATCTTAATCACGCAGTATACGTTCAACTTCAATAACTTCAATATCATTTATCTCTTCAACAATGGTGGACCGGCAGTACCGGGACAATCAGCAGGTGGAACGGATATCTTGATTTCATGGATTTACAAATTATCGCTCGGCTCAAATCCGCAATACGGATTCGCAGCAGCCATCACGCTTGTGTTGTCGTTCTTCATCATGACGATTGCCGTCATTCAGTTCAAGCGTTCAAAATCATTCAAAGATGAGGATATGATCTAATATGAGAAAACAAAACCGAATTAATATGGCGTTGTCATATCTCATTTTGACGATCGCCTCCATCATTATCGTCTATCCACTTCTTTGGGTCGTGGGTACCTCACTGAATCCAGGGAAAAGCATTACATCGGATATTTTCCCAAGTAATCCGACATTAATTCACTATTTCGATTTGTTTGATCCAGCAAAAACGGATTACGGCATGTGGTACTTGAATACGATTAAGATCGCCGTCATCACGATGGTGGTATCCGTCGCTTTGATTACGTTAACAGGATATATTTTTTCACGTTATCGCTTTGTCGGTCGGAAAAATTCACTAATCCTATTCCTCGTGTTGCAGATGGTACCGCAATTCGTTGCAATCATTGCGATTTATGTCCTGCTTAATATGTTAGAATTATTTGATACGCATCTGGCGCTTATCTTACTCTATTCAGGTGGCGCGATTCCAATGAATACGTATCTTGCCAAAGGATATTTTGATACGATTCCAAAAGAACTTGATGAGGCGGCACGGATGGATGGTGCCGGTCACTTACGAATCTTCTGGCAAATCATCTTACCGCTCGCAAAGCCGATGGTCGCCGTCATCGCGTTGTTCAACTTCATGGCTCCATTTAACGATTTCATCTTAGCATCGCTTGTGCTGCGTTCTCCTGAGAAACAGACGCTTGCGGTCGGGTTGTATAACATGGTGTCAGAGCAGTTCGACAACAACTTTACGTTATTCGCGGCAGGTGCCGTATTATCAGCAGTTCCAATCGTTCTTCTTTTCTTCGCATTCCAGCGTTTCTTCGTTTCTGGTTTGACAGCTGGTGGAACGAAAGGATAATCATAAGGGGGAAATCAGCGGCATGAGACGAGGCATAATGCTTCTCCTCTTGCCGCTTCTCTTGTCTATCGGACTTCAACCGATGATCGGGGAAGCAGCAAGTTGGGAAAAAGAACGGATGTATTTCATCATGGTTGATCGGTTCGAGAACGGAGACCCGAGTAATGACCGAGAGGCGGATCCTGAGAATCCAAAAGCCTTCCAAGGTGGAGATTTAGCAGGGGTGACGAAACGTCTTGATTACATCAAGAAAAAAGGCTTCACATCAATTTGGTTAACACCAATCTTTAAGAACCGTCCAAATGGGTATCATGGATACTGGACGGATGATTATTACGAGATTGATCCGCATTTTGGAACAAAAGAAGAGTTCAAGCGTCTCGTCAAGGAAGCGCATGACCGAGATATCAAGGTCGTTCTCGATCTTGTCGTCAATCACTTAGGACCGAATCACCCAATGGTCAAAGAAAAACCGGACTGGTTCCATAAAAATCAACCCATCATGAACTGGAATAACCCATCGGAAGTCGAAAATAATTGGTTTTTTGATTTACCAGACTTCAATACGGAAAATCCTGAAGTTGTGAATTACTTAATTGATGTTGCGAACTACTGGGTCGATGAAACGGGTATAGACGGTTATCGACTGGATACGGTTCGCCATGTGCCAGCCGCATTTTGGAAAACATTCATTCCTGCAGTAAAGGAAAAGCATCCAAACTTATTCTTACTGGCTGAAGTGTTTGACGGAGATCCGCGAAAAATTGCCTCCTATTCAAAATTAGGCTTTGATTCCGTCACGAATTTCCCGTTTTATTATGGGATTAAGGACCAGTTTGCCCGCAAAAATGGTTCAGCGGAAGAACTCGATTCAGTTTATAATCGAGATACTACGTTTAATCCGAATGCTAAAGGACTTGCAACTTTCATTGACAATCATGATGTCAAACGTTTCATCACGGAAGCGAAGATTAGTGGCGCAAAAGAAGAGGAGCGTCAACTTCGATTAGCGCTGTTTGCACTCTATGCTGCTCCAGGTATGCCAATCGTCTACCAAGGAACAGAGGTAGCGATGCCAGGCGGTGAGGATCCCGGAAACCGGATGATGATGACATTTGATCAAAACAAGAAGATGCAACAGTACGTAAAAACGTTGAATGAGATGCGCGAGGACTACCCAGCGTTTGCCACAGGGAAGCAACGCTTGATCGCAAAAACGGATCATATGGCGGTCTACTCACGGGAAACCAAACAACAACAAGTCGTTTATGCGATTAATCTTGGGGAGAAAAAAACGAGCTTACGTGTATCTGCGAAGGAAATCGGTAATGATCAGCGTTTGAGAGGTCTTTTATTCTCAGACTTGGTGCGTCAAGATGGTGACGCGTATGAAATCACGCTCGATGCAAGTAGCGCAAATAGCTACGTCATCGAAAAATCACAAGTCAATTGGTGGTCGATCGTCGCAATCGGTGCAATCGCTCCAATTTTAGCGCTCATACTTCTTCTCGTTCACCGTAAACGGATGCAACGTCAAACGAAATAAAATACTTAAGTAGGGGAAATGTGAGGTGAAGGGGATGCAGGTAACAATCAAGGATGTAGCACGGGAGGCAAATGTCGCACCCTCGACGGTGTCACGCGTCATCGCGAACAGTTCGCGTATCAGTCAAAAGACGAAAGAACGGGTACGACAGGCGATGGATGAACTCGGATACTATCCGAACGTTCATGCGCGCAGTCTAGCGAATCGGACGACACAAGCGATTGGTCTCGTCATGCCGAGTGCCGCAACAAAAACGCTTCAAAATCCATTCTTTTCGGAAGTCATTCGAGGGATTAGTACAAAAGCGCATCAAAATGGATATTCGCTTTATATGACGACAGGTGTCTCGGAAGAAGAGGTTTACGAAGGTGTCGTCTCGATGGTTCAGGGTCGCCGCGTCGATGGTGTCGTCGTTCTTTATTCCCGAACGGATGATAAAGTCGTTCAATTTTTGCAAGACTCGAAGTTCCCGTTCGTCGTCGTCGGGAAACCATTCAGTGATTCGTCGCACGTCACGTATGTCGATACGGATAATTATCTGGCAGGTCGAGAGGTAACGAAGTATTTACATCAACTCGGACACGAGTGCATCGCATTCGTAGGTGGCGCACAGGACTTAGCCGTGACGCAAGAGCGTGTCGGCGGATACAAGACGGCTCTCATGGAAGAGGGCATTCCAATTCAAGAGTCTTATATTGTCAGCGCACCATTTATGACGACAGGAGGGGCTGAAGCAGTCAAACGACTAATGTCACTTGAACACCCACCGACCGCTGTCGTTGTCAGTGACGACATGATGGCACTTGGTGTCATGAGTACGCTCAATGAGATGGGCATCAGTGTACCAGATCAAATGGCTGTCGTCAGTTTCAATAACTTGTTCATCGCAGAATTCTCAAGTCCACCGTTGACTTCTGTCGAAATCAATATCTTTGGACTTGGCTTTGAAGCAACGAATTGTTTGATTGAACAAATCAATGAAGATGCGACGCCTTATGGGAAACGCGTCATTGTCCCACACTATCTTGTCGTCCGTCAGTCTTGTGGCGGAAAATCCGAAGCATGAAACGAAAGTCTATGTTTAAACCGACGGGTTTAATCATAGACTTTTTTTGATGCAAGAGACATCTATTCCTAGTAAAAGGAAGCGGTTGCAGAAAAAGAAATTTATTTTCGTGCAAACGATTGCATTGAAGCTTTTTATGTGTACAATAAAGAATGTAGAGTACAGATGAAACGCTTACATGATCAGGCTAGCTGACATGTTTAGCATAAAAGGAGCGACTTGACGATGAAACGACTTTTTGAGGTCAATGAGTGGAAAATTACAGAGCTTGGTTTTCATCCAGAAGATAATCGACTAGCAGAATCGATGACATCGATCGGAAACGGTCATATGGGAATGCGCGGTACGTTTGAAGAAGAGTACACAGGTGACACACATCAAGGCATGTATGTCGCAGGTGTTTATTATCCAGATAAGACACGTGTTGGTTGGTGGAAAAATGGTTATCCGGAATACTTCGCGAAAGTACTCAATGCTGTCAATATCATGGGCTTAAAAGTATCCGTTAATGGAAAAGCAGTTGATTTGAACACGTGGGAAGTCGTCGACTTCAAACGCGAACTCGATATGCAACACGGTGTGTTGTCACGGACGATGCTGTTGAAACATGGGGAAGAGGAAATAAAAGTTGAATCCAAACGTTTCTTCTCGATTGTCGATAAAGAAATCGCAGCCTTGCAATATACGGTAACACCTGTCAATTTCGAAGCAGAGATCATCATTGAATCGTATCTCGATGCGGATGTTGAGAATGAAGACTCAAACTATGATGAGAAGTTCTGGCTTCCCGTTGAACACGGAATCGAAGAGCGTTTTGGTTACGTCACGTCGAAGACGAAAAAGCTTGATTGGCATGTGACAGCAGCTATGATCACGGATGTCGAAGGCGCACGTTGTGAAGTCGTTGACGGCAATACGCAGTATGTCGCGAATCGTTTTACGAAACAAGCAGTAGTCGGAGAAGGTGTCACTGTCGAGAAATTCGTTGCGCTCGTAACGAATCGTGACTATGACATCGACGCATTACTGGAACAAGCGATGAAACGGGTTCATACCGCTTTCGAATCCGGATTTGATACATTACTTGCGACACATGAAGCAGCGTGGTTGCATCACTGGGAAGAAGCAGACGTGAAGATTGAAGGAGATGTCGAAGCACAACAAGGGATTCGATTTAATATCTTCCATATGTTCCAGACATACACAGGCGAAGATTCACGCCTTAACATTGGACCGAAAGGATTCACGGGCGAAAAGTATGGCGGTGCGACGTATTGGGATACAGAAGCGTACTGCTTGAACTTCTACCTCGCGACGTCGAAGCCGGAAGTGGCTTGGAACCTACTCAAATATCGGCATAATCAATTACCGCAAGCAAAAGAAAACGCGGATAAGAATGTCGGGATGAAGGGTGCGCTTTATCCAATGGTGACGATGAATGGAGAAGAGTGCCACAACGAGTGGGAAATTACGCATGAAGAGATTCACAGGAACGGCGCGATCGCGCATGCGATTTATAATTACACGAACTACACGGGTGACACGTCGTATCTCGGACAATACGGATTTGAAGTGTTAGTCGAGATTGCTCGTTATTGGGCAAGCCGTGTCAATTATGTGGCGCATAAGGATGTCTACATGATTCTTGGGGTGACGGGACCAAATGAATACGAGAACAACGTGAACAACAACTGGTATACGAATCTGATCGCAGCATGGTGTCTCGAATATACACAGACCGTTCACCGTCATCTAGCACAAGAAGAACCAGAACGTTTGCAAGAACTCATGCATCAATTAGCGTTGACGGATGAGGAACTGGCGAAGTGGGCAGATATCGACGCGAAGATGTATTATCCAAAAGATGAAGCAGCTCCTGGTATCTTCATGCAACAGGATGGCTTCATGGATAAGGAACAAATTTTGGTCGCTGAACTCGATCCAAAACATCTTCCGCTGAACCAGAATTGGTCTTGGGACCGGATCCTTCGCTCTGTATTCATTAAACAGGCAGATGTCCTGCAAGGTCTCTACTTCTTGACGGATCGCTTCAGTCTAGAAGAGAAGAAAGCGAACTTCGATTTCTATGAACCACGTACGGTTCACGAATCATCATTATCTCCATGTATCTACTCGATCATTGCAGCGGAAGTCGGCTATGAGGAAAAGGCAGTTGAATTGTACCAACGTTCGGCACGACTTGATCTCGATAACTACAACAATGATACAGAAGACGGATTACACATCACGTCGATGGTTGGATCTTGGATGTCGATCGTCCATGGATTCGCTGGATTACGGGTAGCGAACGATACGTTGTCCTTTAAGCCGATGTTGCCAAAAGGCTGGACAAGCTATGCGTTCCGGATGCAGTGGCGCGGTCATCATATCCATGTCCATGTTCAGCCAAACGCCGTCGAAATCACTCAGACGGAAGGCGAAGCATTCAGCTTAAACGTTCATGGAACGACTGTAGAAGTTCCGGCAGGAGGAAATATTACGGTGCCTGCTTCGATGACAGTATAAATACGATGAAAAAGAACTGATGCCAAGTCGGTTCTTTTTTTGTGTAACACGAATTAGAGGACACCTTTGTCACAAATGAAAACGCCATCATGAAAAAGAACATCAATCTTTGGAAATCTTGACTATCCGACGACATTTGAATGTGCTAAAGTGTTTCAAGATAGTTATGAATGAGAGGAGAACGGCATGTGACAGCAGTAGTAAAGGAAAGTATGTTAAAAGTGATCGTGGCTACGATCGGAGGATTCGTCATTGCCGTTGCCATGAACTGGTTTTTGATTCCAAGTGGTGTTTATTCGACTGGATTTACAGGACTTGCCCAAATCTTGACGCAAGTCCTTCAAAATACAGCGTTTGCGTTTGGTGAAAACGTTTGGTTCTTAGCGCTGAACTTACCTTTGATCGTGCTTGCATGGATCATGTTAGGTCGGAGTTTTACAATCGTCACGTTGATTTCGGTTCTGGCAACGACGATTTTTATTGGTCTTATTCCTCAATATGCTGTCATACCAGGTGATCAGACACTGAATGCAGTGTTTGGAGGGGTCTTGCTTGCGATTGGTACCGGTATCACGATTAAATTCGGTGCTTCAACGGGTGGGTTTGATATCGTCGCCCTCATCTTTGCCCGTTTCTCCGATCGCAGTGTCGGCTTATATCTGTTCGTCTTGAACTTTTTGATCGCATTATTGGCAGGTGCGTTGTTCGGCTGGTCGACTGCCTTATATACGATCGTCTTCATCTACGTGACTTCTAAGGTCGTCGATGAGATTCATACAAGTAACCAACGCTTGACGATTTTTATTGTCACGAATCATGCGGATGACATCACGACGGCTCTGCATCAGCACATCATTCGTGGAATCACGCAGATTCCTTCGATCGGTACGTATTCACGAGCTGAGAAAGCGACGTTGATGATGGTCATTGAGCGTCACGAATTGCGGGATATCGAACGGATTTGTCGGGAAGCGGACGAGACAGTATTCATCAACGTCGTCGCGACGGACTCGGTCGTTGGATACTTCCGAAAAGGATAATGAAAAAGGCACTTGCTCTGCGATATGCAGCAAGTGCCTTTTCGTATCTCTTCATGCGAGTCCTAAGACATGTTTTAAATAGTACGCGATACCATCGTCCTCGTTTCGCTTCGTCGTGCCATTTGCCAGGTGTTTTAAGGCAGGGATGGCGTTTCCCATTGCAACACCATGACCAGCATACTCGATCATTTCCAAATCATTTTCCTCATCACCAAACGCGACGATCTGTCGGGAATCAATCCCGAGATGATGCGCGATGTGAGCAAGACCGATCGCCTTACTTGTACCTTTTCGCATCACTTCGACCATGAATTCAGGTTTTACCCATTGACGATTAAGTACTGTCTCAGCATGGACACCGGATAGTTCGGAACGAATCTCATCGACATGTTCTCCTTTAGCATGAATCAAAAGTGACGTTGGTTCGTGAAGAAGTACTTTTCGTAAATCTCCTGTTGTGACAGACAAAGCATGATCGGTATAAAATTCGTAGATACCGACTGGATCATATTGAAAATAGACATGATCCGTGACTTCACAAACGATATTTTGTGTCTTTGTTTCAGCGACGGATTCCAAAATATGTTGGACGGTCTTGAGTGGAATTGGATGGTGCTGGACTTCAAAATGAACATTCTGCGGGTGATGGACGAGACCACCGTTAAAATTAACGATCGGTGTCGTTAATCCAAGCTGTTCGTAATATTTTCGAGCGTGACGGAACGGTCGTCCTGTCGCAATGACGACTTCGTGACCGTTTGCACGTGCACGTTGAAGCGCAGCGATGTTCGCCACACTGATCGTTTTATCATCCTTTAAAAGGGTGCCGTCGAGATCGACAGCAATTAAGTGACGAGTCATGATGAAATCCTCCGCTTTCTTTTCGTTAGTTCTACTGTAGCATACGAAGTGACAGTCGCCTGTATGAATTGATGAAGTTTTTCAAGGAAAAGAAAGCGTTTGAAAAAAACGGAGAAAGGCTGTTGCTTAGATTAAAAAATGGTATACTACAAATCGTAGGACAACACTATAGTACGTTATGGAAACGGAGGGGAAATCATGCGTTTTCTCGTTACATTCTTTTGGTCATTCTTACTCGTGAACACAGCCGTGTTCATCGTATCAGCGGTTGATGCAGTATCGTATAGCTTTGGATTCGCGACAGCGATGTCTGTCGTCACTTCACTTGTCGTCTTCGCACTCGATGCCGTCAATGAAGATTTAGGTCTTGGTCAAGGGACTAAGGCAGAATAAGGAAAAGCGAGATATCGTCACTTGGACGATAGGCTCGCTTTTTGTCTTAAGGAGGAATGAGCGATGATCGTTATCGAACAGGTCATGTGGCAACAGATGCCGCAAAATATCTACATAGCAGGAAATCAGATCATCGGAATCGGTTCCTATACCATAGATGAAGCACTGATTACACACCGGATTGATGGTCGCGGCAAACGGCTAGTTCCTGGTTTCATCGATGGACACTTACATCCAATTGGTGGAGGAGGGGAAGGCGGATTTGCGACACGAACGGCTCCGTTGACTGTTCGTGACATATTCGAAGGCGGTGTCACGACAGTCGTCGGATTGCTCGGAACAGATGGCTGGACGCGAACCGGAATTGATCTACTGGCACACATACGAGGATATGCCGCATCCGGTATTCGTCCCTTTCTCTTGAGCGGAAGTTACATGGTGCCACCCGTCTTCCTGACACATTCGACAGGGCATGATATCGTCCTCATCAATGAAGTGATTGGCATCGGAGAGATTGCCATCAATGATCACCGATCGACACAGCCGACTGCCCATGAACTCGCGCGGTTAGCATCAGAGGCTCGAATCGCCGGCATGGTCAAAGGCGTGTCGGGAACGATGAACGTCCACATCGGAGACGGGAAACAAGGGCTTGATTTATTACATGAAGTGATTGAAACGACTGATATTCCAATAGGGCAATTTCTCCCGACGCATATCAATCGGAGTGAACGGATTTTTGAGGCGGGACTCGCTTGGGCGAAACAGGGCGGACGAATCGATTTCACGACGTGTACGACAGAAAGCTTCGTTGATGAAGGAGAGATTCCGGCAGGGCAGGCTGTTGCCCGTGCTCTAGCAGCGGGAATCCCACCCGAGCAGATCACGATGTCGAGCGACGCTGGTGCAAGTCTTCCGGCGTTTGATGATGCAGGTCGATTAGTGCGAATCGATACAGGAAAACCATCTTCCTTGATGCAAGCCGTGCGCGATGCAGTAGAGCATGGTGTTGCTTTTGATCAGGCAATTTCGACGATCACGCGACATGTCGCGGATGCATATGGCGTTCCGGGTGGGCAGGTAGCGACCGGAGAACGTGCTGATCTGTTACTGATTGATGACGCTTTGCAAATCGATACGATTCTTGCGAATGGTCATGCTATAATGATTCAGAAAAAATGGCTTATACCAGAATGACGGAGGGATAGACGTGTCAAAGAAGTCGAAACGAAAAAACACGAAAAAACCGCAATCCAAAGCGAACTGGATTACAGCGGGAGTCATTGCCTTGATCGTATTGGTTGGGGGATTACTGCTCGTCTTCACGGATCGTGATGATTCCGCATCGAAGAATGGCAATCTAACAGCTACACAAGTCTCGGATAAAGTAAAATCCGGTGACGAATTCTATACGTATTTCTATCAAACGGGATGCGTGCACTGCGAAAAAGTAAAACCATATCTTGTTCCGCTTGGTGAAAAACAAGACATTCCGTTCGAACAAATCGATCTTGCTTTCGAACAGTCAGCTTGGGACACGTTTGGCATCGAGGGTACACCGACGGTCGTTCATTTTAAGGACGGTAAGGAAGTCGGACGGGTAGCTGGTGAACAAACAGAAGACAGCTACAAAGAGTTCTTTGCTGGAAAAGAAGTAAAGGATTCAAAAGAAGAATCATCCGGTGATCTCAATGATTAAAAAATGGTTCTACTCTCGCGTGTTCGAGTTAAATGGACACCCGCTTGTTGCCAAACAGCTGAAACGGTTTGCGATGAGCCGGATCAGTCGTCCGTTCATCGGTCCGTTCGTTCGGGCATATGATTTGAATATGGCAGAAGCGACTCGGAATTTAGAAGCGTATTCGAGTTTACATGACGTTTTCATTCGTCATGTCAAACCGGAAATGCGACCAATTGATCAATCAGAAGGCGCATTCGTCAGTCCGTGTGACGGTATGTTGTCTGTCGTTGACGACTTGACGGCTGATAGCCGCTTTACCGTCAAAGGACAATCGTATACGGTATCAGAGTTACTCGGTTCCCATCACGAGGCGCAACAATATGTCGGGGGACGTGTGATGATCTTTTACTTGAGTCCGCAAAACTACCACCGTGTCCATGTACCGATGGACGGAACGATCCGGACCAGTTATACGCTCGGTCGGGATTCGGCACCGGTGAATGAGATCGGTCTCACACATGCGCTTCGTCCATTGACACGGAACTATCGTCGCGTGACACGTATCGTCCAAGGAAAACATGCACTTGAACATGTCATGGTCGGTGCACTCAACGTCAACTCAATCGTTCGGACAAACGAAGCAAAGGAACTTCGTCGAGGAGATGAGTTCGGATACTTTTCTTTCGGTTCAACGGTCGTCCTGATCTGTCCGAAAGATGCATTGACATTAGATACACAAGCGATTGGACCAGTTTTAATGGGGCAACGCCTCGGACAATGGCATTCATGAGAGCGAGGCGCCCGTTCAGGGCGTCTCCTTACGTTTAGGAGGAATGAATCATGCCGGCAATGGCATTAGCAGAAATCGGAAGTACACAGGTCCAGACATATATCGCACTTATCATTTTTTTAGTGACCTATGGCTTCATCATCAGTGAAAAAGTAAGCCGGGCGATCGTCGCTCTACTCGGAGCGCTCGCGATGGTCATCGTCGGCATTGTGGATCTCGAGACTGCATTATTTGAATACATCGAGTGGGGAACAATCGTCTTATTAATTGGGATGATGATTCTCGTTACGATTGCCAATCAATCTGGATTGTTTGAATATATTGCGATTCGTGCAGCGAAGACAACAAAAGGCGACCCAATCAAAGTGTTGATTCTATTATCCGCATTGACGGCACTTGGATCTGCCTTTTTGGATAACGTCACGACAGTCTTATTGATTGTCCCAATCACTTTCTCGATTACAAAGATACTTAAAATCGCGCCGTTTCCGTTCTTGCTCGCCGAAGTATTATTTGCGAACATCGGTGGGACGGCGACCTTGATTGGCGATCCACCGAACATCATGATCGGTGCCGCGAATCCACACTTAACGTTCAATGCCTTTTTGCTGAATCTTGCACCGATCATCCTGATCATTACGGTCGTGACGATCGGCATTCTGTACTTGGTCTTCCGGAAGCAACTGCATGTCGAGGCAGAAGATCGACAAAAATTGATGGAAATCGATGAAAAGAGTTATATTGTCAGTCGAAAACTCGTTACGCGGAGTAGTGTCGTACTCGTTAGTACGATTGCACTCTTCGTATTGCATCCGATGCTTGATCGAATCGGACTCCATCTCGAAGCACCAGCGATCGCAATTCTTGGAGCGACCGTCCTGATGTTGCTAACGATTGAAAACGATCATCAGCTAGAAGGAATCTTTGCACGTGTTGAATGGACGACGATTTTTTTCTTCGCCGGACTATTTGTACTTGTTGGTGGAATTCAGGAAGCCGGTATCATTCGATATCTTGCGGAGAAGACGATTGATTTGACAGGCGGTGACATTCAGACGACAGCAACTGCTGTTCTTTGGTTGTCCGGTATCGCGAGTGCGACGATTGACAACATTCCGTTTGTCGCGACAATGATCCCGCTCATCAATGATGTCGCTGCTGGGATCGGACTTACACCAGCAGATGCGAAAGTGGATGTTTTATGGTGGTCCCTCGCACTCGGTGCATGTCTCGGTGGTAACGGGACATTGATCGGTGCATCGGCAAACGTCATTGTCGCGGGTCTTGCGACACGACAAGGTGAAAAATTCACCTATATGCGCTTTTTGATTTACGGAGCACCGATCACGATTGTGACGTTGATCCTATCCCAACTCTATTTGTGGATTCGGTATTATTAAGAAAACGGGAGGTTCGCCTCCCGTTTTCTTTTGTGCGTCGCTCTTGCTACCTGATTGTGCTATAATCGAACGATAAGAGCATAACTGTTTCTTAAACTTAACTATAGAGCTAGACCATTATCTGGAGGTTTTATTCTTGTTCAAACGACTTTATCCGAAACATTTCGTGGCTTCGATCTACGATATCGACCTTGAAATGCTCAAACGAAACGGTGTCAAAGCTATTTTGACCGATCTTGATAATACGCTCGTCGCATGGAATATCGCAGATGCTCCAGACGAATTGGTTGCTTGGCTGGATATGGTGAATAATCAATATGGTTTTGACGTCATCATCGTATCGAACAATAACGGAGACCGCGTTAAGAAGTTCGCGGATCCACTCGGACTGCATTATATTGCGCCTGCTCGAAAACCGCTTCCTATCGGGTTTAAAAGGGCATTGACGGAATTCGGCTATCACGCGAAAGAAGTCGTCTTCTTAGGAGACCAACTCTTCACGGATGTACTCGGTGCAAACTCCGTTGGAATCGAAGTCATCCACGTTCAACCCGTCGTTAAGACGGACGGTGTCGTCACGAAATTCAATCGCCTGATGGAACGTGTCATTTTCCACCGGATGAAACGCAAAGGAATCTATAAATTGACACAACGCGTCAAGGAAGATCCTTCTGCACTGAAGCATCCGATCGAAACACTTCGTCAGGATAAGCAACAATAACCCTGTCAGATCGGTAGATGAAAGGGAAGGCAGTAGTCGCAACATGTACGGCGAGAGGTCGGAAGTTACGCTCTTGGAGTAGCGAGCAGGGCGCTACGGTGAAAAGAGAAGGGAAATCATTCCCGCATGCGGCTCAACATAATATGATCGAAGAAATCCACTGCGCTGGTTGTGGTGTCGCCATTCAAACGGAAGACACAAAAGCACCAGGATACGCACCTAAATCTGCACTTGATCGTGAAATGGTCATTTGCCAACGTTGTTTTAAATTAAAGCACTACAATCAAATTCAAGATGTATCTTTATCGGACGATGATTTCGTTAAAATCTTAGACGGAATTGGTCAAAAAGATGCACTTGTCGTTAAAATCGTTGATATCTTCGATTTTAATGGAAGCTGGTTACCGGGATTACATCGGTTCGTCGGAAAAAATGATGTCTTACTCGTCGGGAACAAAGCCGATTTATTACCGAAGTCATTGAATCCGAACCGTCTCATGAACTGGATGCGTCAAGCATCGAAAGAACTTGGATTACGTCCAGTTGACGTTCATCTGATCAGTGCGAAAAAAGGTCATGGGGTCGATGAACTTGCTGAGAAAATCGATTATTATCGAAAAGGACGCGACGTCTATGTCGTTGGTTGTACAAATGTCGGGAAATCGACCCTGATCAACCAAGTCATCAAACGTTTCGGTGAAGAGGATGAGGCCGTCATCACGGTCAGTCACTTCCCAGGAACGACACTAGATTTAATCGACATCCCACTTGACGATAACTGTAACCTGTATGATACACCGGGGATCATTAATCATCACCAAATGGCTCACTACGTTGATGCGAAGGACTTGAAGCTGATCACACCGAAAAAAGAGATCAAGCCGCAAGTCTTCCAAATCCATCCGCAACAGACGCTCTTCTTTGGAGGTCTTGCGCGATTGGACTATATGGAAGGGAACAAGCGTTCATTCGTCATCTATATGTCGAACGAATTGAAAGTTCACCGGACGAAGCTTGAAAAAGCAGACGATCTATATGCGAACCATAACGGTGAGCTGTTGTCTCCGCCGAACGAAAAGACGCGTGAGATGCTACCTCCGCTCGTCCGTCATGAATTCAGTCTTCGCGACAACATGAAGACGGATATCGTCTTCAGTGGACTCGGGTGGGTTGCGGTTCATGGAAAAGGTGGACGTGTCGCTGCTTATGCCCCGAAAGGTGTCGCTGTATCTTTACGTGAGGCGCTCGTCTGATGCGCTTTGCCGTCATCGGTCATCCGATTGCCCATTCACTTTCACCTGAGCTGCATACAGCTTGGCTGGAAGCGGCTGGGCTTTTCAGCTGTTATGACCTTATCGATGTAACGGAGCATGAATTGCCACGAATCATTACGAAATTACGTACGCATCAGCTAGATGGAATCAATGTGACGATTCCCCATAAGACAGCAATCATTCCGTACCTGGATCGGCTGGAGCCGGCAGCTCAAAAAGCGGGTGCCGTCAACACGGTATACTGGAAGAATGGGCAGTTGATTGGTGCGAATACAGATGGAATCGGATTCGTCCGTGCGTTGACAGAACGTCGTCCGTCATTTCAAAAGACACTTGTCCTTGGTGCGGGCGGTGCAGCACGAGGAATCATTGCTGCGCTACCGGGAGATGTGACGCTCACGAACCGCACAGAAGAACGCTCTAAGGCGGTTGCCGATGAATTCGGAACACACGTTTTGCCATGGCACGAAACATTTGATTTAACGAGTTACGACGTCATCATCAATACGACCTCTGTCGGGATGGCGCCACATGTCGAAGCACGTCCGATTGAATTGACAGAGACGAACGCTTTGATTTGTGATATTATTTATCGACCGACGCCGACCCGTCTATTACGTGAAGCGACTGAAAAAGGTCTCGACACACTCGACGGCGTCCCGATGTTCGTCTTACAAGCGGCTGAAGCGTTTGAACGTTTCACCGGACAAGCACCTGATCTCGCACTTGGCGAGCAGGTGATACGAAAGCAATTGGAGGAATTTTAATCATGTTAACAGGTAAACAAAAACGTTTTTTACGCGCGACAGCTCACGATTTAAACCCGATTTTCCAAGTCGGTAAAAATGGAGTCGGTGAAGCGATGTGCGCTGATTTGATGGATGCGCTCGAAAAGCGGGAGCTCTTGAAAGTACAAGTACTACAAAATTGTGCGGACGCACCAAAGGATGTCGCACAAGAACTCGTCGCAGGAACGAATGCTGAACTCGTTCAAGTCATCGGAAAAGTCATCGTTCTCTATAAAGAATCAAAAGAGAACAAGACGCTCGAATTGCCACGATGAAAATCGGACTGATGGGCGGAACGTTCGACCCTCCGCATATCGGTCATCTCCTGATTGCCGAACAAGCGCAGGAACAACTCGAACTTGATGCGGTCTGGTTTTTACCAGCGAATGTACCACCGCATAAACAACGTACTGTCACAGACGCAACTAAGCGTCTCCGTCTTGTAGAAGAAGCAATTGCATTGAACCCTGCCTTCTCTGTCTCTGCGATTGAATTTGAGCGAAAAGAACCTTCCTATACGTATGATACGATTCGTGCACTCAAGCACCGATACCCGGAGCATGAGTTTCTGTTTCTGATCGGCGCAGATTCACTCGTTAGTCTCGATACGTGGTATCAAGCTGAACGGTTATACGAGGAAGTCGTCTTTGGTGCCGTCGCTCGACCGGGAAGTCGGTATTTGATTCCGTGTGGTGCCCGTGTGAAAGCGGTCGATATGCCATTGTTAGAAATTTCTTCGACGGATATCCGGCAACGGGTCGCGCGCGGACGGAGCATTCGCTACCTTGTACCGGAAGCCGTTCGACAACGGATTGAGGAGTGGAATCTATATGCGCCTTGAAGAAGCACGTCAAATCATTGAAAACACATTGCCTGAGCG
This sequence comes from Exiguobacterium sp. UBA7533, assembly GCF_002479335.1. Lineage (NCBI taxonomy): Bacteria > Bacillati > Bacillota > Bacilli > Caryophanales > Exiguobacterium > Exiguobacterium sp. UBA7533. The sequence continues at coordinate 330,522 of NZ_DLMP01000003.1, read as the reverse complement.
ACGCTATGTGCATACCTTAGGTGTCGTCGAGACGGCACGACACTTGGCTCTTAAATATGGTGTTGACGAAGAAGAAGCAACACTTGCTGCCATGCTCCATGATTATGCAAAATACCGCGATACGAATGAGATGCGTTCGATTGCCGTTGAATTGAATCAACGGATCTTACTCGACTATGATGACGAACTACTTCATGCGCCAGTGGGTGCGGAGCTTGTGCGTCGAGAACTTGGTCTTGATTCAGACGTGATTTATCAGGCCATCGCGAATCATACAACAGGGGCACCTGGTATGCCGTTACTTGATCAAATCATCTTCGTCGCGGATGCGATTGAGCCGAATCGTAGTTATTCGGGTGTCGAAGCGCTTCGTGAAGTAGCCGAGCAGGATTTGACGGACGCCGTCATCGCAACACTCAGTCAGACGATTCATTTTTTATGTACGAAACAAGCTATCATCTTCCCGCGAACGATTGAGACCTATAATGCCTTCGTCGCGGCCAAACGAAAGGGGACCGTCCTATGACAGTCGAACAAGAATTACAATTAATCGTAAATGCCATCGACGATAAACGTGCTGAAGATATCGTCGTCCTGAATATGTCGAGCATCTCACCAGTTGCCGACTATTTCGTCATCTGTGAAGGAAATTCAGAAAAACAAGTACAGGCGATCGCGCGTGAACTCAAAGAAGTCGCGCACGAACATAACCTGCCGATCAAACGCCTCGAAGGATTCGATGCGGCACGTTGGGTGTTGGCGGATCTTGAAAACGTCGTTGTTCATGTCTTCCACCGTGACGATCGTGATTACTATAACCTCGAAAAACTATGGGCAGATGCTCCAAAGGTTGAAGTCGAGGTCAACTAATGGCATACGAACAGTTCGCCTACATCTATGATGAATTGATGCAAGACGTCCCTTACGATCAATGGGTTGACTGGGTCAAAGCATACGTTCCGATTGGAAGTACAATTGCTGATATCGGATGTGGAACGGGTACGGCGACGCTTGCATTAGCAGCCCACTATGAGATGCTCGGGATCGATTTATCTGAAGAGATGCTCGAAGTCGCGCAGGAAAAAGCGATGGAAGAAGGATTGACTATTCAATTCTGGGCGCAAGACATGCGCGAAATCGAATTGCCGACACCTGTCGATGCCGTGACGATCCTATGCGACTCCTTGAATTATCTCCAGACGGAAGAGGATGTCAAACAGACGTTTACACATGTAGCAGCGATTCTAAAGGAGGGTGGACGTCTTTTGTTTGATACACACTCCCCTTACAAGATGGAGACGCTGTTCAATGGGAAGACGTATGCGACACATGCGGAACAAAGCTCGTATATCTGGTTCGCGGATCCTGGTGAAGCGCCGCTTTCTGTCGTCCATGAACTGACATTCTTCATCGAGGAGGAGGATGGTCGCTATGAGCGTGTCGATGAAACGCATTATCAGCGGACGTATCCTCCGGCACAATACGTAACATGGTTACGCGAAGCCGGATTCCGGGTTCTCGCGGTCACAGGCGATTTTGGACCGGACGCTCCTTCTGAGACAGTCGAGCGGATCTTCTTCGTTGCCGAAAAAATGTAAAAGTGATTTCATCCGTCTTCTTTTAGCGATACACGTTCGTGTTGCTTGAAGGAGACGGATTTTTTTGTTCGTGAAACAGATGCTAATTCAAAGTAACGGTATGGATGGTAGGACTTTCATCCGACGAAACACCGCAGGATCGTGCTGTAAAGAATGGTTAGTGCGTATTCCTTCGTTTCCTGAAGTCTGTAGTGACCTGTTAGAGTCGTGGGAAAAGGAGGGATTCGTCTTGACCGTTCCACGTTTGCAACAGATAGCAGGTCTCGTCGTCGTCCTGCTGCTCATCATTTTATTGTTCGTACCATTACCCTCTTGTTCAAATGAAGCGATGGTCGATCAACCGTCCTTAACGGATAAACAACAAGAGGCAAAAGCAGAGCCAGCAGAAAAGGATACCTCGATGCGTGACAAACTCATCATGGTCGACGTAAAAGGAGCAGTAGAAGCGCCTGGACCTTATCAATTTCATTTGGGTGATCGAGTGAAGGATGCAATTGAAAAAGCAAAGACGACTGAAAAAGCCGATATTCGACAAATGAATCTCGCGGCACGTCTGATCGATGGACAGGAAGTCATCGTGCCGGTGAAAAAAGGGAAAGGTCAGCCAAAACCAACGAAACGCTCAAAAGCAGAGATACCAAAAGGATTGATTGACCTCAATGCAGCAACGGCGGAACAGTTGATGGAGGTTCCGGGAATTGGTCCCGCCAAAGCAGAAGCGATCTTAGCCTATCGTGAGGAGAAGGGGGGATTTGCGACGTATGAATCACTCGGAGATGTGAAGGGCTTTGGAGAAAAGACGTTAGAATCGCTTAAATCCTACCTGATCGTCTACTGATGCCACTTCATGCGCTGTTCGTCCTCTTACTCATCGTTGCCATCAAAGAATCGATTTGGTGGTTAGTGCTCCTCATGCTCTTCGCTGTCTTGAAATCATGGTCTTTTTCAATCGGTCGTCTCTTTTTTCTGTTCATTCTGAGTTGCCTATTCATCGGAATGGGTCATCTGTCACCTGAACCGCATGACGTCTCGTCTGTTGACATCTTGTCAGGGAAGCGTAATGGGGATCGAATTCGTTATGAGGCAGAGAGTAACGGTCAATCGGTTCTATTGACGGCAACGATTACGGAAGAAGAAACAGGATACGAACGAATCGGGCACTCCTGTCGCGTAAATACGGAACCGCTCGATGTCCGCCAACAATCGAATGCGGGAGGGTTTGATGAACAGCAATTCATGCATACACATCGTTACGCTGGAAAGTGGGAAGTCCGTTCATTTGATTCCTGTCATCCGACACCTGGGTATGCGGCAGAAGGAAGACGGGTACGTGAAGTATGGCTAAAGCGGATCGAAGAATTGTTACCACAAAAGCAAGCATTCTACGTCGAAGCGCTTGTGTTTGGTGAGGATCGACTAATGGATCAAGTGACGCTCGAACGGTTTAAGAAATTCGGCTTATTACATGCAATCGTCATCTCAGGATCACATATCGCTTTTTTAGTATTTAGTCTGCTATATGTCTTACGAAAAATCAGAATGACAAAAGAAAAACGACTCGATATCGTTCTTATCTTACTGCCGATTTACGGATGGTTGACGGAGTGGAGCCCTCCAGTCACACGAGCTGTTCTTGTCGCGATCATTCTGTTGCTCGGTCGTCGTTTCCACAAACCGTTAGATCCGGTGGAGGTCATTGCAGGGGTAGCGGCTTTTCAATTGGCGATTCAACCGACTGTCATTTACGATATCGGATTTCAATTGACGGTCGGACTGACGCTGTTTCTTGTGCTGTCGAGACGACTAATGGGTTCGGTTCGTCGTCCTTGGAACTGGCTGCTGATCAGTGCTTGGGCACAGTTTGGAACACTCCTCTTTTTGCAGGGTATTGAACAGACGACTGTTTCAATTTGGTCGCCATTGTTGAACCTATTGATTGGTAGCTGGATTGAATGGGTGATTCTGCCGGGATCGTTCATTCTCGCGACACTTCCGTTCTTACCGATTCGTTCAACGTTTCAGATCGCACATCAGTATGCGATTCAATGGATGGATCAAGTGTTACGACTGGCGGAGGATTTACCGTTGGCGATGGTTGCCGTTCCGGCATTTTCTCCGATCGTCTTGACGATCGTCGTTGTCGGAATGGGAATCGCTTGGTTCATTGCTGAGCGGAGATGGTGGGGGCATGTTCTCCCGTGGATCCTTTTACTTGCGGCATGGGGCTACACGGAGTGGCGCGCACCTGAGCAAGTCACGTTTTTAGATGTTGGGCAAGGCGATAGTATCGTGCTTGAGAAAGCAGGAGAGACATTCGTTGTGGATACCGGTGGCGTTTATCAACAAACGACGCATCCACTGCTCCGTCCGTTTGATCCAGGTAGTCATATCGTCGCTCCCTTTTTATTCACACGAGGAGAAGCCGAAATTGACGGTCTGATCGTGACACATGCTGATCACGATCACGTCGGTGGACTTCTAGGTGTACTGCGCCAAGTTCGCGTGAAAACCATTTATTTAGGTGCATATGACAACATGGATGAGAAGCGAAATGATTTGATTCGTTCTATCGAAGCCACTGGAACGCGTGTTGAGTTCGTTCAAAAGGGGCAAACGATTCGTCCTTGGTTACAGGTACTTGCACCAACTGGACGAAAAGAAGAAGAAAACGATCGGTCTATCATATTACTCGCACAGATTGCCAAGCAACGTGTTTTACTGACGGGCGACGCTGGACTAGCAATCGAAGACGAGTTAAAGATTGGTCCGATCGATATTCTAAAAGCAGGTCATCATGGTTCGAACACGTCGACCGGTGAAGAACTCTTACGAAAGACGAATCCGAAGATTGTCATCTTGTCAGTCGGACGAAAAAATCGATACGGGCATCCATATCCGGACGTCCTCGAACGAATCGGGACAGATCGGATCGTCTTTCGAACGGATGAGGATGGGAGTGTAACTTGTTCTTCAGCGGGCTGTGAACCTATGATAAAATAAAAAAACAGCAACCCCCCAAGGTTGCTGTTTTACTGATTATAGACTTAAGAACTTAATTGCGACACCGATGATGAACAAGACTGCGAAGAAGCCGAATGATGCACCAAAACCAACGGCAGAGTCGAGCGCATCGTTGCGTTTTGATTGAATATCGTTCTCGAACGCGTTTTCACTTGGTGGGCGTACTGAATGTGCCATGCTGCATTCCCCCTTAATAGATTCCGCTTCTAGTATAGCGGAATAAAAGAGGATTATCTATGATGAAGTTAAGAACAAACTGTGAAATGTGGTGGGAATGATGAAAACTCCTTGGCTCGTCAACGGAAAATTAGCGAATTTATACTTATTATATGGAACGGAACGACATCTGTTAGAAGAATGGGAACGTGAAATCGTGAAAGCGGCTCTTCCGGACGGAGAACGCTTTGATTATATGAAAATCGATTTGAACGACCAACCGCTTGATGCGGTGCTTGATGAAGCAGAGACGGTGCCATTCTTGAGTGACTACCGTGTCGTCGTTGCAAAACCTGCAACGTTTCTGACAGGAGCAAAAGATAAAAAACAACATAACCTCGAACGGTTAGCAGATTATATCCTACAACCGGCAGACTATGCGGTCGTTGTCTTGATTGTCGAAGCAGAAAAGCTCGATGAACGAAAAACCGTCGTTAAACGATTGAAGGAGCGCGCGACGGTGCTGGAGGCGAAAAAACCGACGACCGAAGAGCTGTTCCGCTTCGTCCTGGATGCCGTCAATGACAAAGGGTACCGGATGGAACGTCCGGCGATCGAGCGGCTTATTTTCCTGACTGCTGAGATGTGGGGGACATTAGCGCACGAACTCGAGAAGTTGATGTTGTTCGCAGGAGATCGCCCGACGATCGAAATCGAGGATGTCGATTTGTTGGTTCCGCGGACATTAGAGGACAACGTCTTTCAATTAACGGACTACTTGATGAAGCGTCAACTCGAACCAGCAATCCGTTTGATTCGCGACCTTGAAAAACAGGGACAGGAAGTGTTGGCCCTTCTTGGGCTGATGGCACGCCAATACCGGATGATGCTGTTATCGAAACGATTAGCAGAACAAGGATACGGAGAACGACAAATCGCATCGAAAGTCGGAGCCCATCCCTATGCGATCAAATTGGCATTACAATCTGCGAAGCGGTTTACCTTTGCGCAGCTCGAGCAAGCACTCATCGCCATCACGACGACGGATGAAGGCATGAAGACGGGGCGCGGTGATAAGAAGATTCTATTCGATGCGTTGATCGTTCGCTTAGCGACACTATAGAGGAGGAGAATGATGATGGAAGTCCAGCTCATAACAGCAGAAGAAGTCATCCCATTACGGCATGAAGTGTTGCGTCCGCATCAACCACGTGAAGCGTGTGTTTATCCAGACGATGCGCGTGCCTCGACGTTTCATCTCGGCGGGATAAAAGCACAACAAATTGTCGCGATCGGTAGTTTCTCGGAACAATCACATGCACAAGCGCCAGGAGCGACGTACCAACTTCGTGGCATGGCGTCGAGTGAACAAGTGCGTGGTGAAGGATATGGTCGGGCGCTGATCGAAGAAGCCCGTCGTCTCTTGAAAGAACGACAAGTGACAGCTTGGTGGTGTAACGCCCGCGTTACGGCCCTTCCTTTTTATGAGCGTCTTGGACTAGAGCGCGTCGGAGAGCCTTTCATGATTGAAGGAATTGGTATTCACTATGTCATGATCGACCGTCTAAACGACAAATAGGACAACAAATGGCGGACGAAGGAATCGTTTCACACGAGTCCTTCGTCCGCCATTTCACATCATATAAAAAAATCGCCACTGGAGATACCTCCTAGTGGCGACCCATCACCGTATTCTTCGGAAAGAATTAAAGTGCGTTTACGAGTTTAGCGAGACGTGATTTGTCACGACCAGCTTTGTTGCTGTGGATGAGACCTTTAGCAGCAGCTTTGTCGATTTTTTTAGAAGCTGTAGCGAAAGCAAGGACCGCTTGGTCTTTGTTACCTTCAGCTGCGAAAGTTTCGACTGCTTTAATCGCTGAACGCATTGCCGATTTACGTTGTACGTTAGCGACGCGGCGTTTTTCAGCTGTTTTAACGCGTTTGATTGCTGATTTAATGTTAGCCATGGATGATTCACCTCCAATAAAACTCATTCGAGATTTATATTCGCATATCTGCAGTTATCGTTCAACAGAACAAACACAATTGTAGCAAACGTTTTTCTTAAAAGCAATACGACGTCTAGGGAATCTTCACATTTTGTTTTTCGGGTAAAACAAAACGAGATAGTACAGTGAAGCGCTTTTTGGTATAATGAACCGTATGTACGTTTGAAAATAAGGTAAGGTGACTCTAAACATGACGAATGAAGACCGTTTAAAGCGGCAGAAGAGTATTCGTAACTTCTCGATCATTGCCCATATCGATCACGGGAAGTCGACACTCGCTGACCGGATTTTAGAAAAAACTGGCGCGCTGACATCGCGTGAAATGAAAGATCAGACACTTGATGCCATGGAGCTCGAACGTGAGCGTGGCATCACGATTAAACTGAATGCTGTTCAATTGAAGTATACAGCAAAAGACGGGGAAGATTACATTCTTCACCTCATCGATACACCGGGACACGTCGACTTCACATATGAAGTCTCGCGTTCACTTGCAGCTTGTGAAGGAGCTGTTCTCGTCGTTGATGCGGCACAAGGAATCGAAGCGCAGACGCTTGCGAATGTTTACTTAGCGCTCGACAACGATCTCGAAATCCTTCCGATCATCAACAAAATCGATTTGCCTTCTGCAGACGTCGAACGCGTCCGTCAAGAAATCGAAGATGTCATCGGACTTGATGCGTCTGAAGCCGTTCCGACATCCGCGAAAGCCGGAATCGGAATCGAAGAAATTCTCGAACAGATCGTCGAGAAAGTACCAGCTCCGACGGGTGATCCCTCTGCACCGCTTGAAGCATTGATCTTCGACTCGTACTATGATGCGTATCGTGGTGTCGTTGCCTCGATTCGAGTCGTCAACGGAACAGTTAAGGTTGGCGATAAAATCCGAATGATGTCGACAGGTAAGGATTTCGAAGTCCTTGAACTTGCTGTCGCAACACCAAAACCATTACGTCAGCAAGAATTGACAGTTGGTGATGTTGGAACGTTGTCGGCCTCGATCAAAACGGTCGGCGATGTACGTGTCGGGGATACGATTACGCTCGCGAAACAGCCGGCTGCTGAAGCGCTGCCAGGATACCGAAAAATGAATCCGATGGTGTACTGTGGACTCTATCCGATCGATGCTGCGAAATACAATGATTTACGAGAAGCACTTGAAAAACTGCAACTCAGTGACGCGGCGCTCGAATTCGAACCAGAGACTTCACAAGCACTCGGATTCGGATTCCGTTGTGGATTCCTCGGGATGCTCCACATGGAAATCATTCAGGAGCGGATCGAACGTGAGTTCAACATCGATATGATCACGACGGCACCGTCCGTTATCTATCACGTGACGACGACAGCGGGTGAAGTCTTGCATGTTGATAACCCATCGAAGATGCCGGATCAGCAAAAAGTTGAATTCATTGAAGAGCCGTTCGTTAAGGCTGCTGTCATGACACCGAATGATTACGTTGGTGCAATCATGGAGTTGTGTCAGAAGAAACGCGGAACATTCGTCGATATGCAATACATCGATACGACACGTGTCAAAATCACCTATGAATTGCCGTTATCTGAGATCGTCTACGATTTCTTTGATCAGTTGAAATCGAGTACAAAAGGATATGCGTCACTTGATTATGAATTGATCGGCTATCAACAGTCGCGTCTCGTCAAGATGGATATCCTTCTTAATAACGAAAACGTCGATGCGCTCAGCTTCATCGTTCACCGTGACTTCGCGTACGAACGTGGAAAGGTCATCGTTGATAAGCTGAAGGAATTGATTCCGCGGATGCAGTTCGAAGTGCCGATTCAGGCAGCAGTCGGAACAAAGATTGTCGCGCGTTCGACGATTAAAGCATTACGGAAGAACGTTCTCGCGAAATGTTACGGGGGAGACATCTCTCGGAAACGGAAGTTGCTCGAGAAGCAAAAAGAAGGTAAGAAACGCATGAAGATGGTAGGCTCAGTAGAGGTACCGCAAGAAGCCTTCATGTCCGTTCTATCTATGGACGAAGATTAAACAGGTGGGGGGCGCTTGCGTCCCCTTTTTGGTTTTTATAGAGAAAGGATGAGGCGAAATGGGAATACGCGCCGCATATGTCCACATCCCTTTTTGTGAACATATTTGTTACTACTGTGATTTCAATAAAGTCTTTTTAAAGAATCAGCCCGTCGATGAATACCTCGATGCGCTTGAACGCGAAATCGAACTGACGCTGAAACAATACCCGACAGATCATCTCGAGACGATCTTCATTGGTGGTGGCACACCAACTGCTTTGAATGAACCACAGATGCAACGTTTAATGGAAATCATTCAAAAGCATTTGTTGCCACTAACAGGTGACGATTTAGAGTATACGGTCGAGTCGAATCCGGACGGTGTATCGGAAGAGAAACTTGATATCATGAAGACAGGTGGTGTCAATCGTGTCAGTTTCGGTGTCCAATCGTTTGACGATGGTTTGCTCGAACGCATCGGTCGAACGCACCGGGAAGCGAAAGTCGCGCAGACGCTCGATGCAGCAGCGAAACGATTTAATAACATCTCCGTCGACTTGATGTTCGGATTACCGAATCAGACGCTCGATCAGGTCCGCTACGACGTTACACGGGCGCTACAATTACCGATTACGCATATTTCATCCTATTCATTGATTTTAGAACCACACACGGTTTTTGCGATTCAAGAGCGAAAAGGAAAACTACCGCTACCGACGCAAGATCTCGAGGCAGAGATGTATCAAGTGATGATCGAAACGATTGAAGCAGGTGGTTATGCACAGTATGAGATCTCGAACTTCGCAGAAGTTGGAAAAGAGAGTCGTCATAATCGCGTCTACTGGGAAAACGATGAGTACTACGGATTTGGTGCAGGCTCACATAGCTATATCAATCAGACGCGTCGTGCGAACATCGCACCGATTCCGCACTATATCAAGGCGGAAGGGTTACCGGTTCGAAAAGAGACGCCGTTGACGAACGTTGAGCGGATGGAAGAAGAGATGTTCCTCGGTCTTCGAATGAAGGACGGCGTATCGCTCGAGCGTTTCCAGGAGAAGTATGGAGTAGCGTTTAAAGATGTATTTGGTGAAGTCATGAAACGGTTGTTGCCAAACGGTCTCGTCGAGCAGACGGAGACACATATCCGTTTGACGCCAGCCGGAATTCCGCTAGCGAACGAAGTCTTTGCAGAGTTCATTGGTGAAGCGCAAGTACAATGACATAAGAGTAGCTGAAATCAATGAAAATGAGAGAAGCGGTGTTTCCCAAATGTGGAACACCGCTTCTCTCATTTTTTCGACTTCCTTAAAAAATACGCAGTCGTTCCGATGACCGCGATGAACAGCCAGACAAAGACTCCCGCCATTGCCAATAATTCAATCATCCGATTCATCCTTTCCGTTCTTTGTTTCACTGTATCGCAGAATGGGAAACTGTTCAAAGGGTCACGCAATTCGGTTGACATCGGGCGGACAATTCCTTATAGTAAAAGATGTAATTAGCACTCGTTAAAAGTGAGTGCTAACAAAATAAGGTGGTGAAGAAGGTGCTGACGGATCGTCAATTGTTGATTTTACGTGCAATCGTCGATGATTATATCAAGACTGCTCAACCCGTCGGCTCACGGACGCTCTCAAAACGAGACGACGTGACGTTCAGTTCCGCGACCATTCGTAACGAGATGGCGGACCTCGAAGAGATGGGTCTGATTGAAAAGCCACACACTTCCGCAGGACGGATTCCTTCCGAACTCGGATATCGTTTTTATGTCGACCATCTGATTCGTCCGGAAAACATCACACCAAAAGAAGCACAGGCATTGAAGTCACTCTTTGCCCATTCCGTGAATGAGAATGATCGGTTGATTCGGCACACAGCAGACCTGTTGAGTGATTTAACCCATTACACGACACTTGTACTTGGACCAAAAGAAGACGGACAACGACTGCATCATCTAGAATTAATTCCTCTTGCCGAGGGTCGTGTCGTCATCGTTCTCGTCACAGAGACGGGACATGTTGAACACAAGACATTGCAATTGAATCAAGCGTTGTCCCAGGAAGCAGCGAGCCGACTGATGGAACGTCTGAACCAGACGTTGCGCGGTACGCCGCTCTCAGCCTTACGCAGTCGTCTGCTTGAGGAAATCCGTCGCTTCCGTTCAGAGCATTCTGAGCAGACGGTATTGCTCTCGAAAGCACTTGATCTCGTCTTGACGGATCAAGAGGAGCGACCGTTCATTTATTTGGGCGGGAAAGCCAACATGTTCGATCAGCCTGAATTTCAGGACGTCGCAAAACTACGACCTGTTCTCGAACTGATCGAACAGCAAGAAGCTGTTCTCGATTTCCTACGACCGAATCTCGATAATCAAATCTTGATTACGATCGGGAGTGAGAACAATATGGATGCATTAAAAGATTGTAGCGTCATCCGGGCCCATTATTCGGTCGACGGTGTCTCAATTGGGACACTCGCATTGATCGGACCGAAACGGATGGATTACAACCGGGGAATCAACTCGATCATCCATCTACTTCAAGCATTCCAAACCGAATTGCATAAGAACAATTTGGATTGAATATAGAAAGGGGCTCGATTCAGAGTGGAAGAAAAAGAACAGAATCAAAACCTCCAACAAGAAGAAAACGTGACAGAGCCGACTGAAACCGTCGAAGTCACAGAAGAAGAAGTCATCCAAGCGGATCTCGTCGAAGACGAGAAGCCGGACTTCGAAGCACAACTCGCAGAAGCAAAAGCTTCAGAATTACGCCTCCGTGCGGATTTTGAGAACTTCAAGCGTCGTAACCGTGTCGAAGCAGAGAACCGCGCGAAGTATTCTTCACAAGCGATCGTCGAAAAGCTGTTGCCACTCGTCGATAACTTGGACCGGGCGCTCCAAATCGAGACGGAAAACGAGGAGACGAAATCTGTCTTGACGGGTGTCGAGATGGTAAAACGTCAACTCGTCGAAACGCTTCAAAATGAAGGCGTCGTCGAGATTCCAGCTGTCGGTGAAGCGTTCGATCCGAACTTACACCAAGCGGTCGTTCAAGAAGCGAGCGAAGAACACGAGTCAGGTGTCGTCATCGCTGAATTCCAAAAAGGGTACAAATTGCACGATCGTGTGATTCGTCCGAGTATGGTTAAAGTAGCTGAGTAATCAGCCTGTACTTCATTATTCCAATCATTGAAAGCGAGGAAATAGATCATGGCAAAAATCATCGGTATTGACTTAGGTACAACGAACTCATGTGTTGCAGTAATGGAAGGTGGCGAACCCGTCGTCATCGCTAACGCAGAAGGAAACCGTACGACACCATCTGTCGTCGCATTCAAAAACGGTGAGCGTCAAGTAGGGGAAGTTGCAAAACGTCAAGCAATCACGAACCCGAACACGATCATGTCGATCAAACGTCATATGGGTACAGACTATAAAGTAGAAGTTGAAGGCAAAGACTACACACCACAAGAAGTCTCTGCGATCATCCTTCAAAAATTAAAAGCGCAAGCAGAAGACTACCTCGGTGAAAAAGTCACAGAAGCTGTCATCACAGTACCGGCTTACTTCAACGATGCAGAACGCCAAGCGACAAAAGACGCTGGTACAATTGCTGGTCTTGATGTAAAACGGATTATCAACGAGCCTACAGCAGCAGCGCTCGCTTACGGTCTCGAAAAAGGCGAAGATCACACGATCCTCATCTATGACCTTGGTGGCGGTACGTTCGACGTGTCGATCCTTGAGCTCGGTGATGGCGTCTTTGAAGTAGTTTCAACTGCAGGTGACAGCCGTCTTGGTGGAGATGATTTCGACCAAAAAATCATCGATCATCTCGTAGCAGAATTCAAAAAAGAAAACGGCATCGATCTTGCTCAAGACAAGATGGCGCTTCAACGTTTAAAAGATGCAGCTGAAAAAGCGAAAAAAGATCTTTCAGGTGTTTCTTCAACACAAATCAGCCTTCCGTTCATCACAGCTGGCGCATCAGGTCCACTTCACTTGGAAATGACGCTCTCACGCGCGAAATTCGACGATCTCACAGCAGATCTTGTTGAACGTACGATGGAACCAACACGCCGTGCTATGAACGATGCAGGTCTGACACCAGACAAAATCGACAAAATCATCCTCGTTGGTGGTTCAACTCGTATTCCTGCAGTTCAAAAAGCAATCCAGGACTTCACTGGTAAAGAATCGTTCAAAGGAGTTAACCCGGATGAAGTCGTTGCCCTCGGTGCAGCGGTTCAAGGTGGCGTATTGACTGGAGACGTCAAAGACGTCGTTCTTCTCGACGTAACTCCACTCTCACTTGGTATCGAGACAATGGGTGGCGTGATGACGAAATTGATCGATCGTAACACGACGATCCCAACTTCAAAATCACAAGTCTTCTCAACTGCAGCAGACAGCCAACCAGCTGTTGATATCCACGTCCTCCAAGGGGAACGTCCAATGGCAGCAGATAACAAAACGCTCGGTCGCTTCCAGTTGACGGACATTCCACCAGCACCACGTGGCGTGCCACAAATCGAAGTTAAATTCGACATCGATGCGAACGGTATTGTTAACGTTTCTGCAAAAGATCTCGGAACAAACAAAGAACAGTCAATCACGATCCAATCATCAAGCGGCTTGACTGAAGCGGACATCGAGCAAATGGTCAAGGATGCAGAAGCAAATGCGGATGCAGACAACAAGCGTAAAGAAGAAGTTGAATTACGCAACGAAGCAGACCAACTCGTCTTCGCAACAGACAAAGCGATCAAAGATCTTGGTGAGCAAGTCGCTGACGCTGATAAAGAAAAAGCAGAAGCTGCAAAAGAAAAAGTAACAAAAGCTCTCGAAGGAACAGACATCGAAGCAATCCGTGCTGCAAAAGACGAATTGTCGACAGTCGTTCAAGAGTTGACACAAAAAGTCTACGAGAACATGGCACAGCAACAAGCTGGCGCTGAAGGCGCACAAGCTAGTGGTCAAGACGACAATGTCATGGACGCTGAGTTCGAAGAAGTTGACGAGAAAGACAACAAGTAATTCATCCGACCGATTTTTCGGGCGCTAGAGAGAGCCAAAGCGTATCCGCGCTTTGGCTCTTTCCATGTCGCACGAAGTTCGGTAAAATCAAACAGTATGAAATGAATCGGAATAGAGAGAGGAAGACTGCACGTGGAAAAACGCGATTATTATGAAGTACTAGGCGTCGCGCGCGATGCCTCATCAGCGGAAATCAAACGCGCCTACCGAAAGCTTGCCCGGACGTACCACCCGGACGTCAACAAGGAAGCCGATGCGGATGCAAAATTCAAGGAATTATCGGAAGCGTATGAAGTGTTGTCCGATGACAATAAACGAGCACGTTACGACCAATTTGGTCACCAAGATCCATCACAAGGTGGCGGTGGATTCAGTGGAGCTGAAGGATTTGGCGACATCTTCGATATGTTCTTCGGTGGCGGACGTCGTCAAGATCCAAATGCCCCACGTAAAGGACAGGACTTACAATACGTTGAGGAAATCGACTTCATGGAATCGGTCACAGGCGTCGAGAAGACGATCACGATCCCAGTCGAAGAAGATTGCGGTACATGTCATGGTTCGGGTGCTAAACCAGGAACACATCCAGAAACATGTAAACGATGCGGTGGTTCGGGGCACATCAACGTCGAACAAAACACGATGTTCGGTCGTGTCGTCAACCAAACAACGTGTTCGACATGTCATGGCCGTGGACAAATCGTCAAGGAGCCATGTGAAACATGTCGTGGAGCTGGTCGTGTCCGTAAAAACAAAGATGTCCGTGTCAAAATTCCAGCAGGGATCGACAATGGGCAACAAATTCGTTTAGCAGGCAAAGGGGAAGCCGGTGTCAACGGTGGACCAGCAGGTGACTTGTATGTCGTCGTCCGTGTCGCAGCACACGAACTGTTCGAACGTGTCGATGATCATATCGTCATGGATATGCCACTTACATTTGCGCAAGCAACACTCGGTGATGAGATCGAAGTGCCGACCGTTCATGGCAAGGTCAGTCTGAAGATTCCAGCGGGCACACAGACAGGATCACGTTTCCGTCTCCGCGGAAAAGGGATGCCGAACGTCCGGTCCGGTCATCATGGTGATCAATACGTCAACGTCGTCGTCATCACACCGAAGAATCTGACGGAACGTCAAAAAGAACTATTACGGGAATTCAATGAAATCAGCGATGAAAAAGGTGTCGAAGAGCAACACGAAGGTGTCTTCAGCCGGATCAAGACATTCTTTACAGGGTGATCACTACAGAGGAGCGTGACAAGAAATGAAATGGTCAGAGATCTGTGTCCATACGACACAAGAAGCCATCGAAGCAGTTTCAAACATCTTACATGAAGCGGGAGCAAGCGGAGTCGTCATCGAGGACGTCGAAGATTTCGAGATGATGTCCCACCGCGAAGATAACTTCGGTGAAATTTGGGATGAGACGAAACGAGATGAGTACCCGACTCAAGGTGTACTCGTGAAGGCATATCTTGCAGAAAGCAGCGATTTGACGGACACGATCAAAGGCATCGAACAGGACATCCAACAATTGACGAACTTCGGTCTGTCGATTGGCACGGGTGCTGTCACGCTGACTCAAGTAGATGAAGAAGACTGGGCACATTCATGGAAACAATTCTATAAACCGGTCAAGATCAGCCGCCACCTGACAGTCGTCCCAATGTGGGAAGACTACACGCCACAGCCGGGTGAAAAGATCATCGAGCTCGATCCAGGCATGGCGTTCGGAACGGGAACACACCCGACGACGGTTCTTTGCATTCAAGCAATCGAAAACTACTTGCAAGAGCAAGATCGTGTCGTCGATGTCGGTACAGGATCCGGTGTCTTAGCGATTGCAGCAGCGAAGCTTGGGGCAAAAGATGTCTTTGCACTGGATTTAGACGAAGTCGCTGTCAAATCAGCGACAGAAAACGTCGCTTTGAACAACGTCAGTGAGCAGATCACGGTCCGTCAAGGCGATTTGATGAAGGAATTGAGTGAGCCGGTCGAGTTGATCGTCGCGAATATCTTAGCGGAAGTCATCCTCCTCTTCGTCAAGGATGCCTATACGCTGACGTTACCAGGCGGGCATTTCATCGCTTCCGGTATCATTAGTCAGAAGAAAGATATGGTCGTACAAGCGATGCAAGAAGCAGGATTTACGATCGTCGAGACGACGAAGCTTGAGGACTGGGTCGCAATCATCGCGAAACGGGAGGCATAAGCGCATGCAACGGTATTTCGTCGAGCCCTCGATGCGTCAGGGAGATGTCTTTCATCTCCCGAAAGACGACGCACACCATATGAAAAACGTCATGCGGATGGAAGTCGGCGGAGAGATTCTCGTACTCGACGGGACAGGTCTTTACCGGTGTCGCCTGGAAGCACTCGATAAAGAAGCGGCTTCTGCCCGGATCGAAGAGACTTTACCGATCGAGACGGAGTTACCGATTCGTGTGACGATCGCCCATGGATTGCCAAAAGGCGATAAGATCGAACTCGTTGCCCAAAAAGCAACGGAACTCGGGATGCATCATCTACGGATTTTCGAAGCCGATCGTTCCGTCTCGAAATGGGATCAGAAGAAGGTTCCGAAAAAGATTGAACGCCTCGAAAAAATCGTCAAGGAAGCAGCGGAACAATCGTACCGTGCCCACTTGCCGACAGTCGACTTCGTGGCGTATGATGAAGTCTTACAGGATGCATCGAACTACACGGCTTGTCTGGTTGCCTATGAAGAATCAGCGAAACAAGGGGAGGCCTCCGTCCTCGCTATGACGCTTGCTGGACTGCAAGAAGGAGATTCCCTTCTTGTCGTCATCGGACCTGAAGGTGGGTTCGCTGAAGCAGAAATCGCACGTTTGACGGATGCCGGTTTAAAAAAAGCCGCTCTAGGGCGCCGCATCTTACGGACGGAAACGGCACCGTTGTATGTCCTTTCCGCCGTCTCGTATCATTTTGAATTGAAAGGGTGAACGAAATGGCAACTGTTGCCTTTCAAACGCTTGGCTGTAAAGTCAACCATTACGAAACAGAAGCTGTCTGGCAACTGTTCAAGGACGCTGGTTACGCACGCGTTGATTTTGCTGATCATGCGGACGTGTATGTCGTCAATACATGTACGGTCACGAATACCGGAGATAAGAAAAGTCGCCAAGTCATCCGACGGGCGATTCGCCAAAATCCGGATAGTGTCATCTGCGTAACGGGCTGTTATGCCCAAACGTCTCCTGCTGAAATCATGGCGATTCCTGGCGTCGATGTCGTCGTTGGAACGCAAGATCGGCATAAAATGATTGGATACATTGAACAATTCCGTGAAGAACGCATGCCAATCAATGCGGTCGGAAACATCATGAAAGCAAAAGTCTATGAAGAACTAGATGTACCGGCCTTTACGGACCGGACGCGGGCTTCGCTGAAAATTCAGGAAGGCTGTAACAACTTCTGTACGTTCTGTATCATCCCATGGGCGCGTGGTCTCATGCGGTCTCGTCAACCAGAAGATGTCTTGAAGCAAGCACAACAGCTCGTTGATGCGGGTTACAAAGAAATCGTCTTGACGGGAATCCATACAGGTGGATACGGAGAAGACTTGAAAGACTACAACTTAGCGAAATTACTTAAAGCACTCGAATCCGTCAATGGACTTGAACGCTTACGCATTTCGTCGATCGAAGCGAGTCAAATCACGGACGAGGTACTCGATGTCCTGAAGGACTCACCAATCGTCGTTCGTCACTTGCACGTTCCGATCCAGTCGGCTTCCGATACGGTCCTTCGCCGGATGCGCCGCAAGTATACGATGGCGGAATTCGGAGAACGGATCACGCGTCTGAAGGAAGTCCTGCCTGACTGTGCAATCACGTCGGATGTCATCGTTGGTTTCCCAGGTGAGACGGAAGAAGAGTTCATGGAAACGTTCAACTTCATCAACGATCATAAGTTCAGTGAGTTGCATGTCTTCCCGTACTCGAAACGGACGGGAACACCAGCTGCGATGATGGACGATCAAGTCGAGGAATCAATCAAAGAAGAACGCGTCGCGCGCTTGATCGCATTATCAGATCAACTCGCAAAGGAATATGCTTCGAAATACGAAGGGGAACTGCTTGAGATCATTCCGGAAGAATTCTCGGAAGAAGCAGGCGGTCGTCTCGTCGGTTACACAGATAACTATTTGCGTGTCGCAATCGAAGGCGATGAGTCGATGATCGGACAACTCGTTCGTGTCAAAATCACGAAAGCCGGTTATCCGATGAACGATGGTCAATTCGTTCGCATCATGCAGACACTTAAAGACGCTGTAGTCTAATCGAAAGGGCAAAGGGAACCTCTGGTTTTCTTTGCCACTTTTTTTGTTTTCATTTCAGGAATGCGCTACACTGAATACAGTTCAATTAAGGAAAGAGGATATTATTCATGCGAATCAACAAATTCATTAGTGAAACGGGCTTTTGCTCAAGGCGTGCTGCCGATAAATTAGTCGACGCAGGTCGTGTGACGATCAACGGTCTGACGGCAGAACTCGGCTCGCAAGCTGAAGAGACGGACGTCGTCGAAATCGACGGTCAGCCACTCCAAACGAAACCAAAACCCGTCTACATCGTCTTAAATAAACCGGTCGGCATTACGTGTACGACGGAGCTTGATATCGAAGGAAATATCATCGATTTCGTTAATCATCCGAAGCGGATTTTCCCGATCGGTCGTCTCGATAAGGATTCAGACGGTTTGATTCTGTTAACGAATGACGGTGATGTTGTCAACCGGATCTTACGAGCGGAAAACAATCACGACAAGGAATATATCGTGACCGTCGACGCACCGATTACGGATACGTTCATTCAAGGCATGGCGAGTGGAGTCGACATTCTCGGTACGACGACGAAGGAATGTATCGTTGAACCACTTGAGACACGGACATTTCGCATCATTTTGACGCAAGGGTTAAATCGTCAGATTCGCCGTATGTGTAAAGAATTCGGCTACCGGGTCAAACGGCTGCAACGCGTCCGAATCATGAACATCGAGCTCGGCGATTTACCAATCGGTTCTTGGCGTGATTTGACGGAAGCGGAATTAAGCGAGTTGTTTACGACGCTAGACGGGCAATAAGGTTCAATGAAAGTCGCCACCCGGCGGCTTTCTTCTTACATAAGGGGGATGACCGTGGACAAACGGGGTATGAGTGCGACATTCGTCGCCTATGTGATTGGTGGACTATTGCCGATCTATAAAGTATTTGCAACTGGAATTCCAGCATGGACGGTCGTTTCAATCCGGATTTTAAGTGCGTTCATCTTCGTGACACTATTGTTACGCTTGACGAAGAAGTTTCAATTCGTTCGTCACCTGTGGCAAAACAAACGCCAACGTTATACCGTGCTTGCGGCAGGTCTCGTATTAGGTGGGAACTGGTCACTCTATCTGTATGCCATCGGAGAAGGGTATATCGTCGAGTCGTCGCTCGGGTATTATATCAATCCGCTCGTCAGCGTCTTGTTCGGTTTGATCTTTTTTAAGGAACGATTAACGCGTCCACAAATCATCGCGATTGTATCAGCAATCACTGGTGTGATGATTTTAACGCTCGGTTATGGTCAATTTCCGATCATTGCCTTTTCACTTGCTATCTCGTTCGCATTTTATGGTGTGCTGAAGAAAAAGGCGGCAGCCGAGCCATTATCGGGATTATTTTTAGAGACGCTCGTCACGCTCCCGTTCGCTCTCTTGACGCTAGGCGTGACGGATAGTCAACCGCTTGCGATGCCGACGAGTGCACTGCTTGCAATCATCATGCTCGGAATCGCAACAGCAGTTCAATTGATGTTATTTGGATACGGGATGCCGAAAATCCCGTTCGTTTACGTCGGAATTCTGCAGTACATTGCACCAACGTTAACGCTACTCCTTGGAATTTATCTATTTAATGACGTCTTTACGACGATTCACTTCATCGCTTTCCTGTTCATTTGGATTGCCGTTGCTTTGTTTACGATCAGCGGTTTATCAGCAGGAAAGATACGGATGAAGAAGGTATCATAACGAAAGAAGGGATTATGTGAATCTACCGGGATTTTTTGCGACGCTTGTCGCATATATCATTTGGGGGCTCTTACCGCTTTACTGGAAGATGCTCGCTAATGTACCGAGTGAAGAGATACTAGCGCACCGGATCATCTGGTCGTTTCTATTTCTACTCATCTTACTGTCGTTTCAAAAAGCACTTGGAAAATGGAAGACGGCATTGCGTGATCCGTTCACGCGCCGACTCTTTTTCTTAAATGGACTGATCATCAGCTTGAATTGGTTCATCTACATCTGGGCTGTCAATCATCAATTTATCGTTGAGGCGTCGCTCGGCTATTACATCAATCCGCTCGTCAGCATCGTCTTTGGTGTCTTCTTCTTTCAAGAAAAGCTCTCACGGATTGAATGGATCTCGATTGTCCTTGCGACGATCGGTGTTCTGATTTTAACGATTGGCTACGGCGAATTTCCATGGATCTCGATTGCGCTTGCCTTAAGCTTCGGTTTTTACGGCGTCGTCAAAAAACGTCGTCCGCTTGAATCAACGGTCAGTCTGACACTTGAGACGATGGCGCCGCTTCCACTGGCTTTGATCTTCCTCGGATATTGGCAAGTACAGGGAACGTCTTCGATAACCGAATCTGTCGGTACGATGACTGGACTCATCTTAACGGGGATCGTCACCGCTGTGCCACTTTTGTTATTTGGATTCGGGGCACAACGAATTCCATTCACATGGGTTGGATTCTTGCAATTCGTCGCACCAACCTTATCACTTGGACTCGGTGTTTTGCTCTATCATGAACCGTTTACTAAAACACATATGGTGGCGTTTACATGTATTTGGACAGCAGCGATTGTCTTTACACTCAATGGAGTCTGGATTCGAAAAAAACAGCTTCGAAAAGTCGCGTAAAAAGATAGAAGTCAGACCTCTTGCGTGATAGAATAATATCAGAGTCAAAGGGAAGCCTTAAGGAGGATAACAATCATGAATTTAGCAGGAATGATCGACCATACGGCACTGAAGCCAGAAACATCACGTGCTCAAATCGAAACACTCTGTAAAGAAGCATTAGAATACAAATTCGCAAGCGTCTGCGTTAACCCGACATACGTCGCGTTAGCATCAGAACTCTTAAAGTCAGATGATGACGTGAAAGTATGTACAGTCATCGGGTTCCCACTTGGAGCAAACACGCCAGAAGTGAAAGCATTCGAAACAAAGGATGCCATTCAAAACGGTGCAACAGAAATCGATATGGTTTTAAACATCGGCGCACTAAAAGATGGAAATCTTGAGTTAGTAGAACGTGATATTCGTGCAGTTGTCGAAGCGGCGAACGGTACGCTCGTTAAAGTCATCTTTGAAAACTGTCTTCTTACAAAAGAAGAAATCAAAACAGCTGCTGAACTTTCAGTTAAAGCAGGTGCTAACTTTGTGAAAACATCAACTGGTTTCTCAACAGGTGGTGCAACAGTCGAAGATATCCGTCTCATGCGTGAGACAGTCGGTCCTGATATCGGTGTTAAAGCGTCTGGTGGCGTTCGTGACTTCGAAGGTGCAAAAGCAATGATCGATGCAGGTGCATCACGCATTGGTGCTTCAGCAGGAATCGCAATCGTTACTGGTGGTACGTCTGATAGCGACTACTAAGAATATGTCACATGTCCCTCTTTTTTAGAGGGGCATGTTTTTTTGTTGTGGGATTATTCTGAATTTGGATTTTGTATTAAAAAGTCAGACATCGCTTCCGATAATCAGATGTAGAATGTCGGAAGGGTGTGGAATGAATGAAACGATGGAGTGGAATCATACTGGCATCGACACTAAGCCTTGCAGGATGCGGTAGTGTCATCGATGATCCAGAACGGGCAGTCAAGGAGCGAAAGGAAATGGCGGTCGTCTTATCGGATGTTGGTCTTGGCGATCAATCATTCAGCGATGCAGCGATGAGCGGTATGGCGTTGTTACGGGAGAAGGAAGGCTGGTCGATCGATTACCGGGAATTAAACGAAACGAAGACCTATAAAACAGCATTTGAAGCGTTAGCGAAAAAGAAGCCGACCGTTATCGTCGGACTCGGCTACATGGGGCAGACAGATCTTGAGACCGTTGCTAAAAAATATCCGAAACAACAATTCGCCTTGATTGATGCCGTCTCGACGTTACCGAACGTACTCTCGGTTACGTTCAAAGAGGACGAAGGAAGCTACTTAGCGGGTGCCGCTGCAGGAATCCAAACCAAGTCGAATACGATTGGTTTCGTCGGTGGGATGAAGTCGCCTTTGATTGAGAAGTTCGAAAAAGGATACATAGCTGGCGCTAAAGCCGTCAATCCGAAAACAAAGGTACTCGTCGAATATGCGGAGGACTTTGCGGCGCCCGAAAAGGGACGGACGCTTGCAAACGAAATGATGCAGAAAAAGGCAGACGTGTTATATGCAGCTGCTGGGTTAACAGGGAGCGGCGTCCTTGAGGCAGCGCAAACGAAGGGGAAAAAAGCTATCGGTGTTGATAGCGATCAGACCCCGATCGCGCCTGACGCCGTCATGACGTCGATGCTAAAACAAGTTGATCTTGCGATTACGAAAATCGGACAAGATGTGGATGCAAAAGGACTCCAATCTGGACAAGTCGTCCTTGGTGTCAAAGAAGGGGCAATCCAGTTGGCTCCAATCCGTAATACGAACTTTACGGACGGGGAACGAAAAAAATTAGAGCAGCTGCAACAAGATGTGCTCGAAGGTAAGGTGACGATCCAATGACGTTACGGAAACGATTTTTACTCTCAACATTAGTGACGATTTTGAGTGTCGTCATCTTGATGGGATGGACCTTGTTCCAACTCCGTCAAATTCAATCCTATAACGAAGACTACGGAAAACAACTCGTTGAAATTTCAGAACTCGAAACGAAGCTCTTATATGAACAGGCAGCATGGAACCGACTGGCCAGCCAACCGTCTGAGAGTCAGGCGGAGCAGGTTCAGGCTCTTAGTAAGAAGAACGAGCAAGCTTTGAATCAGCTACAGAAGACATATTTGATTCCAGCGTTTCAAGAAGAGTTGAACCGGGCGGATATGAAGTATAAGACGCTCGCTGCAAAACGGACGGAACTGACGGACGCGGTGAATCCGATTGACATTCGCTCCCATGCCGCACGAATTGAAGGTGTCCTCAGTGATCTCTATACGTTACATACGAAAAATGGGGAGTTTTATGATGTCTTACAACGTGAGGCAAAAGACGAGACATTGAATTTGACGCGGACCGTCCTAATCGCGACATTCCTCCTCTTGATTGGTCTAGCGTTATACAATTGGTACTTCGCACGTAGTATCACGCGACCGATCAGCCGTGTCGTCCGGACAGCAGAGCAAATTTCGGATGGAGACTTGTCACAGGAACTGGTCGTATCCGGTCGAAAAGATGAGATTGGTCGACTCGAGACGGCTGTTGCGCAGATGCAAGGAACTTTACATGAGGTCATCGGAACGATCAGTCGTTCGTCGAACACAATTCGTCAAATGAGTACGGAAGCGACCACAGAGAACGCGAACATCGTCGAAGTTTCTGGTAACATGACCCATGCGATTAATGAGATGGCGAGCGGTACACAAACGGTGTCGGATGATATACAGACAACGGTCAGTACGATGGCTGATATGCAACAACTCTTCGAGGAGAGCGAACAACGCGCACAAACCGCTTATGCAGAAGGACAGGCGGCAGATCACGTGATGGTTCAAAGTAGTTCTGTCATGGAACAACAGGCTACTTCATTACGCGCGTCAACAGAACAAAATCGTGAACTCGGTCAGAAATTAGAAGGTTTCCTTGAGCAAACGCAACAAATCGAACAGATGGCGCAACTCGTCGCTGGAGTCTCTGCGCAGACGAACTTATTGTCACTCAATGCGGCAATCGAAGCGGCGCGAGCAGGGGAAGCCGGTCGTGGATTTGCCGTCGTGGCGAGTGAAGTTAAAAAGTTAGCAGATGAGACACACGAAGCGACGCGTTCGATCTTCTCACTCGTCCGTTCGATTCGCCAAGACGGCGCTGTTTTACAAGAAGCACTCGTGCAAGCGGAGCGGGAACAGACGAACCAGGTCGAGAATTTTACACACGTCCAACAAGCATTCGGTGAGACGCGTCAAAAAGTAGCGAGTGTGACCGAAACACTCGATTATGTGACGAAACAACTCGTACATTCGAAACAACAAGCCCGCCATGTCGTTGGTCAAGTCAGTACAGTTAGTGGTGTCATGGAAGAACTTGCAGCCGGAAATGAAGAGATCGCTGCTTCGATGCGTGATCAACAGGCATCGTTCGAACAGATTCATCAATTGATGCAAGAACTCGAGTCGACGACGACGTCGCTTGACAGTCAGACACATCAATTCAAAATTTAATGAACACAGCAAAAGTGCACGCATTCTCAGGAAGAGAAGGCGTGCACTTTTTCTTGAATCGACTTAGAAGAAGCTTTCTGGATCGAGCTCATTCGTTCGTCCATTCGCATCATACTGGTATCCACCATCGTGGATTTCAAAATGCAAGTGTGGACCAGTCGAGTTACCGGTGCTTCCGAGAACACCGATTTGCTGTCCTTGTTTGACTTGTTGTCCCTGTTTAACGTTCAAGGCATTCATATGGGCATACACGGTCGTATACGTTTTTCCGTCGATATTATGAGAGATATAGACGTGGTTGCCGTAAGGACCACCGGAACTTGCTAAGATGACTGTTCCATTTGCAGACGCAACGATTGGCGAGTTGAGTGGACCAGCGAAGTCGGTTCCATTGTGGTACGCATAACCATTACTTCCGCTTGCTGCACCCATTCCTTGCGAAACAGAGCCTTGAGCAGGTTTGATGAATTTACCTTTTGCTTTTGAAATGACTTTCGTGCTGGCCTTGCTAACAGATGCTGGCACTGCCGATTGTTTTGCAGCTTTTGCTGCAGCTGCTTTCGCGGCACGTGCTGCAGCTTTTTCTGCCTCTTCCTGTGCCTTCAGTTGGGCCGATGCCTCTTTCAGGCTAAGGATACTGGATTCGATTTTTTTCTTTTGCGACGTCAGACGTTGCAGAAGTGCTGTTCGCTTTTGTTT
This sequence comes from Exiguobacterium sp. UBA7533, assembly GCF_002479335.1. Taxonomy (NCBI): domain Bacteria; kingdom Bacillati; phylum Bacillota; class Bacilli; order Caryophanales; genus Exiguobacterium; species Exiguobacterium sp. UBA7533. The sequence continues at coordinate 305,567 of NZ_DLMP01000003.1, read as the reverse complement.
TTCTTGTTTTAATTCACGTTGTTTCTTTTTTAAAACATTACGATCTTCAATCAAGTCTTGGCGTGTCTGCTTCAGTTCTTCTTTCGCAGCTGCCAGTTCTTTTTTGTTTGATTCGTAATCTTTTAATAAAGAAGCATCACTTTCCGCGATTGTATTGAAGGCGTTGAAACGGCTGATCATATCACCGACATCTTTTGCGCCGAAGACGGCTTCAAGCAGTGGGGCGTTATCGGCTTTCGACTGACGGACCGCTAGACGATCACCGAGCATTTTTTCTTGTTTCTTGATTTTCTTTTGCAACTTCTCGATCTTATCTTCTAATCGAGCAATCTGTTTCGTGTTTTCGTCGATTTTCTTTTGATTCTCGACGACTTGTAATGTCAGCCCATTAATCTGTTGATCCAGGGCGTAGACTTGTTGCTGTGCTTTAGATAATTGATTATTTTTTTGAGACAACGCCTCGCGTTGCTTCGATTGTTGTTGCTGGTTTTGTTGTTGCTTTTCTCTATATGAACTTGCTGCGTCGACGGGAGTTGTCGTCATGAGCGGACTTGCGAGTAAAGTGAGTGTCATGAGCGATAGCCCGAGTGACTTTCCGAAAGGTCGTTTCATAAACTAAGCGTCATTCCTTTCCCTTGTGAAGTGTTACCTATCCCACTCTAACAAGAAAATCAGAAAATCCACTTTACAATTCTTTTAAAAAAATACAAGAGAAGCTAGCAGAAAGTATGAAGAATTTATGAAAATAATGATGCGTGAACAGAAGAATAAATAGAATATGTTGATATGAAAGGAAAAATCATTATGTAATTGATTGATTTCCGAATGATGTCAGAAGATATATTTTTGTAACATCGTATAAATAGAAGGTTTATTAATGTTTGAAAAAGGTATAAATATAGTTTTTGTGAAATGAAAAAGTGCCCCGAAAGGCACTCCATCCGAATCATTCTTCATAAATCATCTTTCGTGTCATCCCACCGTCTAGGACCAGTGTTTCGCCCGTCAAGAAATCGTTATCCGGGTGTGTTAGATAGAGAGCCGCACGAGCGACATCACTTGGTTTTCCGACGCGACCAGCTGGATGTTGACTATGATCTTCAGGTGATAATTCTTGATAGTCACCGGTTTCAATCCAACCAGGAGCAATCGCGTTGACGAGAATTCCGTCTTCTCCGAGTGAGACAGCAAGTGCATGGGTCAGAGCAAAAATGCCACCTTTCGTCGATGCATAAGATTCTGTATGCGGTTCCGACATGAAGGCGCGGGTCGAAGCCAGGTTGACGATCCGACCACCACTTTTACTTTGTTTCAAATAAGGTGTAGCGGCCTTAGTCGTTAAAAAGATACTACGCAGGTTCGTATGATGAACCCGATCCCATTCCTCAAGTGACAATTCGAGTAAGGGTTTTCGAATCATGATACCGGCGTTATTGATGACGATGTCGATACGACCAGTATGTTCAATCGCTTTCTCAATCAACAGTTGAACGTCTTTTTCGTGTTGGATATCGAGGTGATAGAAGTAAGCCGTCCCACCATCTTCTTCAATTTGTTGAACTAATTCGTCTCCTGTCATCTGATCGATGTCAGCAAGAACGACATTTGCGCCATGCGCAGCGTAGGTGCGGGCGAGTTCTGCACCAATGCCATTCGCGGCTCCCGTAATGATGACGGTTTGATTAACATGATTCATAAAAATCATCCTTTCTGTAACGCTTCTCTCCCTTTTTTACCGTTCCATCATATCCTGAAACCTGACAGGATTATCATCCGTAGGAACAGGGAAATAGAAAAGCGTCGAAGTTACTTTAGAATGGGGGAAAATAGGAATGAAATTCTCGAATCAACAATTAGAAAAACAACAAAATCAATATGCTGAAGATGCAAAAGATTATATTGATCGCCCGAAAAAGACGAACTCGCTGTTACAACGAGCAACTGCAAAGGTAAACGGGAACTCTCGTTTGTCCGTCGTCTTTTCACCGTTAACGTTGTTCGTCGATATGATTCGCGCGTACCAGTCAGGTGAATACCGTAACATTCGTCGTACGACGATCTTAAAAGTAATCGGCGCATTGGTTTATCTCGTGTCACCAATTGACCTCGTACCTGATTTCGTACTCGGATTTGGATTTGCAGACGATATCGCAGTCATCCTTTTCGTCACGAAAACAGTCTTTGAAGAATTGACACGTTTCAGCGACTGGCAAGATGAACAACAAAAACGTCGTACGCAACCATTGCAAAGCGAGGATGCGTATTGATCAAATAGATGATCCGAGCGACTTCACACAAGAAGTCGCTCTTTCTGATGTAAAAAGAGCCGTTTCCTGTACGCCCTCTTGAAATTTCGATACACTAGAAATAGTTGGTAAAGAGAGAGGGAGGGCGAAAATGGGACACCACTGGATGGAATCATACGGTTATATCGGGATCATGATGACGCTCATGTTTCCATTCATACCGAGCGAAGTACCGCTCGCGTATGCAGGATATCTCGTGCATACGGCACAGGCGAATCTGCTATTCATGGTGTTCCTTGCTGTAGTAAGCTTCGTCATTAGTCAGAACCTCTTTTTTACGATTGGACAGTTCGGGAGTGAACGATTATTGAATCGTTTATTCAAATGGTTTCGGATTTCGGAAACAAAAATGCTCCAGTTTCAGACGCAAATGGAGACGAAAGGACGCTATATTCTTCTTCTTTCTCCGATGTGGCGTATCGGATTTGCGATTGGTGCCGGTCTAACTGGTGTTTCACGCTGGACGTTTACCGTCGTGACGACGATTTCCTTTTTCCTCTGGTCGACGCTCTTCATTTGGGGCGGGAAAGCTGTTGGTCATGAATGGCGAAAATTGCATCACCTCAATCATCCGATAGTTTGGATTGGTTTAGGCGTGTTGATTACGGTTGGCTATTTGATTCAGAAAAAGAGAAAAGCAAAAAAAGAGATGTAAAAGGAGTGGGAACATGGCAATTATCTTATTCGATATTGACGGTACATTGATTGACTCAACGGAACAAATGACAGAAGCAATCCATCGGGCGATGGAGGACATGCCGCATCTTCCAAAACCTTCGCAAGAAAGTGTTCAGGCAAGCTACGGTCTTGCAGGAAGCGCCTTTTGGCGAAAAGCGATTCCGGAAGCCTCAGAAGAGGATATTCGTTTAATTCGAAAAAAGAGACATGGTCATTTAGAAGATACGATGGTTGAACAGAATGTATTATTTGACGGAATTCGATCATTATTGCAAGCTCTTGTTTCAGCGGGACACACGGTCTCAACTGCAAGTAATTGCGGCAACCATTATCTAAACCTTGTGCTTGATAGTCAGGAAATCCGCTCGTTCTTCACAAGTCCGAAATGCTTGGAATCTGTCAATGGAAAAGAAAAATCGGATATCTTACGCGCTCACCGCGATGAGTTTGGAGAAGGATCTTACTGGATGATTGGAGATCGGTCTTCTGATGTCGAAGCGGCTCGTAAGGAACATATGCCGGTCGTCTTATGTCAATATGGTTTTGGTACGCCATCCGAGTGGAATTCGGCAGATCATGTCATCGAGACACCGCTTGATTTGTTAACAGTGATTGAAAAATAAAGAAGTAAAAAGCCAAGCTAGAAACGTCGATTTTTTCAGACGGTCGGCTTGGCTTTTTTGTGGTTAAAATATCAATCAAGATGCACTTACTCGAAATCGAGTCGGTACGATTCTGCGCTCATCCATGGACGGAACTTCCGGAAGAGTAGATGGAACAATAAACAGAGAATAATGGGTAAGACGATAAAAAGACCAAGCACGAATGTCATATTGAAGAGCGTCCATCCTCCTGACATCAGGTGTAGCGCATTGATTGGACCGATTAAACCAGACATTCCAAATCCGGCACTAAACGGTGTACCTTGAACACCGAGCATTCCTGCTAATGCACCAAGGATAGCGGCACTACACATGACAGGTAGAATCATCAATGGATTACGAATGAAGTTCGCCATCTGGATTTTAGGAGAACCAAGAAAATGAGCAATCGACGTTCCGCGTGAATTCGCTTGCCAACCGGCAATCGCAAGACCGAACCCAGCGGCACAGACACCTAGATTGGCAGCTCCGGCAGCAACACCCGATAAACTGATCGCGGTCGCAATGCCGACCGTCGAAAGCGGAGAGACGATGAGAACGGAAAAGGCGACCGCAATTAGAATGCCCATCAAGACGGGTTGAAGTGCCGTGAAGTCTGAGATGACATGTCCTATTGCTGTTGTGATCCGTGTGACGAACGGATACGTCAGAACACCAATTCCACCGGCACCGACAATCAAAATCGTTGGCATGACAAGCACCGTATATGTTTTGAAGCGTTCACCAATCAATAAGACGATTGCTGTTGCAATAGCTGCCGTCAAACCAGCATTGATGACATCACCTGTACCGACGAAAACGAATGTCGCATCCGCACGGGTCGCAACACCTGAGCCGACGACCGTCGCGAGTCCAATCGATGTGGTGGCGATCGGTGTCACTTTAAATTGCATCGCTACGGCGACACCAATCACCATTGGTAAAAGTCGCATCGCGAGTGTCGTTGCGTCCAAAACGTGTTGGGCACCAGAAACGTATGGCAATAATGCCTTAGCGAGTTCACCGAGTAAGGCTCCTGGAATAAGGGCAACGAGAATTCCAATACTGAGACCGTTTAAAACATGCACTGCAAATTGACGTGGCTGACGCAAAATAGATGAATCCACAAAATCCTCTCCTTATGTAACGCTTTTGTGCATAACAGTATAAAAGTTATTAATTGTGTTTTATCTTACGGTAAGAACAGAAGGACGTCAAGGAAAAGTTAGAAAATTCCAAACGAGCAAAGGATTCGTCTTTCAGAAACGGAATTGTTACAGTGAAGAAGTATATTGAATGAGGAGGTCATGAATCATGTCAGAACAACGTATCGTATTAGCGGAACGACCAAACGGAAAACCAACAGGGGAAACATTCCGTTATGAATCATTTGAGTTAGCAGATTTACGAGAAGGGCAAGTCGCACTGGAGTCACTCTATATCTCAGTCGATCCATATATGCGGGGACGTATGAACGATACGCGTTCTTATTCGCAACCGTTTGAGATTGATGAACCGATTCACGGGGGTGTCGTAGCGCGTGTCATCGAGTCTAAAAGTGAGGCGCTCAAGTCAGGTGATGTCGTCGTGGGGATGCTCGATTGGGCAACGAAAGCAGTCGTCGATGCGAAAAGTGTCCGTAAAATCGATGAGCAGATCGCTCCGATCTCAACAGCGCTCGGTGTTCTCGGAATGACAGGGATGACGGCGTATTTCGGGTTGCTTGATATCGGGAATCCACAGCCAGGAGAAACTGTTGTCGTATCGGCAGCAGCAGGGGCTGTTGGATCGATCGTTGGTCAAATCGCTAAAATCAAAGGTGCACGAGTAGTTGGGATTGCAGGAAGTGACGAAAAGTTACAGCACTTAAAAGCAGATCTTGGTTTTGACGAAGTCATCAACTACAAAACGGAAGACATCCGGAAAGCATTAGACCGGACGTGTCCAGACGGCATCGATGTTTATTTTGAAAATGTCGGTGGAGAGATCGGCGATGCGGTTCTGGATCGGCTTAATCCATTCGCGCGAGTACCGGTCTGCGGCGCTATTTCTGGGTATAACGCACAACAGGACATCGGTCCACGTGTTCAATCGAAATTAATCATTGCGCGTGCGCGCATGCAAGGTTTCTTAGTGGGGGATTATGGCAAACGATTCAAGGAAGCGGCTGAGCAACTCGGTCAATGGGTCAGTGAAGGGAAATTACGATATGAAGAGACGATCTTTGAAGGCTTCGATCGTGTACCAGATGCTTTCCTCGGATTATTCGATGGCTCGAACACAGGGAAACTATTAGTAAAAGTTAAGTAATACGCCAAAAGAGGTTGCGGAATTATTCCGCAACCTCTTTTTTATGGCATGAGATTCATGAATCCTTTTGATCGCGCTTGAGTTCTTCTGGATCTGGATCCGGATGTTGTGTTTCCGCAGGCTTGATTCCGGGATCTGATGTCTCAGCTGGATCAGGGTCCGGGTGAAGACCAACGTCTGCCTTTTCATCTGGTAAATCATGATTTTTTTCGTTTAACATGTCCAGTCATCTCCTTTTATCAGTACGTAGTAATGTTTCCCCGTTTTTTAAATCCAAAACAATGAGAGTGCATAAGAGTCGTTTTCGAAAACGCGTAAATGATTTCCACGGACAAGAAAGCGAAACCGGTCGATTTCCTAGGAAATACAGGTTGACTGAAATGGAATGTAAGGAAAATCCAAAAAAGCTTCACTAAGTCTTTACAAAAACCTTGCAAGTCCTTCAAGTAGCCTTTGAATTGCTTCCGTAGACTAAAAAAGAGTTGAAAAGAGGAAGGGTGTTTACGTGTGAGTGATCAAAAATGGAAACGACAAATCATGCAACAACTAAATTGGGTTCGCGAAGAGAAAAAACGGCTCACAAGCGACACGACAGCAAGTAAAGAGTCACTCGAAAAACTTCGTCAGCTGGACGTCTTGCGTCTGCCAACGGTTCGAACTTCTAAAAACACGACGACACGTTATCAACAAAATAGCCAAGCGTCATTACTAGATCAATTGGATGTCTCACATATTCCGGTACGGACGACGACGCGTTATTATGAAAAACGACCAATCGAGATGGCAATCGTCTGCTCGGAATTCATGTATGCCTATTATGAAGATGCCGTTCATCTCCATTATGTCAATGCGAACACATTCGAAGAAGTTTTCGAGCGCGAGATTGATCTCTTTTTGGTCGTATCTTCATGGAAAGGATTACGAGGGGATGATTGGAAAGGTGTCGCCACACCAAATTCAAAGAAACGCCAACGGTTACTTTCGATGATGCAGGAAGTCAAAGCTAAAGGAATTCCAGTCGTCTTTCAATCGACGGAAGACCCGAGTAACCATGAACGGTTTCAAGACGTGGCTCAAGCTGCCAATTATGTCCTGACTTCAGATGAGGCGATGATTCCTGAATATCGTGTTTTATGTGGACATGATCGAATCATGGCGATGCCGTTTGGAGTCAATCCATTGATTCACAATCCGATTGGAGCGACACGTAGCCGAAAGAAGGGCGTTTTATTCGCCGGTAGCTGGATGGCGAAATATCCGGAGCGTGTGAAAGATACGGAGATGTTGTTTGATGGGGTCATGCAGTCTTCGCACGAACTCGATATCGTGGACCGGAATTATCATCTCGACTTACCAGCCTATCAGTTTCCGGAACGCTATCAATCACGGGTCGCACCAGCGATTCCTTATGATGCCTTACAACAAGTCAGTAAATGTTATGACTGGGTCCTGAACCTAAATAGCATCAAATATAGTAAGACGATGTGTGCCCGTCGCGTCTATGAATCGCAAGCACTCGGTAATTTGATCCTGTCGAATTACAGTATCGCCGTCAACAACGAGTTTCCGAACATCTTCACCGTACATGACGCACAGGAGGCGACGGCGATCGTAGAACGCACATCGCAAGAAGAAATCGAACGTTTACGAGCAGAAGGACTTCGTGCCGTCATGACGGAGCATACAGTCTTCGAACGGATGGATCAGATTCTAGCGTTCATTGGACGAGTACCTGAAACACGAAAACATCGTTTACTAATCGTTGTCGCTCAGGATGGGGAAGTCATTCGTGACGTGATCAATCGTCAAAGTCTCACACCAGACGAAATCGTCTCAGCGGATGCATTGACGGAGCAAACCTATGATCAAGCGGATCTCGTTGCTTGGATGGATGGGCATGAATCCTACGGTGAATATTATTTAGAGGACCTCGTGAATGGCTTTAAATATAGCGATGCCAGCATTGTCCGAAAGGGGAGCCAACATCCATATCATCTACATGAGATGAGCGGTAGCCGAAACGGTGCGATTATCTGGCGGTCAGATATCGGATATGACGCGTTTCAAGCAGGTGAATTGAACGGAAAAACGCTGTTGCTCGATCAATTTGAGTGGAACGAGCAGACAGTAGTTCCGACGGATCACACACCGCAACTGTCGGTCGTTGTTCCCATCTATAACAATGGGAAACATCTCACGTATAAATGCTTCGCCAGTCTAACACGGATGGATCGATTCATGGAGTCAGAGATTTTACTCGTAGATGATGGATCGACGGACATAGAGGCACGTCAAGCCGTAGAACGTCTCGCGCGACGTTATGGCAATGTCAGAACCTATTTCTTCGAGACAGGTGGTAGTGGTAGTGCTTCGCGTCCTCGCAACAAGGGAGTCGAGATGGCACGAGCTGACTATGTGACGTTCCTTGATCCAGATAACGAGGTACTCAGCGATCGTTATGCCTTTTTGCTTCAGGAATTAGAGAACGATCCATCACTTGATTTTGTAGCGGGTCATATGAAAAAACTTGCCGAGAAGACGAGTATCATCGCCTTGCCGACGATTCGCAAACAAGGACGAACGGTTTGTGAAGATCCAAAAGCTTTTCTATTGAAACATCGCTTTGCGGTACAAAGCATTCAAGCACTCGTCGTCCGTCGTACCTTCTTGCTCGAACATCAATTGGAACAGGTCGTCGGTGCAGTCGGTCAGGACTCCTTGTTTTTCCAGGAATTGATGCTTCGCGCCAATCGTGTCTTACTCGTCAATCGGGTCATCCATTATTATTATGCAGCAGTTGCAGGATCGACCGTGAATGCATTGACGGTGAAATTTTTTGAACGCAGTGTTGTCCGAGAACGGGCACGAGCAGAGAAATTCGCTCGTTATGGAGTGCTTGAGGAATACAAGGAAACACGATTCGAGCATTTCTTCGAGCATTGGTATCTCGTTAAATTACGCTACTGCAGTGATAAGGATTTCGCACCAAGTGTCGCATTGTTGCGCACAATCATTGGTTTCTATGAGCCGATCACATTGACGAACCCGTTAATCCGTCGATTCATGGAGCTTGCAGACCGTCAGGAGACAGATCGCCTTCAACATCTATTACTTGAGGAGGTGCAGAAATGACGGCATCGATGAAGACAGCACGACCAAAAGATCAAATCCGAGCAGCTTACTACGATCAATTAGGGGGGGGATTCGGTAAAAAAGTGCGCGCGCGTGTTCACTGGATCGTTCGACAAGCAAAAGGGGAGCACATTTTAGATATCGGTTGTTCCGGTGGAGTTGTTCCGATTTTGCTTGGACGGGAAGGGAAACATGTCGTCGGAATCGATGTCTTACCAGAAGCGATTACTGAAGCCAAACAAGCATTGCTTGAGGAACCGGCATCCGTAAAGGAAAAAGTGGAATTACATGAAGCTAATGTCATGACGTATACACCTGACATTCAATTCGACACAGTCTTGATGACGGAAGTATTGGAACATATCGGGGAGCCGGAACGCTTCATCGCTCGTGCCGTCTCGTTCATCGCACCAGAAGGACGACTCGTCATCACAGTTCCATTTGGAGTGAACGATTATGCGGATCACAAACGGACGTATTATTTAAATCGACTGCTTGAACAGTTGACGCCCTTCGGTAAAATCGAGACGGTCGAGCGGCTTGATAAGTGGCTTGGAATCACGATTCAAGTCTATCCTGAACCACAAGATGGTCGAGCAATTGTACCAACGGAAGTCGAATGGCTCGAGGATGCCTTTGAAGAAGTGGAACGATTGCATCTCGCAACGATCATTGACTTAAAGCGCAAGCAACAGACTCTAGAACGAAAAGTTCAACGGTTAGCGGAACAAACAGATTTATTCGAGCAGGCACAAGCGGAATCACTACGTCATGAACAGCAACTACAGGAACAGCGTGAACAATATAAGATGCTCGAAGAACAATATGCCGCACTTCTTGATCGATTCGAAGCGTCATTGGTGTCAAATCTAGAATTGCTGGAGGTGAATGCATCATGGAAATCAAAATACCGCTCACTCGCGCGTTCAAAGCTCGGAAAAATCGTCGTCCGCTACTGGAAGTTCCGACGTCAACTCAAACAGCGCCGGAGTCGTCGATGAACGTCTTGATGATTTGTCAAAATTTCTATCCGGAAATTGGCAGTGCGGCAAACCGAATGAAGAATATCTTCAAGCGGATGGAACAAGCGGGAAGTGACGTTCATGTCCTGACGTCAGAACCGCTTTATCCGACGGCAGAACTCTATACGGACTCGATGTTCTGGGATGAACCGAGCCTCGACACGGCACATGTGACTCGTATCCAACCGCGTGACGTCCGGGCGACGAATAATTTATGGCGGCGCCTTCGCTTGTTCGTGGAACAATTCGTACTTGCGGTGAAAGAGGTTCGACATGATCCAAAATCCTACGCCTACATCTATGCGACGACGCCGTCTATCTTCATGGGGCTCGTCGGGGTCGTCGCGAAACATGTCAAAAAGGCTCCTTTGATTCTTGATGTGCGTGATTTATGGCCAGAATCGTTGATTGGCGTCGGCATTACGAAATCGCGTCTCTTATTGACTCCGCTCTACTGGCTTGAAAAGTGGATGTATCGACAGGCGGATCAATTGGTCATCAACAGTGAAGGTTTTCGATCGTATATCGAAGGACGAGGCATTGCACCGGAAAAAATTCATTATATCCCGAACTCGATCGAGGAAAACGAGTGGTTAATCAAACGTCGAAAAGTATCGGAACAAGTTCGCGTCGTGTATACAGGGAATATCGGACTCGCACAAGATGTGTTCTTGTTGCTTGACGTCGCACAGGAACTTCAACAAGAACAGGATATCTGCTTTCAAGTCGTCGGTTACGGCTATCACAAACAAACGTTCGAACGACTCGTCAAGGAACGTGGATTGACGAATATCGAGTTTCTTGACGCGATGCCACGCTGGGATGCGTTGAAACAACTCGCGAAGAGTGACATCGCCTTTGCGACACTCGTCGAGAGTACAGCGTTCGATACAGTGACACCAGGAAAGATCATCGACTACATGGCGATGGGCTGTGCCATCGTCGGTGCGGTATCAGGTCATGCGGCGCATGTCATCGAAGAAGCAGGAGCCGGTTATGTGTCTGTCCAGCGGAAAAAAGAGGAGATCGTCGATCATATTCTCGAGTTATCACGAAATCCAGAGAAACGTGCAACGATGGGACGGGCGGGTGTGGATTACGTCCAACGCCATTTCGATTGGGAACAAAATGAACAGCGCTTGTTTGAAGCCATCGAACAAACGCAGTCACGAAAGGCGGTCGCAGAATGAAGCGCATTGGAATGTTTGTTTGGAATCCTTTTACGAATGACGCCCGTGTCTTACGTGAATGTACGGCACTCGTCGAAGCAGGACACCGCGTGGACCTATACTGTCTAAATGACGGCACACTTCCAGAAGTCGAATACCCGATGTCAGGGTTTCGCGTCATTCGAATCGACCGGACGCCACCTTTTGCGAGGTGGCTCCCGTTCTTTCGCAAACGGAAAAAACGGACACTTGCTATCGGATTGATGGGTGCGCTTCTTGCGCCATGGCTCATTCCCGTGATGCTCGTGCTCTTTTTATTCATGCGAAGTCGATTCATCCGTTACGCCCTATATAACAGTTTCGGCATTCTTCGTATGACACGTACTGCCCGGAAGCATGATTATGACGTCATGCATGCGAACGATGTCAATACGTTACCACAAGCGATTGGGGCGGCGCGTGGTGCACAAATCGTCTATGACTCGCATGAAGTCCAGACCGATCGGACAGGATACGGAAGCATGCAAGGGAAATTAGAACGCTGGTTGCTTCGATTCGTCGACCAGACCATCGTTGAAAATGACACGCGTGCAGATTATCATCAAAAATTATATGGAACCCGACCATCCGTCTTGCACAATTATCCGTTTTACGAACCGATTATTCCGCAACCGCGACCGTTACGCGAAGAGTTAGCACTCGCACCAGACGAGCCGATTTTGTTGTATCAAGGCGGGATCCAGGAAGGACGTGGACTGGAGCGACTCATTGAAGCGATGCCGTTCATCGATCGAGGAACACTTATTTTCGTTGGAGATGGAAAGTTAAAAGGGAAACTGATGCAACTGGCCACGCAATCATCGGAAAAGTCTCGTATCCGCTTCATTGATAAGGTTCCGCTTGCTGAACTACCCAGTTACACGGCAGCGGCGACGGTCGGCTTTCAAGTCCTCCAGAACGTTTGCTTCAATCATTATTCAGCTTCTTCGAATAAACTATTCGAATACATGGCAGCGTTAATTCCTGTCGTTGCGGCCGACTTACCAGAAATCCGTCGTGTCGTCGAAACAGAAGGAATCGGTTTGATCGTCGATGTCGAATCACCGCATAGTATCGCCGAGGCGGTCAATCGTCTAGTGAAGGATGAGAACTTGCGACGGGCGATGCAGGAGCGAGCAAGCGTAGCAAGGAGACAATACAACTGGGAACAAGAAAAAGGCCGACTTCTTGCTGTCTATGACTCGATTTTCATGGAATCTGGGACAAAATAAGAAAAATAGTCAACGACTCGAAGGGAAATCCACGTGGAATGAAGGTGGATTCTTGACGGGTCGTTTTGTTTGATATGAATGGCAACGAAGTATTCGTGAAAGCTTCATAAGATTTACAAAAACAATAGAAAACGCTGGAAATGTAAGGTCTGTGAAGAATGGTTTAAGAGATGGTTAGAAGCATTGGAAAGCAAAGGAAATGTCGTTATGGTCTAGTTACAGCCAAGCCACAGACCGTTCGTTGGCTAGTATGACTAACTCGATGGAGGAATGACAAAATGAAACTTTGCACAATCGGACTAGGATATATTGGATTACCTTCTTCGGCGATGTTCGCGGATCACGGCACGGAGGTCGTCGGTGTCGACATCGATCCACACATCGTCAATCTTCTGAACACGGGAACGATTCATATTGAGGAACCAGGACTCGAGGATGTCATCAAACGAGTCGTCGCTAACGGAAAATTCCGAGCGACACTTACGCCAGAACGGGCCGATGTTTTCTTAATCGCCGTCCCGACGCCGAACTTGAACGATACGTATAAATCATGTGATTTAAAATACGTCGTGTCAGCCGTCAACAACATGTTGCCGTTCCTTGAAAAAGGAAACGTCGTCATCGTTGAATCGACGATCGCGCCACGCACTATGGACGATCATGTTCGTCCACTGATTGAAGAAGCCGGCTTTACGATCGGTGAAGACGTCTATGTCGTTCATTGCCCAGAGCGTGTGTTACCAGGGCAGATCTTACACGAGCTCGTTCATAACAACCGGATCGTTGGAGGATTGACACCGGCATGTGCAGAGGTAGGAGCAGCCGTCTATGAAACATTCGTTCAAGGAGAAATCGTTCGGACCGACGCGAAGACAGCCGAAATGTCGAAATTGATGGAAAATACGTTCCGTGATGTCAACATCGCACTGGCAAATGAATTGACGCAAGTATGTCACCAGCTTGAGATCAACGTCTTAGATGTCATCGAGATGGCAAACATGCACCCACGTGTGAACTTGCATCATCCAGGACCGGGTGTAGGTGGTCACTGTCTCGCAGTAGATCCGTACTTCATCGTCGCAAAAGTCCCATCACTTGCACGCATCATTCATACGGCACGACAAACGAACGTCCAAATGCCACAATTCGTCGCTGAACAAGCCGCTCGTCTCGTCGGTTCACGTGTTCGTCCAAAAATCGCTGTCTTCGGTGTGACGTATAAAGGAAATGTTGACGATATGCGCGAGAGCCCAGCTGTCGAAGTCATTGAACAATTGCTCGATCGTGGACTCGATGTCGCGGTCTGTGATCCACACATCGAGCATTCCATCTCGACACGCTTTGAACTCGTTGATGAAATCGAAGCGATCCAAGACGCCGATCTAGCACTCGTCTTAGTCGACCACGATGAGTTCAAACAATTCGATTCACGTCGTTTCGCAAACTACATGCGGACACCGTTACTCTTCGATACAAAAGGAATTGTCCGTGAACTCGATGCGGTCAAGGTCCTCAACTTCGGTAACTTGCATACGCACCGCGTGACGGAAGTGGATGCAAAAGCAATATGAACGCGTTACGAACGATTGGAGGGGAGCTGAAAGATCATCTGTATCTGATCTTTCGGCTGTCACTCTATGAAACAAAAAGTCAGTATAGCATGCAGTATTTAGGTTGGTTTTGGGAGATCATGACGCCACTCCTCCAGATCGGGGTGTACTGGGTCGTCTTTGGTTTTGGAATCCGTGGTGGACATCCTGTCGACGGAATTCCATTCGTCTTTTGGCTCGTTAGTGGACTGATCGCATGGTTCTTCATCGGAAGCACGATTCCAAGTGGATCACGGTCGATCTACGGTCGGGTCGCGCTCGTCTCTAAAATGCATTTTCCGTTGAGTACGATTCCGGCATATGTCATTTTGGCTCAATTCTATCGACACCTTGCGATGATTGCCCTGACGATCGTTTTAGGAAGTGCATTTGGTTACTTCCCAGGATGGCATACGCTCGAGCTGTTTTATATCGTTCCAGCCGGCGTCATCTTTCTTTATGCCGTCTCGTTGTTATTGTCGGCTCTTGCTACGATGATCCGAGACGTCCAGAACATGGTGACATCCGCGATAAGGATGCTGATGTATTTAACGCCGATCATGTGGATTCCCCCAGAACATTCACTGTTTAAGATGCTATTGATGTTGAATCCACTCGTCTATTTGATTGAGGGGTACCGCTCCGCCTTGATCGGAACCGGTTACTTGATGGATCACATCTGGTATGGCGCTTATTTTTGGAGTGTGACACTCGGTATCCTGCTCGTCGGAGCAGCGGTCCATATTCGTTTCCGACGCTACTTCATTGATTATGTATAGGAGGAAAGACGATGAGTCACGTCGTGTTTGAGAACGTTTCAAAACGGTACATGCTCTATGAGCGTCCAATCGATAAATTAAAGGAAGTGCTCTTTGGAAAAGTGAGCGGAAAATCCTTTTATGCGCTCAAAAATGTCTCCTTCTCTGTTGAAGAGGGAGAAATCGTGGGTGTCGTAGGCATCAACGGTAGTGGGAAATCAACGTTATCCCATTTACTTGCTAACGTCACACCGCCTACGTATGGATGTGTCACGCTAGGAGGAAAATCAGCACTGATTGCCATCTCAAGTGGATTGAACAGTCAACTGACAGGTCGCGATAACATCGAGCTCAAAGGATTGATGATGGGACTGACCAAACGGCAAATCGAGGAGATCACACCGGAAATTCTCGAATTCGCGGATATCGGAGAGTTCATCGATCAGCCAGTCAAAACCTATTCGAGTGGGATGCGGGCACGTCTCGGTTTTGCTATCTCGATCAATATCAATCCGGATATCTTGATCATCGATGAAGCCTTATCTGTCGGCGATCAAACATTTACGGAGAAGTGTCTCGATAAGATGCGCGAATTCCGGGATCAAGGAAAAACGATTTTTTTCGTCAGCCATTCTTTGAATCAAGTCAAAAGCTTTTGTACGAAGATCCTTTGGCTGGAATACGGTGAAGTGCGTTTATTTGGTCCAACGAATGAAACACTCGCGGAATACAATAAATATTTATATTGGTACAAACAGTTATCCAAAAAGCAAGCCACTCACTATGTTTCGAAAAAACGAACCGGTCGAATCGGTGACATTGAGCAACAGATGAGAGGCGAGACGATCGAACGATCGTCATGAAATGAGATAGGGGATGAAGTAGATGAAACGTGTCATGCTCGTATTCGGAACACGACCTGAGGCCATTAAGATGGCACCTGTCGTAAAAGCACTTGAAAACCGCCCAGACGTCGAACCGATTGTCGTCGTAACGGCGCAACACCGGGAAATGCTTGATCAGGTACTCGAATTGTTCCAGATCACTCCGGACCATGACTTGGATTTGATGCGTCCGCGTCAAACGTTAGAGGAGATGACGGCACGTATTCTGAATGCGATGCGTCGTGTCCTCGAAAAGGAACAGCCGAATCTCGTTCTTGTCCATGGGGATACGACGACGACGTTCGCTGCTTCGTTAGCGGCATTCTATCAACAGATTCCAGTCGGTCATGTCGAAGCAGGACTGCGGACATATGAAAAGTATGCACCGTTTCCGGAAGAGATGAATCGTCAATTGACAGGTGTGTTGGCGGATTATCATTTTGCTCCAACCGAACAAGCGGCGATGAATTTACGTGCTGAGAACAAACAGACACCAATCATCGTAACGGGTAATACGGTCATTGATGCACTTAAGACAACCGTTTCTGCTAGCTATACGCATCCTGTTCTGACACGACTTGAGAAGTCGGGGCGAAAACTCGTCTTGCTGACGGTTCATCGTCGTGAGAACCATTTACAACTGGCAACGATTTTTGAAGCGATTGAACAGTTGGCAAATGATCATCCGGAAATAGAAATCGTTTATCCAGTCCATCCGAATCCAGTCGTGCTAGAAGCAGCAGCTCGCCTAGAGCATCATCCACGGATTCAGTTGATTGAGCCGCTTGATGTCTTTGATTTCCACAACCTGGCAGCTCGTGCTTCCTTCATCCTGACAGATTCAGGCGGGATTCAAGAAGAAGCGCCTTCACTCGGTGTTCCCGTTCTTGTCTTACGGGAGACGACGGAACGACCTGAAGGCGTCGAAGCAGGAACCTTGAAACTGGTCGGTACGAATCCAGAGCATATCTATGCGATGAGCCATCAATTATTGACGGACGAAATCTTCTATCAATCGATGGCGCAAGCCGCGAATCCGTATGGCGATGGACAGGCAGCAGAACGAATCGTCGATGCGATCATGAGTGAGGTACCGGTATGAATAAGGAGCTGACCGTCGCGAGCTATCAGTTTTTTCCGTTCGGTACTCAGGAAAAGATTTTGCTCGAAGATGCAGCGCCGGGGGTGTGTTTTGATTTTCAGGATGCGATAGCGACTGACAAACTGTATCTGCAACTGTTCGATCAAGGCTTTCAACATCCGCCTTCAAAACTGTATCGAAAAGATGCTGAACTGATAGGTGACATCATTCAGGTAACGTGCCGTTTTGAAGTGGCGGAACCATGTCTCGTTCAAGTATTTAAGATGCAGTATGGGCAAAAGAAGCGGATGGTCTCTGAGACGGAGCATCTGACGTTGACGAATGAGACGATCGTCCAGTTCGAGATGGAGCGTGTGCCAGGAGCGGTTTATTTCAAAATGGCCTGGAAGTTTTTAAACGAAGGGAGCTTCCGGGTCCATCTCCGCGAACTCGCCATCGCGCAATACGTCAAGGCTGAGGAGGAAGCAACCTATGCTGTTTAGTTCGACGATTTTTTTATTTTTATTCTTGCCGACAGTACTGCTCGTGTACTACGTGTTGCCTCGGACATTCCGTAACGGCTGGCTGTTAGTTGCCAGCCTGTTCTTTTATGCATTCGGAGAACCACGCTTTGCCTTACTGATGCTACTCAGCGTCACGATCAATTACTTCTTTGCCTTATTCGTTGATTTCTACCGGCAACATGTCGGAGTGAAGTGGATCATGTTCAGCATGATCGTCGTCAACCTTGGATTGCTCGGTTGGTTTAAGTACAGCGGATTTTTCGTCCGCTCCGTCAACGAATCGTTTGGTCTGAGTTGGTTCGTTCCAGAAGTCGTCTTACCGCTTGGAATTTCCTTTTATACATTCCATGCGATGAGTTACGTCATCGACATTTATAAAGGGAAGGAAGCGGTGCAAAAGAATCCACTCGACCTCGCCCTTTATATCGCGTTTTTCCCGCAACTCGTCGCGGGGCCAATTGTCCGCTACAACACGATTGCGAGTCAGATCGAGTGTCGTCAAGAGACGGTATCTGATTTTGCACGTGGTGTTCGCCGCTTTACGATTGGTCTATCAAAAAAATTGATTCTTGCGAACGGATGTGGTCAGGTCGCAGACGCTGTTTTTAATATGAAAGACCTTTCGATGGGGCTAGCATGGATTGGAATCATCGCTTATGCCTTACAGATCTATTTTGATTTTTCGGGCTATAGCGATATGGCAATTGGTTTAGCACTGATGTTCGGATTTCATTTCTTGGAGAATTTCAACTACCCATATATTTCAAAATCCGTGTCAGAATTTTGGCGTCGATGGCATATTTCGCTCGGCTCTTGGTTCCGCGACTATGTTTATATTCCGTTAGGGGGAAACCGTGTATCGCCGTGGCGGCAGTATCGAAATCTGGCGATCGTCTGGATGTTGACGGGCCTTTGGCACGGTGCGAGTTGGACATTCGTCGCGTGGGGCGCATATTACGGAGTTTGGATCATGCTCGAGAAGGCATTTCTCGGGAGATGGCTCGAGCGTATGCCTGTCGTCTCGACAGTCTGGACGCTCATCCTCGTGCTCGTCGGTTGGGTCTTTTTCCGCTCAGAGACGTTTCCAGAAGCCGTTATGTATATTCAAGCAATGTTCGTACCGGATGTGCTATGGGATGAACGGGCGAGTTACCAACTCGTTCAGAACGGAGTCCTACTACTTGTCGCGTGTATCGCTGCGACACCGATTCCGAAGTATCTCGGAGAACGTGTCGTCGTCTCTCTCGGGAAGATCGGAACAACGATGCAGTATGGGTATGCCATGTTGATGTTGTTCCTTGCGACATCGGCACTCGTTGCGAGCACGTTTAATCCGTTCATCTATTTCCGGTTCTAAAAAGGAGGACTATCCATGGAGCAGCCATTGATGAAAACGCAACAGGAGACGAATCAGACACCTTCTTTCGAGCGAATCATGATGTGGGTGACGACTGTCAGTTTTATTCTCGTCTTACTGACGATCGGACTCGGAACGCTTGTCCGGGAAGACCGTGTCCGGTCCCAGCTGGAAAATCGTACACTTGCCCAGTCCGTTGAGCCCACCGTCGAGGGAATCGCGACAGGCAAGGATATGCTCAAAATGGAGACCTATTTCACGGATCAATTACTGTTGCGAGGAACGTTCGTCGAGATACAGGCGCTTTTATCAAAAGATGTCTTTCGACAGCCGTTTCGTAATGGCATTTATACGGCAAAAAACGATTATATGATTGAACCGAGTGCATCAGGAAACGTAAAAATTCCGCAAGCATTCAAACAATTCGTTGGAGAAGTCGATCGTCCGGTCTATATGGCGTTAGCACCGTCTAAAACCGTTATCGCAGAACGGGACAAACTAATTCCGTCTTATGTCGCTTCCAATGCAAACGAGCGCTATGAAAAAATGGTACGAGACTTTCAAGCGGCGGGGATGACCAATCTTTCTTTGCAAGGATTGAAGTTAAGTGACTACTTCAAGACAGATCATCACTGGAACATCGACGGTGCAACAGAAGCTTACCAAGTCATCACGAAAAGAATGGGACTGTCAACGACGTTACCTGAGACGAAGTGGCGGAAGGAAGATCAACACGCCTACTATGGATCATTAGCACGAAAAACGACGCTCTCCTATGCGGCGTCCGGTGACCGTCTAGATTATTATGCTCCTGCGTTCTTCAACGGTATCGATGTTTGTTATGAAGGGAAATGTGGACGTCCTGTCATTGATGAATCATTCGTCAAACAAGAAGGTGATTATGTCGATCGATATGAAGTATTTCTTCGCGGAAACCACGACATCATGTCAATGAAGTCAGCGGCGAATCGAAATCGCCCGACGATTTTGGTTTTAAAGGATTCGTTTGCAAATCCTGTGTTACCATTGCTTGCGAAAAGTGCCAACTTAGAAGTCGTGGATATTCGATATGTTCCAAAATCATTTGATGTTTCCCGATTTGCCAAACAAAAGCAGATCGATTCGGTGCTGTTTCTGCACAACTCGAACATTGCCGGTTTGATGAAGACGTACGAGGACAAATTGTGAAGGAGAACAGAGTATGAAATCACGCATCGATAAACGAAGACCTCCGATCCTCTGGCGCGTCATCAGTGCGCTTCTGCTCGTGATCGTCTTGATTGCTAGCGCTTCGACGGGACTGGCATTTTTAAAAATCCAACAGACGGCGCATTACTTTTTACAGCCGTTGGGTGGGGAAAAAGCAAAGCCACTCGCATCGATGAAGCCAGTCAATGTCCTCTTGATTGGCGTCGACGAGCGAAAGAATGATAAGGGACGGGCAGATGCCATCATGTTGCTCTCGTTTAATCCGAAAACGAAGCAAGCGACTTCGTTGTCCATTCCACGCGACATGCAAGTCACAATACCGACGGGTGAAAAGACGAAAATCAATCATACGTATGCCTATGGTGGTGTGAAGGAGACGGTCGAGACGGTGGAACAGACGTTTGATGTCGATATCCCATATTACGCTAAGATCAATATGGATGGGTTGATTGAATTGGTTGATGCTGTTGGCGGTGTCACAGTGGATAATCCATCCGCCTTCAGCTGGAACGACCGTCGTTTACAAAAGGAGTATAAAAAAGGAAAGATTCATTTAACTGGTCTAGAAGCGAGTGGTTACGCACGTATGCGAAAACAAGATCCACTCGGCGATATGGGCAGACAGATTCGGCAACGTCAAGTTTTAGAAGCCGTCGGTGCTAAACTGGCTGGACCTCGTTTACTGACCAAGATGGAAGAAATCACGAATGTCATGAAGCATAATTTCGCGACGAACATCGATTTTGACGTGGCGGCACAACTTGCTCAAGAAAATCAGCCGGGATTCAAACAGCTGAAACCATTAAAGCTAGACGGAGAAGGCTATATCGCAAACGATGGGGTATGGTACTTCTTTGCATCGGATGAATCCATGAGACAAACGAAAGCCAAGATTCATGCCATCCTCGTGTCTTCTTAAACCCGGTAAAAAGGACTGTCTACCACACGGACGGTTCTTTTTTTGTTGTTTTCCATCCAACCGAATCACTTTGGTTCAAAAGTCTTATTTTCTGTTCGAATCATCAAATAGGCTTTGACAGGACTTATAAACGGATGCAAAATGAAAACGATTACATAACAAAGGAGATGGCTATCGTATGAAACGCATAAGATCCGTTTGTATCGTTGCGCTAACGTTTGCACTAATATTTAGTGGACTGTCTTTATCCGGTCAAGCACTGGAAAAAGGAAAGTCTACATTGGTCATCATTCATTACAAGGAAGACCCGAATGCCACGAAGGATTGGAACCTGTGGTTATGGACAAATGGTCCGGATTATTTTCCGAATAAAGCACATGCCTTTAATGGTGAAGATGCTTACGGAAAAATCGCAGCCTATGAATTTCCAGTCGATCAGCCGGAAAAAGTCGGCTTCATCGTGCGAGATGATAACTGGAACAAGGATGGGGGATCTGAGAACGATCGTTTCATCACGAAAGATATGATTAAAAACGGAGTTGCTGAAATCTGGATCGAGTCGGGAAGCAAGGATATCTCGACGGTCAATCCGACTAATGGAGCAGACGTCGAAAAAATCGACACGAATATCCACTATTATCGGTATGACAATGATTATGATAAGTACGGCGTCTGGTCTTGGCCGGAAGC
This sequence comes from Exiguobacterium sp. UBA7533, assembly GCF_002479335.1. Taxonomy (NCBI): domain Bacteria; kingdom Bacillati; phylum Bacillota; class Bacilli; order Caryophanales; genus Exiguobacterium; species Exiguobacterium sp. UBA7533. The sequence continues at coordinate 284,027 of NZ_DLMP01000003.1, read as the reverse complement.
GCAAGATGGCAAACGATTCGAATTCGATCAGCAGGATGAGTTCGGTGCCATTGCCAAAGTAACGCTTGATAACCCAACGAAAGCACGTCTTGCAGGCGTCATTCCTCATCTTGAGGGCTGGTCGGAAAAAGACGGAGCCGATCGTTTCTTTTATGCAGGTGCGAAGGACATCTGGTTGATCGAAGGGGACCAGACAGTGTACTACAGCAAACCGGAAATTGATCGGACGCCAAAAATCACGAGCTTTTTGGCTGATGACTTCCGGACGATGACGCTTAAAACGAACACACCGATGACGGCAGAAGACTTAAAGGCATTTACGTTCGAAGGTGTGACGAATCCAGTCGTATCAGCGATCGATGCCAAGACGGCGAAAGTCGAAGTCGCTTCTGATATCGATTTAGCAAAAGTCGTCCGCGTGACGCATCCTGTTTTTGGAGAAGCAGTTCTTGAAGCAGGGAAGGTACTGCGTTCGAAAGCATTCGATCAAAAGTATGCCTATGGTGGTAAGCTCGGCGTCGACTATCAGAAATCGAAGACGACATTCAAGGTCTGGGCGCCGACAGCGCAAGCCGTTGAACTCGAGTTATATCGTTTACCGAAACAACAAGCAGCTACGACAAAAGATATCACGCGTGAAATCCAGATGAAACGGACGGATCGTGGTGTCTATCAAGTGACGGTCAAGGGTGATCTTGACGGTGTCGGTTACACATATGAAGTCAAACACGCAAAAGAATCGACGCGTGCCGTTGATCCGTATGCGACAGCGGTCGCTGTTAACGGAGACCAAGGTGTCGTCGTTGATTTACGCGAGACGGATCCAAAACGCTGGACGAATGGGAAAATGCCACTTCGTCACGCAACAGACGCGATCATTTATGAATCCCACGTCCGTGATCTATCGATGTTTGATGTGACGAATTCAGGTTACGATTCAGGTATCAAACAAAAAGGAAAATATCTTGGCGTCATTGAGCCAGGTACACGTTTAACGAAGGATGGCAAAAAAACGAAGACAAAGACGGGACTCGATCACTTAAAGGAACTTGGCATCACGCACGTCCAGTTCATTCCTGTTTATGATTTCAATACAGCGTCCGTCGATGAGACGAATCCGCTTAAATCATACAACTGGGGTTATGATCCGAAGAACTACAATGCACCAGAAGGATCGTATGCGACAAATCCATATGATCCAAAAGTCCGGATCACGGAAATGAAACAGATGATCCAAGGACTCCATGACAATGGTCTACGTGCCGTCATGGACGTCGTCTATAACCACATGTTTGACGCCAAAGCATCAAATCTTGATAAGATCGTACCGGGTTACTACTACCGCTATACAGAAGGCGGCGATTTAGCGAACGGTACAGGTGTCGGGAATGATACAGCCTCTGAACGTCAAATGATGCATAAACTAATCGTTGATTCTGTCTCGTACTGGGCAAAGGAATACCACTGGGATGGCTTCCGCTTCGACTTGATGGGCATTCACGACGTCAAGACGATGAACGCTGTCAAACAGGCGACGAAGCGAATTGATCCGTCGATTCTAGTGTTCGGAGAAGGGTGGAGCCTCGGAACTCCTCTTCCAGATTCAGAGAAAGCAAACCAAACGAACACAAAACAAATGCCGGGAATCGGACATTTCAATGACAACCTGCGTGATGCGCTCAAAGGTAGTGTCTTCGAAGACACGGATGCTGGATTCATCAACGGGAAAGCGGGTCTTGAGACACGTATCAAACGTGGTATCGTCGGCGAGATTGCTTACGATAAAGACATTCAAGGATTTACGCAAGAACCAGATCAAGCGATCACGTACGTTGAAGCACATGATAACCATACCCTCTGGGATAAGTTGAACCTGACGAATCCACAAGACAATGACGCAACGAAGACGAAGATGCACCGTCTAGCTTCAAGTATTTTGCTGACGTCACAAGGAACGACGTTCATCCATGCAGGTCAGGACTTCATGCGGACAAAAGGTGGCGATCATAACTCATATAAATCACCGGACTCTGTCAACCAGCTCGATTGGAAACGGAAGATGGATCGTCAACAAGACGTCGATTATATGACAGGATTAATCGAATTACGCAAGAAGAACCCTGCACTTCACTTAGCAACAGCGAAAGATATCCGTCGTTACTTGACGTTTGAAGCAGCACCGGCACAAGTCATTGCGTATCGACTAGATGACGACGCTCCACAACAGAAGAACGATTTATATGTCATTCACAATGCAAATCGAACAGTAGTTGACATGAAGCTACCGAAAGGGAAATGGAAGCTTCTCGTAGATGGTAAACAAGCAGGAACAAAAACGATCCGCACTGTTTCAGGTACGGTTCGTGTTGAGGGACTCAGCTCGTTCGTCTTAGCAAAATAATCAAACAAACGACAAAAGACGTTCCGCAGTTTGCGGAACGTCCTTTCTTGGAGTAAGAGACATACGATTACGCATAGCGTTCATCGGTTTCTTCGCCTTCTTTGAGGTTACCTTCTTCTGATTTCGAGACGATGACGGCACATGCTGCGTCACCCGTGATATTGACGGCTGTACGCATCATATCCAGAAGACGATCGACACCGATGATCAAAGCGATCCCTTCTACGGGTAAATTGACCGACTGAAGAACCATCGTTAGCATGACGAGACCGACACCCGGAACACCAGCTGTTCCGACCGATGCGAGAACAGCTGTCAGAACGACCGTCGCAAGTTGCCCAGGTGTTAAATCAACCGCATAGACTTGCGCGATGAAAACAGTCGCAACTCCTTGCATGATTGCCGTCCCATCCATGTTGATCGTCGCACCGAGTGGCTGAACGAAACTAGAGACGGAGCGTGGAACCTTCAGCTCTTTTTGAGCCGTTTGCATCGCGACAGGAAGTGTTGCGTTCGACGAAGACGTCGAGAAAGCAAATAACATGACAGGTGCGAACTTTTTAAAGAAGAAGAACGGATTCATCTTCCCAAGAAGTGAGACGGTTAAACCGTACGTCAATAAAGAATGGATAATTAAAGATAAAACGACAACTAACATGTAGAAGAACATGGCTTTAATTGAAGACCATCCTTGTGAGCCAACTGCCGATGCAATCAAAGCGAACGCACCGAGCGGGGCCATCTTCATGACGAGTGTGATCAAATATGTCATTAAATCGTTACCCTGTTCAATGAAAGTCCGTAACGTCGAGACCTTTTTACCGAGAAATGTGATCCCGAAACCAATAAAGACACTAAAGACGATGATCTGTAACATGTTGCCTTCCGCCATCGACGTGATCGGGTTCGTCGGGAACATACCGACGATCGTATTGATCAAACTCGTATCTGGTAGATTGCCGTTATCATATTCAAGATCTTGCGTTTCGAAGTTACCGAATGTACCCGGTTTAATCAATAATGATAAACCGAGAGCGATGACGATCGCGACAGCTGTCGTCGTCATGAAGTAAGTAATCGCTTTTCCACCGACTCGACCCAGTTCTTTTGGATTACCGAGTCCCATGACGCCGAGGGTGATTGAGAAGAAGACGATCGGTACGACGAGCATCTTGATCAGGTTCAAGAATATCGTCCCGATCGGTTGTAGAGCATATTTATTCAATCCCTCATAAATCGACTTATCGGGCAATGCAGCGAGGACGATTCCGAGAATCAATCCGAGGATAAGTCCGAAAATGATACGTTTTGCTTCTTTCATACGTGATGTCACACTCCTTTGTTTGATAATTGCCTATATTTTGACACATCATCACCCTTTTTGACAAAACATTTTAAAAAATGATGATAACGCTTACAAAAAAGTTTCTGAATTTTGATGCAGGAATGATCAGATTTTGTTGTCAAACGGATGCAAGCATGAGAGGATAGAAAAGAACAAAAAGGAACAGCGTAGGGTACAGAAAAGTCGCTTGAATCAACTGTTGACCAAATTGTATATTCCTACTATAATGTTGTATGACGTGTCTGACACGTTTCCTTTAGTCGGTAATATCGGAGGGAGGGAAAACTAGTGGAAACTCGTGTACGTAAAAATGAATCACTTGAAGACGCACTTCGTCGCTTCAAACGTGGTGTTTCAAAAGATGGTACGCTTGCAGAAGTTCGTAAACGTAAACACTACGAAAAGCCAAGTGTAAAACGTAAGCTTAAATCGGAGGCTGCGCGTAAGCGTAAGAAGTTCTAACGTTAGAGAGGGTGTATCCTCATGAGTCTTCAGGAGCGTTTGACAGCGGATATGAAAGATGCCATGCGTCTTCGTGAAAAAGATCGTCTTACGACGATTCGCATGGTGAAATCATCGCTGCAAAATGAAACGATCAAACTCGGTAAGCAAGAATTGACAGACGAGGAAGAATTGACGATTCTTTCACGTGAAATGAAGCAGCGCAACGACTCCCTCCGAGAATTCGAAAGCGCTGGTCGTCACGATCTCGTCGAGAAAATTCAAGCAGAGATTGTCGTGCTCGAAGCTTATATGCCAAAACAGCTTTCCGAGGAAGAAGTACAGGAAATCGTCGACGCAGCTATTGCGCAGACGGGTGCCTCTGCTCCTTCGGATATGGGGAAAGTAATGGGTGTCGTCATGCCGCAGCTTAAGGGCAAGGCAGACGGTGCCTTAATTAATCGACTCGTCAAACAACGTCTCGCTTAATACATGGAAAGGTGTCCCTCGGGACACCTTTTTTTGTCGTTCCTGTCACGTTTTTAAAGTTTCTTGATGAATTCAGAATAGTCATGAAACCTTTTTGTTTCGAAAGCGTATATAATTGTAGTAACGAATCAAAGTGCAAAAGAAGTAGCTTCTGACACGAATGAAAAGGGGTGAACGTACGCATGACGTTTAGCTTAGGGATGATTTTGACGGTCTTCATGATCGGGGTACTCATGTTACTGGTTGAAATATTCGTCACAGGGTTTGGAATCTTTGGCGTCCTTGGGATCGGTGCTGTCCTTGCTAGCTTGATTATGGCAGGTGCGACCGTCGGACAAGTCGGTTTAGCCGTTGGGCTTGCAGTTTTTCTGTCACTTGCGGCCGGGTTCTGGGCGTATCGCAGAATAAAATCAAATCAGTCATTGCTTTGGAGAGGTTTGATTTTGACGGATTCTACATCGTCTGAAAAGGGCTACCTTTCTCATCAAGACAAAGTACAACTGTTAGGACAAGAAGGAGTCAGTCTGACACCATTACGTCCGTCAGGAACGATTGAAATCGATGGGAACCGAATCGATGCCGTTACAGAAGGAACCTTCATTCAAGCGGGGGAAACGATCGTTGTAAAAGAAGTGACGCACGGACGCGTCATTGTTAGAGTCCAACATACGAAGGAGGAGTCCCACACATGACACCTGAATTATTGACCGTATTACTCATATCTGGAGGAATCTTAATTTTCCTCGCTATTTTCTTCACGCTCGTCCCGATTCCACTCTGGATTAGCTCGCTCGCAGCAGGCGTACGCGTATCAATCTTTACATTAGTCGGGATGCGTCTTCGTCGAGTAACACCATCAAAAATCGTCAATCCGTTGATCAAGGCAGTTAAAGCGGGATTGAACTTGAATACGAACCAACTGGAAAGTCATTTCCTTGCAGGGGGTAACGTTGACCGTGTCGTCAATGCCTTGATTGCAGCACACCGGGCGAATATCGAGCTGAGCTTCGAACGCGCAGCGGCGATTGATCTTGCTGGTCGTAATGTTTTAGAAGCTGTTCAAATGTCGGTTAACCCAAAAGTCATTGAAACACCGTTCATCGCCGGTGTCGCGATGAATGGGATTGAAGTGAAAGCGAAAGCCCGGATCACGGTACGTGCGAATATTGATCGTCTCGTCGGTGGTGCTGGGGAAGAAACAGTTATCGCGCGTGTTGGTGAGGGCGTCATCTCAACCATCGGATCATGTAATGACCAAAAAGAAGTACTTGAGAATCCAGAAATGATCTCACGGACAGTACTTGCAAAAGGACTCGATTCAGGAACGGCGTTTGAAATTCTCTCGATCGATATCGCAGACATTGATATTGGTAAGAACATCGGTGCGGTCCTTCAAACGGATCAAGCGGAAGCAGATAAGAACATTGCGCAAGCGAAGGCGGAAGAGCGTCGCGCAATGGCGATCGCAAGCGAACAAGAGATGAAATCACGTGTTGAAGAGATGCGAGCGAAGGTTGTCGCTGCTGAAGCGGAAGTACCACTTGCTATCGCAGAAGCGATGCGTGACGGAAATTTTGGCGTCATGGATTATGCGAACTACTTGAACGTGACAGCCGATACGAAAATGCGTCAAGCAATCGGTGGACAATCATCACCACATGACTCACAGTAAAGGGTGAGACGGTATGGATATCATATGGGTCGGATTGATGATCGCATTCGGTGTCATCTCCGTCATCTCAAAAGCAGCAGATAAAAAACCGAAGCAGACGAACCGGACACCTTCAAAAGAGTTCGGGGAGTATGTGAAGCAAATGGTCGAACAGGTGGATACGGTTCGACAAGAGACGACACCTCCACCTGTCGTTCGTAAAAAAGCACCTGCGAAGAAACAACCTGGGGTAACCCAAACGAAAGCACGACCAGTTCATGAACGAACGGAATTGCAACAACGTTTGGACCAACGTCAGAAACAACATTCGAAAAAAGGGGTGCCTTCTTCGAGTATTGGTGAAATCAAAGACAGCGTCGCAGACGGTGCTATTGGAACATCGAGTCGTTCGGCATCAGCAACGACGCTTTCGCAAGACGAAATGCGACGTGCGATCGTCTGGAGTGAGGTTCTCGGAGCGCCTGTCTCTAAACGAAAACGATGATGGTTGGACAGGAAGTCGATCCTACGAAACGTGTAGGATCGACTCTTTTTGTTTTCCAAAAGGTGGAAACGGGTTTTTCTTTCCATCTTTTCGGTGGAAGTGCTAAAGTGGAAGAGATTAGATATGAAGCGATGACAACTTGTTATCCATGACTAGGAGGCCATTCACAACGTGATATTCAACGAAAGAATCCCATTTGCATTTTCGAATTCAGAACAGATTCAAGCATTCGTCGGTCCGAATGACGCAGTCTTACGTACGATGGAAGCGGAACTTGAAGTCCAGCTTACACATCGAGGAGATGAGCTGTTGGCACAATCCGAACAGGAACAGTCTGTGATCTTGGCAGGACAAGTCGTTGGTGTCCTGAAGCAACTCGTCAATCGTGGAGCTGTTTTGACGGAGCGTGACGCAACGAGCGCCATTCAACTCGCACGTCAAGATCGGGTGGATGAACTACTGGAACTTTACGATACGGTCATCCATACGAATCATAAAGGAAAACCACTTCGTGCGAAAACGCTCGGTCAAGCACGTTACGTCCGCGGAATTGATCGCTGTGATTTGACATTTGGTATTGGACCAGCGGGGACTGGAAAAACATATCTCGCAGTCGTGATGGCTGCAAAAGCACTGAAGGAAGGACATGTCAAACGACTCGTCCTGACGCGTCCAGCAGTAGAAGCAGGAGAGAATCTTGGATTTCTTCCTGGTGATCTTAAAGAAAAAGTTGATCCATATCTACGTCCTCTATACGATGCGTTACACGACGTCCTTGGTGTCGAACATACGGCTCGACTACTTGAGCGTGGTGTCATCGAAATTGCGCCACTCGCTTATATGCGTGGGCGGACACTTGAACATGCCTTTGTCATTCTAGATGAAGCGCAAAACACGACACGTGAACAAATGAAGATGTTCCTGACACGTCTTGGTTTTCATTCGAAGATGATCGTCACAGGCGATTTGACACAAGTTGATCTTCCGCGCGGAAAAACGTCTGGTCTACAAGAAGCATTGCATCTGCTCGGAAATGTCAAAGGCATTCATTTCGAACACTTCGGCTCAGCTGATGTCGTGCGTCACCCACTTGTCCGGAAAATCGTTGATGCTTACAGTCAGGAATTGACATAAGCCGTTACGGGAATAATGGAAAAAGGGGGAGATGATATGCGCAAGGTTAGGGTCTGGGTTGGACTTTTGACAGTAGTGTTCTATCTCGTCGTATCGACGATGATGTATGTCAGTGTCCGACCAGAAGCCTTGTCCGCAGAACCATTCTCGATTGCAGAAGAAGACATCCGGTCGCCATTGACGATGGAGGATCGGGTCGCGACGAATCAAATCAAGGAAAATGCGATTGCTGCAATCGAGAGTCAGTATACGATCAAACAAGAGTATGCAGCACAGCAAATTGATAAAGTCGAACAACTTTTTGCTAGTTTATCCGGCATTAAAAAAGCAGACGAGATCAGTAAAATCAAACAGCGTTTGCGTGGGACAGAAGCGGCAACTCTTTTAAAGGACGACGAACTACGTTTACTTGTAGCTTCAACGACAGCGCTTCGAGACACGACACGGGATGTCGTCATTACAGCAATCGAAGAAGCGATGCGTCAGCGCATCTCGTCTGATGGCGGCGAAGTGGCTGAAGCACGTGAAAATGCCCGAACTGATATCGAACGTTCACCGCTTTCTTTCTCGCTAAAGGCGATTGCCAAGGCGTTGACCGATCAACTGATCGTGACGAACTACGTCTATGATCCGGAAAAGACGGAACAGCTTCGTAAACAAACAAGTGATAAAGTGGAACCGGTCATCATCTCGGAAGGGGAAGTGATCGTGAAGCGAGGCGAAGTGATTTCGCAAGATGCTTACCGCCAGCTACAACTCGTCGGCTTGATTTCTGACCGTCAGTCGTTGAAACCGTTACTTGGAGCGATGCTTGTCAGTGCATTGATGACTGCTTTCCTATTCGGCTTCATTCATCGCTCGAAACTACGGTATGCACAGATGGGGCGGATCCGGTTGTTTGGGCTTGTCTACCTCGTCGTCAGCTTACAATTGCTTGTCATGTATGGCATGGCGTTTTTAGCAAACGATATCAATCCTGCACTTTACTTACTCACACCGACTGCTTTTGTTGCGCTTGTTCTGCGCAATTTATTAAACGAACGGATTGCATTGTCAAGTTCACTCTTCACGGCACTTGCCGGAACATTCTTCTATAGTACGAATCAAAACTTCAGCTTCAATATCGCGATCTATTTGTTAGTCGGTGGTTTAGTCGCAACGTTTTTCCTACAGTCTAGTTTGTCACGTCGTCGTATTTTCATGAGCAGTATTTCGATTGCCGGAGCAAACATCGCGATTTTCTTTGCATTCGTTCTATTACGTAGTGGCACATTCGAATTACGTGAAACATTGACTTTAGTCGGTTTTGCGATTGCTAGTGGGATCTTGAGTGCCATTCTTGCGATTGGGTTATTGCCGTTCCTCGAAATGACATTTGGTATCTTAGCACCGACGCGTCTGCTCGAACTGTTGAACCCGACGCATCCCTTGTTGAAGAAACTCTTGGTCGAAGCGCCAGGAACGTATCATCATAGCATGATGGTCGCGAACCTAGCAGAAACAGCCTGTGAAGCAATCGGTGCAGATGGGTTGCTTGCGCGAGTCGGTGCCTACTATCATGATTTAGGAAAAACACGACGACCACTTTATTTCATTGAAAACCAGCATGGACGCAATCCGCATGATCGATTGACGCCGGAAGAGTCGGCACGTGTCATCTTGGCACATACGGAGGATGGTGTTGAATTGCTCGAAAAAGCAAAACTCCCGGCAGCGATCATCGATATTTGTCGCCAGCATCATGGAACATCGTTGCTCCGATATTTTTATGTCAAGGCAGCAGAACAAGGTGAAGTCGATGAGGATACGTTCCGTTATACAGGACCTAAACCACAAACGCGTGAAGCGGCGGTCATCATGATCGTCGACTCGATTGAAGCGGCTGTTCGTTCAATGAAAGCTCCTTCGGAAGAAGGAATTCGGGACCTAGTCGCGAAAATCATTCGTGAAAAGATGATGGACGACCAATTTGCGGAATGTGACATCACGACACGCGAGATTTATCGTGTTGGTGAAAGTGCATGTCATACCTTATCCGGTTTGTTCCATGAACGAATCGAGTATCCAGAATTAAAGAAAGAGGCAACGAAATGAACATTTATATGACAGACGAAAATAATCGTCTAACGGAAGAGCAACGACAGCTTGTCGAATCGATTTTGATTTACACGGCGGAACAAGAAGAAGTCGATCCGAACAGTGAGTTGTCCGTGACTTTCGTCTCAAACGATGAAATTCAAGAGATTAATCGTGAATGGCGTGGGAAAGATCAGGCGACAGACGTCATTTCCTTCGCGATGGAAGAACTCGGAGAAGATGAAATCGATTTTGGATTATTGGAAGATGAACCAGTCGTCCTCGGTGATTTGATCATTTCCGTGGAACGATGTCGCGAACAGGCGGCTGAATATGGCAATCATTTCGAGCGTGAACTCGGTTTTCTCGCCGTCCATGGTTTCCTCCACTTACTCGGATATGATCACATTGAAAAGGCAGATGAGGAAATCATGACGAAGCGACAGGAGGAAATCCTGCATCACTTCGAGTTATTCCGGGGCACATTGTGAAAAGCTGGTGGCAACCATTTCGACATGCGATGCATGGGTTGCGCCAATCGATTCGAGAAGAACGGCATATGAAAGTTCATGTCATCATTGGCGGCATCGTATTACTTGTCGCCTTTTTATTACCGTTGACATCTGTCGAGCGAGCGATTCTTTTTCTGACGGTCGGGATCGTCATAAGTGCCGAGATGTTCAATACAGCGTTTGAGCGCGTCGTGGATCTCGTGACACAGGAGTGGCATCCACTGGCAAAAGCAGTCAAAGATATCGCGAGTGGTGCTGTTTTAGTGTTGGCGCTTACATCTGTTGCGATTGCGCTATGCATCTTCATCCCATATTTGGTACAATAAGAATCCGGCCTTTTTGGCCAATACCGTTCCTAAAAAGGGGATACTCACATGAAAACAGAACAATTACTCGAACAAGCTAAACGTGCACGCGAAAAAGCGTATGTTCCATATTCAAAATTCCAAGTCGGTGCTGCTCTCTTAACGAAAGACGGACAAGTCTTCCATGGCTGCAATATTGAAAACGCAGCGTATGGTCTTTGTAACTGTGCAGAACGGACAGCTATCTTCTCTGCGTGGGCACAAGATGCGCGCGAGTATGCAGCGATGGCTGTCGTTGCGGACACAGAAGGACCGGTCGCACCATGCGGACAATGCCGCCAAGTGTTATCAGAGATGTGTGATGCGGATATGCCAATCTATTTGACGAACCTTAAAGGGGATGTCACAGAAACAACAGTGGGCGCCCTCTTACCGGGAGCATTCACGAAAGGAGATTTACATGTTTAAAGAAGGATTCAAATCGGGCTTTGTCTCGATCATCGGACGCCCGAACGTCGGAAAATCGACATTCCTCAACCGTGTCATCGGACAAAAAATTGCCATCATGTCTGATAAACCACAAACGACGCGTAATAAGATTCAAGGTGTCTACACGACAGAAGATGTTCAGACGATCTTCATCGATACACCTGGGATCCATAAACCAAAACATAAACTCGGCGATTTCATGATGAAGGTCGCGACGAACGCATTGCGTGAAGTCGATGCGATCTTGTTCATGGTCAACGTGACGGAACCAAAAGGAAAAGGTGACGACTTCATTATTGAAAAATTGAAGGAACTCGATACACCAATCATTCTCGTCATGAATAAAGTCGATTTGATTCATCCGAATGATATTCCACCGATCATCGAGTCGTACAAAAATGAACTCGAGTTCGCGGCAGTCGTTCCGATTTCGGCGCTACAAGGGAATAACGTCGGACCGTTACTTGAAGAAATCGCAAAAATTCTACCAGAAGGACCGATGTATTACCCAGCGGATCAAGTCACTGACCACCCAGAGCGCTTCATCATCTCAGAGATGATTCGTGAAAAAGTCTTGCAAAAGACACGCGATGAAGTACCACACTCGATTGCCGTCGCGATTGATCAAATCAAGACGCGTGAGAATGGAAATATGGTGGATGTCCATGCGACGATCTTGATCGAGCGCGATTCCCAAAAAGGAATCATCATCGGTAAACGCGGAGCACTTCTAAAAGAAATCGGCTCTGAAGCACGAACGGACATCGAGATGTTACTCGGGACGAAAGTTTACTTGAACTTGTGGGTCAAAGTCCAAAAGGATTGGCGCAACAAGGCCGGTCAATTGCGTGAACTCGGCTTCCGCGATGATGAGTATTAAGCGATGATCGATAAGGCGGAAGGGCTTGTATTACGAACGGTCGTATATGGTGAATCGAATAAGATCGTTACGCTACTGACACGTGAATACGGCAAGCTCGCCGTCATGGCGCGAGGAGCGAAGAAGCCGGGTAGCCGTTTTAACGCGGCTAGTCAGCCTTTCGTCCGAGCTGTCTATATCTATCCACGTTCACGGGGTCTCGGTCAGTTAAAATCAGCAGACGTCATTACAAGTCATGCGCATATTCGGCAAGATGTCGTGTTGATGGCCTATGCGATGTATCTATTGGAGCTTGCGGATAAAGCGCTTGATGAACGGGTGCCGCAACCGGCGCTGTACGATTTATTCGTCGAAGGACTAGAGGCGATGGATGAAGGACTAGATCCTGACGTCGTCTCTTTCATCATCGAATTGCGTCTGTTGCGTCATCTAGGCATTGCTCCACATTTGAATGGTTGTACGATTTGCGGAAGTGCTGAAGCGCCATTCGCTTTTTCGTTACACCACGGCGGTCTACTCTGTCGCCGGCATCGCCATGAGGATGAACATGCTGTCTATATGTCAGAGGCAGTTGCGAAGATGCTCTATGTGTTTTCCGTCTATGATTTCTCACGGATTGGTACCGTGACGGTAAAGCCAGAAACGAAGCGTCTATTGCGTCAAATCATGGATGCTTATATGGAACGCTACAGCGGGTTACGTCTGCGTTCAAAACGTGTCCTCGACCAGTTGATTGATTTCGGCAACGATTGACAGCAACAAGCGGGTTCGGTAGAATGAATGCGGAAGAAGTAACTAAATGAACACGATGACGAAAAGGAGTACCGTCTTTTTTCTCAATCAAGCGATTCCAGGGTGGTGCGAGCTGGGAGTGAGAGGGGCGCGAACGGCGTTTCGGAGTGTTTTTTGTCAAAAAGAGTGGCATGCGATGCATGCAAGTAGGGTGGAACCGCGGGCTCGTCTCGTCCCTATGTGCAACGATTGTTGTACATAGGGGCGTTTTTTGCGTTCCTTAATCATTTCGGAGGTGAAAGTCGTGAAGATGACAGTACAAGACATGATCTTGACATTACAAAAATTTTGGGCAGAACAAGGCTGCTTGACGATGCAAGCATACGACGTAGAAAAAGGAGCCGGTACGATGAATCCGATGACGTTTTTACGGAGTCTCGGACCGGAACCGTGGAACGTTTGTTATACAGAACCATCACGCCGTCCGGCTGATGGTCGTTATGGAGAAAACCCGAACCGTCTGTATCAACACCATCAATTCCAAGTCATCATGAAACCATCACCTGACAACATTCAGGAATTGTACTTACAAAGTCTCGAGTTGCTCGGGATCAATCCACTCGAACATGACATCCGTTTCGTAGAGGATAACTGGGAGAACCCAACGTTCGGTGCTGCTGGTCTCGGCTGGGAGGTATGGCTAAATGGAATGGAAATTACACAATTCACGTACTTCCAACAAGTCGGTGGAATCGAGTGTAATCCAATCGCAGTAGAGATCACTTACGGAATCGAGCGTCTCGCTTCTTACATCCAAGATGTCGAGAGCGTCTTTGATCTCGTTTGGACAGATGGGTTCAAATACGGTGATATTTTCTATCAACCGGAATTCGAACATTCGAAGTATACATTTGAAACATCAGATGTCGCTTTACTCTTTACATTATTCGATCAATATGAAAAAGAAGCGAATCGTGCCTTGGATGAGAATCTCGTTTTCCCAGCATATGATTACATCTTGAAATGTTCGCATACCTTTAACCTTCTCGACGCGAAGGGGGCGATTTCCGTCACGGAACGCACAGGATTCATCCATCGTGTACGGAACATGTCGCGCCGTTGTGCGCAAAGTTTCATCGAAGAACGGGAACGTCTTGGCTTCCCATTGATCAAGTCGAAAGCAGGTGAGTCACATGCATGAATTATTACTTGAAATCGGTTTAGAAGAAATGCCGGCTCGATTCGTCCTTCAATCCGAAACACAACTCAAGGAACGCGTGACGCGTTTCCTTGAAGAAGCACGGATTGAGTTCACAAGCGTCGAATCCTTCTCGACACCACGCCGTCTTGCAGTATATGTCAAGGGTCTCGCAGCACGTCAAAGCGACCTCGAAGAGACATTGAAAGGACCCGCAAAACGGATCGCGATGGACGAAGCAGGGAACTGGACGAAAGCTGCAGAAGGATTCGCGCGTGGTAAAGGACTCACGACGGACGATCTCTTCCTTGGGGAAGAAAAGGGAGTCGAATACCTCTATGCGACGCGTAAGGAAACTGGACAAGCGACAGCCGATCTACTTCCCGGATTAAAACAAGTCGTTGAAGCGATGACGTTCCCGAAAAACATGCGTTGGAGCACACAATCGTTACGCTACATGCGTCCGATTCGCTGGTTAATTGCTCTTCTTGACGATCAAGTCATCCCGTTTGAAGTCGCATCCGTCGAAACAGGTCGGACGTCTCGTGGGCATCGCTTCCTTGGGCAAGACATCACGATTCTTCGTCCGAATGCCTATGTCGAAGCGCTCGCAGGAGAGCACGTCATCGTCAGTTATGAAGCTCGTCGTCAATTAATCGAAGAACAAATCGCGGCGCTTGCGGCGCGTGAACAATTCGAAGTACCGATCGATGCGTCTTTACTTGAAGAAGTCACGAATCTCGTCGAATATCCGACAGCCTTGTTCGGTGCATTCGATGAAGCGTATCTTGAGTTGCCGGAAGAAGTCTTGATCACGACGATGAAAGAACATCAACGGTACTTCCCAGTCAAACGTGACGGTGCGTTGCTCCACTATTTCGTGACAGTACGAAACGGGAACGCAACCCATCTTGAAAACGTTGCTCGCGGAAACGAAAAAGTCATTCGTGCCCGTTTAGCAGATGCTCAGTTCTTCTATGAAGAAGATAAAAAAGCAGACATTGATGAACAGGCGAAACGTCTTGATAAAATCGTCTTCCATGAAAAATTAGGAACGACAGGTGAAAAAGTCCGTCGTGTACGTCAAATGGCACTCGCACTTGCTGACCGTGTCGGCGCAGACAAAACACGTGTCGAACGCGCGGGTCAGATTTATAAATTCGACCTCGTCAGTCAGATGGTCTATGAATTCACGGAATTACAAGGTCTGATGGGTGAACGTTATGCGAACATGAAAAACGAGGATCCGGAAGTCGCTGCTGCGATTCGCGAACATTACATGCCACGCTTCGCGGGTGATGCAAGTCCGGAGACACCGACAGGGACACTCTACGCGATCCTTGATAAGATGGACAGCGTCGCTGGATTCTTCGGTGTCGGCATGATTCCAAGTGGATCAGCGGATCCGTATGCATTGCGTCGTCAAGCACAAGGAATTGTGCAAATCTTATCGGATCGTAAATTGAACTTGACATTGACTGAACTGATTGCCTTCGTCGTGTCTGAACAGGTAGCAGCAGGTCTTTATACGAAGGATGCCGAAGAAGTACAAGCCGCATTACAAGATTTCTTTGCGCAACGTTTGAAGTACCGTCTATCGGAAATGGACTTCCGTCATGATGTCGTCGAAGCCGCTCTTGACCATATGTTGACAGTCGAAGCGAATGAACAGCGTGCTGCCATGCTCGAAGAGGCGACGAAAAAAGAATCGTTCAAGAAAACGGTCGAACAATTAAGCCGTGTCTTGAACATCTCGAAAAAAGCAGAAAGTGTCACAACTGTTAATCCAGCGCTCTTTGAAAATGATGCGGAACGCGAATTGCATGAGGCGATTGAGAAAGCCTTACCGGAGGTCGATCAAGCTATCGCGTCACTTGACTATGCACGTGCACTTGAGGCACTTGAGGCAACCGTTCCATCGATCACAGCCTACTTTGACGGTACGATGATCATGACGGATGACGAAACGGTCCGTACGAACCGTCTTAGCGAAATGAAACGATTTGCAGAAGCAATCGAATCAGTCGCTCGGTTCAATGCACTCACTTTAGCGTAAAGAAAAAGGACGGATGAGCCGATGAAGTTAAATGAACGGCAAAAAAAGATACTCCAAATCGTCAAAGAGAATGGTCCCATCACGGGAGAGCAGATTGCTGCAGCGCTCTCCCTTACACGAGCGACGTTACGACCTGATTTGTCGATTTTAACGATGACCGGCATGTTAGAAGCGCGCCCACGTGTCGGCTATATGTATGTCGGAAAGAAAAATGCTTCCATGCTTCATGAGAAACTGGACACCTTGACCGTCGGCGAATTCATGTCATCAGCAAAGGTCATTCATGAAGGGATGACTGTGTATGATGCAATCGTCCACTTATTCCTAGAAGATGTCGGTTCGCTGTTTGTCGTCAGCAAGGACCATGCGTTGGTCGGTGTGCTATCACGTAAGGATTTTCTACGTGCGGCAATCGGTAATCAAGAATTAGACTCGTTACCGGTCAATATCATCATGACACGAATGCCAAATTTGACAGTCTGTGAAAAATCGGAAACGTTAATTGGTGCCGGCATGAAACTGATCGAAAAACAGATTGATTCGATGCCAGTCGTCGAAGAAGAGAACGGGGTCTTGAAAGTCGTCGGTCGAATGACGAAAACGAACATGACGAAAGTGTTGGTCGCTTTAGCACGTGATGAAGAAATTTAAGGGGGGCTCCTGATGCGTCAACGGATTTATGTCGTGAGTGATTCTGTCGGAGAGACGTGTGAACTCGTCGTCCGCGCAGCTGCTATTCAGTTCCCGGAACAAGCCATCGAAACGGTCCGCATTCCGTTCGTCGATGATGATCAAGTCATTTATGACTTGGTTCTTCATGCAAAAGAAGAACAAGCAACGATCGCTTTTACGATCGTTCATGCGACGCATCGTCGTTTGCTTGCAGACACAGCGCGTGCCCACGGTGTAAAGGCGATTGATCTACTTGGTCCATTGCTTGACACGATGGAAGACCGTTTGCAGATGCAACCGAAGGAAGAACCTGGATTAATCTATCGCTTAGATGAGGAATATTTCCGGAAAATCGAAGCGGTCGAATTCGCTGTTAAGTATGACGATGGACGTGATCCAAAAGGAATTAAACGCGCCGATATCGTTTTGATCGGTGTGTCGCGTACATCTAAAACGCCGCTCTCGCAGTATTTAGCCTTAAAGCGATATAAAGTAGCAAATGTACCACTCGTACCCGAATCGATTCCACCGGCAGAGCTATTCGATATTCCAAAAGAAAAATGTTTTGGACTACTCATCTCACCGGAAAAGTTGATCGATATCCGAATGGAACGATTGCGTTCATTAGGACTCAAACCTGAAGCAGCCTATGCGCAGATGGACCGAATCAACCGGGAACTTGAATACGCACGGAATTTATATGAACGAATCGGATGCCAAATTATTGATGTGACGAATAAAGCAGTCGAAGAGACGGCGAATTTGATTTTGACCGGAATTTCCGGGAAAGCGCATGACTAGTCAAGCAGTCAGGAACATAGTATACTTGTTTAGCTGATAAATGAGATAATGCCCTTTTTCTAATGAAACGGAACGAGTCATCGTTCCGTTTCATTGCGGGTATGGTCATGTAAGGATAAGTTCTCAAGGAAAGGGGAGAGGACGGAATGAAGCGAATTCCTGATGAAATCGTCGATCAGGTCCGCCAAGCAACGGACATCGTCGAATTGATTTCAGAACGTGTAGAATTAAAAAAACAAGGGAATCGATATTCAGGGCTTTGCCCGTTTCATTCTGAGAAATCACCTTCCTTTTCTGTTTCTCCTGATAAAGGGATGTACTACTGTTTTGGATGTGGTGCAGGAGGAAATGCAATTACTTTCGTCATGGAAACAGAAGGAATGAGTTTCAAGGAAGCCGTTTCGAAATTAGCCGATCGAAGCGACGTCACACTTCCAGAGCTAGAACCAGACCGATTCGAGCAGTCGGAATCGACGCCTGAACAGGAAAAGAAGTTCCGCATGCGCGAAGCGCATCGAATCGTCACCGAGCTCTATCACGAGGTGCTGATTCAAACGGAAGCAGGCGACGCCGGAAGAATCTATTTAGAAAATCGCGGTATACGCGAGGGGGCGATGCGTGAGTTTCGACTCGGGTATGCACCGGATCAAGATCGTTTTACAGTGGATTCCTTGGCACGACGTGGGTTTGATTTAGATGAGATGGTCGAAGCGGGATTGATTTCAATCGGACGTGATGGTGATTATCGAGATCGATTCAACGGTCGGGTCGTGTTCCCTATTTCCGATCGTGATGGCACGATCGTCGGATTTAGTGGCCGTTCGATTGACGGTCGTGACCCAAAGTATGTTAATACAGCGGAAACCCCTTTGTTCAATAAAAGTGAACTGTTATTTGGATTTGCTCAAGCACGAGGGGCGATGCGTAAAATCAAACAAGTCGTCCTTGTTGAGGGAAATCTTGATGTTGTGCGTGTTGCTCAAGCGGGTATACCTTATACGGTAGCCTCTTTAGGAACAGCGTTAACGCCTGTTCATGCCCAAAACCTGGCACGCATCGTCGATGAAGTCATTGTTTGTTATGACGGAGACAAAGCAGGACGCGCTGCGACGCTAAAAGCCTTACAGTTGCTTGAGGCCGTTGCCGTCGACTGTTCCGTCATCCGCTTACCGGATGGCGAAGACCCTGACTCCTTTATTGGGAACCAGGGAGAAGAGACGTTTTTACACTGGATCGAACAGAAACGGGTTTCAAGTCTTGAATTCAAATCTTTTTATTTTCGACAAGGAAAAAACTTGCGATTAGAAGGAGAACGCGTTCGATATATTGAAACTATGCTTGAAGAGATTGGTCGAACATCCAATCCGTTGTTACGGGACATCTATTTAGGAAAACTTTCTGAGGAATTTAAACTCTCGAAAGATTCCTTGATCGCACAAGTGCGTCCAACCGTTCAACAGCCGAAAAGAGAACAAATCGTTTCCGATCGCCCGACCGCTGTACCGACAGCACCTCCTGATCGAACGTTCGCGAACTGGAAAAAGGCAGAACGCTTCTTACTTGCCTACATGATCCGTTCCGAAGAAGTATGTCTAGAAGTGCGTGAGCAGCTGGGTGTCCAATTCAATGATCCGGCACATCAATTGATTGCCGGCAAGTTATATGAATTTTACGGGACAGGTACTCAAGGAAGTTCCGATCGTTTTTTGACGATGCTCCATGATGCTTCCCTGCAACGAATCGTAGTGGATCTAGAGTTCATGCTGATGCCTGAATATGATCCTGACTTACTCAGTCATTACATTCGTGCCGTCCAGAACGAACAGCAACGTCGATTGCTCGAAGAAGAAAAATCACGATTGAATCAACAAACAGATATCCGTGCCCAAGCGGAACTGATGCAGGCGATCATTGAACGAAAGCGTCGTTTAAAAGATCGATGACCTGCTGCATGATGTGGAAGGAGTGTATGGTTCGATGGCAGAAAAAGCAAGATCAGAAGCTGAATTACTCCGTCTCGCGAAAGAGGAACTCATCGCGCTCGGACATAAGAATGGTGAATTGTCGCACCAGAAAATCGAAGACAAACTGAGTTCGTTCGAATCAATGGATGCTCAGCAATTCGAGGAATTCCTTCAATTGCTCGAAACAGAAGGTATCAAGGTTAACAATGACGGTACAGGAGATGAAAAGGAAGAGGCGGATTTGAACGATTTGTCTGTTCCACCCGGCGTTAAGATCAATGACCCTGTCCGGATGTATCTAAAAGAAATCGGACGCGTGGATTTGTTGAATGCAGAAGACGAAGTTGAACTCGCGAAACGAATCGAACAAAACGATGAGGAAGCGAAAAAACGTCTAGCGGAAGCAAATTTACGTCTCGTCGTTTCGATCGCTAAACGGTATGTCGGACGCGGTATGTTGTTCCTTGATTTGATTCAAGAAGGTAACATGGGTCTGATCAAGGCGGTCGAGAAATTCGACTATACGAAGGGATATAAATTCTCGACGTATGCAACGTGGTGGATTCGTCAAGCGATCACACGTGCGATTGCCGACCAAGCACGGACGATCCGGATTCCGGTTCATATGGTTGAGACGATCAATAAATTGATTCGTGTCCAACGTCAACTTTTGCAAGATCTCGGACGCGAACCTTCACCGGAAGAGATTTCGAAAGAGATGGAAATCACGCCGGAAAAAGTTCGTGAAATCCTGAAAATTGCGCAAGAGCCGGTTTCTCTTGAGACACCGATCGGGGAAGAAGACGATTCACACCTCGGTGATTTCATCGAGGATCAAGATGCGACAGCACCACAGGATGCTGCTGCATATGAACTCTTAAAAGAGCAACTCGAAGATGTGTTAGATACACTCACGGATCGTGAAGAAAACGTCCTTCGTCTTCGCTTCGGACTTGATGATGGTCGGACTCGAACACTCGAAGAAGTCGGCAAGGTGTTTGGCGTCACGCGTGAGCGGATTCGTCAAATCGAAGCAAAAGCACTTCGGAAACTTCGTCATCCAAGTCGTTCAAAACGCTTGAAAGACTTCCTCGATTAATTCAAAGTGTGAAGAATATATGAAATTTTAGTGGGAAGGGAGAAAAAAGTTTCGTTTTTTTCTTCCTTCCCTGTTTTTTTTACAGTAGAATAGTAACGGGGAATACCATTCAGTCACCAACTTGGTTGGGTATAGAATATGGGGGGAATCCAAATGCGTAATCCATTAGTACCGTTTGCGGCGATCGCAGTCATCGCCATCATCGCAATGATTTCATTGTCTTACTTTGGGGTCGATCAGGTGAAGGAAGCTCGCAAAGGGCCGTCAACTGCAGAAATGAAGCCAGAAGACTTGTTTGCATCTAAAGGATGTACAGGATGTCACGGTGGAAACTTAGAAGGCGGCGTTGGTCCGAACTTAACAAAGATCGGCGCGAAGCTGAAAGAAGATGAAATCAAGAACATCGCAATGAACGGTAAAGGGCAAATGCCTGGCGGTCTTGCGAATGACGAAGAAGCAGCTGTTCTAGCTAAATGGTTAGCTGCTAAGAAATAAGAACAAGAGCATCTATCTCGTTACGAGATGGATGTTTTTTTATGGGCGGATGGTTTCTTTTTTACTGTAAATCCGCTATTTTAAAAGAGAGTTTTTCGGAAAATAGGAAGGATGAAGAAGATGCAAATGAACGTCGTATTGGATCAACGACTCCAAAAAGTCGTGTCGTATATTCCACAAGGAGCCATCCTTGCAGATATTGGTTCGGATCATGCATTCGTACCGTGTTTTTGTATCCAACAAAATAAAATCGAACGCGCCATCGCGGGGGAAGTGAATGAAGGACCGATGGAAGCCGCAAAAGGACAAGTGGCACTTGTAGGACTCGAGTCCCAAATTGATGTCCGTCTCGGGAGTGGTCTATCGGTATTGAAACCGGGAGAAGCGACAGCGATCACGATCGCGGGAATGGGTGGAACATTGATTGCCTCAATCCTTGAAGAAGGGAAAGATCGATTGTCGGGAGAAGAACGTTTGATTCTACAACCGAATGTCGATGCAGTCGATGTCCGAAACTGGTTACTCGCACATTCGTATGCCTTATTGTCAGAAGCCATCGTCGAGGAGAATGGGAAGATTTATGAAATCCTTGTCGCGGAACGTGGCGAAGAAACCTTATATTCGGAAGATGAAACAACACGACAATGGGAACTCTTCTTTGGTCCTCAGTTGATGCGAGAGCGAGCGCCAGAATTCATTGCAAAGTGGCAAATGGAAAAACAAAAACGTCAGTATATTTTGGAGCAGATGAAACAAGGACAAACTACGGAAATCTTATCTGAAAAAATCATAGCGATCGAACGATTGATTCAAAAGATGGAAGAGGTGACAAGCTGATGGCGAATGGGAATTATGTCATTGAGCAGTTTGAAGCATTCGCTCCGAAAAAATTCGCGCTCGAGGGTGATCCGATCGGTTTGCATATTGGAACGTTGAACAAGGACGTAAAACGTGTGCTCGTGACACTTGATGTCTTGGAGTCTGTCGTTGATGAAGCGATTGAAAAAAAGGTTGATCTCATCATCGCGCATCATCCACCGATTTTTAGCAAGTTAGCGAATGTGACGGATCGTTCCGCAACAGGACGCATCGTCACAAAATGTATCAAGCACGATATTGCGGTGTACGCTGCGCATACGAACCTTGATGTGACACCAGGAGGGGTCAATGATTGGATGGCAGAGGCAATCGGTCTTGAGTCATGTGAAGTTCTCGCCCCCACATTTGAAAATACGCGCTACAAGTTGAGCGTTTTTGTACCAACAGAAGCTGCAGAGCGTGTCTCGACAGCACTTGCAAAAGCAGGAGCCGGGCAAGAAGGGGATTATAGTGACTGCCAGTTTCATGTCAATGGAACTGGGCAATTCCGACCGTCGCCTGAGGCTACGCCATATATCGGTGAAGCGAATCAACTCGAGCGGGTTTCTGAAGTCCGAATTGAGACGATCGTGACGGAATTGGATCAGAAACAAGTCATTCGAGCGATGAAGCAGGCACATCCTTACGAAGAGGTAGCCTATGATCTCATAAAGCAGGAACGTCCGGCAGCGCCACTTGGTCTCGGACGGATAGGTCGATTGCCGAAACCCATGACGTTGCGAGCATTTGCAGAGCACGTTCGGACGGTGTTTGGTGTTCAAAACTTGCGTTTCGTTGGAGACGAATCACGGGAGATCAATAAAGTCGCTGTTCTCGGTGGCGATGGGAATAAATATGTCTCGACAGCAGCTTTTGCCGGAGCCGATGTCCTTGTCACGGGTGATCTCTATTTTCATGTCGCCCATGATGCGATGGCACTTGGACTAGCGGTCGTTGATCCCGGACATCATGTAGAGTCGGTCATGAAAGAAGGCGTCGTCAACGAATTGAAGCGCCGATTCGATCAGAAAAAAATCGACGTTGAACTACTAATTTCAACAGCGAATACGAATCCGTTTCAGTTTTTGTGAGGCAACGAATCGAGTACGCTAAGGGTATCTTTTGAGCAGTAAAAAACCGAGTCGCGAATGATAATCGCGACTCGGTTTTGCTGTATCGATTGTTAGGATTAAAGTACTTTGACTTTAGGCAAAATCCGTCTTAGTTCAAGGAATGGTGTCTTGTCATGCGTACTAATATCAGTAGGATCATATTGTTGTAAGAAGTCGATGACTTTTTTCGTGATCGGTGTTGGCGTCGATGCACCTGATGTGACGCCGACTTGCTGTACACCTTCAAGCCATGATAAATCAAGCTCCGTTAAATCGCCGATTCGATGTGCAGGAGTTCCTGCGATATCAAAGGATACCTGTGCCAAACGGTTCGAGTTGTTCGAACGTGGGTCACCGACGACGATGACGAGATCACAGTCTCCTGCTTGATCTGCTACCGCTTCTTGTCGGACTTGTGTTGCGTTACAGATTTCATTGTGTACTTCCACATGCGGATATTTTTTCCGAACGTGTTCCATCAAAGCTTGGACATCCCATTGACTCATCGTTGTCTGGTTCGTGACGATGATTTTTTTATGAGCAAGCTGAGGAGGAAGTTCATCGATATCTTCGACTTTTTCGATGAGGTGAACATGTTCCGGCGCTACGCCGACGGCACCTTCAGGCTCCGGATGACCATGTTTCCCGACGTAGATGACTTCGTAATCATCTGCGACGACTTGACGAATCAAGTCGTGGGTACGCGTTACGTCAGGACACGTCGCATCGACGACGTGTAAGTTCTTCTCTGCAGCACGAGCATAAACAGCAGGTGAAATACCGTGTGCTGTAAAGATGACCGTTCCCTCTTGAATCGTCTCTAAGGCTTCGAGGCGATCAGGACCATCAACAGTGATGACGCCCATGTTTTCGAACTCACGTGTGACGTGAGCATTGTGGACGATCATCCCTAAAATATGGATCGGACGTGGCAAATCTTTATTCAATGCCGCTTGTTGTGCAAGTTTCATTGCGTCGACGACACCGTAACAATAGCCGCGGGGGCTGATTTTTTTTACTAGCATAGTTGTAGATTCTCCCTTTGTGAAAAAGAATGATTAGTTAGAGTGTACCATTGATTGAAGCTGAATGAAAATAGAGGAGTCTGTTTCAGCCACAGAACATGCTATACTAATGAAGTTGTCAATTATTCAAAAGGGAGGCGAAGGGATGGAGTCAAAGAAAATGATGCGGTCGTATTTTTTCCAAATCACCGCCGTCTTATTCATCCTGATTTGTCTTGTCATTTCAGCGCTTGCCTTCACTGCAGACCGGGTCACGATTTCCCGAGTCGAACAACAAACAGAGAAACAGAGTGAAAAAAGTGTTGAAGTCTCTGGGAATGCGATTCGCGACAATGTCGGGAATTTGCATGAAGAAATCATGAGCTTGCAGTTGAATGTCAAAAACCCTAAAAAGTTGAGTCGGAAAATTGAGGAGTCTAAATTGTTAGACATTGATACAGGGTTTAAAAGTCTCTTTTATTTTGACCGAAAGACGAAACAAATCACCTGGTTCTCAAGCGATGATCGTCGAGTGGAGAATAGTACCATCCTAAAAGACGATGATTTTGTGCAAACGTTGACGAGTACGGATTTTCATATGAGCAAGCTATATACGATGGAGTCAGATGCTGTCACGTACATGTTCGTCCCGATTCGAGACGGCAATGAGCGTGTCGGAGTCTTTGGTGGTGGATTAAGCGTCATGAATTCGATTGTTTTTCGAAATTCACTTGAATCGTTCGACGATCAGACCATTGCTTACCTCTTCAATAGTAAAAAACAATTGTTAGCCACATCCAGTAATCTCGTGACAGATGAAGAGCGCGTATTATCGAGAAGTGTGGTTGACCGTGCTTTTAAATCGCTAGAACCTTCCGAGATTTTTAGTACGAATCAAGATATGTATTACTTTGCGAAAGATTTGAAAGTGACGGATTGGAAAATACTCGTTCGAACGCCGCGAAATGTTTTTTATGAACCGGTCTATACGACACGACAACAATATTTGATCATCGCGGCTTTAACGCTTGTCCTCAGTCTAATTGTCGGCTATTTGATGTCGAAGCAGTTGACCGCGCCGATGCTTGAACTTGTAAATAAGATCGAGAAAAGCACCTCACCCAAACCGATCGTTCTTGAGCGAGCGGGATCTAATGAGGTCAAGACACTCGTTGCCGCCTATAACGAGTATGCACAACGGATGGAAAATGCGCGTCTTGAGCAATTGAGTCAGCAACAAACGATGTTACATCAAGAAAAATTAGCATCGCTCGGTCAATTAGCAGCAGGAATCGCACACGAAATCCGTAATCCATTGACGCCTGTTAAGATGACCTTACAGTTGTTAGCGACGGAAAAAGATCGTAATGCAGAAATGCTCGTTCTTGCTTTATCAGAACTCGATCGGGCGAATGGTATGATTCAAACGATGCTCGATCTGTCAAAAGGTGAGAACAATGCGCTTCAAAAAACAACGATTGATATGAATGATTTAATGAAGAAATTGACATATATCCTCGAAGCTGAAGCGCATCATTACGAGGCGGACTGCAAGATTTATACACCATCCTTTATGCCGAAGATTTATGCGTCAGAAGAGGGAATCTTACAAATTTTAGCAAACTGTGTCCGAAATGCCCTACAAGCTGTTGCGTTTAAAGGACCGGACGGCATATGTCATCTGCATGTCCATGTCTATCCAGAAGAGGTCGTATTCATTGTTCAGGATAACGGAATCGGTATGGACGGAGATCAAATCGAACATGTCGGTCAAGCATTCAAAACATCGAAAGTCGACGGAAATGGACTTGGGATCTTCATGTCGAAACAAATCGTCCGTGATCATAAAGGGAAAATGATCTTTGATAGTAAGCCGGGCGTCGGTACGACGATTCAAGTTCACTTGCCACGAAAGGAGCAAATGGAATGAAATTCAATAAGGCCTGGTTATTCGTCCTGATTGTCTGGATTTCATCCGTTCTGTTCATTTCCAACTTGTTCGTCAATCCAGATCCTAGTCCACGACGTCATCTCGTTGGATTTACGATCGTGAATGATAAGCATGAGTTCGCACAACGGCTCGTAGATGCGTTTAAAACGCAGGCAAAAATCAATAAATACGAAGCGGTCGTCACAACTTCCCATAACTCACGCATCAATGAACGGGAGCAGATTCAAGAGTTCATTCGGATGAAAGTCGATGCGATCTTCGTGACGACACTAGATGACGTCTATATCGCTAATACATTAGAAGAAGCGGCTCGTGCCGGGATTCCGGTTTTTGCCATCGATCGATTGATTCGTTCCGATGCAGTCGTCAGTTCAATCACTTCAAATAATCAATTGATTGGGGAACAACTTGCATCATTCATTAAACACGAACGTATCAAGCAGACGGGACGAGCTACCGCCAATATCATTGAAGTCGCAGGGACAGCAAACGTCAATACAACGAATGAACGACACCGAGGATTTTTGACTGGTCTTGAGCGTGAGCCGGAACTTCAGATTGTCGAATCCGTGAATGGGGATTACGACCCCATCACTTCAGAAAAGGTTATGACGCAGGTGATTGAGTCAGGAATTCCGTTTGATGCCGTCTATTGTCATAATGACGATATTGCGCTTGGTGTCCTCGAAGCATTGAAAAAAGCAGGCATCAAAGGAAAAATAATTGTCGGCATAGACGGGAATCGTGCTATATTAGAAGCTGTTGACATGAAATCGATGGATGCGACGGTCGTCCAGAGTGCTGATGAGATGATGAAAGTCGCCTTCAGTGCATTGAAGCTTCATACGAAAAACAAAAAGATTCCAAATCGTTTTTATACGTACTCCTATCTGTATGACGGTAGTAGACCCATAACCATGTTGAACTAATCGAGAGGCAGATGCCTCAGCAAATAAGGAAAGGACGGTGTCAATTCATGAATGGATTCAGCCATTATCAATTACACCCGTTCGTCATCGAAGCACTCGATGACGCCCGCATCACAAAACCGACCGACATTCAGTCGCGGATCATCCCAGCTGCAGTAAAGGGGCGCGATATCATCGGTCAATCACAAACAGGAACAGGAAAAACGTTATCGTTCCTTCTTCCAATCGTTCAAAACGTCGATCCGAAGCTTCAAGAATTACAGGCGATCATCGTTGCTCCGACGCGTGAACTTGCTTGGCAAATCCATGAAGAACTAAAATCGTTACTCGTGAAAGAACCTGACTTCATCAAAACGAGTCTCATTACAGGTGGGATGGATCGCGAACGTCAAATTGGTCGTGTTAAAGTCTCGCCACAAATCGTCATCGGAACACCGGGACGTATTTTAGATTTATTCAAGGAACAAGCATTGAAGCCGCATTTCGTGAAGCACTACGTCATCGATGAAGCGGATCAAATGCTCGATATGGGGTTCTTGCCAGAAGTTGACCGGATTGCTCAAGCTCTTCCAGAACAGCTTCAGATGATGGTCTTCTCAGCAACGATTCCTGAGAAATTGCAACCGTTTTTGAAAAAATACATGAACAACCCGCGTTACGCCCATGTGGATCCGAAACAGCAGACAGCGAAGAAAATCGTTCACCATACGATTCCAGTCAAGCACCGTGAGCGCTCAGAGTTGACGCTAAAAGTCGCGAAAGCGTTGAACCCTTATATCTGTCTGATCTTTACGAACACAAAAGCAGAAGCAATCGAAGTCGAAGCTTTGTTCCTAGAAGCAGGACTTAATGTTGGTTCTCTTCACGGTGATCTCCCGGCTCGTCGCCGGAAACAAGCGATCAAGGAAATCAACGATGCGAAGTACCAGTATGTCATCGTGACGGATCTTGCTGCACGTGGAATCGATATTTCAGGTGTCTCACACGTCATCAACCACGGTATTCCGAAAGACTTGGACTTCTACGTTCACCGTGTTGGTCGGACAGGTCGTGTCGATCAAGATGGATTGGCGTACACGCTGTTTGAAGATCATGAGAACGGTATGATCAATCGCTTAGAGGACCGTGGCATTCAATTTACGAACGTCGATGTCAAAGGCAGTCAAATCGTCGAAGTCAAAGAACGTCGCCGTGCGAAGCCGCACATGAAGACTGCCGTCTCGAAGACAGCGCATAGTCGCCTTTCGGGTGAAGCAGCAAAAGCGAAAAAACGTGTTAAACCAGGTTATAAGAAGAAACATCAATATAAGCTGAAAGAAACAGCAAAACGTGAACGCATCAAAGAACAACGTGGTGTCGGTCGCGCGCAACGTAAAGAAAACGCCCGCAAATCAAAATAACTCCATTGATGACACCCGTGAAATGAAAAAACATTTTTCGGGTGTCTTGTCGTTTTCAAGATTTGGTACACTGTAAAAAGAGAAAGGTGGAAAACAACATGAAAATAGGTTCACACGTCTCCGTTTCGGGGAAAAAAATGCTGTTAGGTGCCAGTGAGGAAGCAGCGTCTTATGGTGCAACGACGATGATGGTCTATACAGGAGCACCTCAAAATACACGCCGTAAGCCGATGGAAGAGTTACGAATTCCGGAAGCGTTGCAACATATGAGTGCGAATGGAATTGAAGAAATCGTCGTACACGCACCGTATATCATCAACCTGGGGAATACGACAAAACCCGAGACATTCGAACTCGCGGTTTCGTTTTTAGGAGCTGAGATCAAACGAGCAGAAGCTTTAGAGAAAGCACGACACATCGTATTGCATCCAGGTGCGCATGTAGGTGCTGGGGAAGAGGTTGGAATCAAACGGATCGTTGAAGGACTCAATGAAGTATTGACAGGCGAAGAACAGGTGAAGATCGCGCTTGAGACGATGGCTGGAAAAGGATCGGAAATCGGAAAAACCTTCGAGGAACTTGCTCAGATCATTGAAGGCGTCACACATCATGATCGTCT
This sequence comes from Exiguobacterium sp. UBA7533, assembly GCF_002479335.1. Lineage (NCBI taxonomy): Bacteria > Bacillati > Bacillota > Bacilli > Caryophanales > Exiguobacterium > Exiguobacterium sp. UBA7533. The sequence continues at coordinate 254,909 of NZ_DLMP01000003.1, read as the reverse complement.
GTCCGTCTGTCTTGATACATGCCACGTGCATGATGCGGGATACGATATCGTGCACGACCTAGATGGTGTTCTCGAACAATTCGACCGAATCGTCGGACTGGATCGTCTTGGTGTCATCCATGTGAATGACTCGAAAAATGTCCGCGGTGCGCGGAAAGACCGTCACGAAAATATTGGTTTTGGTGAGATTGGATTTGATGCCTTACACCGTGTCGTGCATCATCCTGCCCTGGCTCATTTACCCAAAATTCTAGAGACACCTTACATTGGTCTCGATCCAAAGAAAAAAGTAGCACCGTATAAACAAGAAATCGATATGTTACGTTCGGGTGCATTTGATGCAGACTGGCGTCTACCGATTCTAGGAGCACCGGTCGAATAACTCATAAAGGGGTGTCAGTGATGTGTCATATACTCGTCGTCGATGAGACTAATTTTGCGATACGACAAGCTGTTGTCCACTATTATGAAACAAAGGAACCGTTTTATTTGCCGGCAGATCTGGCAGAGGGAGAAGAAGTATTTCTTGCGACGTCTGATGGAATCATTGCGTATGCAGAAGTCTTGTTCACGGAGTATACGACACGTCCAGAGGATCCGTTTTGGTTGACCGTTGCTGACGATTCGGAAGGATCTTATGTATGTCTTGATCTCATCAGTGTGGATTTACGACATCCGTTACTTGGACGACCACTCGATCAACTTAGTCTTAAAACCGGACCAGTCGAAAGCGCGTTTCGCACACGTCTGCTTGATTCATGGCAGTATGGGTATTTCGAAACCGATGTGCTGACACTCGTACAATCTAAACAACGTCGAATCGAGCGCTTCAAGGAGCGAAATCATCTAGAACAAATTGCGCGTCAATGTGTTCATTGTGAGGAGTCTAGGCAGTCGTTACTCGAATGGCATTTGACATCAGAAGGATACCAGACGGTGTGTCCGACATGTCACCGGTGGTTACATCAACGGATGTTGCATGCTATGGATACGGCGGCGGCGACGGAAGAGAGTGAGTAAAAGCTTTTTCTATTCAAGCAGAGCTCGTATGACTGATCATCCAATCATTAAAACCTTAAAAGAATCAAAAAAACAGTTCTCTATCTGCGCTGGCAGTAAAGAGAACTGTTTTCATTTAGATTAGAAAAAGCGTTCTACTAAAAATAGATAGATTTTCATCCCAAGGAAGACACCAAAGATCCCGACGACGGCTGGGAAAACGGGTGGAGCAGGGATTGGTAATTTCAATGCGGTGAACACGACTCCGCAGATGACGCCTGCGAGAAGGGATAACAAGATTTGCTGAAGCATACATTTCGTCCTTTCTGCTGTAATCAGCATTTGAAGTAAAGTATATCTTAAATGTCAGGTGGCATTTTGATCAAGAATGACTTTGTCATCCTTCTTTTCGATTGTGATCCACTTTTGTTTCAATGGAGCTGTAAAACTTGGTTTTTGTTTTAATTTGCCGCTCGTATAATCTAGAATCAGCAACTGTGATTCGCAGCTCTGTTTTCCGTCTTTAACGTAATAATAGGATCCAGCGGCTGTCTGCTCACGCGCTTTGACATTATCAGCAAGGGCGAGGGCGAGACAATCCTTTAGATATTGTTTATGTTCTTCGTCCATAATCGGGAACAAGATTTCAATCCGTTTTCGCATGTTGCGTGTCATCCAGTCAGCACTTGATCCATACATCAAATCCTGCCCGTTATGATGGAAGTAGAAGATGCGTGAATGTTCCAAATAACGATCAACGATCGAGATGACGCGAATGTTCTCCGAAACACCTGGAATGCCAGGACGCAGACAACAGACGCCACGAACGATAAGTTCGACTTGTACACCGGCGCGCGATGCCTTATAGAGACGTAAGATGATGTCTTTCTCCGTTAAACTATTCATCTTGGCGACGATTCGACCGTTTCCGTGTTTTTGATGATGATGGATTTCTTCATCAATCAATGACAGGAACTTCTCAAGCATCGCGTTCGGTGAAGTTTGGATGACGTTCCATTCGGGTTGTTCCCCGTATCCGGACAACCAGTTAAAGAAGTTTGTCGCATCTTCGGCGATTTCTTCTCGAGCCGTCAATAATCCGACATCCGTGTATAGTTTCGCCGTCGAATCATTATAGTTGCCGGTACCAAGATGGACGAAACGCTGAATCTTTCCTTCGTGGAGTCGGACGACGAGCGTGATCTTCGAGTGCGTCTTTAAATCACTATATCCGTAGATGACATGAGCGCCGGCTTTTTCTAACTGCTTTGCCCACTCGATGTTCTTCGCCTCATCGAATCGAGCTTTGAGTTCGACGAGGACAGTGACCTGTTTCCCGTTCTCGGCTGCTGTTTTTAAGGCTTTAATGATCGGTGAGTCACCAGATACGCGGTAAAGGGTTTGTTTGATGGCAAGGACGTTCGGATCATTAGCCGCTTGGACGATGAACCGGACGATAGGATCAAACGTATGATACGGATGATGCAAGAGATAGTCGCGTTCCAGTAATTGATTGAACAGATTTTTTGAACTATCGAGTGCGGGTGGGTCGACCGGCATGATCGTCTGATAGATCAAATGATCATATTCAACACCGATTTGACTGTAGAAGGCGAAGGAGAACGTCAAATCAATCGGACCATCCACAGCAAAGATATCGCGTTCCTGCAAATCAAGTACATCACGTAGCATGTTGAGTAGTTCAGTATTGATGGCAGCTTTTTGGACTTCAAGTCGAATTGCTACCCCCCAACGCCGTTTTTTTAATTCCTTTTCGATTAACTTCAATAAATCGTGTGTCCCTTCTTCGTGAAACGGAAGGTCGGCATTCCGGGTGATCCGAAATGGCATGGCAGACAACACGCGATAGCCTTTAAATAAACTGTCAATGAAGGCGATGATGACGTCTTCGAGTAAAATGACAGCCGTCGTCTCGTCATCTTCTACCGGTAAATCGACGAATCGCGGTAAAACAGCAGGTACTTGTACGAGTGCCAAATTTCGTTTCGTCCCGTCTTCTGCTTCAAGAACCGTTGCGATGTTAAGTGATTTTGAAGACAACATCGGGAACGGACGATAGGCATCGACAGCAACAGGCGTGAGTACCGGAAAGACTTGTTCACGGAAAAAGGATTTTACATAGGTCGTTTGTTCTGAAGTCAGGGCGTCGTATTTTAAGAATGTAATGCCTTCATCTGATAACGTCTGATTGATTGCTTGAAATGCTTCGTATTGCCGATCGACTAACTCTTTTGTTTTCAACGCGATCGCACGTAACTGTTGTTTAGGTGTCATCTGTTGTTTATTTTCCGGTTTATTGAACCCAGCGAGCACTTCATCCTTTAAGCCACCGACCCTTACCATATAGAACTCGTCTAAATTGGAACTAAAGATACCGAGAAACTTAAAACGTTCCATTAATGGATTGCGTGTGTCAAAAGCTTCACCCAGTACACGTTCGTTGAACTGGAGCCAGCTGAGCTCACGATTATTGAAATGTTCCGGTATGTCGAGCTTCATGAAGGAAGATCTCCTTTCGTTTCGAAGGTAATCGTACAACCAGTGATTCGTTCCAGGTGTTTCTTTTGTTTTTCGGCTTTTTCGACTTCAAATCCATAATCGTGATCGCCTGTATCGAGGACGAATTGGAGTTGGTCCTTTTTAAGGAACAGTTCCAAATGATCGACAGCTTTTCGTTCCGTCACGTCGAGGGCATGGCTTAACTTGAGTAAAGAACCGAGTAAGTCGAAGCGGTCCAGTGATTCTTCCGTGAACCATTCTTTGAACGGCTTTGCTAATTGTTGCATCCGTTTCGCTGAAGAATAGGAGCTGACAAGGGAGAGCGCAACGCGATCCTTGTGCGTCATGCCATTCATTTCGGTGTTCGTCAACAAATAAAACGTTTGGTCTGATCGCGTATCCGGATTAATGTATTGACCGCAATAAAACAAACGACTTGCGGAATCGAGGAGGCGTAAATCGGACGCTCGTTCTGATACCAGGTCTAACGTGACGAGTTGACGGTACATCGATTTAGCAAGTGTTCCGATATACGACGCACGATCACGATTGACCTTATAATCACTTTCAAGCTGATAGAGGCTCTGCTCACGTACGTTTTCAATCCGGCGGTATGCTTCGTCCTGCACGTCGAACTCGTAAACAAGACCTTCACGAAGACCGAGATTGCTCATGATGAATTCTTCCGCTTCGATGTGTTGAGCTAACCCTTGGATCGCAATCAATGCCGGCAGGAAAATATCGATTCGATCCTTTGATAACCCTTCGATTTTCGATAGCTGTTTCGCTGATTTCCCTTCCAGATCATCGACCATTTTCGCGAGTTCCTTCGCCTTGATTTGATATTGATGAACGCTCCGAAGCGGATAATCCTGATTGGATTGATGGATACGAACGAAGTTTCGGGCAGAACCACCGACACCGATTAAAGGAAGCTTTTTATCACTTAGCCATGGTATCGATTCGAATTGTTCCCGTAAGAATTTCACCAACTTCTTCTTATCACTTGCACTAAGTGTCTCGTCGGAAACGAATTGCCGTGTCAATGTGACGGCGCCAAATGGAAAGCTATGATACGCTACCATCTCGCGATTTTCGATCAAGGTGACTTCCATGGAACCACCGCCGATGTCGACAGAAAACCCATCTGTCAGGAAGGTAGAATTGATGATAGCAAAATAACCATAGTATGCTTCTTGTTCGTCTGTTAGAACCTGAATGGAAAAAGGTGTGTTTTCAGTAACGGATTTAACAATTGCTTCTCGATTCGTCGCATTACGAATAGCAGCGGTCGCGACACAAATCGTCTCCTCGACCTCATGGGTGACACCGACTTCGTAAAATCGATGTAACGTTTCTTCGAGTAACGAGATGCCTGCGTCGTCAAGTGCTCCGTCTTTATTGATATGAGCAGATAAACGCGCGACGACTTTAATGTTAATCTTCTCGATGTAACGACCAGAAGCGATCGGATGGAAGATGACATAACGAATTGAGTTGGAACCGATATCGATAACTGCAAGTTCTTGTTTCAAGTGACCTCGACTCCTCTCTGCGATGCGTGCATTAAAAGATTTCCCTTCCTGAACAAGCCGGAAACAGCTAGTTTCTGTCTTTATTGTACCTTGATTATTTTCAAAGGAGGATAGGAAGTTGCTAGAGTTGCACCAATAATTAGCGAACGCTATAATAAGACAGTTGATTAAGACGTAATTATTCCGTTTTACGAAAACGGAAGGAGTGAAAATAAATGGAAACACCAATCATCGAGATTGATCAAGTCAGCTATGATTATCCAGATCGCCGGGTATTGAATCAAGTTTCGTTTCAGGTTCAACAAGGACAATTCTTAGCAATCGTCGGGGAAAATGGATCTGGGAAATCGACGCTGATCAAATGTATCTTAGGTTTATTGCAACCGAAAGGAACGATTCGCTTATTCGGACAACCCCAATCGCAATTCAATGAATGGTGGCGAATCAGCTATGTCTCGCAAAAAGCAGCTTCGTTTAACTCGGGTTTCCCGGTAACTGTCGCAGAAGTCGTCGAGATGGGGTTGTATGCTAAAAAAGGACTTTTTCGTCGTTTGTCACGCGATGATCGAGACAAAGTACGGACTGCCCTTGAAACAGTCGGAATGTGGGAACGCCGTGATTCAAAAGTCGGCGACTTGTCCGGCGGTCAACAACAACGCGTCTTCATCGCGCGCGCGCTCGTCAACGATCCGGACTTAATGATCTTAGATGAACCAACTGTTGGTGTCGATCAGCGATACGTGAAAGAATTTTATGAAATTCTTGAAGAACTGCGTCGAGATAAACGGCGAACGTTCGTCCTTGTGACACATGATATCCATTTCGTCAGCAAACTCGTCACGGATGTCATTCATTTGGTCGATGGACGTTTAGGTTGTAACTGTGGCATTAAAGAGTATTGGGAACTAGATGAACAGACGATCCGCTCCCTCTATCCAGTTCCGGGACGTGTCCTCGTTCACGAAGGGAAGAGTGTCCAATGATCGAAGCATTCATGACGTTAAAATTTTTACAGTATGCTTTAGTGGCTGCCATTTTAATTGGATTCACGGCCCCATTGATTGGCTCGTTCGTCGTCGTCCGGCGGATGAGCCTGATCGCAGATGCACTTTCGCACGTCACGTTAGCTGGGATTGCACTCAGTCTCTTGATTTCTGGTATGGTCGCGCAATTAGCGGACTTAAATCCACTGTACTTAGGAATCGTGACGTCGGTCATCGCGGCACTGACGATTGATTGGTTGCGCGCTAAATATAAGCATTTTCAAGAACTCGCGATTCCGATCATCATGGCAACAGGGATGGGGCTCGGTGCGACATTCATTAGTCTTGCGAACGGCTTTTCAATGGATCTCGTCTCCTTCTTATTTGGAACGGTTTCGGCTGTTGCCTTAACGGATGTGTACACGATTCTTATCGTGACGGTCGTGGTCGTCATCTTCGTCTTTGCCTTTTATAAGGAATTGTTGTTCCTCTCATTTGACGAGGAACAGGCACGTGTCTCGGGAATCCGACTTCGTTTAGTTCACATTCTCTTTATGATCGTCGTTGCGCTTGTGATCGCGATTAGTATGCGAATCGTCGGGATTTTACTTGTCTCGAGCTTAATCACGTTGCCGGTTGCGGCAGCACTTCGAATTGCAAAAAGTTTTAAGACGACGATCTTTTTAGCTATCATCTTCGGTGAGATTGCAACAGTACTTGGACTCATCCTGGCTTATCAGTTTGATTTAGCACCCGGCGGAATGATTGTCCTACTTGCCGTGCTCGAACTGATCATCGTCATGCTATTAGAACGTTTTTGGATAGGAGGTAAAACACATGAAGACGAACATCGAACAAGCGCGTGAACGAATGAAGGCTTCTGGGTTTAAAATGACACCGAAACGTCTGGATTTGCTATCGTATCTGTTTGAAGTGAATCGGTATGTCAGTGCGCGGGAAGTGGCAGAAGCTCTCCGGACGTCTCATCCTTCGTTAAGTTATGATACGATTTATCGAAACTTGAATGATTTTTCGGAAATCGACTTATTAGAAGTGACGGAATTAGACGGTGAGATGAAATATCGGGCTGCCTGTGCTTCCGGTCATCACCATCATCATTTGATATGCCGAATCTGTGGCAAGACGGAGACGTTGAATGTCTGCCCGATGGAGTGGATTTCACCCGCTCAAGAGACTGGTTTTGAAGTCGAAGATCATAAATTCGAAATCTATGGACGTTGTGCGAATTGTCAACGCTTGACGTCTTAAATAGAAGGGAACGTCCATTCGGGACGTTCTCTTTTTTGTTTTTATACGACTAGTCCTGATTAAAACGGGAATAGTCGAACAGAGGTGATGAGATGATGATTTATGATACACAGGAAGCACGACAAATTGATGAGTGGGCACGGACATCTGGGCTACCGCTCGAGGTGTTAATGGAGCGAGCCGGAAGTCAGATCGCAACACAGATTAAAACGCGCCATTCGAAGAGGGAACGAATACTAATTTTGTGTGGAACCGGCAATAATGGTGGGGATGGTTATGTCATTGGTCGCGAACTGATACGTGACGGATTCGATGTCACGCTATTCACTCCGTTTGGAAAGAGTCGTTCGGATATTGCAACGATTCATACTCATTATGCAGAAGCGTTCGGACTTGTAGCCGAAAAACCATGTGGTCGATATGATGTCATTTTGGATGCCTTATACGGTACTGGATTTGATCCAGGTCGGATTAATCCGGAATTCGAGGCGCAGTGTACATTCGTATCGGAACAAAAGCAGCAAGGAGCACGCATCTATGCAATAGATGTACCGAGCGGTGTGCCAACGGACCATACTATAGGATTCAAAGAGATAGCGATTCGAGCAGATGCGACATTTCAATTGCATGCGATGAAACGATCTACCTTTTTGATACGGACGGCACCGTTTTATGGAGAATCAGAAACGCTAGATATCGGATTACCGGCTTTTGGTGAATGGCGCGTCTCACCGAAGGATCTGGCTTCCTTGTTTAAGCGGGAACCATACGGTCACAAGGGGACATACGGAACGGCATTATTGATTGGAGGAAGTGACACGATGCCGGGATCCATCCAACTCGCGACGCGGGCAGCCCTAAGAACGGGAGTCGGTAAACTACAAGTCGCGACGACGTCACTTGCGAAACAGGGGATCGTCGTCCAAGCACCGGAAGCGATGGTCGTGGACCAGACGTTACCGGCGATTCAGAACGTGCTATCTTCCATATCAGCAGTTGGAATCGGTCCTGGTTTATCGCAAGAAGTAGCCGAAACATGGGTGGATCATCTACTTGAGAGTGATTTACCGGTAGTATTAGATGCCGGAGCACTAATAAAAGAAAGTTACCCAGAACGAACCGCGCCGATCATCGTCACACCGCATATTGGCGAATTCGCTCGGATGACGAATCAGACTGTTGCAAGTATTCAAGATGATCTATTCGGTCAAGCAACTGAGTATGCCGTCTTGCATCAAGTAACTGTCGTTTTGAAATCCCATGTTATTTTAATCGCTAAACCAAATGGAGGTGGGTTTGTCATCTCTGGTGCATCGAGTGGTCTCGCAAAGGGAGGAAGCGGGGATACCTTGTTTGGAATTTTAACGAGTCTCCTTGCGCAACATCCATCAGGAGATGTCGAAAAAACGCTAGCGCTAGGAGCGGAGTGGTATGCGTGTGCTTCAAAACAAGTTGAACGACGATTACATCCAAGTAGTTTGTTAGCAACGGATGTCATCGAAGAGTTAGGACGATTTGGGTTATAGGACAATAAATGTTAGAGAAAAGTCTTCCACGACATGTATGAGGGAAGACTTTTCTTTTTAGGAAAGAATTGACACATTCGATACGATAGGAGTATCATCAAGCGATGTCGAAACCTATATACGAAAAAACTAATGGAAAGGAGGGAAATACATGGAGGACATTGTTCGGAAACAACAATGGTGGATCGGAAATTTTGCCCTTTTCATGATGCTTGTTGGCGCTTTAATCATTTATACGACGACGGAAGAGACGATAAAGAATGCATATTTAAGTCGTTCTGTCATTATTTCATTTTTAGTCCTCATGGGGATTTTTATTTTTTATATCAGTCGTCGTAAGATGGACGTGGTGTTGCAAACCCACTTATTGTCCTTGATGTTGCTCGTTGTTCCAATCACTTCGATTAGTTTTTTACCTTATGCGGCGGTCACCGTTTGGGCTAGCAGTTTTTTGTTTTTAATGATCGCTTTGATTTCGTATCAACGAATCATGATGTGGTACGCCATCATCATTGCCATCGCAACTAGTTTTTACGTCATGTGGAATGCCGATAACGTGACGGTGAAAATTGATCCGACTGATCATTATGGACGAATTGGCATGATTATAATTGGTGTTTCCATTGCCCTTGTCATCAATCACTTGCATATCCGTAATTTAAATCGTTTGAATGATTTGGCGATACAACTACACGATACGGCACGCTGTGACGAAGAAACAGGTGTTTTGAATCGTCAAGGATTGAACGAAGTCGATTTCCCAAGACCTGAAAAACAGCTCATTTTTGTCGGGATTCATTTAGAAAATTATTATGAGTTGGCACGGTATTTTGGAGAAGACATTCAGTCACAAGTGTTACGAGCATGTATTGAACGGCTCAAGCGAAAACTACCTCCTTATCAAGCGTTTGCTCGAATCGAAGCAGGAACGTTATTGATCGTCATGAAAAAGCCGGACAAGGTGGCATGTAAGGAAGCGATGGAAAAATTGAGTCAAGAAATTTCCATACCTTACGAAATCGAAGGGCATCATGTCTACGTCAACATATCCATAGTCATCGATAATGGAGAAGGGGCGACGGACAATCGGAAGCGTCGAGTACAGCAGTTATTGACTGCGCTACAGGAAGCCGCTCAACAAAATGAACGTGTGATGTGCATTGACCAAGCCTGGCGAAAGGATCAAGAATTGCGAGTCAAAGCAGCACAATCATTAGCACAGGCTAATATTGAAACGGACTTTCACCTCGTCTATCAATTGCAGTACGATGTTCGATCAGAACAATTCATTGGTCTTGAAGCATTGGTTCGCTGGAAGACCTCGTTGCAAGGAGCTGATCGACCATCCGTCTTCATCCCGATTGCTGAAAAAAGTGACTTGATGATTCGTCTAGGAGAATGGATTTTTGAGGAAGGGTGTAAGACGCGTAAAGCATTGATCGGTCTCGTTCCGGATGAATTTACCTTATCGGTTAACGTATCGCCACGACAATTGACGAGTGAGTCATTCATGCCATTCATTGAACGAACGCTACTCAAGTATGCACTAAAGCCGCAACAGATTAAGATCGAGATCACGGAAAGTCAGTCGCTTGATTTTGAGAGTCAATCGATTCATCGAGCGCTCAAGCGCATCAAAACACTCGATTTTCCAGTTTCTCTTGATGATTTCGGGACTGGTCATGCCTCGTATCACGTCCTCGAACGTTTATTACCGTTACGTCAATTAAAGATTCCAAAGCAATTCATTGAACAAATCGGAGCATCAGAGAAACGACAATCGATCCTTGAGTCGATTTTTCAATTGAGTCAGTCGATGCATGTCGAATGTATCGTCGAGGGGGTAGAGACGGGAGAAGAAGTACGCATTGCCAAAGAAATCGGGATTCATTTGTTCCAAGGCTACTTCTTCGCTAAACCGGTACCACTCGAAGAAATCATCTGTCTACTACAAAAAACGAATGAAGGAACGATTCATTAATCCCTAAAAAGCCACTTCAGTCCGAACCTTTCGGAGAGAAGTGGCTTTTTCATACAGTATTTATGATTGGTACAGTCGATATTGATTTCGACCTTGTGTTTTTGCTTCATACAAAGCAATATCTGCTTGCTTGAAGACCGTTTCAGCGGGTTGATGATGAGCGTAAGCAATTCCAGCAGATACCGTGATCGATACAGCGTGATCCTGCATGACAAATGGCGTTTGTTGAACGGCTGCCACGATTGTTTCTGCTAAATGAATAGGTTCGTAAAGGTCACAATCTGGAATGATGACGATGAACTCTTCACCGCCATATCGACCAACCGTGATAGGTGCGGGACAATGTTCATTCAATACAATCGAAAAATGGCGCAAGACGGCGTCGCCGCCGGCGTGACCATGTGTGTCATTCACACTCTTGAAGTGATCTAAGTCAAACAAGATGACGCCCCAAGAAGCTCTGTTTTTTTCAAGCGTCGTGACCTTTTCCAAAATGACATGTCGATTCGCAAGCCTTGTTAATTGATCGGTCGAAGCGAGATAGGATTGATAAGAGTAAAGAACAAAATGTTGTTGCAGGAGTAGTGACAAACGATAAAACAAAAAGGCTCCGCCAATCGTTAAGATGAAATAAGGAATATAAATCGTCCTCCAGGCATCTACAGGGGAATTACTCGTAATCAGTCGCCAAAGAACAAGTAGAGAACCGACTGTCACGATGGCGGTAAAAAAATATCCTTGCCGTGTAATGAACCGACGACAAATAAATGACAGCATCAAAAAACCGAGTAGCGTCATGACAGAACTAAGTAAGGCATTTATAGAATCGCCATTATCGATTAAAAAACGATAAATCAAAAGCATTAATCCCGTCACTGTGATACTGATGTTACCACCGAATAAAGCGGATAAAGCGAGAGGTAATAAACGCAAATCAATCAGTGCGCCGTTTAAATCAATCGCATGATGCATAAGAAGAATACCGGTGATCCCATTAGCAAAACCAAAATACAGCCGAGTAGATATCATCGAGTCGGGTTGAATCGGTAAACGATCACGAAGCAGATAAAAGGCGAACGTAGAAACGAGAAAAATAATACAAATATTAACAAAAAAGATATTCACTGTAGCAAGCATCATGAAGCACTTCCTATTTTAAAATTTAAAACGAAAATCATTGTAAGATATCTCAGAGTTCAATAACATGAAAAACGGAAAAAACAGCCTAATCGGCTGTTTTAACGAATCGGTGCAAATTTTTGAATCTCTTGAACAGCCTCATTCCATGAAGCGACACGAATAACATTATTCGGTACGGCTTTACGGTTATAAGGTGCGTCGAACAAAATCACAGGGATGAATGTATCTTCTGCAATCTGCACAGCATTCTCTAATCGATCTTCCATAAACAAATCGAGTGATAAATCACGGACGACTTGTACTTTGTCGTGTGATCCCGTCATGATTAAGGAATCAAGAGGAAGTTCATGTTGTTTGATCCACTCTTCAGTTACAGGACGAACGAGTTCCGATCGTGCTGTCACGTAATGGAGATCATATTGCTTCCGCAAATTCCATAAGTGGTGGCGAACATGTTCTTGAGGGATGGACTCACGATAAATTCCTGACTCGTGACCGGAGTTCACCATGTAGTCCCAAAATTCGATTTGATTCATATCCGTATACGTATGCAATTCATATTCAGACGCCTGATTGAAGTCAATCGACGTTCCGAGATGTTTATTCATGTAAGTGAAGCAAGAGGATGGATGTGTGATCGTTCCATCGATGTCGATTCCAATTTTCATTTACAGTCACCCACGTTCTAAGAATTTTTCTTCACTTAGTATAACATAGTCGAAATCGAGATACGAAAAAAGACTCCTCATCAAAGAGGAGCCCTATCTTATACGTGATTTGCTTTTTCGGCTTCTTTTTCAGCCTGTTTTTCGAGGACGATGGCATCGATCTCTTTTTTCAATTCTTCGACCATTGTTGCTTCTGGTACTTTACGAATGATTTCTCCGTGGCGGAACAACAATCCTTCGTTACGAGCGCCGGCGATACCGATATCGGCTTCACGTGCTTCACCAGGACCGTTGACTGCACAACCAAGAACAGCAACTTTGATGTTCGCTTGGATATTTTCGATATAGTCTTCGATTTCTGCAGCGATCGACATCAAATCGATTTCGATCCGACCACATGTTGGACATGAGATCAATGTCGCAGCGTTGGCTGCGAGACCAAATGATTTCAAGACTTCTTTTGCGACTTTTACTTCTTCGACAGGGTCCGCTGAAAGAGATACACGAACCGTATTTCCGATTCCGCGTGAGAGGATCGCTCCAAGTCCTGCTGCTGATTTTAATGAACCAGAACGAAGTGGACCCGATTCCGTAATCCCTACGTGAAGTGGATAGTCAAACGATTCAGAAGCAAGTTGATATGCTTCAAGCGCCAACTGTACGTCTGATGCTTTCAATGAAACGATGATGTCATGGAAGTCGAGGTCTTCAAGGATCTTGATGTGGTGCAAGGCACTTTCGACCATACCACGTGCTGTTGGATAACCGTATTTTTCGAGAATGTGCTTTTCGAGTGAACCAGCGTTTACCCCAATACGGATTGGGATGTTTTTCGCTTTTGCTGCTGTCACGACGGCTTCGACTTTTTCGCGGCGACCGATATTACCTGGGTTGATCCGGATTTTATCGACGCCAGCTTCGATCGCCATGAGCGCGAGTTTATAGTTGAAGTGGATGTCTACGACAAGCGGGATGTTGATTCGGCTTTTGATTTCTGCAAGTGCGAGCGCATCACGTTCTTCTGGACAAGCGACGCGGACGATTTGGCAACCAGCTTCTTCAAGACGTAGGATTTCAGCGACTGTCGCTTCGACGTCGTGTGTCTTAGTTGTCGTCATACTTTGGATGATGACTTCATTATTTCCACCAATGACAAGGTCCCCTACACGAACGGGACGAGTCTTAGAGCGATGGACCATTTTCGGCATATCGAAAATCTCCTTTTGTGGCATACCGCCATATTGTTTATGTTTACCTTTTCTATCATATCGAACTATTCCCTAAAAATCGAGAAACAAGAACGAAAATCGAACATTTACAATTGTTTAATGAAAGTAAGGCGTCCGTCAATCCGTCGGACGCCTGATTTTGATACTCATCGAGATTTACGTGACGCGCGAGGTTTCGGGGAACGGGCAATCCATAATGGCACCAACGTGTAAATGAAGTGCCCGAGGATAAGTAAAGCGACTCCTATTTGATGATGCCCCAATTGGTAAAGAAGCATGCCAAGGGGGAAGGTCCATAGATTCGTTGCAACCGTATAAGGGAACGTCTGACGATATGCCCATGGGCGGGGGAGTAACAGACGAACGAATCCTTTCGTCAAATATGCCATCAAGAGCAAATACAGTAAGACCGCAATAGCGATGAAGATGAAGTGGAGAACGAACCAAATCACGATTGGAATATTTTTTTGTAAAAAGAAGGAATCGATGATCGTCGTCCATAGTGAAATCCAAGCCAATCCACAGAAATACAAAGAAACATCTGATAGACGAAGTCGTAAAAACGAGCGGTTTGGAATTAATGAAGTTTGTAAGTAATTAATGAGTTGACGTAAAAAAGACAAGAATATCACTCTTTCCATTGTTTTATAACAGATTTTTTGGTTTGTCTATTTGTTCATAAATAAAGGAATTATTGTAGTGGTACAGATTAATAAAACCTTAACAATTGGATGTCGGGAAAACTGTTTACAAGTTCATCAGACCTTTACATAATAGGGGGGTCGAAAAAATAAACTTTACAAACACATCAATCCACATCAAATAAAGGAGCTGGCAAGATGAACTATGATTTGCAGGAAATGATTTTTACCTTCATCGGTGGACTTGGGATTTTCCTTTTCGGTATTAAGTATATGGGAGATGGTCTCCAAAAAACAGCGGGAGACCGATTACGTTATATCCTCGATAAGTATACGACGAATCCACTATTAGGTATCTTAGCAGGTATCGTCGTCACGATATTGATTCAATCGTCATCCGGTACGACTGTCATCGTCGTCGGACTCGTGAGTGCAGGTCTGATGAATTTACGACAAGCAATTGGTGTCGTCATGGGAGCGAACATCGGTACGACGATCACGGCCTTTATCATCGGGTTCAATGTTAAAGAAGCGGCACTTCCGGCAATCGCCATTGGTGCTTTCTTGATCTTCTTCTTCAATAAAGAACGTGTTCAGTATATCGGACAGATTTTCTTTGGTTTCGGTGCATTGTTTTACGGTCTCACATTGATGGGGGACGGGATGGCTCCGCTCGAATCAAGTGCCTGGTTCCGAGAGTTGACTGTCTCGATGTCGGATAACCCATTGCTTGGTGTATTCGTCGGAACTATCTTTACAGTTCTTGTTCAGTCGTCATCTGCGACGATTGGTATCTTACAGGAGTTGTATGCTGGTGACATGATCGATATCAAAGCGGCACTACCGGTCTTGTTCGGTGATAACATTGGAACAACGATTACGGCAGTACTTGCAGCACTTGGTGCGTCGATCGCAGCCAAACGGACAGCCGCCGCACACGTCATCTTCAATATCATCGGAACAATTTTGTTCTTGATCGCATTACCAGTGTTCTCAAGCTTCATCGCATGGATTACAGACGCGCTTGGTTTAGAACCGAAAATGCAAATTGCTTTTGCACACGGAACGTTCAATGTCGTCAACACATTGATTCAATGTTGGTTCATCGCACAAATCGCATGGCTCGTTCAAAAAATCGTACCAGGTACGGATACGACGATCGATTCAAAACCGCGTCATCTCGATCAAAACATCTTAAATCAATCTTCTGCGCTTGCCTTAAACCAAGCGAAACTTGAAGTTTTGCGTATGGGTGAATTCTCAAAAGACGCACTTGCAAAAGCACACCGTTACACGCAATCGCATGATAAAAAAGATGTTTCAGAATCCGAGCAGATTGAATATGCGATCAACTACCTGAATACAGAAGTGACGAGTTATCTCGTTAAAATAGCAGCACATGATTTATCAGAACGTGAATCAAACGATCATTCGTTATTGATGCACGCCGTCAATGACTTTGAGCGGATTGGTGATCATGTTGAGAATATCGTTGAATTAATCGACTTCCAGATCGTCAACCGGATTCAGTTCACCACATCTGCGAAGCGAGAGCTTGATGAGATGTATGTCCTGACACAAGAAATCGTCGCTTGTGCGATTCGCGCCGTCGAAGAAGACGATGTCACGCGGGCACGAAAAGTTCTTGAACTTGAAGGGAAACTTGATGCATTCGAACGTTCATTCCGTAAACAGCATGTACTTCGCGTGAATGCTGGTGAATGTACAGGACAAGCGGGAATGATCTTCGTCGACTTACTTTCAAACCTTGAACGAATCGGCGATCACGCGGTGAACATCACGGATCTCGTCCTTGAACAGCGGACAGCATTAATGAACTAAGCGTAGACTTATTTTAAAACAGCTGATTTCGAAAAAAATGAAATCAGCTGTTTATTTTTTTGAAATAGCATATTGACAAGTTTCGTCACATCTCGTAATCTAATAAGAGTAAGAAACATACATCATGGCGGTGTAGCTCAGCTGGCTAGAGCGTACGGTTCATACCCGTGAGGTCGTGGGTTCGACTCCCTCCGCCGCTACTATTACTTAAGGACCCTTAGCTCAGCTGGTTAGAGCTGACGGCTCATAACCGTCCGGTCGCAGGTTCGAGTCCTGCAGGGTCCATTTGGTTGAACGCTTCTCGTTGCAAACGGGAAGCGTTTATTTTTGTTCGCTCGGGGAATAGTAAAGGTATTGTAATAATATTCATACTATAGTAACTAAGGGAGAGCGAAGAGAGATGGAACGTAACCATACGATGATGCAGTTTTTCGAGTGGCATGTAGAGAATGATGGAAAGCACTGGCAACGTTTGAAAGAACGAGCGCCTGAATTGCGTGCTGCTGGCATCACGTCCGTGTGGATTCCCCCAGCATCGAAAGGTCAGTCGGATGAAGATACAGGATACGGGATCTATGATGTCTATGACTTAGGCGAGTTCGATCAAAAAGGAACGGTCCGGACGAAATATGGCACAAAGGATGAACTGGTCGAAGCAATCGAAGTTGCCCATGAGAACGATATCGCTGTTTATGCGGATGTTGTCATGAACCATAAAGCTGCAGCAGACGAACTCGAAACGATTAAAGTAGTGGAAGTCAATCCAGAAGACCGATCGAAAGAAATTTCAGAAGAGTTTGAAATCGATGCGTGGACGAAGTTTACTTTCCCAGGTCGTAATGGAAAGTATTCGGATTTCGTCTGGACACACGAATTCTTCAATGGAACGGATTTTGACGCGCGCGAAGAAAAAACAGGAATCTTTAAGATTTCCGGAAATAATAAAGATTGGAACAACCAAGTAGATGATGAGTTCGGCAATTATGATTACCTCATGTTTGCAAACATCGACTACAATCATCCGACGGTACGGGAAGAAATGATCCGTTGGGGACACTGGTTCAAGGACACGATCGATTGCCAAGGCTTCCGTCTTGATGCAATCAAGCATATCAACTATGAATTTGTCCGTGAATTCGCGAAATCGATGATGGAAAGCAGCGAAGGCGATTTTTACATGGTCGGCGAGTTTTGGAAGTCAGATCTCGACGATTGCCGTCATTTCCTAGACAGTGTCGACTACACGATTGATTTGTTTGATGTTCCGCTTCATTATAAATTCCATGAAGCTTCCAAGCAGGGAGAAAAATTTGATTTAACGACATTGTTTGCGGATACGCTCGTCGAGTCGCATCCGACGAATGCCGTGACGTTCGTCGACAATCACGATTCACAGCCTGGCGAGTCGCTAGAATCATGGGTGGATGACTGGTTCAAGCAACATGCCTATGCAGCGATCTTGTTACGTAAGGACGGATATCCATGTGTCTTTTACGGGGATTACTATGGCGTCCAAGGACCGACCCCTGTCGAAGGAAAAAAAGAGATGATCAATGCCCTGCTCTATACGCGCTATCATAAAGCATACGGAGAACAACAGGATTATCTTGATGACCCGCACTGTGTAGGCTGGGTTCGTCTTGGTGTCGATGAAATCGAGAACTCAGGTTGTGCCGTGTTGCTTTCGAACGCCGACATGTGCGAGAAACGCATGTTCGTCGGTGAAGAGCGTGCGGGTCAAGAATGGTTCGACTATACAAACCATCAAGATCATCCAGTCGTGATTGACGAAGAAGGATTTGGTGTCTTCCCGGTTCCGGGCGGAGGCGTCTCTGTTTTTGCTCCGCAAGAAGTCGAGTAAATCCGAGGGTCTTGACTTGCGTCAACACAGGTACTTTTGCTAGTCTTAAAGGGTATTGAAGTTTTCGAAAATAGCACAAAGGGGGACATGAACATGTCAAAATTTGAATTACCAGAACTCGGCTACGCTTATGATGCGCTTGAGCCACATATCGATGCTCGTACGATGGAGATTCACCACACGAAACACCACAACACGTATGTCACGAACGTGAATACGGCGCTTGAGGGTACAGAACATGAAGGAAAGTCACTTGAAGAACTTCTTCAAAACTTGGATGCTCTCCCAGCAAACATTCAAACTGCAGTCCGTAACAACGGTGGCGGTCACTGGAACCACTCATTCTTCTGGAAATTGTTGAAGAAGAACGATGGCGCTGCTCCAACAGGGGAACTTGCAACAGCAATCGACGAAGCATTCGGATCATTTGATGCATTTAAAGATGCGTTCGCAAAAGCAGCAACAACTCGTTTCGGTTCTGGTTGGGCTTGGTTGATCGTTGACGGTGGGAAATTGGCAGTCGTTTCGACTCCAAACCAAGATACACCAGTCATGGAAGGCAAAACGCCAATCCTTGGTCTTGATGTTTGGGAACATGCATACTATCTCAACTATCAAAACCGTCGTCCGGATTACATCAATGCATTCTTCAACGTCGTTGATTGGGACCACGTAGCGAAGCTTTACGCTGACGCGAAGTAATGGAAAGAAGCGTATCGTTCAATTGTGAACGATACGCTTTTTTTAATGCGGAAAATCATGGGATAGGTTGTTATGGAAAGTTTCCTTCTATATAATGAAACAAGATGACTTTTGAACGATAGGGGAGTACGCCATGGCTAAACGAATCACCGTACGAGGAAGACGGCGTAATCATCTGCCGCTTCGTCTGAATTTAATGTTCTTCGTCGTTTTTTTATTGTTTGCGATTTTGATTTTCCGTCTAGGAGTCGTTCAAATCGTCAATGGTGAAAAAATTTCGCGGGAAGTCCAAAAAACGGAGATGACTGCATCAAAGTATGAAGTACCACGTGGTAAGATTTATGACCGGGATGGTCGTCTACTTGTCGATACAATTTCTAAATACTCCATTGTATATCGTCGCGCACAATCGACGAAAGTAGATGAACGTATTGAAATCGCGCAGCGTCTCGCAGCAATCATTGATCTGCCTAAAAAAGACTGGAAAGTCACGGAACGTGACATCAAGGATTTTTGGGTCGCGACGAACACGGAAGAGTCGGATCGTCGTTACCAAGCAGCAGTGAAAAAGAAGTATCCTTCAACGGAAGCACAAAGTAAGCTTTCGATTGCGGAACAAGATCAAATCCGCCTGGATGCGATCACGAAAAAAGATATTGATTACGATGATAAGACGATGGAAGTCATTGCGATCAAACATAACATGGAAGTCGGTTATGCGCTTGATCCACAACTCGTCAAGCTCGGTGCGTCTGCAAAAGAGATGGCAATCATCGATGAAAATTTAGAAGATTTGAAAGGTGTATCGGTTGAACCGTTTTACGAACGCTCTTATCCGTATGAAGGAACACTTCGAAACATCTTCGGAAAGTACTCGAAGATTCCGGCAGAACAACAAGCGGAGTTCAAAGCAAAAGGATATAGTTTGAATGATCGTGTCGGGACTTCGTTCCTTGAGCAACAGTACGAAGATCTTCTGCGCGGGAAACCGGCATACGATGTGTACGAAACGTTTAATGGAGAACCGGTCGGTGATCCAAAACGTGAAGAAGGCGAGTCCGGGAAGGACCTCGTTCTAACCGTTGATGCGGAATACAATAAAAAAGTAGATCAAATCATGCAACAAGCGATCAAAATGGGTCGTGGCATGGGTAGTCGTTATTTAAAAGAAGGATATGCCGTCGTCATGAATCCACAAACTGGTGAGATTTTAGCGATGTCAGGTCAAAAGCTTGATCCTTCGACTGGGAAGTTCACGGATGTAGCGATTAATAATGTCTTGACGTCTCTTCAAATCGGTTCAACGATCAAGGGTGCGACAGTTGCGATGGGACTACAGGAAGGTGTCATTCGTCAAAACGAAGTCATCAACGATGCGCCGATCACAATCGGAGGTACAAAAAAAGGATCATATGTTAACATGGGACCGATTACGGATTTAACGGCGCTTGAGCGCTCGTCGAACGTCTATATGTTTAACATTGCGATGCGGATGGCGAAATATCCGAGCAATGGGATTGCTGGTGCGAGCGTGGATGGAGCAGCTGCCATCATGCAGAATTACTATAGTCAGTTCGGTCTTGGGGTGACGACAGGTGTTGATTTGCCTTACGAAGCAAAAGGTGTTCAAGGGACGCCAGACCGTGTCACGTTGTTGATGGACCGAGTCATTGGTCAGTACGATGCCTTTACGCCGCTTCAAGTCGCGCAGTACATTTCAACACTTGCGAACGGTGGTTATCGAGTTCAGCCTCACTTCTTAAAAGAAGTATTGGCGTCGAACTCGATTGAAAAGGGTACGAAAAAAGTCGATTACAGCTTTAAAACGAATTATCTGAACCGGATTGAAGTCAGTCAAGATAATATTGATCATGTCCGGGAAGGGTTGCACCGTGTTGTAAAAGGTGAGCGTGGTACAGCCAAAGTCATCGCACAAACTGGAATCGATGCTGCAGCAAAAACAGGTACTGCACAGGTCAGCGTCTATGGGGATGACGGAATCGCCTTACGTGACGGAAGCGGGCAACCGGTTCGTTCATTGAACTCGAATCTTGTCGGTTGGGCACCGTATGACAATCCAGAGATGGCGTGGGCCGTGTTCCTTCCTTACATGGAACAAGAGACTGTCAACTCGAAAATCGGTCATGATCTTGTCAAAGCGTACTTCAACGTAAAGGACGTACCGTGGCAGACTAAGCCAAATTAACTAGAAACTAAGCGAGGGTGAGCAATCACTCTCGTTTTTTTGTTTGTATTGACCTTTTTTTGTAATGGATTTCGAATTGTAAACACTAAAAAACACGCCTTTACAATTCTTTTACGTTGGATTCATTTCGTTTTAATAGTTCATCCGTAGTATAAGTCTTGTAAGGAAAACGGATAAAAAGTCGTAGCATCGTCAGCGACATACTTTCGAGGAGGAAAATTAATCATGTCTTGGATGAAAAAAACAGCACTCATTACAACGGTAGCATCAATCGCAGTAGTGGGGGCAGCATGTGGTAACGATAAAGGCGGTTCTGCTAGTTCATCTGATTTAAAAGGGAAAATCGCAATCGACGGTTCTTCTACAGTCTTCCCGATCATGGAAGCTGTCGGTGAAGAATATTCAACGGAACAACCTGACGTAAATGTCACAGTCGGTGTCTCTGGTACGGGTGGCGGATTCAAACGCTTCGTCGTCGGTGAAACGGATCTTTCGAACGCATCGCGTGAAATTAAAGAAGAAGAAGCAGCTGAAGCGAAAAAGAACAACATCGAATATACAAAACTTTCACTTGCATATGATGGTCTAACTGTTGCAGTCAGCAAAGATAATACATGGGTAAAAGAACTCTCGCTTGATCAACTCGAAAAGATTTGGCTCGATCCAAACGTTAAGACTTGGAAAGATGTTGATTCTTCTTATCCGGCTGAACCACTGAAGTTCTTCAGCCCAGGGAAAGATTCAGGAACATTCGACTTCTTCTCTGAAAAAGTACTTGAGAAGAAAGACATGCGTAAAGACGTTCAACTGTCTGAGGACGATAACGTACTCGTCAAAGGGGTTGAAGGAACGAAAGGTGCGATTGGTTACTTCGGTTATGCCTACTACGCTGAAAATAAAGATAAGTTAAAAGAAGTACCACTTTCAGCTGAAGGAAAAGATGCTGTCGATCCAACACCAGAAACAATCAAGGATTTATCTTACCCGCTGTCACGTGAAATCTACACGTACGTCAACAACAAATCATTGAACGATAAAAAACAGGTGGCAGACTTCGTGAAATTCACGAACGAAAACGCTGGAGATTTAGCTGAAGAAGTCGGTTATATCAAAATGCCACAAGATCGTTACGATGAAAACACAAAAGCAATCGAAGATGCAATGAAATAATCATCGAGTCATGAGGATGGCCCAACCGGGGAAGTCTGTACCGGTTGGGTCCCGTTCTCATGTCAAGAAGGAGTAGGGAGCGAAGAAGGATGAATTCAACACCCAATAAATCGGTTCGCGAGCTGATTCAACAGAACCGACAGCAAAAATTCAGTGTGAAAAACGTCATGGAACGCATCATGCCGATCGTTTTATTTCTGTGTGCGTTCGTCTCGGTCGTTACGACCATCGGCATCATTCTCACGTTAGTCATTGAAACCGAGCATTTCTTTGAAGTCGTTCCGTTCAAGGAATTTTTCGGCAGTACGAGCTGGTATCCACTGAACTCTCAACCAGAGTATGGGATTTGGCCGCTCGTCGTCGGTACACTTGAGATTACCGTGATTGCGATGCTAGTTGCCGTGCCGATCGGCCTCACGTCTGCGATTTATTTAAGTGAGTATGCGTCAGACCGTGCACGCCGTATCTTAAAACCGATTTTAGAAGTCTTAGCTGGTGTTCCGACGATCGTTTTCGGATTCTTCGCGTTGACGTTCGTCACACCACTACTCGTTAAATTAATTCCAGGCATTCAAATCTACAATGCGCTCAGTCCGGGGATCGTCGTCGGTATCATGATCATTCCAATGATCGCCTCGATTTCTGAGGATGCGATGAGCTCTGTTCCTAAAAAAATTCGTGACGGTGCGCTTGCTCTTGGTTCGACACGTCTTGAAGTCGCATTAAAAGTCGTTGTTCCCGCTGCCTTGTCCGGAATCATTGCTTCAATCGTACTCGGAATGTCTCGGGCGATTGGTGAGACGATGATCGTGACGATCGCTGGTGGTTCGAATCCGACAGCTGCTGTTAATCCACTCGAGCCGGTCCAGACGATGACTGCGTATATCGTTCAGGTCGCTTTAGGCGATGCTGGATTTGGAACAGTTGAATATTACAGTATCTATGCGGTTGGTACGCTCTTGTTCGTCTTTACGTTATTGATGAACTTACTCGCGAACTGGATCACACGCCGCTTCAGAGAGGAGTATTAAGATGGCCTTACCAGAAAAGCAACCTGTCACAAAAAAATTCATCGACCCGGTCGCAGTTAAGAAATCCATTAGCCAACGCCTCGTCGTCAACAATGTAACGAAAGTCATTTTCCTCGTCGGTCTGTTTTTCGGTCTCGTCGTCTTAGGTATTCTCCTATTCGGCGTCATCCGTGACGGTGCTTCGTGGTTATCACTTGAATTTCTACAAAACGCACCATCTCGTCGTGCGGAACGTGCCGGAATCTATCCAGCGTTAATGGGATCGATCTTCTTGATGCTCCTGATCATCCCGATGATTTTCATCATTGGTGTTGGAGCAGCAATTTATTTAGAAGAATATGCAAAAAAGAGTCGGATGACATCGTTCATCGAGGTCAATATCTCGAACCTCGCAGGTGTTCCGTCGATCGTCTTTGGTTTACTCGGATTAACGTTCTTCGTTCGTAATATGGGCTTCGGTTCGACGTTGATTGCTGGAGCTTTGACACTTGCATTGATGAGTCTTCCGGTCGTCATCGTTTCTTCTCAAGAAGCAATTCGCGCCGTGCCACAAGCGATGCGCCATGCATCACTCGCACTCGGTGCATCGAAATGGCAAACGACGTTCAAAGTCGTTCTTCCGGCATCACTTCCGGGAGTCATTACAGGAATCATCTTAGCTGTATCCCGAGCGATCGGTGAGACAGCACCGTTGATCATGGTCGGAGCTGCCATTTTCATCGCCCGTGCGCCAGAAGGGATCTTTTCAGAGTTCACGGCATTACCGATTCAAATCTATAACTGGACAAGTCGTCCACAAGCGGACTTCCAAGGTCTTGCAGCAGCAGGAATCATCATCTTGATGGTCATTCTCTTGACGATGAACTCGCTTGCGATCTGGATTCGGAACCGATTTTCTAAACGCTATTAATCGAACGAGATAGAAGGGATTTCTTTTAAGGAGGAAGACAGATGATGGATACGAAGCTGAATACGAAATCAGTCGTCACAGAAGGGGCAGAGCGTATGAACCAACCAGTAGTAGCACGCGAGAGCGTCTATAACGTTAAAAATTTAAATTTATGGTACGGTGACGATCACGCGCTTAAAGATGTCAATCTTGATATCAAAAAAAATGAAGTTACGGCAATTATTGGACCGTCAGGATGCGGTAAATCGACATTCATCAAAACATTGAACCGGATGGTCGAACTCGTTCCGATCGTGCGGACGAATGGTGTCATTGAGTATCACGGACGTAATATCTTTGAAAAAGAGTATGGTGTTGAAGAATTACGGACGTCTGTCGGAATGGTCTTTCAGCAACCGAATCCATTCCCAAAATCAATTTACGATAACATCGCATATGGTCCACGTGTCCATGGCGTTAAAAACAAAAAAATCCTTGATGAGATCGTGGAACGTAGTTTACGCCGAGCAGCGATTTGGGATGAAGTCAAAGATCGCTTAAATGAAAATGCCTACGGTCTTTCGGGTGGTCAACAACAACGTCTCTGTATCGCGCGTTGCCTCGCGATCGAGCCGGATGTCATTTTGATGGATGAGCCGACATCGGCACTGGACCCGATTTCTACATTAAAAGTAGAAGAACTCGTCCAAGAGTTGAAATCGGACTACTCAATTATCATCGTCACGCACAACATGCAGCAAGCTGCACGTGTATCTGACAAAACAGCATTCTTCTTGAATGGTGAAGTCGTCGAGTTCGATCAAACAGACCGGATCTTTGGAAATCCGACCGACAAACGGACGGAAGATTACATTTCAGGACGATTCGGATAAGAAGGGGAGACGAGACGAATGGCAGCGAACCGTACAATTTTTGGAGAAAACCTTGCAATACTCGATCAAAAAGTCTTTTTACTAGCACGAAAAACGATGCAACAAATCGCAACGACAGCAGAGGCGCTCGAAAAATATGATCAAGATATCGCACGTGGTGTCATTGCGAACGACAATGAACTCGATGATCTTGAACTCGAAATCAACGATGATGCGATCCTCTTAATCGCGAAGCAACAACCAGTTGCGACGGATTTACGACGGATCATCACAGCGATGAAGATTTCATCGGATCTCGAGCGGATTGCGGATTATGCAGGAAATATTTCAAAAGCAGTCCTTCGTGTCGAAACATTTCCATACGTCATCGATATCTCCTTGTTGAAGGAAGCGTTTGAGACATTACTCGATATGACGGAAACCGCAATCGTTGCATATCGTGATGGAGATGTCGAAAAAGCAAAAGCACTGTCTGATCTCGACAATGTCATCGATGAGACGACATACAAGGCGCTCCGTCAGTATATGCGTCATATGTCCTTGCAACCGATCGTTGTCGATGAAGTCATGCAATTCACGAACATTTGCCGATATATCGAGCGAATGGGTGACCACTTGACGAACGTCGGGGAACATCTGATCTATCTCGAAAAAGGAAAACATTATGATTTAAATGGGTGAACTAAGTAGGCAGGAGGAATTTCCTCTGCCTACTTTTTTTGTAAAGGGATTCGAAACACGTTTGTAGAATAGGAAAGAAGTGAATAATGACAGAGAGGTGATTGGGAATGCTTGAGCAAATCATTAAAATGAAAGAACAAGGGCTGACAACAAAACAAATCGCAGCTCAATTGGATACGACTGAAGGAAAAATTAAATATGCTTGGACCAAATATCGTAAATCATTGACAAATCAACCAACTGTAGAAGCACCGAAAGTAAAATCAAAAACTGTCAAACAGACCAAAAAGTCGACTGCACCGGTATTAGATGTCGTACCGTCTGTGCAAGTGATGCCATCACTCGAACGTGATGCGTTTGGAATGGCGACGCATTATGAAGATGATATTCTCCATGCGATCGTTCAGTCACCGACTGCGTTATATGTCTACTGGGAATTGTCTGAACTGTCGAAACAGTTGTTAGAAACGCATTATCACACGACATTTGATTCGTTCCGTAAAGAGTTACGCATCATTGACGTCACACTCGTCGATTACGAACAAGGACAAGCGAATCGTACGTATCAGTTCGAACTGCCTGAGATGACGAATGCTTGGTTCGTTCGACCAGTTGCCCCGAATACTACATACATCATTGAATGGGGCATTCAAACGATTGATGGAGATTTCGTTCCAGTACTACGTTCGAAACCAGTCGAGACACCACGTGACGAACCAGTCACAGACGGACGCTTCGCCGAAGTCGTGCATCATTGGCAATACGGTGAGGTCGAACAGCCGGAATGGGTCGAGGTATTACGCCCGTATTCTTATTTCGATCGCGTCCGATAATGGAATTAGAGAGAGGAAAGGAAGAGAAGCTATGCGAAAAGGATATTTTTCACTCGTCTTACATGCACACTTACCATATATCCGTCATGAAGAGGCGCATCGTCTCGAGGAACGGTGGATGTATGAAGCGATTTCAGAAACCTACATTCCATTATTGTGGGAAGTCGACCGCTTATCACGTCCGCTCGGTTGGACAGTCAGTATTTCACCGCCGGTCATCGAGATGCTTGCCGATCCACTGATTCAAGACCGCTACATCGAGCATATCGAGGACACATTACGTTTGATTCGTCAGGAACTGGAGCGAGAGCTTGACCAAAAGGAACGAGATGCTCTTTTATTCTATCAAGACCGCTATCAAGATTTATTGAATACGTTCCTTCACTGGGAAAAAGATTTGAACCGGGCATTCCGCCATTACAAAGAGCAAGGCTATCTTGATTTGATTACCTGTACGGCGACACACGGGTTCAGTCCTCACATGTTGTCTGAACAAGCGGCGCGCTCTGAAATTCAGACAGGCTTGAACTGTTTTGAACGCCATTACGGATTCCGTCCATCAGGTCTTTGGATGCCGGAATGTGCCTATACGCCAGGACTTGATCGGATTTTATATGAGGAAGGCATTCGCTATACGTTCGTCGATGAACATTCGATTTTAAACGCCGATCCAGCACCAAAACACGGAATCGGAGCACCCGTCTATTCTCCACACGGCGTAGCACTCTTCCCGCGTGATCAAATCATTTCCGGAAAAATCTGGAGTTCTGTTATCGGGTATCCGGGACATCCTGATTATCGTGAGTTTTATCGGGATCTCGCGTATGATCGGGAATGGGATCAAATTGCTGAGTTCATGCATCCGGAAGGCTTACGTTATGATACCGGGTTGAAATTGCATCGTGTAACAGGTGAGACGGATCAAAAAGACTATTACGTACGTGACTGGGCATGGCAACGAACAAGTGAGCATGCAGCAGATTTTGCTCAAGCACTTGGTGAACATTTAGATGCATATCAAGGACAAGACTTCCCGCCATTTCTCGTCACAGCACCATTTGATGCTGAATTGTTTGGTCACTGGTGGTTCGAAGGACCTGATTTCCTTGGTAAAGCGATGGAACGTCTAGAGGATCAGGCGATTGAGTCGATTTCACCAGCTATGTTCCTCGAACGTCACTTCCAAGACATCGATACGGCACATGTCGCGATGGGAACGTGGGGACGAAAAGGCTATGCGGAAGTCTGGATCAACGAGCGCAACGACTGGATGATTCGCCATCTCCACCAGCTCGAAAAGAGACTAGCAGGAATCGTTGCGCGAAATCGTCATCAAGATGCATTGACTGTCAAGGCGAAACGCCAGCTCATTCGAGAATATCTACTTGCTGTCTCAAGTGACTGGCCGTTCATTTTAGACGGACAGACGACAGCACAGTACGCTGCGAACCGGTTCCGTGAGCATATCTTACGTTTTGAAGAAACCGAACGTCGTCTCGATGCACAAGAATTAACGATGGACTGGTTGGAAGGGCGTTATCAACAATATCCGTTCTTGCAAGATGAAGACATTGAACCAGATGTTTTCTTAACGGCTCATGACTATTATGTTGCGGTCAAACGCGATGCTGCTTTGAACAAGGATGGTATTCTCATGTTCACTCGGGATTACGAACAATCTCACCGTCCAGTTCGTGATGTAGCTAGACGACTAGCGGCAGCGGGAGAGAACGTCTACGTCGTAACGGAACATCCTGAAGCGTATCGATTCGAGGAGGGTGTACATGTATACGGGGTACAAGTGACAGGTCTACCGCTCGTTCAAACATACAATCAACTGGCTGCGTTAAATCTAGCCTTCTTGCGTCAGGCGCAAGCCTTGGCGAAGATCGTTGACTTCCAAGTCGTCCATAACTTCAATATGGAAACAGCGTCAGCTGCCCAGGCAATCGCCAAGATGAAAGAGTTGCCACTCGTCAGTAATGTTTATGATGTCGAGAGTGAGCGTTCTCCGGATCGTTCAGGTGGTCTGGTCGTTGCGTTAAAACGACTTGAAGGAGACGCATTGCGTCAATCGGCTGTCGTTTATCTAGAACGGGAAGAGTCACGCAACGGGGTGGAACAGGAGTATCACGTTGAAAAGAAACCCCTTCGTTTTGAAGAGAACCTTGAAAAACCATATCAACACGTGACGAATCCGAAAAAGAACGGATGAACAGTTGCAATTCCTTTCCTTTCTTGGTACGATACTTGAGTATGCTTAACCTTATGTAAAGCAAAATCACTTGATACATCGAGAGCTAGATAGGAGGGAATTCCATGCGCGTTAAAATCACATTAGCTTGCACTGAAACTGGTGACCGTACTTATATCACTAAAAAGAACAAGCGTAACAACCCAGAGCGTCTTGAGTTGAAGAAATACAACCCACGTCTCCGTAAACACACACTTCACCGTGAAGTGAAATAATTGAGATGGAAGCCGTCACTTCGTGTGATGGCTTTTTTTGTGGAAAGGAAGACAGTTATGAACAAACAAGAAGTACGCCGTCTGATCAAAGAAAGATTAGATGTGATGGAGAACCGTGCTGAAAAGCAACGGTTAATACACGAACATGTTTTGTTATTGCCTGAATGGCAACAAGCGACTTGTGTCGCAATCACGTTAGCATTTCGAAATGAATGTGATACAAGCATATTGATTAAACAAGCGTGGCAAGAGGACAAGACGGTCTTGATACCGAAAGTAGTCGGAGAAGAGATGGTCTTTTATGAATACAGACCAGAAGATCAATTGCAGCATAATCAGATGGGAATCGCAGAACCAATGGATTCAGCTCGTCGCACTACACTTAATCAAGCGGGATTTTGTCTCGTTCCGGGACGCGCCTATCGACGGGATGGCTATCGCTTAGGGTGGGGAGGCGGTTATTATGATCGTGCACTCGTGACATACACAGGTTGTAAAGTATCCATCGCCTTTTCAGAACAGCTCTTTCCAGATTTTGAAGTGGAAGACTTCGATATCCCAGTTGATCTCATCGTCACGGACCAAGAGGTTATCCGATGTTAAGTGTTACGATTTTATTTTGTCTCATTCTCGCCTGGACTGGACGATATTTTCGCTTGTTGACGACAAGCGGGGCTGTCTTGACAATGCTCGTCGGCAGTGGTGTCTCATTTGGATTCGGCTTGAAAGGTTTAGTGGTGCTCTTACTCTTCTTTGGCAGCTCGAGTCTTTTATCGAAAATTGGGCGTTCTAGAAAAAAATCCGTGGACGCGATCGTCGAAAAAGAGGGTGCACGTGACGGATGGCAAGTACTTGCGAATGGAGGAGTAGCGTTCGTCGCTGCTATAGCCTACGCCATGACGATGAATTTTGCATATCTCTTGTTATTCCTATTCGTCATCGCGGCATCGAATGCCGATACATGGGCTTCGGAAATCGGTCCACTCTCAAGACGTGATCCATGGTCTTTGAAAACATTACGACGGGTACCAGCAGGAACGAGCGGAGCGATGTCGTTAATCGGAACGTTAGGAACAATTGCTGGAGCTGCGTTCATCGCTTTAGCAGCGCAGTGGATCTTCTCTCTTTCTTTGACAGAGGCCTTACTTGTGACAGGTATCGGTGTCCTTGGAAGTCTGCTCGATACACTATTTGGAGCAATGTGGCAACGCGTGTATGAATGTTCAGTTTGCGGGGAACGTACGGAAAAACGAGAGCATCATGGACAACCGACAGCTTACGTATCGGGTATTTGGTTTCTTGGAAATGATGCGGTAAACGTCATGACGAGTGGTCTAGCGAGTGGAATCGGGTTTATCATCGTCCGATTCTGGTAAGTGCAAAGTATGACAGGGTAATTCCTTATGTTAGGATATCAATGACACAAAATGGACAAATGTGATTAATTTCACATATTACAAAGAATGTGAAAGATGTTACAATTTATTTGTGAGATAGTTAACAAACTCTTAGAACGAATGAAAGGGTGGACATTACGAGATGGAATTACATGCGAAAGTAACACGGGTGGCGTTAATCGGAGCAGGTGCGGTCGGTTCAAGCTTTGCTTATCAGATGTCAACAGCCGGACTTTGTGAGGAACTTGTCATCATTGACGTCAATAAAGCAAAAGCAGAAGGTGAAGCGATGGACTTGAACCACGGAACCCCATTTAGTTCTTCACCGATGCGGATCTGGGCTGGAGATTATATGGACTGCCGAGAGGCTGAGGTCGTTGTCATCACGGCGGGAGCTCCTCAAAAACCAGGAGAGACGAGACTCGATCTCGTCGCAAAGAATGCATTGATCATGAAAGAAATGATTCGTCAGATTATGGATTCTGGTTTTGATGGTCTCATCGTCGTGGCTTCCAATCCGGTTGATATCATGGCACATCTGGCTT
This sequence comes from Exiguobacterium sp. UBA7533, assembly GCF_002479335.1. Classification (NCBI taxonomy): domain Bacteria; kingdom Bacillati; phylum Bacillota; class Bacilli; order Caryophanales; genus Exiguobacterium; species Exiguobacterium sp. UBA7533. The sequence continues at coordinate 223,899 of NZ_DLMP01000003.1, read as the reverse complement.
GGAAATATTCCGGTCTTCCAAAATCACGCGTATTTGGATCAGGAACGGTGCTCGATACAGCACGTCTGCGTCAAATGCTTGGAGAATACTTTCACATCGATTCTCGCAATGCCCATGCCTACATTCTTGGAGAACATGGAGATACGGAATTCGCTGCCTGGAGTAATAGCCGTATTTATGGAAAAACAATTGATGAACTACTTGCTGAGGACGATCGTTATTCTCAAGCAGACCTTGATCAAATCTATATCAACGTTCGGGATGCTGCCTACCATATTATCGAACGTAAAGGAGCAACTTATTATGCGATTGGACTTGGACTTGTTCGAATCGTGCGTGCCATCCTTGGGAACGAGAACTGTTTGTTGACGGTCGGGGCGTATGTAGATGGGCAGTACGGGATTTCCGGCATTCACATCGGAGTACCGGCGATCATCAATCGTCAAGGTGTGCGGGAAATCATTGAAGTCGCGTTGACGGAAGAAGAAATGAAGAAGTTTCATCATTCTGCTGATGTATTGCGTCAGACACTCGAACCTGTCTTGCAAGATTAACGGCGCAAAGCATGACGAAAACCTCATAAATAGAGAGCTTAAAAACTCAAATGGTGATCCTGTATCTTAGTGTCCACCTTTGAGTTTTTGTTATGAGAAAAAAAGAGGCAAACATCACTACTGTATTTAAGTGAAATTAAAAGAGAAAAAAATCTAGGTTTTATTTTACTAGAAAAGGGTTAAGTAAGAGATAGAAGCGTTTTTCCGTTATTTTTTGTACGTCATGAAACCCAAAAAAGGAGAGAATCGACAGTCATGTATACTTTTCGAAAATTAACTAAAGAGGATGCAGAACAATACTGGAATCTACGCCTTGAGGGATTAAAGAATCATCCAGATGCGTTCGGTCATTCGTTTGACGATGAACAGCAAACCCCGCTCCGCGAAGTACGAGAAGGTCTAGAAGGAGAACCCGACTCCGATGAGATTTGGCTCGGTATGTTCGACGGCGATGTATTGTTTGGGTTTGGTCAGGTCAAGCCATATGAACTGTCACGTGAATCGCACAAAGCGATGATTTCCGGAGTATATGTTTCGCCTGCATATCGTGGAGGGACCGGTCGTGCTCTAATGGAGGCCTTGATCGACGAGGCGAAGAAGTTACCAGACGTTGAGCAAGTCATTCTTGCCGTATTATCAGGAAATGAAGCAGCGCAAAGTCTTTACGAATCGCTCGGCTTTGAAGTATATGCCGAAGATCCAGACTCCGTAAAATTAGAAGATGGCACATACCGTGATGATATTTGGATGAAAAAATACGTCTAAGTTCATTATATGGTGTGGACAAAAAGCTGTAGCAAAAAAGCGCTACAGCTTTTTCGCGTAGTGGATGTAGGATATCAGTACCGACAAAGAATGAATATTTGTTATCATGAAAACAAAGCGGATAGCACGTTGTAGTCCGATTGAAAGGGAGCGAATGAACATGAAAGAAGTCATACGTACGATTGAAGAGCTGGTCTCGATTCCAAGTCCGACAGGTTCGACGAAAGAAGCGATTACATACGTAGAAAAGCGATTGATGGCAGAAGGCATCACGTATCGAAAACTCGAGAAAGGAGCCATCTTAGCGACTTTGCCTGGTGCTTCAACTCGCACGCGGTTACTGACGGCACACGTCGATACATTAGGGGCAATGGTAAAAGAGATTTTACCAACGGGACGACTCAGTTTATCACAATTAGGGGGCTATGCTTGGACAGCGATCGAAGGAGAGAACTGTCTCGTGCATAAGATGGACGGTCAAACAATTTCCGGTACGATTGTTTTCCATCATTCGAGTGTCCATACGTCACGCGAGACGAACAAAACGGAACGGTCCGCTGATAATATTGAAGTCCGACTTGATATTCGTTCGACGACAGCCGAAGAGACGCGCGTCGCGGGGATTGAAGTAGGAGACGTCGTGACGTTTGATCCGCGTTTCCTCTATACGGAAACTGGGTTTGTGAAATCGCGCCATCTCGATGATAAAGCATCGGTTGCTTTGTTGCTTGAATTGATTAAAGAATGGAAAACCATCGACCTGCCACACACGGTCCAGATCCTGATTTCAAATTACGAAGAGGTTGGGTTCGGTGGAAATGCTGGATTCACGGAAGAAGTCGCAGAATATGTCGCGGTCGACATGGGTGCGTTAGGAGATGGTCAGCACTCTGACGAATTCACGGTCTCGATTTGTGCAAAAGATGGTTCCGGTCCGTATGACTTAGCGTTACGTCATCAGCTAACACGTCTAGCACAACGCAATAGTATCCCATATAAAGTTGATATTTATCCGTTCTATAGCTCGGACGCTTCGGCAGCAGTGCGTGCGGGACATGATGTTCGACACGGACTATTTGGTCCGGGGATTGAATCGAGCCATTCTTACGAACGAACACATGAGACGTCATTACAAGCGACTTATGATTTGCTACATGCGTATGTAAAGGAGCCGATGGTCGATGAAGACACTGTATGATGTACAACAGCTACTTAAGACGTATGGAACATTCATCTATCTAGGAGATCGAGCATCAGATATTGCGATGATGATGCTCGAACTTGATGAATTGCAAGAAGCAGGCGTTTTGGAGCAACGTCAGTATGATTCAGCAAAACTCATCTTACGACATGAATTAAAACGTTCACAATCCGATAATGTTTAAGGTTGCGCAACCCTTTGCGCAATACGAGTGTGTCCGTTAAAATGAACAAGTAGACATTATATGAGCATAGGGGAGACAGAGCAATGAAATGGTTACTCGGCATTGATATCGGTGGAACGACAGTGAAGATGGCAATTTTGGATTTGCAAGGCATCATCGTAGAAAAATGGGAAATTGAGACGGTGATCCTGAATGATGGTGCACAAATTCCAGGAGATATTGCAAAATCATTTTTTGAGAAGTGTCAAGAAAGCAACAAACGACCAGAGGATTTTGTCGGAGCAGGTATTGGTGCGCCAGGATTCATCGACTTTAATACGGGTGTCGTTGAAAAGGCAGTCAACATCGGGTGGCATAATTTTGAACTCGTTGGTGAATTCGAACGGTTGACAGGTTTACCGGCAGTACTTGAAAATGATGCGAACGCAGCAGCGATCGGTGAGATGTGGAAAGGTGCCGGTAGTGGCGCAACAGAATTACTCGCGGTCACACTTGGTACGGGTGTCGGTGGTGGTCTGATCACGAACGGACAAATCGTTCACGGTACGGTCGGAATGGCAGGAGAAATCGGTCATATCACGATGTTGCCTGAAGGTGGCGTCATGTGTGGATGTGGACGTAAAGGATGCCTTGAGACGATTGCTTCAGCAACGGGTATCGCCCGTCTTGGTCTTGAGAAACGTAAAGGACAAGAATCGCTACTGAATGACATTAAAGCAGTGACGGCGAAAGATGTATTTGAAGCGTATGAGAAAGGCGATCGTATCGCAACGGATGTTGTAGAGGAAGTGACGTTCCACCTCGGACTTGCGATTTCAAATCTAGCAAATAGTATCAATCCGGAAATCATCGTCATCGGTGGTGGTGTCTCGAAAGCAGGTGAAACACTGCTTGCACCACTACGTCAGCAATTTGAACGGTTTGCGTTACCCCGTGTCTTTGGATCAACGACGTTCAAGATTGCTGAACTCGGAAACGATGCTGGAGTCATTGGGTGTGCATGGCTTGCTAAGCAAATGTTCTTGAAAAAATGATAATATTCAATTTCAATGAAAGGTTCGCTCCGGCGAATCTTTTTTTTGTTTACAAACGTATAGTAATTGTGTGATTGTTAAGTATCTTCCGGATTCCGGTTGCATTTTTGTAAAACTAAGCGTAAAATTTTCACGTGATATGGGTATATGTACATTATGATGTAAGTTGTGTGAACTGAAAGCAGAAGGCACATGTAAATTAGGAGGCAGGTTTTTATGCAGCAAGACGCAAACATCTGGTCGCGAATGCGCCTAAAGATGGGTCAAGGCGTTCGCAGTACTTATAAAGAGCATAAGCTTTTTTGGATTGCGACCTTATTGATTTGGTTAAAAACGTATTTAGCGTATACACTTTTCTTCAACGTTCCCGTAACGAATTCCGCGCAAGCATTCATTCTACTAATTAATCCAATTAGTTCAGCGCTCTTCATGTTTGGATTTAGCTTCTTCTTCCGAGGAAATGTCCAAAAATGGTTCATCTACGGTACACTGTTCGTCGCAACCATCATTTTATATGCGGACATCATTTTTTTCCGCTTCTTTAATGATTACTTGACGTTGCCAGTATTGTTCCAAACTTCGAATGCAGAGACGGTTTCCGCTTCACTCGCATCGCTTTTAAGTTGGGCTGATTTACTGATCGTCGGCGATTTGATCATCTTACCATTTTTCTTACGGAAAATGGATATGTCCAAAAACGTCGCGTCACGTGGGCGCGCAATTCTTGCATTCGTCGCAGCAGTCGTCGTCTTCCTTGGAAACTTGACGCTTGCTGAGACAGAACGTCCAGAATTATTGACACGTGCCTTTGACCGGGAATTACTCGTTAAGAACATCGGAACATTTAACTTCCATATGTATGACGCACTCATCCAGTCGAAGACATCTGCGCAAAAAGCACTTGCGGATAGCTCTGAGTTATCAGAAGTCCAAAACTTCATCGATTCGAAGCATGCTGCAGCCAATCCGGCGATGTTCGGCAAGTATAAAGGTAAGAACGTCATCGTCATCTCGTTTGAGTCAGCTCAATCATTTGCCGTTGGTTTAAAAGCACCAAACGGTCAAGAAATTACACCGAACTTGAATAAATTGATCAAGGAATCCCATTCATGGGATAACTTCTATCACAACACAGGACAAGGGAAAACGTCAGATGCTGAGTTCATTCTTGAGAATTCGATCTATCCACTTGGTCGTGGATCTGCATTCTTTACGAACGGAGAGAACGAATTCCGTGCAACACCTGAGATGTTGAAAGAAGATGGCTATTACTCAGCTGTTTTCCATGCAAATAACAAGTCATTCTGGAACCGGGACATCGTCTACAACAGTTTCGGCGTAGATCGTTTCTTCTCGGAGACGGATTATGATTTAGGGGATCCAGCAGATTTGACGGAGTGGGGCTTACTCGATGACAAGTTCTTTGAACAGTCACTTCCGATGTTAAAAGATTTACCACGTCCGTTTTATTCGAAATTCATTACGTTAACGAACCACTATCCATTTGAGATGCCAAAACCAGAAGATGAACTCGTACCACCGCTTGAAACGAGTTCTACGACACTGAACCACTACGTTCAGGCGCTAGCGTATCAAGATATGGCACTCGGTAAGTTCATCGAAGGTCTAAAAAAAGATGGTACGTGGGATGATACGATCTTCATGGTATACGGTGACCATTACGGTATTTCAACAAACCATAATGCTGCAATGGCAGAACTCATGAACAAAGATGAGTTGACTCCGTATGATGTTGCGCAACTGCAACGTGTACCGTTTGTCATTCATTTACCGGGTCAAACGAAAGGTGTCAAACACGAAAATGTTGCGAGTCAAATCGATATTAAACCAACATTGCTTCACCTGTTAGGTCATGATTTCAAGAATGAGATCTTGTTCGGTACCGATCTCTTCTCAAAACAACATAAAGACTATGCGTTGTTCCGTGACGGTTCTGTCGTAACAGATAAGACGGTCTACACGCAAGAAACATGTTATGACCGTAAGACAGGAGAAGAAGTGAAGGACGGGGAACAAGCGGAAATGTGTAAACAATCTACGAAACAATCTGAGAAAGAATTAGGACTCTCAGATAAAGTCATCTATGGCGACTTGCTACGTTTCCTTCAAACTTCAAAATAAGTAAGATAATACTGAGAGTAGGTCTACGTTCTAGTAGGTCTACTCTTTTTATAAAATAACAAAAAAGAGAGATGCTCGAGGCACCTCTCTTTTTAGCGTACTCTGATTACGATGGAATACCGCCGTAAATCAATGTCGCAATCCCAAACCAGCCGAATAAGACGACAGTTAGGGCTGCGAATACGAGTGGAAACATTTGGCGTTTCTTAAGTGAACGAACGACGGCCCAAACACCGACGAGTGCGACGAAGAAGAAAAGCCAACCGATTGGTTGATCCAAATGCATGACGTACTCCCCCTTAAACAATCACGTTATGAATTTCACGAAGATTTCACTTAAATCTCACTTTTTAGTTTATCCGACTCTCGGGATAAAGTCGAGAGGGCGTTGCAGGAACTTTCGACAATTTCGTGTATAGTAGGGGAAGAGTCTATTGAAAAGGGGTTTTATAGAATGGAAATCGTCATGATCACTTCCGGTATGGCATCTGAGAATGGCTACTTGTTATTTAAGGACAAGGAGTGTCTCGTCATTGATCCAGGAACAGAAGATATGCGTTTTTTCGATGAAATTGAAAGTCGAGGAGCAACCTTAAAAGGAATCCTTTTGACCCATGCTCACTTTGACCACATTGGTGGTGTGGATATGTTACGACGCTTCACGGAAGCTCCTGTCTACGTTCATGCGGAAGAGGCAGGCTGGCTTGGTAATCCAGAATGGAATGGTTCGGCAAAATTCGGCATGCCGCCGATGCGCATGAAGCCAGCCGATCATCTGTTACAACCAGGACAATTGGCAATCGGTAACTTTTCAATGCATGTACTTGAGACGCCAGGACACTCACCAGGAAGTGTGACGTTCTATTTCAAGGGAGAACGAATCGCATTCGGTGGGGATCTCCTATTCCAACAAGGCGTCGGGCGAACGGATCTTTATGGTGGGAATCAAGACGTATTGATGCGTTCGCTTGATCGACTCATTGCGGAACTACCAGCAGACACGACAGTCTATCCGGGTCACGGTCCAAATACGACGATCCGACAAGAGATGAAAACCAATCCGTTTCTATAAGCAAAAAAACTCGCCATCCAATAGGATGACGAGTTTTTTTCATTACATCTGGAAGTTCGACCAGTACGTAAAGACGATGAAAAATACAGTTAAGTAAGCTCCAAAGATATAGACATACGTTTTTTCAGTTAAACGCAAGTAACCAAGCGCTGCAAAAAAGACAGTTTGTGCCAAGAAGACGAAGCCCATGACTAAAAATGAATCCGTATGCTCACTTGAGCTTGCATCGCCACCCAATGCGCCGATAAATGCCATGACTGCGATGATACCAGTCCAGAAACCGAGTACGCGGTACATTCTCCCCATTCCTATAACCCCCTAAATCCGACAGATAGTCAATATACGTACTTATTTTACCAAGCAAACAATCATTCGTCTATCCTGTTCTAGTGATTGTTAAGGAATAACTGTGAACAAAAGATGAAGTTTCAAAAAAAGTTGTACAATAGTTGTACAAAAGGTGTACAAAGTCAAAATGTCGTGCTATAGTAACTGTAATGAAACCCCACACTTTGAGAGGAGGAGCAAAAATGGCGAATGAGTTAGTCTTTTTCACATATCCAAGCTGTACATCATGTCGTAAAACGAAATCATGGTTAAAGGAGGAACATGTTGATGTAGAGGAACGTCATCTGTTCAGAAATGCTCCAACAGTTGATGAACTCATGGAACTGTTAAAATTATCGACAGACGGGATTGAAAGTTTGCTCGCAACACGCAGTCAAGCCTTCAAAGATCTCGGCATTGATATTGAAGACATGAAACTCAGTGAGTTATTACGCCTCATGAGTGACAACCCGAAGTTGTTACGCCGCCCAATCATCACTGATGGAAAACAACTCGTTATCGGGTATGATAAACCGGGTCTTGAGACATTAGCGAAGCGTAAACATCGGACAATTGCACACGTATCGTAAAGAAGCCGGTTTGGTCGGCTTCTTTTTTTTGTGTATTGTTTGCTGTAGGGAGGTGAGTAGAAATGAAGGAATGGACGACACAACTCATGGAACGATTCGAAGCACTCGGTGCAACAGATGTTCATTTCGTCCCGAACGAGACTCGCGTCCGAATCGTTTGTCGAACGAGCGATGGGCTGTGTGAACAAGATGACGTAGAACTGACACGTTACCGGACGCTTGTCAGCCATATTCGCTATGAGGCGAACTTAAAGGAACAAAATGAACGAATTCCGCAAAGTGGCTTGTATCCACATGGGAAAAAGGGAATGCGTGTCTCGTTGTTACCGAGTCGACAAGGGGATGCGATGTCGTGGCGTTTTTATCGTTCGACGGTCTCTCGAGAAACGGCTTTACAAACGTTACATGATCAATTGGACTTCGCATGGTTAGCTGAACAACGACATGGGTGTATCGTCATTTCCGGATCGACAGGTGCAGGAAAGACGACGATGTTATATTCCTTGATGAGTGCAATGGAAGAAAAACGAATCATCTCGATTGAAGATCCGGTGGAATGTACGGTACCAAACGTCTTACAACTGGAACTAAATGAAAAAGCAGGCTTCACTGCTACGCGATGTTTTGAGGAAATACTGCGAGCGGATCCAGATTGGATTGCTTTTGGTGAGGTGCGGACAAGGGAGGCAGCACGTTTGACGATGAATGCCGCCCTTAGTGGTCACGTCGTGTTGTTTACGCTACACGCTGGAAGTATTGATGAAGCGCGATTACGATTGCGCAGTTTAGGTATCGAAGAGTCAGAGCTAGCTGTCTGTCAACGCATCATTCATCTCGAGCGAAAAGGAGAGGATGTCCGCTGTACCGTCAGAAACTTACAAGCCGCGATCAAAGTCGGTTCTTAAAACGATATCATCGCTTGTTATCAAAAGGAATTTCCGCGAAAGAGACGCTACTCATTTTAAAACGATTCGAGCGTCATCCGTTCTCGGAAGTGGTCGGAGAAATGGAGCAACGTCTTGAAAAAGGAGACTCCTTTGCAGCATCCCTTGAACCGCTTGCGTTAACGAATACCTTAAAACGACTTCTTTTTGTTGGAGAAAGGACAGAGCGACCGTTGCTTGTTCTTCACCAAATCGTGAAACTGCTCGACCTCGAAACAGAAATGCGATCGAAGTTTTGGAAGATGATCCGATATCCGCTTGTTCTAGCGACCAGTCTATTCCTGCTGTTCTTCTTTTACGCCCTCTACGTATTTCCATCTCTCCTCGAGATGTCGGACCCGAAAACTCTCCCCTCATTTCTTCATCTTCTTCTTCACCCCTCTGCGAAATATATGCTCGCAAGTATTCCCGTTATTTTGTTAACCTCCGGTTACCTCTTCTTTCGCTTCTTTCCATTAAAGCGTATTTTACGACTGAAACCGTTACAGCGTTTGATTCGTCTCTACTACAGCTATTTATTCACGATCGAAGTAGGATCGTTTATCGATGCTGGCTTTTCGCTCGAAGAGACCTTTCGTCATCTAGAGCAAGGACAAGCGAATAAAAAAGGTCATTTGTACGCTCGTTTGCATGCTAAACAACAGGCGGGGGAACCACTTGCAGAAGCGCTTGGCGAAGATGAGATCATCGAAGCCGAGACGATTGGAATCGTCCATTTAGCGCGAGAAAGTGGAGATCTTGGTCCGTTGTTGCTTGAACAAGCGACGCTCTTGCATGAGTCGATGGAAGAGGAGTTAGAGAAAAAGTTGTTATGGATCGAGCCGATTTTGTACGGGGGATTAACGATCATGACAGGAACGTTGTTTCTCATCTTATATTATCCGATTCAGCTAGCGATACAGCAGCTTCCATTTTAAACAGAGGAGACGATACGATGAAACAATTCTTAAAACGACAGGACGGATTCACTTTACTGGAGATGGCAGCCGTCTTATTGATCATTTCGTTGTTACTGCTCGTTTTGATTCCAACGATGACAAGTGGAAAGGATCAGGCGAAAGGTGTGAGTTGTGAGGCGAACATTCGAGTCATTCGTTCGGAGGTCAATCTCTATTATGCGAAAGAGAAAAAATACCCGGAATCGCTTCAGACGATCAATCGGGGAACCGCCGATAAACCGAATGCCCTCGTCTGTGATCAGGAGACGTATACGTATGATCCGAAGACTGGCGAACTTACGAAGTGAACAAGGATTTACCTTATTTGAGATGACGGCGGTACTGACAATCATTGCTTGTTTACTTGTTTTGTTGTTGCCGGCACTATTTGAAAAACGACCGGACTGGATTCCGCTTGAACAAGAGGTTCGTCTAATGGAACAAGATATTCAGACGCTTCGGCTCATGCAGTACTCGAAACAAGATCAAGCATTGATGCAGTTTCGATTTCGAGGAGACGGGACAGGATACCTTGTACTTGCGGATGACCGGCTGTTATGGCAACGAACGTTCCAGAATGGGCATACATGTGCCGTCCCCCCGTCAAACCGCATCATCTACTTTAAGAGCTATCACTCGATTTATGCAGCGACGTGGTCTTGCCGTTCGGCAACAGCCGAGTATGAAATTAAATTCTTACTTGGGAACTATCAAATGGCAATCCGTAAAGTGAGGTGAGAAGTATGCAGGACAAACGACAAGCGGGTTTCTCTTTGCTCGAAGTGATTCTCTCTATCGTTGCGATGGGTGTCTTCATGATGCTAGCGATCGATCCTTATCTCGATTTACGAACGAAACAAATCAAATGGGAACAAGAGACGAAACAGCTTGAGCAGATGGCGACGGATCAAGTTGAAAACCGAACAGTGTCCTATGTTCTGAAGCAAGGAGCGTGGTGCAATGAAACGACATGTCTTGCGAGCAGAATCCGGAATGACCCTCCTCGAACTATCGTTCGTCCTGTGGATCAGTCCGTTGCTCCTGTTGGCGATTTTGACGCTGACACCACTCGTTCGCCCACCAGAAGTCAATCGAATGAATGAGGAACTGTTCTTTCATACCGTAGAACGGCTCATGTGGCGGAGTACGATGTGTGAACGCGTTGGAGATGAGATTCGCGGAATGGACGTTAATCCGGGAGAGATGGCTGAGAAATGGCGTCTCGTCCGTGTGCAGGATCAACTACGCCTCAAGAAAGAACAAGGAGGTGAACTGACATACGCTCGCGATGTCAAACAATACACTGTGACAAGCACTGCCGAGATCCTCTCAATTCAGTTGAACGACAGCAAACGTTCCTTCCGATGCGTCAAGACGGATTCATCTTGATTCAGACCTTACTGTTGCTTCTAGGCATGGGAGTCGTGCTCTTAATCGCTTGTCAGCAAATTGACGAAGAAATGCGCCATCATCAGTTGGAACAAGAAGCACTACAACTCGAATCTCTCATCCGCGCGGCAAAAGCAGATTGTACGAAGGATGAGACCCTCCGCTATCCAATCGGGCAAGTCAGCTGTACAGTGACCGATAAAGGCTTTAAAATGGAAGCGAGATTAGATAATGGTCAAAGAATCGAGGCGGTCGTTACACATGAGTAAGGTTTATTTGATTGGCTTTATGGGAACTGGTAAATCAGCCGTCGGACATCGATTACGTGGACGATACACGGTCGACGAATTGGATGAACACTTCGAACAGAAACATGGACAAACGATTCCTTCTTTTTTTGCTGAGTATGGCGAAGCAGGGTTTCGTACACACGAGAGCGAATTGTTAAGGAACAGCAACGCGGAAGTAGTCGTCACGGGTGGTGGAATCGTCGAACGAGAAGAGAACCGACTGTTCATGAAAAAGGCAGGGACAGTCATTTGGATTGATACGCCTTTTGATGTCATCTGGAAACGGATTGCTTCTGACTCGAATCGTCCACTCGTGACAGAACGGGAACAGGTGAAGCATTTATTCGATCGTCGCTATTCTTTGTATGCTGGAGTTGCCACTGTTCGCATTGAAGGAACGACATCAATCGAAGGGTTGGTTCATGCGATTGAAACTGTATTGGAGGAAAAGTCATGATTTGGATTACGTTAGGTATTATTTTATTGTCCATCGTAGGACTTGTGTTGTTCGGATTCATTCTTTACAAAAAGAAGCTATCTCAGGATATTCAACAATTAAAGCAATTGATGGAGCGCTTTACGATTCGTCAGAAAACCTTGCAGACGAACATCGATCATACAACGCACCGAATCGATCAAATCAAAGGGAACATCAACCGGATCACCGAAGAAGGAAATCGTGTGAAGCAGGGAACAAGCCAATTGGTGACGGAAGGTCGTCGACTCCAGGAGGAAATCAAACGAACTGCCGGAATCAAACAATTTTGAAATGGCTTTCATGGGAAGAATATGAAACAATAGGAGAGAAGGGACAGGGTCCTTTCTCTCTTTTTCGTATGTTCCTTTTTCCGAATAATACTAGATAATTATGATTTTAATTGGTAAGATGGATTTGAAAATGGAACATTAAAGAGAAGAGAGAGCGAAAACGTTCGTAAATAGGGGGATTTGTATGAGTCAAACGACATTGAAAAGAACACCGTTATTCGAGACGGTTTCGCAAACCGGTAAGATGGTGGATTTTGCGGGATTTGAAATGCCAGTTTTGTTTTCCTCGATTAAAGAAGAACACGTTGCAGTAAGGGAGAACGTCGGCATGTTCGATGTCTCGCACATGGGAGAACTGTTCGTCAGCGGACCGGATGCTCTGACGTTTTTACAAGCTACATTATCGAACGATATTTCGAAGATTGCGGTGGGGCAAGCGCAATATAACGTCTTATGCCAAGAAGACGGTGGGACAGTGGATGATTTACTCGTCTATCGTTTGGCAGAAACGGACTATCTTCTCGTCGTCAATGCTTCGAACATTGAAAAAGACGAACAACATTTACGTCACTATCTAACAGGGGACGTCACGCTTGAGAATCAATCGGAACAATATGGTCAAATTGCGGTCCAAGGACCACGTGCGGAAGCCATCCTTTCCGGCATGACACCACTTGTCTTATCAGAGATCGGATTTTTCAAGTTCCAACGGGGGACGGTTGCAGGAGTGGAAATGATCGTCTCACGCAGTGGGTACACAGGGGAAGATGGATTCGAACTCTACATGGCAGCTGGTGACGCACCTGCTGTCTGGCAAGCACTGCTTGAGCAAGGTGTCGTACCATGCGGGCTCGGGGCACGTGACACATTACGTTTTGAGGCATGTCTGCCACTTTACGGACATGAATTATCAGCAACGATTTCACCCATCGAAGCTGGAATGGGCTTTGCGGTCAAACCACAAGTCAAACCGTTCGTCGGTTCAGAGGTATTGTTGCAACAGAAAGAACAAGGAGCACCGCGACGCTTGATCGGTCTTGAATTACTCGATAAAGGGATTGCGCGTCAAGATGCACCGGTTTGGCATGACGGGGAAGTCGTTGGTGTGGTGACGACAGGTACGTTGCCGCCGACAGTCGGAAAAGCTATTGCTTGGGCACTCGTTCCTGCAGAAGTAGCGGAACAAGAGCAATTTGAAGTGGAAGTACGCGGAAAACGTTTAGCAGCGAAACGAACAGCGACACCGTTTTATCGTCGCACGAAATAAGGGGGATATTTCTATGGATTTTCGTTATTTACCAATGACAGCAGAAGATGAGCAGGCGATGTTACAGACGATCGGTGCAGCATCGATCGAAGATTTACTCGCTGATATCCCGGCATCCGTCCGTGATAACGGTACATTGGAAGAAGTCGGTGTGCCACTTCCGGAAACGGACTTGATTCGGACTCTATCGAAGCTTGCCGACCAAAACATGAATACGAAACAATATCCATCGTTCCTTGGCGCAGGCATCTATGATCACTATGCACCTGCTGTCGTCAATCATATGTTACTGCGCTCAGAGTTTTACACTGCCTATACACCATATCAGCCAGAGATTTCGCAAGGTGAGCTACAAGCGATTTTTGAATTCCAATCGATGATTTGTGAATTGACAGGGATGGATGTCGCGAACTCGTCGATGTATGACGGTATCACGGCGTTAGCGGAAGCGGCCATGCTTGCTTGTGCCCATACGAAGAAAAAAACGATCGTTCTTTCAGATGGCGTTCACCCGGAAGCGCACGATGTCGTTCGGACGTATGCGAACGGTCCAGGACTAAACGTCGAGACGTTGGCGCTTGAGCAAGGTGTCACACGGATCGATCAACTCGATGCCATCGAAGACGTCGCCTGTGTCATCGTGCAGTATCCGAACTTCTACGGTCGTGTCGAAGAACTACAAGCATTGGCCGATGCGACTCATGCTCGTGGTGCGCTGTTCATCGTCTCTGCGAATCCACTGGCACTCGGTATCTTAGAAGCGCCAGGTAAACTTGGCGCTGACATTACGATCGGAGATTGCCAACCGTTCGGAATTCCACAAAGCTTTGGCGGACCGACATGTGGTTATTTCACGACGACAAAAGCGTTGATGCGTAAGATTCCGGGACGTCTCGTTGGACAGACCGTCGATGAGAATGGGAAACGCGGTTTCGTTCTGACGTTACAAGCACGTGAACAACACATTCGCCGTGACAAGGCGACATCTAACATCTGTTCGAACCAAGCGTTGAATGCACTCGCTGCTTCGATCGCGATGAGTGCACTCGGAAAACGGGGTATCCGGGAACTCGCGACACGTAACTTGCAAACGGCACATGCATTAAAACAAAAGCTGAAACAGGCTGGCTTTACGATCGTTGACGATGGACCGAGCTTCAATGAATTCGTCGTTACGCTACCAATCGACGCGACACGTGCGAGTCAACAATTGCTCGATCACGGAATCATCGGCGGTTTACCGTTAGGATCGTATGACGCAGCGCGTCAAAATGAAATGCTTGTTTGTGCAACGGAATTACGGACGAATGAAGAGTTGGATCAATTCGTGACAGCGTTAGGGGGACTCACACATGAATGAGCAAACATTGATCTTTGAAATTTCTAAACCGGGTCGTATCGCCTATAGCTTACCGTTACCGACTGTCGATGAGGTGGCAGTAGAAGAATTGTTACCGACCTCGATGTTACGGAAGGAAGACGTGGCGCTACCGGAAGTATCTGAACTGGATCTCGTCCGTCACTACACGGCACTCTCGAACCGTAACCATGGTGTGGATTCTGGATTCTATCCACTCGGGTCATGTACAATGAAATACAATCCGAAAATCAATGAAGATATGGCACGCCTCCCTGGGTTTGCACACATTCACCCGCTTCAACCAGTCGAAAGTGTTCAAGGGGCACTCGGTTTGATGTATGATCTGCAAGAAAAACTCGCGGTCATCACAGGAATGGATGAAGTGACGCTCCAGCCGGCGGCGGGAGCACACGGTGAGTGGACAGGCTTGATGTTGATTAAGGCCTACCACCATGCACGTGGTGACTTTAAACGGACGAAAGTCCTCGTACCGGACTCGGCACACGGAACGAACCCGGCATCGGCATCAGTCGCTGGATTTGATACCGTGACGGTCTTATCGGATGAACGTGGTCTCGTTGATCTAGCAGACTTAAAGAAAAAAGTCGGTGACGATACAGCGGCACTCATGTTGACGAATCCCAACACGCTCGGTTTGTTTGAGTCGGATATCGTCGAAATCGCACAAGCGGTTCATGAAGCAGGCGGAAAACTGTACTATGATGGTGCGAACTCGAATGCGATCATGGGCATTGCTCGTCCAGGGGACATGGGCTTTGATGTCGTCCACTTGAACTTGCATAAGACGTTCACAGGACCGCACGGTGGCGGCGGACCAGGATCGGGTCCAGTAGGGGTCAAACAAGATTTGATTCCGTATTTACCGAAACCAATCGTCCGCAAAGAAGAAGAGCGTTATGTCCTCGACTACGATCGCCCGGAAGCGATCGGTCGCGTCAAACCATTCTACGGTAACTTCGGCATCAACGTTCGTGCCTATAGCTATATTCGGACGATGGGTGGGGCAGGTCTCGCTCGCGTCTCGAAAGAAGCGGTCTTGAATGCGAACTATATGTTGGCTCGTCTCAAAGGTGCGTATGACGCGCCATACGACGTCTATTGCAAGCACGAATTCGTCTTGTCGGGTAAACGTCAAAAAGCATTAGGTGTCCGGACGCTTGATATCGCTAAACGTCTGCTTGACTTTGGATACCATCCACCAACGATCTACTTCCCGTTGAACGTCGAGGAGTGTATCATGATCGAACCGACGGAAACGGAATCGAAAGAAACACTCGACGCCTTCTGTGATGCGATGCTCCAGATTGCAAAAGAGGTCGAAGAGACACCGGATGTCGTCTTGAACGCCCCACACACGACGGTCGTCAAACGGATGGACGAGACACTTGCTGCTCGCAAGCCCGTCTTACGCTATGAACCAAAACAAGAAGTACATGTATAAGCAAGAACCATAAAAAAAGGATCTCTCCTTCCGGAGGGATCCTTTTTTTGCGATGAACGAAGCATCAGCTCCGTTTGATTTTTCCTGACCACTGCTTGAATCCGCCTTTTAATTGATACAGATTCGTATAGCCTGCTTTTTTCAAAACTTTTGCAGCCTGTGAAGAACGCATGCTACCTTGGCAGTACAAGTAAATCGGCATATCTTTCCGTAATTCCTTCGAGCGCATCTTCATTTGGCTGACCGGGATATTACGAGCACCAACGATGTGTCCACCTTTGAATTCCTGTGTCTCGCGGACATCGACGATTTGTGCTTTGCGATAGTTCGCACGGAATTCTTCCTGTGACAATTTCGTGATACCTTTGACCGGCATGAAACGCCAAGCGATGTAGGCGATCAGCGCGACCCATAATACGATCGTAACGATAGTTCCAGTTTCCATATTCGACTTCCAACCCCTTCGTTCGTTTAACCTCTGTTTCATTATAGTCAACGAAATCGATTTCGGCAATCGACTCGTGATTGCGCGACCGAGAAAGGGTTTGATACACTAATACGGAAACGTTTTGGGGGTGCTGAAGTGAACAGAGAGTGGCAAGTATTGACGACGCCGGCAATGGAGCCGGCAATGAACATGGCAATCGATGAAGCATTAATTCAGTTCGTCGGGCGGGGGGAGATCGCACCGACGCTTCGTTTTTACTCATGGGAACCACGTGGATTAAGTATTGGTCATTTCCAACGAGCAACCCGTGATATCGATCGAAAGCGGATCGCGGAGCTCGGCATTCCGATCGTGCGTCGGATGACAGGAGGGCGAGCTGTCTTGCATGCAGACGAGTTGACATACAGTATCGTCATCCCTGAAGATACGGAAGGGTTACCACGCACGGTCATCGAAAGTTACCGAATGTTGACGGAAGGGATTCGCAAGGGATACCATCACCTCGGCATTCCAGTCGAATTTTCAGTTCCATTGACGGAAGAGGAAAAAGAAGAATTACGGAAGCCAAAATCGGCTGTCTGTTTTGATGCAGCATCGTATTATGAACTCGCTGTCGGTAAACGAAAAGTCGCCGGAAGTGCACAAGTCCGTCATCAAGGCGTCGTCTTACAGCATGGTTCTGTTCCACTCTCTGTTGATGAAGGCGAACTGTTTGATTGCTTCTTGTACGATGATGAGTCGACGCGCGAGCGGATGAAGGCTCGTTTTTCAGGAAAGGCTGTCGCTCTGAACGAGTTAGCAGGTCGCGCTGTAGCATTTGACGAAGTAAGAGGAGCGTTCACGAAAGGGTTTGAAGAAGCACTTGATTTGTCGTTCGTTCCGTTGACATTCACTAGTGAGCAGTGGCAGGAGATTGAGCGTCTTGCCGAGAAATACCGTAGTGATGAGTGGAACTGGAAACGCTAATGAATGAAATGGGAAGGTGATGTCGTGCCAACTCCGAGTATGGAAGATTATTTGGAACAAATTTATAAGTTGATTGAAGATAAGGGATATGCCCGTGTATCGGATATTGCGGAGTCATTAGGTGTACATCCTTCGTCTGTGACGAAGATGGTACAAAAGCTCGACCGCGAGACCTATCTCGTTTATGAAAAATATCGGGGGCTCATGCTGACGCCTAAAGGACGTAAGATTGGGAAGCGTCTTGTAGAACGACATGCATTGCTTGAAGATTTTCTTCGTCTCGTTGGTGTGGATGAGGAATTGATTTACAAGGATGTCGAAGGAATCGAACACCATATTAGCATCGAAGCATTGGATAAAATCAATGGGATGATTCAGTTCTTTGCGGAACGTCCTGGTCTGAAAGAAGAGTTACATCGCTATCAACAAGCCCATCCAGAGGATTGAGGCTTGTTTTTTTATATAATTTCTTATTAGATACACTTAAACACGAACAATCCATTATAATTTCATGGTAAAGTACGCATTATGAGGTAGATATGCTATACTGATCCTGAAAATGGACGAAGGGGGTGACGGGTGTTCGCACCTTGTCATGGAAATCACGATTAAAGAAAAGTTAGTGTCGGAATCACAACTGAAAGAAAAAGTTCGTGAGTTAGCACAGCAGATCGAAGCAGATGCGGCAGGACGTCAAATCGTTCTCGTCGTCGTATTGAAAGGATCGATGGTTTTTGCTGCGGATTTGATGCGCGAAATCAAAGGAAGCGTCCAAATTGATACGGTTGCGTGCTCTTCTTATGGTACAAAGACCGTTTCTTCAGGTCGTGTTCAATTGAAGAAGGACCTCGATCTCGATGTTCAAGGAAAATATGTCGTCGTCATCGAAGATATCATTGATACAGGACGGACGCTTCATTTCCTATGTGATCATATGAAATTGCATCAGCCAGGCGTCCTGAAGGTGTGTACGTTACTTGATAAACCGGCACGTCGTGAAGTAGAACTCGATGCGGACTATGTCGGGTTCGAGATTCCGGATTACTTTGTTGTCGGGTACGGGATTGATTGTGCTGAAGAATACCGCAATCTTCCTTACATCGGTTGGGTCGAAACGGAGTGAAAAATAAGGAGGTTCGTCATAGGCGACGAACCTCCTTAATTAATATGCTTTCAACATTAAAAAGCACGTTTTTTCTTTTTGCCTTTTTTTCCTTCAATGACCGTCAGATGAGGCGCTTTCGAACGATCACGTAACGGTCTGACTTTATTCGATGCAGGTGCTTTCGAAGACTTGACTGGTTTTTTCTTGAAGTCTGTCCGGCGAACAGAATTCGAAGGACCATGCATTTTTTTGGATTGAGCGACCGATTTACGGTACTGTGCGTTCGTACCGTTTCCGACGCTTCGATTACGAGTCAGGAACTTAAAGAGTAAGAAGATAATCCCGGCAGTAATGCCGAAGAACAGCAATTGTGAAAACAGACTACTTGGATTATTGACGAGTTTATATCCAAAGCCGACAAAAGCGAACAGTAACACGACGAGTGCGAATGTAGAACCAATGCGTTGTCTGATCATAATATCACCCCTGTTATCGATTAACCCAGTGCATTCTCATGTAGGTTATGTTCCTGTTTTTCTAAGGCTTCAAACGCATAAATCGCAACCTCAATTTGAGCATCATCCGGTTCTTTCGTCGTCAAGTACTGTAACCATAGACCAGGCAAGGCGATAACACGAAGTCCTTTGATATGTTGTGCTTTATTCGTTAGCTGTAAGACTTCAAATGAGAGACCGATGACGACCGGTAATAAAGCAATCCGGCAGACGAGACGCAACCAAAGCGGATCTGTTGGGACGATCAAGTAGACGAAAAAACCGACGATGACGGTGAAAATCAAGAAACTCGAGCCACACCGGTAATGGAGTCGACTGCTAACACGAACGTTTTCGACGGTGAGTGGACGTCCGGACTCGACACAGTTAATGACTTTATGCTCAGCGCCATGGTACTGAAAGAGTCGTTTTACGAGTGGAGTCAAAGAAATCACGTAGAGATAACTAAATAGTAACGTTAATTTAATCACTGCTTCGATGATGTTTTGAACGACATGTCCCGATAAGAGCGGAAACACATCAAACAAAGACGCAAGGAAAGCAGGTAATAGCGTAAAGAGTAATTTCCCAAAGAAAAAGGAAAGAATTCCGACGACAGCCACTCCGAGCCATTTCGTCAATGGACTAGCCGTTGACTCTTCCGGTTGTTCTTCACCGGGTTTAACGCCGTAGCGATCACTTGCGAAATTCATGTGACTTGCGCCATTCGCTGAAGACTCCATTAATGCAAAGAGACCGCGCAGGAGTGGAATTCGTTTTCCTTTGGCGATTCGTGGTCGAATCGGTTTTTGTTGTGCAAACGTCTCAATCGACGAATCATTTCGACGAATCGCAGAGACCGCATGGGTCGCATTTTGGAACATGACGCCCTCGACGATGGCTTGACCACCGACCGGCGGATTAGTCGTTTTCATAATAGAACGCATCCCGTCTTCATTAAAATTAGGTGTATCGTCAGTGTACTTGATTTACGACAAAAAAACTATGTTCGACTCGTCAAAACGAGGTAATCTTTAGGAGTCGGAAATCGGGTTATGATACAATGAAAAAGAATTCGAGGAGGTGTTTTTTTGCGTGTCTTGATTTTAAACGGACCAAACTTGAATTTACTCGGAACACGCGAACCGGATACATACGGAACGGCAACGTTAGCTGATTTAGAACACGAGCTTCGCGCTTATTTTCCGAACATTCAGTTTCGGTTCGAGCAATCGAACCATGAAGGACGACTGATTGATGTTCTTCACGAGGAACGAGGGGCGGACGGCATCGTCTTCAATGCGGCTGCCTACACGCATACGAGTATCGCGTTACGTGACGCGATTGCTGCAATCGAAGCACCCGTCATAGAGGTCCATCTATCGAATGTCCATTCACGTGAATCCTTCCGGCATCATTCGATGATCGCACCAGTCTGCAAGGGGGTCATCGCTGGACTTGGCATGACGGGATATCGTCTGGCAACAGAAGCACTCCAAGCTTTACAACAATCGGAATAAGGGGGAAATCAATCATGAAACAACGGATCGAGGCGTTACAAGCAGCTTTAAAGGAACGGGACCTTCCAGGATTACTCGTCACGAAAGCAGAGAACATTCGTTATATTTCCGGCTTCACAGGTTCAAGCGGTGCATGTCTCGTAACAGAAGAGCAAGCGTACTTCGTGACGGATTTCCGTTACACGGAGCAAGCGGCAGACCAAGTCAAAGGAATGGAAATCGTCCAAATTGAACGTTCGATTCCAGAGACAATGGGTGAATTGATGGCAGGGGCACGTGTTCGCGCGGTCGGCGTCGAAAAAGATGCGATGACACTCGGTGCTTTTGAAGCGTATGATCAAGCTTCTTCGATCGAACTCGTTCCGACGACGGGAATCATCGAAAACCTACGCTTGATTAAGGATTCATCAGAGATTAAGATGATTAAGGAAGCGGTGGAGCTCGCAGATGCGACCTTCCAGCATATCTTGACGTACATTCAACCAGGACGGACGGAACTTGAAGTATCAAATGAACTAGAATTCTTCATGCGTAAGCATGGAGCGACGTCTTCTTCTTTCGATACGATCGTTGCATCGGGCTATCGTTCTGCCTTGCCGCACGGTGTTGCCAGTTCGAAGGTCATTGCGACAGGCGAACTTGTCACGCTTGATTTTGGGGCGCTTCTGAACGGTTATGTTTCAGATATCACACGGACTGTAGCAGTCGGTCCGATCAATGCTGAATTGCAGAAAATCTACGATACAGTCTTACAAGCGCAACTAGCGGGTGTTGATGGTTTAAAACCAGGTATTACAGGGATCGAAGCGGACGCATTGACGCGTGATATCATCAAAGAAGCAGGATACGGCGAGTACTTCGGTCACTCGACGGGACACGGCATTGGTCTAGAAGTACATGAAGGACCTGGTCTATCTTTCCGCTCTGAGACGAAACTTGAACCGGGCATGATCGTCACGGTCGAACCAGGTATCTACGTGCCGCAAGTCGGCGGATGCCGAATTGAAGATGACGTCTTGATCACGGAAACAGGTCGAGAAATTCTTTCGTCTTCACCAAAAGAACTGATCACTCTCTAATTCAGAGTGACGGGACATTTTAGGAGGAACCATTCATGGTATCAGTAAACGATTTAAAAACAGGATTAACGATCAAAACTTCAGACGGTATGATTTGGCAAGTACTTGAATTCCAACATGTTAAACCAGGTAAAGGGGCAGCGTTCGTTCGGACGAAAATGCGTAATATCCGTAACGGGAACATCCAAGAGATGACATTCCGCGGCGGTGAGCGTGTCGAGCGTGCGCACATTGAGCGTAACAAGATGCAATACCTCTACCCAATGGGTGAGACATATGTCTTCATGGATACAGAATCTTACGAGCAGTTGGAATTGACGACGGCACAAGTCGAAGCAGCTCTTCCATACTTGCTTGAAAACATGGAAGTTCAAATCGCTGTTTATAACGGCGAAATCCTCGGTCTTGAATTACCTAACACGGTCGTCATGACGATCGTTGAAGCGGAGCCGGGCGTTAAAGGCGATACAGCTTCGAACGTCAAGAAAAACGCGACAGTAGAGACGGGACACATCATTCAAGTGCCACTCTTCATCGAAGCGGGCGAAAAAGTAACGGTTGATACACGTACAGGTGATTTCACAGGTCGTTACAACGGATAAGAACGAAACGACAAGACGTCTTTCACCTTTTGTTAGGTCGAGAGGCGTCTTTTTTCATCCAGCGTGACTTGCATCCAATGGTATGACCAGTTAATATAAGTATTTGAGTAGGCATTAGCACCTGGTATAATAATTGTGAATACAGCATAGATGGGGGAAGAATGACAGATGAAAATCGATCAGTTGAAACAAGTACTCGAAATGCTCGATCAGTCGAGTGTAAACGAACTCACACTTGAGACGGATACGTATAAATTGGAGTTAAAGAAACAAGGAGAGACGGTAACGTTCTCACACCAAGCACCCGCTGCACCGGTAGCAACACCTGCTCCTGTGAAACAAACAGCAGCACCTGTTGAAGAAGAAGCAGTCGCTGACGATACGATCACAATCAATGCGTTAATGGTCGGGACGTTCTATTCTCGTCCAAATCCGGATAAACCGGCATACGTCAAAGTCGGGGATCAGATCGAAGTCGGTCAAGTCGTCTGTGTCCTTGAAGCAATGAAACTCTTCAATAACTTAAACTCGGAAGTATCTGGAACGGTCGTCGAGATTCTTGTCGCCGATGGAGATCTCGTTGAATTTGGTCAACCACTCTTCCGGATCCGTCCGTAAGCGGGGGTGAACAGCATGGAAAAATTATTGATTGCCAACCGTGGAGAAATTGCCGTCCGCATCATTCGAGCGGCAAAGGAACTTGGAATACAAACCGTTGCTGTCTACTCGACGGCGGATAAGGAAGCGTTACACGTTCGCTTAGCAGATGAGGCATATTGCATCGGTGAAGCAAGTTCTGCTTCATCCTACTTAAACGTTACGAACATCCTTGCGATCGCAACAAATCGTCAAGTCACGATGATCCACCCGGGTTATGGTTTCTTAGCTGAGAACGTCGATTTTGCCGAGATGTGTGAAGCGTGTGGGATTAAGTTCGTTGGTCCGACGTCGGATGCGATTCGTCAGATGGGGATCAAGGATGTCGCGAAAAAGACGATGATCGAATGCGGTGTACCCGTCGTGCCTGGTTCAGATGGAACGGTCACAGACGAAGAAGCGGTCGCGCTGGCGCAAGAAATCGGTTATCCGGTCATCATCAAAGCGACAGCAGGTGGCGGTGGTAAAGGGATTCGGGTCGCTCGTTCGGAAGAAGAGTTGATCAATGGTCTAAGTGAGACGCGCCGTGAAGCGAAACAAGCCTTCGGAAACGGAGACGTATACTTAGAGCGCTTCATCGAAGAATTCCGCCATGTTGAGGTACAGGTACTTGCTGACCGGCATGGCAATGTCATTCATCTCGGTGAACGAGATTGTACCGTTCAGCGCCGGATGCAGAAACTGATTGAGGAAGCACCATCTCCTGCGGTCAGTGAAGCGACACGGTTGAAGATGGGCGAGGCTGCTGTAAAAGCAGCAAAAGCGATTCAGTATACAGGAGCTGGAACGATCGAATTCATCTTCGTCGAAGAGACGGAAGAATTCTTCTTCATGGAGATGAACACGCGCATTCAAGTGGAACATCCAGTAACGGAGATGATCACAGGATTCGATCTCGTTCAAGCACAACTCCAAGTCGCGCTCGATCATCCACTTGCCGTTAAACAAAAGGATATCAAGTTCCATGGTCATTCGATTGAGTGCCGGATCAATGCCGAAGATCCAGACCATGATTTCCGTCCGTCTGCTGGACGTGTCACACAATACGTGACACCGGGCGGAATGGGCGTGCGCATCGATAGCGCGGTCTATCCAGGGTATATGATTCCACCATACTATGACTCGATGGTCGCGAAATTGATCGTCCATGCGGAAACACGGGAAGAAGCATGTGCGAAGATGGAACGTGCACTGGCTGAATTTTGGATCGAAGGTGTCAAAACGACGATCCCGTTCCACGAACGGGTTCTCAGTCACCCGGTATTCCGTCGTGGTACATTTACGACGAAATTCGCAGAGCGTGAGTTAAAAGGTACGATCGTAAACTGAATCAGGACGGGAGTTTGTGCGACGAACTCCCGTCTTTTTTTGGCGTTCTCTATGTTTTTTAAAAGAGGAATGTGCTAAACTAACTGATTGAGAACGACAAAAAAAGGAGCACGCAAAATCATGATGAAACGACACATGGCACGCGAACTCGCAGTCCAATCTTTGTTCCAAATGGAACTTTCGGATCTGACTGCACAAGAGGCCATTGAATTCGCGGTAGAAGGTAAGGAATACGATACATTCGTCGAGCAATTGGTGAACGGTGTCGAAACGAACAAAGAAACAATTGATCAGCATATTCGAGAAGCGCTCGTCAACTGGTCGTTCGAGCGACTTGGAAACATCGAGCGGACGATTCTTCGCTTAGCCGTCTATGAATTGTTGTTCGAAACGAACATTCCGGTTCGAGTAACGATTAACGAAGCCATCGAATTGACGAAGGCGTTCGCAGATGAAGAAGCAACGAAAATTGTGAACGGTGTTCTTGGTAAAGTGGCACAAGGCGTCGTCAAAGAAAATTCATAAACCGATTTAAAACCGAATAGAGACAAACAGACAGAAGAGTGAATCGAACTTTTTGGGGGAGTGGACAAATCATGGCAGTAGTAATCGATGGAAAACAGGTAGCCCATTCATATCGTATGAAGCTGAAAGAAGAAGTCGCACGTCTGAAAGAACAGCGGATTCAACCGCAATTGACTGTCATCTTGATTGGTGAAGATCCAGCTAGTCAATCTTATGTACGCGGAAAAGAGAAGGCAGCGAAGGAAATCGGAATGGATTCAGAGTTGATCCGACTTCCGGCAGAAACAACGGAATCAGAACTCCTTCATTTGATTGAACGCCTGAACGTAGATGCGAGTGTCCACGGGATTCTCGTTCAATTGCCGTTGCCAGACCATATTGATGAGAGCAAGGTCATTTTTGCGATTTCTCCTGAAAAGGACGTCGATGGCTTCCATCCTGTCTCTGTCGGGAAGATGATGATTGGTGAACCGACATTTTTACCATGTACACCAAATGGTATTCTCCATCTCGTAAAAGAGATGAATGTACCGATCGCGGGTCAGCACGTCGTTGTCGTCGGACGGAGTCAAATCGTCGGAAAACCCGTCGGTATGTTGTTCTTGAATGAATCGGCTACCGTTTCATACTGTCATTCAAAAACTGCAGACCTCGGTGCGATGACACGCCAAGCGGATATTTTGATCGTCGCAGTCGGTGTACCGAAGCTGATTACTGCAGATATGGTGAAACCGGATGCTGTCGTCATTGACGTCGGTGTCAACCGTGTCGATGGTAAACTCGTCGGTGATGTTGATTTTGATACGGTACAAGACGTTGCATCGATGATTACACCTGTTCCGGGTGGCGTTGGTCCAATGACGATCACGATGTTACTGCATAACACGATCGAGGCCGCGCAATGAGTGAACCTCTTCACGTTTCCGATTTAGTCCACTATGTCAAACGTGAACTAGAAGGTGACGCCCTTCTACAACAAGTCCAGGTGGTGGGAGAAGTGTCGAACTTTAAACGACACTCTTCCGGTCACCTTTATTTTACGTTGAAGGACGAACAGTCACGGATGAAAGCCGTCATGTTTGCTCGGGATGCGAGTCGGGTCAAGACAGACATACGCGACGGCATGCGTGTCGTCGTCACGGCACGCTTATCTGTCTACGTCTCTTCTGGAGAAATGCAACTCTATGTCGAACGGATGACGGAAGATGGTGTGGGCGCGTTATACGAGGCGTTTTCTCGCCTGAAAATGGATCTTGAAGAACGTGGTTGGTTTGATCCTGCGATCAAACAACCGTTGCCTGCTTTTCCGGATCGGATCGGGATCATCACATCGCCAAAAGGAGCGGCGCTTCATGACATTGCAACAACACTCCGGCGTCGTTATCCGCAAGCAGCCATCGTCTTCGCGCCGGTTCTTGTACAAGGAGCAGACGCGGCACCCCAAATCAGTCGTGCTATTCAACTGATGAACGAGCATGCTGCCTGTGATGTGTTGATCATTGGTCGTGGTGGCGGTTCGATCGAAGAGTTGTGGGCATTCAATGAAATGTCTGTCGTGACAGCCGTGTTTGAATCACGTATCCCAATCGTCTCTGCTGTCGGACATGAGACTGATTTTACGATCAGTGATTTCGTCGCCGACGTTCGTGCTGCTACACCAACAGCGGCGGCAGAACTTGTCACTCCGGAAGCAGAGGCACTCGTCCGTCGTGTCCAGGATGTAGAGCGACGTTTGGAACGAACGTATACACAACTCCTTAAGAGTAAACAGGAGCAAGTGACACGTCTAGCCGCGAGTTACGGTCTTAAATCGCCACGTGTTTTACTCGGACTAAAGCAGGAACAACTGGACCGGACGGAAATGTTGCTCCAAAAAGAGATGCAGTATATCGTGACTCAAAACCGACAGCAGGTGGAGCGTCTTCACACACGTTTAATGCGAATACCAGTACGTGATCGATTCGTACAACAACGAGCAACGATTGAACAGTCGCGTCGTCGACTCGAAATCGTGCGTCGGCTTTTGCAATCGAAACAACAACAAGTGCGTCATGTGCTCGCGCGACTCGACTCCGTCAGTCCGACGCATGTCCTGATGCGCGGCTATGCGTATGTCGAACAGGATGGACAAATTGTTCGTTCCGCGAAGGCATTAACAGCGTCTTCGTTCGATATCCGATTCCATGATGGAACGGTTCGTGCCAAACGAGAGGATGGGGAGTAAGGATGGAGACGGAACAATCTTTTGAAGAAGCACTAGAACGACTAGAAGAGATCGTCACGTTACTCGAAGAGGGCGAAGCTCCGCTAGAACAAGCGATGGCTCTTTATGAAGAGGGCGTCAAATTGACAGCTCTTTGCCAAGGAAAGTTATCCGTTGCTGAGAAAAAACTCGATCAGATCCTGGAGCAAGATGGTACGCTGCGGGAAAAAGGAGGAGCACAATGATTGCCTTGCATGAATGGAAGACACAAGTCGAAAACAAAATGGCAGAGTTCATGGAGCGACTCGATGCACCCGACCGTTTACGTGACTCAATGCGGTATTCACTTGATGCCGGTGGGAAACGGATTCGTCCGGCCTTGATTTATGCAGTACTCGATGCCTTTTCAATCGACCGCTCAAAAGGAGATGCTACTGCTGCGGCACTTGAGATGATTCATACATATTCGCTGATTCATGATGACCTTCCGGCAATGGACGATGATGATCTCCGTAGAGGTCGTCCGACGAATCATATTGCTTTTGATGAAGCGACAGCGATTTTAGCAGGAGACGCATTGCTCACGAACGCATTCAGCTGCCTCCTTGAGACACCAGCTTCGCCAGAAGTGAAGCTTGCGCTCGTCGAACGATTAGCGGCGGCGGCAGGAGCTTCTGGTATGGTCGGTGGACAACTCGATGATATGCTCGGTGAGCGTGGTGGCATAAATGATGTAGCGGAGCTAGAATCGATTCATCGTCGAAAAACAGGAGCACTTCTCGTCTTTGCGGTCGAAGCAGGCGGGTTGCTCGCCGCGGTTAGTCCGACAGATCTTGAGCACCTGCATCAATATGGTCGCCATCTCGGCATTGCTTTTCAAATTCAAGATGACATCTTAGACGTGACAGGAGATGCTGAAAAAATCGGCAAGCCGGTTGGTAGTGATGAAGAAAATGAAAAAGCGACGTATCCGAAACTCCTCGGTCTTGAAGGTGCGAAACGTGCACTGACAGCTCAGGTGGAAGCAGCAGAACAGGCGATTGAAGCACTATCGGTCGAAGCGACGACACTTAAGGAACTGCTAGACTTCGTGGTCAAGCGTGACCATTAAGCAGGACGACGCATCGTGCGTCGTCTTTTTCTATGCTGACAATGGCGCTCGATAGATTGTTCTAGTACAATGTAGGGTACAAACCCTATAAGATTGTAAGGAAAAGAGGCGGTAAGGTATGAAATTGACAGAAATACAGGATCCGTCATTTTTAAAGCGTATGTCGGTCTCCGAACTCGAAGTTTTCGCAGGCGATATTCGACGCTTTTTGATTGAAGAATTAGCGACGACAGGTGGGCACTTGGCACCGAATCTTGGAGTCGTCGAGTTAACGCTTGCACTGCATCGTGAATTCGACAGTCCAAATGACAAGTTCGTCTGGGACGTCGGACACCAAGCCTATGTGCACAAGATTCTCACAGGACGCGCGAGCCAGTTTGATACGCTCCGTCAGCATAAAGGACTTTGTGGATTTCCGAAACGCAATGAAAGCGTGCATGACGTCTGGGAGACAGGGCATAGCTCGACGTCCTTGTCAGCAGCAATGGGGATTGCTGTTTCAAACGAATTGAGCGGTAAGGATGACCGCGCAGTCGCGATCATCGGTGACGGGGCGTTAACAGGCGGTATGGCCCTCGAAGCATTGAATCACATCGGAGCAGAGCAACAAAACGTCATCGTCATCTTAAATGATAACGAGATGTCGATTGCACCAAACGTCGGTGCGATGCATCAAATGCTAGGACGGATTCGTTCATCGCGAAAAGTACGTTTTGCGCAAGACGAGCTTGAAGCATTGATCAAAAAGATTCCGGTCATTGGCGGACGTTTGGAAAAAGGAAGCGAGAAATTGAAAGAAGCCGTCAAGGGAGCGCTCGTTCCTGGGATGTTCTTTGAAGAACTTGGTTTCAACTATTACGGTCCGGTCGATGGACACGATCTTAATGATTTGATCGAACAGCTCAATTACGTGAAAAAAGAAGAAGGACCTGTCCTGCTTCATGTCATCACGAAAAAAGGGAAAGGTTATCGTCCGGCAGAGTTTGATGGGGTCGGTACATGGCACGGTCTTGGACCATACAAGATGGAGTCCGGCGAAGTCATCAAAGGAAAATCAAAAGCACCAAGTTATTCCTTTACGGTAGCGGATACCTTGACGAAGATGGCACGCGACGATGAAAAGCTGACGTTGATCACACCAGCGATGAGTGTTGGCTCAAAACTCGATTGTTTTGAAAAAGAATTCCCAGAGCGGATGTTTGACGTTGGGATCGCGGAACAACATGCTGTTACGTTCGCAGCTGGTCAAGCGACGCAAGGCATGAAACCCGTTGTATCAATCTACTCGACGTTCTTCCAGCGCGCATACGATCAACTCGTGCATGACGTGGCGCGTCAAAATCTTGACGTAACGTTTACGATTGACCGATCAGGTCTTGTTGGAGCAGATGGAGAGACACACCAAGGGGTCTTCGATATTGCTTTCATGCGCCACGTTCCGAATATTCGAATCGTCATGGCAAAGGATGAGAATGAACTACAGCACTTGCTCTATTCAGCTGTTAAATACGAAGGACCAATCGCCGTTCGTTTCCCGCGTGGCGAAGGACTTGGTGTACCAATGGATGAGACATTGCATGAAATTTCGCTCGATACGTGGGAAGTTGAACGTGAAGGAACAGATGTCGCCATCCTTGCATTCGGACCACAAGTGCAAGACGCGCTCAAAATCGCGGATCTCTTAGCAGGCGAATTATCAGTTCGTGTCATCAATGCCCGGACGATCAAACCGCTTGATGAGAAGATGCTGAACGCTCTTTACGCAGAGGGAATTCCACTTGTGACACTGGAAGAAGCCGTCCTAAAAGGTGGATTCGGATCAGCTGTCCTTGAGCATGCGAACGAGCAGGAAGCATTCCCACGCGTCAAACGCTTCGGTATTCCGGATTGGTATATCGAGCACGGCGGTGTGAATGAGTTGCTGGAAGAAATTGGACTATTACCTGGACAAATCGCAGAAGAAGTACGCGCTTTCGTCAATCAAGGAAAGAAACAGAGTGTGTGACGATTCATGGAAAATGTAAAGAAAATCCGCCTCGACGTTCTTCTCGTCGAGCGCGGTTTGTTTGAAACGCGTGAAAAAGCGAAACGGTCGATCATGGCTGGACTCGTCTTTAGTGGCACGGAACGATTGGAGAAGGCCGGTGAAAAGGTCAAGTCCGATATCGATTTGCACGTTAAAGGTCAGTTGATGCCTTACGTGGGGCGTGGTGGCTTTAAGATGGAAAAGGCACTTCAAGTATTCGATTTTGATGTCACGGGTAAAACAGGTCTCGATATCGGATCGTCGACAGGTGGTTTTACCGACTGCTCCTTACAAAATGGAGCAGCACATATGTATGCACTTGATGTCGGTTCCAATCAGCTGGACTGGAAGCTTCGCTCGGATGACCGCGTGACGGTGATGGAAAAAACGAACTTCCGGCATGCGACACCAGACATGTTCCCTGTCGCGCCGCAGTTTGCGACGATCGATGTCTCGTTCATTTCATTACGTTTGATGCTTCCGCCATTGAAGATGATCCTCGTTGAAGGAGGAGACGTCATGGCGCTCGTCAAACCGCAATTCGAAGCAGGTCGTGAGGATATCGGTAAAAAAGGGATCGTGCGTGATGAGCGGATTCATGTCCGAGTTCTCGATGAGATGATCGAATTCTTCATTCAACAAGGGTTCTATGTCAAGCAGCTCGACTATTCTCCGATTACCGGTGGAGAGGGCAACATTGAGTTCTTGTTGCATGCACGCCTTGGTCAACCAGGGCTTGATCCGTCCGTTCATGCGACGGAGACGGTCAAGCTAGCGCATGCTAGTCTTTAAACGAACAGATGATAACGAAGACGGATCCGGTTCATGGGTCCGTCTTCCTTGTTGTGTGGCACGATGAAAACCGGATAATAAAATGGGAAACGTGGACTTTTGATGATTTATTGGATTACAATAGTAACATCGAAGAATACTGTGAGGTGCAGGAATGACAAAGGGGCAACGGTTGATTAAGATTCGGGAGATCATCACCCAATCAGAAGTAGAAACCCAGGATGAATTGGTAGAGGAATTACGGAATGCAGGATATAAGGTGACACAGGCAACGGTATCACGAGATATCAAGGAACTCCATCTCGTGAAGGTCCCGTTGAATGATGGACGTTATAAATATAGCTTACCCGCCGACCAACGCTTCAACCCACTCGGGAAATTGCGGCGTCTGCTCGGAGATAGCTTCATCTCGATTGATTCTGCTCAAAATCTGATTGTCATGCATGTCCTGCCGGGAAATGCGAATGCAGTCGCTGTCTTACTAGACCATTTGAGCTGGAGCGAACTGCTTGGAACGGTGTGTGGGGACGATACGATCCTATTGATTGCACGAAGTGAGGGACAAGCGAAAGAAGTGACGGAACGAATTTTAGAAATGCTGTAAGGAGTTGACAGGATGCTAGCTGAATTATCGATCAAACAATTTGCGATCATTGACGAGCTACAGATCGACTTTAAAAAAGGAATGACCGTCTTGACTGGGGAAACAGGTGCCGGTAAATCGATCGTTCTCGATGCGATCGGATTATTAATTGGTGGACGTGGATCCGCGGAATTCGTTCGATACGGGGAAGATCGGGCGGAACTAGAAGGATTGTTTCTGATTGAAGACGACCATCTCGTCTATGATCTTGCAGAAGAGTATGGCATCGATATCGAAGACGGATTGATCATCTTGCGACGTGATCTGTTCGCGACAGGAAAAAGTGTCTGTCGCGTCAACAATAAGCTGGTCACACTGACGATTTTACGTGAGTTCGGACGTGTCCTCGTCGATATGCACGGGCAACATGAACATCAGCATTTAATGGACAGTACGTACCATCAAGCGATTCTCGATGACTTCGCGCAAGAGGCGATCGCGCCACTCCTTCAAGCCTATCAGTCCGGTTATCAAACGTATGAAGAAAAACGGACGGCGCTACAATCGCTCGCACAAAGTGAGCAAGAACTCGCCCAACGGATCGATTTGTTATCGTTTCAGACCGAAGAGATCGAGGGCGCAAAACTTCGAGCGCATGAGGAAGATGAGTTACTCGTCGAGCGGAATCGTCTTGCGAACTTCGAGAAGTTATATGCGTCGTTGAAGACAGCCTATGACGCCTTACACGATGAGATGCGCGGCATCGATTCCGTTGGAGACGCGATGCGTGAACTACAACAAGCATCAAGCATCGACGAACAGTTTTCTCAGCAAAGTGACGCGATCGCAAGCGCCTTTTATGGACTAGAAGAAGTCGGTTATGCCATTCGAGATCAACTCGAAACACTTGAGTTCGATTCCAATCGACTCGATGAGATCGAACAACGTTTGTCCGTCTTCCAACAGCTGAAACGAAAATACGGAGCGACGATTGAGGAAGTCATCGCTTACGGTGAGAAAATTCGGATTGAACTTGATACGATGACAAATCGAGATGAACGAATTGAACGCTTAAAAACCGAAGTCGAACAGCTCGAAAGCGAATTGTTTGAAATTGGTGGTCGACTCTCACAACAGCGTCGCAAAGCGGCAGTTCAATTAAGTGAAGCGATTCATTTGGAGTTGCGTGAGCTTTACATGGAGAAGGCGCGGTTTGAAATTCGTTTTCTTCAAGACGGAAAGACACCGATGCTACGCAAGAACGGGATCGACCATGTGGAATTCTTCATCATGACGAATGCGGGAGAGCCATTCAAGTCGCTCGGAAAAGTTGCATCGGGCGGGGAATTATCTCGTATCATGCTTGGACTGAAGTCGATCTTCTCGCGCTCGGTCGGAGTCGCCTCAATCATATTCGATGAAGTCGATACGGGTGTTTCGGGTCGTGTTGCACAAGCGATGGCAGAAAAAATCTATCGTTTGTCGGTAGACGGACAAGTGCTTTGTATTACGCACTTACCACAAGTCGCTTCGATGGCGGATCAACATCTCTATATTCGAAAGATTGAGGAGACGGATCGTACGACGACCCAAGTCAACGTCTTGTCTCAAGCAGATCGAGGGAACGAACTTGGACGGATGATTTCCGGTGCCCATATGACGGATTTGACATTACGGCATGCCGAGGAATTGATGGATCAGGCGAAGACGATGAAAGAATCGCTTAAAAATGGGGTGTAAGGATTGATTAAAGTCGGGATAGCAGATGATAATCGCGAAATGGTCGAACTGATTCGCCAGCATATCTCTGCGCAAGAAGACATGGAAGTCGTTTGCGTCGCCTACAATGGCGAGAGTTGTCTCGAACGCATGAAAGAACATGAGGTGGATGTATTGCTCCTCGACATCATCATGCCTCATTTAGATGGGCTTGGTGTGCTCGAAGAATTGATGAAGAAAAAGAAGAATCCTGCTGTCATCATGTTGAGTGCTTTCGGTAAGGACGAGGTCTCACAACAGGCGGTCACCCTTGGAGCATCATACTTCTTACTTAAACCGTTCAGCATGGATCAGCTCGTTCAAAAAATTCGTCTCGTGACGAATCAAGGACAAGCTCCGGCGATCGAAACGATTGATCTAAAAGTCGGCTCGACGCTTCGAGAAGTGGGGATCGCTCCGCATATCAAAGGGTTTACGTATTTGAAAGACGCTGTCTTAATGGTGCTTGAACGGGAAGATCTACTCGGATTGATCACAAAGGAACTCTATCCGACGATTGCGAAAAAACATCAAACAACAGCTTCTCGCGTCGAACGAGCGATGCGTCATGCCATCAAGTCCGCCTGGAACGAAGGAATGCAGCAACACGAGTTGTTTAACGGTCGGATCGAACAAGAGAAGAGTCCAAAGAACTCGGAATTCATCTCGTATGTATCGAGTCATATGAATCAAGAACAATCCGGTTGAAGCCATATACCGTCTAATTCATAAAAGGCGCCAGACTGAAGATAAAGTGCAGTTTTTCTCTTGACGAGAAAGATTGCACTTTTTTTGTCCATCTCGAATCGCTACGCTTCTTTCCTCTTTCTTTCTGGTAAAAGGCAGAATCTAAACGATAACGGTTTATATTTGATTCTTATTTCGTTCATAGCGAATGATTGACACTCCGTTATCAAACGTGTGTTGTTCCATGACGTTCCAAGTGAGGGGAACCATTCTTTGATCGGGAAAGAGACGCTTACCGGAACCGATGATGACAGGATAATGGATCAAGCGAAGCTCATCGATCAAATCCGCTTGATAAAGTGTATGAACGAGTTCACTACTGCCCCAGATATGAAATGGTGGGCCATCCTGTTGTTTCAAAAGCTTTAGTTCAGAAGTCGGATGCTTCAAACAAGTTGTCGGCTGCCAAAGGACAGGTAGTGCATGACGCGTGGCGACATACTTCATGGCATGATCGGCAATCGGCCAGACATCTGAGTGGAGTGGCCAATAACTTGCCCATTGTTCGTAAGTCGCACGACCGAGCAACAGAGAGCAGTCCTCATGCATCCATCCGCGAATGACTTGACCGATCTCAGGATGTTGAAAAGGAACGGTCCAGCCACCATGTTCGAAATCGTTGCTTACATCCTCCTCCTTTCCACTCGGTGCTTGAACGACACCATCTAAAGATAGATGTTCGAATACGATGATTTTTCGCATACAAGATCTCCTTTCGAATGCACTCTTTCTACAGCATACGGTAGAGGTCAAAAAAAATAAAAGCGTTTGCAAATAAATATTGCATAAACTGAAATGTTTGTTATAATAAAGGTACCAAATGATTTGGCAAGACGTCAGATGAACGTCGAGTCGGCGAGGACTCCGGAAATCCCGTTGATGAATATCATCTCAGAACGCCAACTGTAAATGGCTCAAGAATGCCGGACGACATTCTCTTGGTAGAAGTCGTACCAAGGTATCTTGTTCATTCTAGATGGGAAATCTCGAATGAATGGGAGCTTCCATGATTTCGAAGCTAGGGAAAAGTGGAAGGTAACGGATCGTCTAAAATGAAAAGTACAGTTCGTGAAAAGGAGTGTTGTCTAGCAGTGATTGTTAGCAACCGAATGTTTGACTGCTTCAAGCGGATGACATTACGCTCCACCTAGGTCCCGAGTACAGTCAGATGATGGAACTGAAATACCATTCTATCGTTAGCTCGATAGCCAGATCTGATTTCTTTCCACCTCTTCATTAAGAGGAACACCTAAGGTTTTGGAGTACACGAATAGTTCTAACTATGAGAGGAGTTCATCCGTAAGTGAAACCAATTTTATACGAGTAAAAGGTCCCGCGCTTGAAATGAGTTCAAGAGATGGGGACCTTTTTCTGTGTTTATTTTTTTTGATAGCGGTCGGAGACTTTTCCACGTTTTCGATCGCGATAAAAGACATATCCTGCGACAAATCCAATACCACCCATCGCAAGAATCAACCCAACGAGACCTTGCAATACATATACGTAAGCCGCATCGCCTAAGTATTTAAACGGCACTTGCGCAATTAGAAAGACACTGTCGCGCATGAGCTTAATACCAATCGCGCCGATGATGCCGGGGATTAATAATGAGAGCAAACCAATGATACGCATAGGACGCCACTCCTTTCCAAGCGTATTGTATCAAAAAATCGATCGTTCTGCGAATCGGGTTTGCTTCCCTTTTTTATTCCGAGTAGGATAGAAATGTAAGCAGTTTCAAAGGGGGAATTTATATGCATCATCTACTCGTCGTCGGAGCAGGTCAAGGGGGAACAGAGGTCTTGCACGCATTTCAACGTTCACCACTATTAACGGTCATCGGTCTTGTTGATCCAAACATGGAGGCGCCTGGGGTAGCGCTTGCACGGCGCGCGGACATTCGGATCGAAACGAACTGGTCAGCATTCGAAGGAGCAGACGTCGATTTCATCATTGACGCTACGGGAGAAAGTGGCGTACTCGAACAATTAATCCATGATTTTCCGGGAGCGGCGGTCTTACCGGGTGAATTCGTCAGAGTGTTACTTGAGCGTCTGACTGAAAAAGAGAAAATGCTCGAAGCAATCATTCATTGTACGAGCGAAGCGATTTCCGTCGCCGATCAAGACGGACAGACGATGCTGATTAATCCGGCGTATACGCGAATGACCGGTTTCACAGAACGAGATGTCGTCGGAAAACCGGCTAGCGCTGATATCGGGATGCAGGAATCCGTTCATTTGAAAGTCTTGAATACAGGCGAGAACGTGCGAGATGTTCGTATGAAGATCGGACAAGATCAACGCGATATCATCGTCAACGCAGCACCTGTCATTGTCGATGGACAAGTCCGCGGTTCCGTTGGGGTCATTCGAGATATTTCGGAAATGAAGGCTCTAGCAAAAGAATTAAAGGCAGCGCGACAAAAAATCCGGACACTCGAAGCTAAATATACATTCGATGATATCATCGCCGAGAGTGAAGCAATGCGCTTCGTCGTCGATCAAGCGAAGCTTGCGGCAACGATGCCAGTCAACGTCTTGATTCGCGGTGAATCCGGAACCGGTAAAGAACTGTTCGCACATGCGATCCATGCAGCGAGCGAACGCAAATATGAACAATTCGTCCGCGTCAACTGTGCGGCGATTGCACCGACGTTACTCGAAAGTGAACTATTCGGGTACGAGGAAGGCGCGTTCTCAGGAGCGCGGCGCGGCGGGAAACGGGGATATTTCGAAGAAGCACACGGAGGTTCGCTATTCTTAGATGAGATCGGCGAATTGCCACTCGACGTCCAAGCCAAACTGTTACGGGTGTTACAGGAAAATGAAGTCGTCCGTGTCGGTGGCACGAAGGCGATTCCAGTCGATGTCCGGATCATCGCGGCGACGAATGCCAATCTCGAACAAAAAATCATCATGAATGAGTTCCGAGAAGATCTTTATTACCGGATTAATCGTTTACCGATTCACATACCGGCACTACGTGAGCGTCCGGATGATATCGCACCGTTAACCTTACACCTACTCCGCAAATTGAATCAAAGTTATGGACGATCGGTCGGACGGATCTCGGATGATGTACTCGAAGCAATGAAGAAGCAACCGTGGAAAGGAAACGTCCGCGAGCTTGAAAATGTCATCGGTCGCGCATTGATTTTTACGGATAAAACAGAAACGGTCTTACGAAAAGGACATCTTCAACTTGTCGTGCCACAAATAACAAAAGTCACGACGAGACAGAAAAAGGAAATCAAACATTTATCCGACGAGATGTCTCACGTCGAAGAACGATTGATCCGGGAAGCGCTTACTGCTTTTAATGGCAACAAAACAGAAGCCGCAAAACAACTTGGGATTTCTCTCCGGGCACTTTATTACAAAGTGGAACGATTTAACATTTATTCATGAAGCGCAAATTTTTGCGTGCAATATATTGCAAAAAATGCAAAAGCGTGCAAAATTAAAGACGTTCTTGCTTATCCTACCGTCTCTTTTGAATTGGCACGAAAATTGCTATTACTATTTATGTATGACAGGTAAGGGGGGGAATGCAGTGAGATTCAGTGAAATGGTCGAGCAGGCAGCTCGACTCGAAGATTCCGTCGTTGCGATTGCAGCTGCGGATGACGAAGAAGTGATGGATGCTGTCGCATTAGCAATTGAAAACGATTTAGCGCGTTTTCATTTGTTCGGGGATGCGACACGGATTCAGCAGATGATTCAAAAACGGACATTACGAGAGTCGCAGTTCGTGATCACCCACACCTCTACATCGCAAGAAGCGGCAGAGCGTGCCGCTCATGCCGTTCGCAAAGGGGATGCGAGTGTCTTGATGAAAGGTCTTGTTCCGACAGCGATGTTCATGAAAGCTGTCTTGAACAAAGAAACGGGTCTGCGTTCTGGAAATGTCCTGTCGCATGTCGCGTTGTTCGAAGTGCCAGGGCGTGAATCAGCGATCGGATTGACCGATGCAGCGATTCATATCCAACCGACACTCGAAGATAAGGTAAAAATTATCGAAAACGGTGTCTCCGCCTTACGAGCGCTTGGATACGGATTACCGAAAGTCGCAGTCTTAGCAGCCGTCGAAGTCGTCAATCCGACGATGCAGGCAACGATAGACGCTGCCCTACTGACGCAAATGAACCGACGTGGTCAAATCAAGGATTGCCTTGTAGACGGACCACTTGCGCTCGACAATGCCGTGAATCTCGTCGCTGCCCAGCAAAAAGGCTTGACGGGAGACGTAGCAGGGCAGGCGGATTTACTCGTCGTTCCGCAAATTGAAGTTGGGAACGTTATCTACAAATCGCTCATGTATTTCGCACATGCCTCTGTGGCGGCGATTCTCGTCGGAGCGCGGGCTCCAGTTGTATTGACAAGCCGCGCCGATACAGCAGAAGCAAAAATGTACTCACTAGCCTTTGCGCTATTAAATGCTCAACAGACGAAAAAAGTAAAACAAACAATCTGAGGAGGAACTTAAAATGGTCGAAACAAATGTAGAATCACGCTTCAGTATCTTTGAAACAATGGAGATGGAAGATTACGAACAAGTTGTTTTTTGCCACGATAAAGTATCTGGATTAAAAGCAATCATCGCGATTCATGACACGACACTCGGACCGGCACTCGGTGGACTTCGTATGTGGAATTATGCATCTGATGAAGAGGCATTGATTGATGCGCTCCGTTTATCAAAAGGGATGACGTATAAGAATGCAGCCGCTG
Organism: Exiguobacterium sp. UBA7533; assembly: GCF_002479335.1. Taxonomy (NCBI): domain Bacteria; kingdom Bacillati; phylum Bacillota; class Bacilli; order Caryophanales; genus Exiguobacterium; species Exiguobacterium sp. UBA7533. The sequence continues at coordinate 184,934 of NZ_DLMP01000003.1, read as the reverse complement.
GTTTGAACCTTGGTGGTGGCAAAGCAGTCATCATCGGCGATGCGAAGACACAAAAATCAGAAGCACTCTTCCGGGCATTCGGACGTTACGTCCAGTCACTGAACGGTCGTTATATTACAGCAGAAGATGTCAATACGACGGTTGCAGACATGGATTACATCCATATGGAGACGGACTTCGTCACTGGTGTCAGCCCAGCATTCGGATCAAGTGGTAACCCATCACCAGTTACGGCATACGGTGTCTACCGTGGTATGAAAGCAGCGGCAAAAGAAGTGTACGGAACAGATTCACTTGGTGGAAAAACGATTGCGATCCAAGGTGTCGGTAACGTTGCCTTCAATCTATGCCGTCATTTGCATGAAGAAGGGGCGAAACTGATCGTCACGGACATCAACCAAGAAGCACTTCAACGTGCTGAAGAAGCATTCGGTGCCTTGATCGTCGCACCAGAAGACATTTATAGCGTCGAAGCGGACATCTTTGCGCCATGTGCCCTCGGTGCGACATTAAACGACGAGACGATTCCACAATTGAAAGTCAAAATCATCGCTGGTGCGGCAAATAACCAACTTAAAGAAGACCGTCACGGTGACATGCTCGAAGAACGCGATATCTTATACGTACCAGACTTCGTCATCAATGCGGGTGGTGTCATCAACGTTGCCGATGAACTCGACGGATACAACCGTGATCGTGCCATGAAAAAAGTTGAACTCGTCTACGACGCGGTCACAAAAGTATTCGAGATCGCAAAACGCGATCATTTACCGACATATCGTGCTGCGGAGAAAATGGCAGAAGAGCGTATCGCAACGATGCGTAGTGCCCGCAGCCAATTCTTACGTCGTGATAAAAACATTCTAGGATCACGCGGCTGATCAGAGGAGGATATCCATGAGCGAACGTATTTTGACGATCAATCCCGGTTCGACTTCGACGAAGATCGGTATCTTCGAAGGACCAAACCCGGTGTTCATGAAGACGTTACGCCATCCAGCGGAAGCGGTCAGAGGACCGCTTCCAGCGCAGCTGGAGATGCGTCGTCATGTAGTACTCGAAGTGTTAGCTGAAGAACAGATTGATTTGAAAGCGCTTACTGCAGTCGTTGGTCGTGGTGGGTTACTCCGACCGCTTGTCAGCGGTACGTATGCGGTCAACAGAGAAATGCGAGAAGACTTACTCAGCGGTATTTTTGGCGTTCATGCATCGAACCTCGGTGGACTCCTTGCGGATGAGATTGCTCGGACACTCGACATCCCATCATTCATCGTTGATCCGGTCGTCGTTGACGAACTAGAACCGATTGCGCGTATTACAGGCTTACCTGAACTTGAACGAAAAAGTATTTTCCATGCCTTGAATCAGAAAGCTGTTGCGAAACGGTACGCGAAGGAAATCGGACGTCCATACGAGGAACTGCGCCTGATCATTGCACACATGGGTGGCGGCATTACAGTCGGCGTACACCATGAAGGGCGTGTTATCGATGTCAACAATGGACTCGATGGAGAAGGACCGTTTTCGCCAGAACGAAGCGGATCGCTACCTGTTGGTCAACTAGTAGAACTATGTTATAGTACCAAGTATAAACTTGAAGAGATGAAGCGTCTGGTCGTTGGGTCAGGCGGACTTGTTGCGCACTTAGGTACGTTTGACGCGGTTGAGATCGAGAGCCGGATTGAAGAAGGCGATGAAAAAGCGGCATTGTTATATGAAGCGATGGCGTACCGGATCGCGAAAGAAATCGCTGGTCAAAGTGCTGTCTTGTTCGGTCAGATCGACGCGATCATTCTAACAGGCGGACTTGCTTATAGTGATCGGTTGACGCGTATGATCGAAGAACGCGTCGCCCACCTTGGTCAAGTCGTGCGTAGTCCTGGTGAAGATGAGTTGCAGGCGCTCGCAGAAGGAGTGTTGCGTGTCTTACGTGGGGAAGAGGAAGTTAAGGAATATGGAGGCGAACCAACATGGCTAGAGAATTCGACGTCGTTGTCCTAGGTGGAGGACCCGGTGGATATGTCGCCGCGATCCGTGCAGCACAAGCCGGGAAGTCGGTAGCAATCGTAGAACAAGGAAAATTAGGCGGGACATGCTTACATCGTGGCTGCATCCCCTCTAAAGCCTTTTTGAAATCAGCAGCAGTCTATCAGACGGTCAAACACGCTACTACATATGGCGTGGACGTACCGGAATCGTTTTTACGATTCGAACAGGTCAAACAACGCAAACAAGAGATCGTAGATGGATTAGAGGCAGGCATTCAGCACCTGATGAAAAAAGGAAAGATTGAAGTCTTTCATGGTCGGGGTTCGATTCTTGGACCAAGTATCTTTTCACCGATGCCCGGAACAATCAGTGTCGAGCCGGAAGAAGGCGAAGGCGAGTTGATTCTTCCACGCCAATTGATCGTCGCGACAGGATCACGTCCACGTCCACTGAACGGTCTTGCTTTTGATTCAGAGTATGTCCTCAGTTCGGATGATGCGCTCGATATGGTAGATTTGCCAAAATCAATCGTCATCATCGGCGGCGGCGTCATCGGTGTCGAATGGGCATCGATGTTGACGGATTTTGACGTCGCAGTAACGGTCGTTGAATTCAGCGACCGGATTTTACCGACAGAAGATGCGGCAGTCAGTCGTGAAGTCGCCCGCCAACTAAAAAAGCGGGGCGTCAAGATTCATACGGGCGCAGCTGCACAAAGTGATACGTTCCGTATGTCAGAAGACGGCGTATCGATCGCGATCGACCGTAACGGAGAACAGACGACGCTTGAAGCGGATAAGTTGCTCGTCGCCATCGGTCGGATGGCGAATGTCGAAGGTATCGGAATCGAAAACACAAATATCGTCGTCGAAAATGGCTTCATCCAAGTGGATGACCATTTCCGGACGAAGGATCAACATATCTATGCAATCGGCGATGTCATCGGTCGCTTGCAACTCGCGCACGTCGCGTCAGCAGAAGGCGTCAAAGCAGTCGAGGCGATCGTAAACGGAACGACGACACCACTTGAATATGCGTTCGTACCACGTTGTATCTACAGCGTACCGGAAGCGGCATCGGTCGGTTTAACGGAAGACGAAGCGAAACGTGCCGGAATGGACGTTAAGGTCGGGAGCTTCTCGTTCAATGGGTTAGGAAAAGCGCGGATTGAAGGAGAAGCAGCAGGCTTCATCAAGCTCGTCTCGGATGCAAAGACAGATGATCTCGTCGGCGTTCACATCGTCGGACCAAAAGCAACGGAACTGATTAGTGAAGGTGGGTTAGCGCTCGTACTCAATGCAACGGCATGGGAAGTTGGACAGCTCGTGCATCCGCACCCGGCCTTATCAGAAGCATTTGGAGAAGCAGCACTTGCAGTCGACGGACTTGCGGTTCACGCCTAAGGAGGAATTACGGATGGAAAAGATAGAATTCAAAGAATTGGTAGAACTCGGATTAACGGAACAAGACGCGATTCACATGTTCGAAACGATGGTCCGTGCGCGGAAAATCGATGAACGGATGTGGAAGTTGAACCGAGCAGGTAAAATTCCCTTCCTCGTCTCGTGTCAAGGACAAGAAGCGGCTCAAGTCGGTGCAGCGTTCGCACTCGAAAAAGGAACAGATTACATTTTGCCGTATTACCGTGATTTAGGTGTCGTCTTGCACTTCGGTCAAACGTCACGCGATATCATGCTATCGGCATTCGCCAAAGCAGAAGATCCGAACTCAGGTGGTCGCCAAATGCCAGGACACTACGGTTCACGTGCCTTGAACATCGTCACTGGTTCAAGTCCGGTCACGACACAAGTCCCACATGCTGTCGGGATCGCGCTTGCTGCGAAGATGCGTAAGGAACCACTCGTTGCTTACGTCTCGTTCGGAGAGGGCTCTTCAAACCAAGGAGACTTCCATGAAGGGGCGAACTTCGCCGGAATTCATAAGCTCCCGGTCATCTTGTTCTGTGAAAACAATAAATACGCGATTTCGACACCACTTTCGAAACAGCTGTCAGCTAAACACGTTGCTGACCGGGCGATTGGCTATGGTATGCCAGGATATACAGTGGACGGTATTGATCCACTTGCTGTCTTCAAAGTCGTCAAAGAAGCACGCGAACGTGGATTACGGGGAGAAGGTCCAACCTTAATCGAAGTTGAAGTCGAACGTCTCGTGCCACACTCATCCGATGATGACGATAAATCATACCGTTCTGCTGAAGAACTCGATGCCTTAAAAGCACGTGACGGAATCAAACTCTTCCGTGCGCGTCTGATTGAAATGGGTGTCTTGACGGAAGAAACAGCGACTGAAATCGAACAAGCGATGGAGAAAGAAGTCGATGAAGCAACGGCGTATGCTGAAGCAGCGGCTTACGATGCGCCAGAAAATGCATTACGTTACGTGTACGACGAGGAGGAAACGAAATGACGACGTTAAGTTTAATCGAAGCGATCAATAGTGCAATCAAAGAAGAGATGGAGCGCGACGAGTCCGTCTTCATCCTCGGCGAAGATGTCGGTGTCCGTGGTGGTGTTTTCCGGGCGACACAAGGGTTGCTTGAACAATTCGGAGAAGAACGTGTCATCGATGCACCGCTCGCTGAAAGTGCGATTGCCGGTGTCGGAATTGGAGCTGCGATGTACGGCATGCGTCCAATTGCTGAAATGCAATTCGCTGACTTCATCATGCCAGCGGTCAACCAAATCGTCAGTGAAGCAGCGAAGATTCGGTACCGTTCGAACAATGACTGGACGTGTCCGATCGTCATCCGCGCACCGTTCGGCGGCGGTATTCACGGGGCACTTTATCATTCTCAGTCGGTCGAAGCGATGTTCAACTCGACGCCTGGTCTGAAGATTGTCATCCCATCGAATCCATATGACGCAAAAGGATTGCTAAAGGCAGCGATTCGTTCGAATGATCCGGTCTTGTTCTTTGAGCATAAACGGGGCTATCGTCTGTTAAAAGGGGATGTTCCTGAAGGCGACTATACGGTCGAAATCGGTAAAGCAGACGTCAAGCGTGAGGGCGAAGACGTGACGATCATCACTTATGGGCTATGTGTTCATATGGCACTTGAGGCAGCAACACGCCTTGAAAAAGACGGAATCGATGTTCACATCCTTGACTTGCGGACTGTTTATCCAATCGACCGCGAAGCAGTCATCGAAGCAGCGAAAAAGACGGGGAAAGTCTTGCTCGTCACGGAAGATAATAAAGAAGGTAGCGTCATGAGTGAAGTATCGGCGATCATTGCAGAAGAAGCCTTGTTCGATCTTGATGCACCAATCGAACGACTCTGTGGTCCAGACGTACCAGCGATGCCATACGCTCCGACGATGGAGAAGTTCTTCAACATCTCAAGTGAGAAAATTGAAGATAAAATCCGGACGTTACACGCATACTAAGGGGGAACTGACCGATGAAGACTGAAACACTTACGATGCCACAACTCGGGGAAAGCGTTACTGAAGGAACGATTTCGATGTGGCTGGTCAAACCAGGTGACACTGTTAAAAAATACGATCCGATTGCAGAAGTCATTACTGATAAAGTAACGGCAGAAGTCCCGTCTTCGTTTGATGGTGTGATCGAAAAACTTCTTGCAGAAGAAGGCGATACGTTGCAAGTCGGTGACGCAATCGTCACGATGCAAGTCAACGGGGGATCAACGGAAGTTGCTGCGACTGAACAAGAAGTCCCGGCTGTCGAAGAGACAACGACGGCTGATACTTCGATGAAAAAGCGCTATTCACCAGCAGTCTTGAAACTATCGGGTGAGCATGGCATCGATCTCGAACAAGTGACGGGTACAGGAGCCGGCGGGCGGATTACTCGGAAAGATTTGTTGAAACTGATTGAGTCCGGTGCTATTCCTACACCACAAACAACTGAACCAAAACCGGAAGCGAAAACGGCTCTGGTAGCGCCTCCAACAGAAGCACCATCCGCACCAAAACGTCCGGTCAGTGCACCACAAGCGACGGAAACGGGCGACATCGAGATTCCGACTGCCGGTGTGCGTCAAGCAATCGCTTCGAACATGGTACGTGCGAAACACGAAGCGCCACATGCCTGGTTGATGATCGAAGTCGATGTCACGAACTTGGTCGAAGCACGTAATCGTCATAAAGATGCGTTCTTCAAACAAGAAGGGGTCAAATTGACGTTCTTACCATTCTTCATGAAGGCGACGGTCGAAGGATTGAAGAAACATCCAATCATGAACTCGACATGGGCGGGAGATAAGATCATTCAAAAGAAAGCGATCAATCTATCACTTGCTGTTGCAACGCAGGACGCTCTGTTCGTACCAGTCGTCAAGAATGCGGATGAACTAAGCATCAAGGGGATCGCACGCGCGATTGATGACTTCGGGAAACGGGCACAAGCCGGCACGTTGTCGTCTGCAGAGATGCAGGGCGGGACGTTTACGGTCAACAATACGGGCTCATTCGGTTCAATCCAATCAGCACCGATCCTTAACTTCCCGCAGGCGGCGATTCTATCCGTTGAATCAATCGTCAAACGTCCAGTTTGGGTGAACGGCATGTTCGCAGCACGCGACATGGTCAACCTCTGTATGTCGATCGATCACCGGGTGCTCGACGGACTCGTCGCCGGACAGTTCCTACAAACTGTCAAACAAGCGCTCGAATCCATCGATCCAAACCAACTTTCCTTATACTGAGATTTTCCAGTTGACAGGGAAGTAGAAGCATCGTAATATAAGAAACAATTCAACACACGATAGCAAAGACGAAGAGAAGTAACTTGTGAAACGATTTAAGAGAGCTGATGGGTGGTGTGAATCAGTATCGGGTAACAAGCGAATGGCCTTCCGAGCTTCAGACCGAATCCTTTCAATGGGTAGTAGGCTCTGACGGGTTCCTCCCGTTATTGGGGTCGACGAATCAGGACAATGGTCCGGTTCGTTTCAAAGGGGACGATGTCAGCATCGTCAACGAAGGTGGTACCGCGGGTCTTCCCGTCCTTCATGTTCTACATGAATGGGCGAGAAGACCCTTTTCGTATACAATTGAATCGAATAAATCGTAGAGTGAGTTAAGTAGCGAGGCAACATCGGCGTTTCAGAGAGCGGAAGAATGGTGCGACTTCCGTACGGCGAGGTTTCGTGAATGGTCTCATGAGAGCGTGGCTGAACGAAGAAGTAGGTCACGACGGATGCCCCCGTTATCGTAGGCTATGATGTCTCTTATTTAGACGCATCAGACAGAGTGGGAACGGTCGAACCGTTCCAATCGAGAGGTGGCACCGCGAGATCATCGTCCTCCATGCAGCATATGCTGTGTGGAGGACTTTTTTTATTCCAGGAGGCGAACAGAGATGGTTCAGACAGACACACTTATCATTGAACAACTTGAACTAAACGGCGACGAGATGACGCCGATCATGATTTTCCAACAACTGAGTGGAACACAGAAATGTTTACTTGAAAGCTCCGCCCATACGGATCATGGACGGTATTCGATCATCGGTGTCGATCCGGTGGAAATGATCCGCGCAGAAGGACGAACCGTGACACGGGAACAGTTGAAGACAGGTCGATTGACACAAGAAACAGGTGATCCAGTACGACTGATGCAACAGTTGATCCTCCGGGAGGGCGTCGAAGAAGATCTTCCGTTTTTAGCAGGCGGGATCGGATATGTCGGTTACGATATGATGCGGGCGTATGAGACACTCGGAGCGATTCCGGAACGAACGCGCCAACTACCGGACGCGCTACTCGCCGTCTACGACCAAATCATCCTGTTTGATCATCTCGAACATCGTGTTCATTTAATTCAAACGTCACTTGGTGGCATCACCGATCGTGATGAATTACGTCAACGTCTAGTAGATCGGAAAGCGCAACTCGAACAATCGCGAGAGCGAACAGACATCGAGCGTCCACTCCGGGATGTCGTTTATGAACCGTTGATGGATCAAGAGACGTTTGAAGGACTCGTCGAACAAGCGAAGAGACATATTCGGCAAGGCGACGTCTTCCAACTGGTTTTTTCGCAACGACTCGATGCGACGTTTACGGGTGACCCGTTCCAATTTTACCGAAAACTCCGTAAGAATAATCCGAGTCCCTATCTCTTTTATATCGACTTAGGCGAAGCAATCGTACTTGGGGCCTCCCCGGAAAGTTTGGTCCAAGTCAAAGGGAATCGAGTGACGACGAATCCGATTGCCGGCACACGTCGCCGGGGGAAGACGACAGAGGAAGATGAACGGCTAGCAGAAGAGTTGCTTCACGATGAAAAGGAACGGGCCGAGCACCGGATGCTCGTCGATCTTGGACGCAACGACTTAGGACGGATTTGTCAGATTGGTACCGTCGAAGTGACACGCTTCATGCAAATCGAACGATTCAAGAACGTCATGCACCTCGTCTCGGTCGTTGAAGGGACGTTAGCAGACGGGAAGACTGGAGCAGACGCACTTGTCTCTTGTCTACCGGCTGGGACGGTCACAGGAGCTCCGAAAATTCGAGCGATGCAGTTGATTGACCAGTACGAACAGGTCAAACGAGAAGTATACGCTGGAGCTGTTGGCTATTTCGACATTCGGGGGAATATGGATTTTGCTCTCGCGATCCGGACGATGGTGATCAAGGATGGTGTCGCTTCTGTTCAAGCAGGAGCTGGCATCGTCTACGACTCGATTCCACGACTTGAGTACCAGGAGACGTTACACAAAGCGAAATCACTACTGGAGGTTTGGAAATGATCGTCCTGATTGATAACTATGATTCCTTTACCTATAACCTATATCAATACGCATCGGTTTATACGGCCGTCCACGTCATTCGAAACGATGCGGTTAGCATCGAAGAGCTCCGCGAGATGAAACCGGACGGTATCATCCTCTCACCCGGTCCCGGTCGCCCGGCTGATGCTGGCATCTGCATCGATCTCATTCGTCAATTATCGGGTCAAGTACCAATTCTCGGTGTCTGCCTCGGACATCAGGCAATCGGCGAAGCATTCGGAGGACGCATCGTTGAAGCACCGGTCATCATGCACGGGAAGACATCGATGATCCGACAATCGGGACAACTCTTCGACGAAATGACAGGAACGTTAGAGGTCATGCGCTATCATTCGCTGATCGTCGCTCGAAACGACTTACCGACGGAGCTCGTCATCACAGCAGAAACGGATGACCGGACGATTATGGCACTCGAGCACCGGACGCATCCGACTTTCGGAATCCAGTTCCATCCTGAATCCGTCGGAACACCACAAGGACAGCAGATGATTAAACGATTCATTGAATTGACGAAGGAGTGACGAACGATGAAAGAGACGTTATTGAAATTAGCAGAAGCAAAACATTTACGATATGAAGAGATGCAACAGGCAGCACGCGAACTGTTTGCAGAAGACGTGACCGATAGCGAAATTGCTGCTTTTCTCGTCGCCTTGAAAGCAAAAGGGGAGACTGCAGAAGAATTAGCTGGTCTCGCTTCAATCATGCGCGAGGTCGCCCTCGACATTCCGGTCACCGGCGATTTCATGGATAACTGCGGCACGGGAGGCGACGGCTCACAATCGTTCAACATCAGTACGACAGCCGCCTTCGTCCTAGCCGGTGCCGGTATGAAAGTCGCGAAGCACGGAAATCGGAGTGTCTCGAGTAAAACGGGCAGCGCTGATGTGCTCGAAGCACTCGGGGTGTCACTTGATGCGACACCAGAACGTTTAGCAGAACAGCTCGAGTCGAACGGAATCGCCTTCTTGTTTGCGCAACGGATGCACCCACGCGTCAAGCAAATCATGAAGGTTCGACGCGATCTGCGGATTCCAACGATCTTTAACTTGATCGGTCCGTTGACGAATCCGGTCCCACTCAAGACACAACTATTAGGAATTTACCGGGAGGATATGCTCGAGACGATGGCGTTGACATTGCATCGACTCGGTCGGAAGCGGGCAATCGTCTTGCATGGTGCGAATGGAATGGATGAAGCATCCCTTGCCGGAACGAACCAACTCGTCTTACTTGACGAAGGTGAGCTGATCCGCTTCAGTCTTCACCCGGAGGAAGTCGGACTGAAGACCGCACCGCTTGAAGCGATCCGTGGAGGTAGTGCACAAGAGAATGCGACGATTTTACTGCAAGTCCTTGGTGGCGAGCATGGTGCTTATCGCGACACGGTCCTACTCAATGCCGGAATTGCACTCTTTGCAGCAAATCGAGCGAAGACGATTGAGGAAGGGATTGCTTTAGCAGCAGATAGCATCGATTCAGGACGAGCGATGGAACGATTGAACCAATTACGACAAATGACACGGGAGGAAGCAATCGGATGAATATCTTAGATCGCATCATCGAAACGAAACGAGCAGAAGTCCTGCAATTAAAATTAAACGGGGTCGAACGAATTGATCGAGAGGCATTGAAGCCGTCGATTAAGCAACGACTAGCGGGAGCGGATTTATCCGTCATCGCGGAAATCAAACGAGCGTCGCCATCAAAAGGTGCCATCGCACTCGACGTCGATGTCGTCACTCAGGCAAAACAATATGAAGCGAGTGGGGCGACCGTCATCTCTGTCTTGACGGACGAGACGTACTTCAAAGGATCGATGGACGATTTAGCGGCAGTCGCTGCAGCGGTCGACATCCCCGTCCTCTGTAAGGATTTCATGATCGACCGGGTTCAGATCGACCGGGCAAAAGCACATGGAGCACGGTTGATTCTCTTAATCGTCGCCGCTCTCGAGCAGGAGACGCTTGCTGACTTGTATGCGTATGCTTACGCGGAAGGGCTTGAGGTCTTAGTCGAAGTCCATGACGAAGAGGAATTACGCCGGGCAGAGGCGATTGGTGCGCAAATCATCGGCATCAACAACCGGAACTTGAAAAAGTTCGAAGTTGATTTACAGACATCGGTCGGATTACTCGAACAGAAACAACCAGACGTCCGGTACATCAGTGAGAGTGGCATCAAGACGGTCGAGGAAGCACAGTTGTTACATGCTGCAGGTGCAGACGGGATCCTCGTCGGTGAGACATTGATGCGGGCAGACGATCCACAAGTCTTCATCCGAGAAGTGAGTGGCGTTCGCGTATGACACGGATTAAGTTCTGTGGTCTCCGGGAAAGCGAACATGTCGAAGCGGCAGTTCGCTTAGCGGACTACATCGGCTTTATCTTTGCTAAAAGTAAACGACAGGTCACGCTAGAAGAAGCAGCGCGTCTTAGACGCGACATTCCAAGTACGGTCCAGGTCGTCGGGGTCTTCGTCTCCCCGACTTACCAGCAGGTGACCGACGCCGTCGAGCAAGTCGAACTGGACCTCATCCAAATTCATGGGACGATTCCGGACGGCAAGCTACCGGTTCCGATCATTCAAGCGATTCCCGTGACGGACATCGCAGAAGTAGAGCAACAGACGGAGTATTTACTCGTCGACGCACCGGTTGCTGGAAGTGGCGAGACATTCGACTGGTCACGAGACATTCAAGCAGAACGTCCACTATTCATTGCCGGTGGCTTGACAGCAGGAAACGTCGGAGAAGCAATCAAACGATATCGCCCGTTCGCCGTTGATGTCTCAAGTGGCATCGAGACGGACGGACGGAAAGATCCCATCAAAATGCAGGCATTCGCTGATGCCGTAAAGGAGAGATAAGCATGAGCTACGCACTACCGGACACACTCGGGCAATACGGTAAATACGGAGGACGCTACATCCCGGAAACATTGATGCATGCAGTGATCGAACTTGAAGAAGCATACGAAACCGTAAAAGAAGATCCAGCATTTCAAGCGCGAATGGACGAATTGCTGAAAGAATACGTCGGACGTGAAACACCACTTTACTTTGCCGAACATTTGACGCAAACGATTGGTGGCGCAAAGATCTATTTGAAACGAGAAGACTTGAACCATACCGGTGCCCATAAAATCAACAATACGATCGGTCAAGCGTTACTGGCTGAACGGATGGGGAAACGAAAAATCGTTGCTGAGACAGGGGCAGGACAACACGGTGTCGCGACAGCGACGGTCTGTGCCTTGCTCGACCTCGAGTGTGTCATCTTCATGGGCGAAGAGGACGTCCGTCGTCAAGAGTTGAACGTCTTCCGGATGGAGTTACTTGGAGCAACCGTCATCCCGGTCACACAAGGCAGTCGGACACTCAAAGATGCCGTCAATGAAGCACTCCGTTACTGGGTCAAACATGTCGAAGACACGCATTACTTGATGGGTTCTGTTCTCGGACCACACCCATTCCCACAACTCGTGCGTGATTTCCAAGCGGTCATCGGAAAAGAGACACGACGTCAAATCATCGAAAAAGAGGGGCGTCTGCCAGAGGCGATCGTCGCTTGTGTCGGCGGCGGTAGTAATGCGATCGGGATGTTCCATCCTTTCATCGATGATACAGATGTAAAATTGTATGGCATTGAAGCAGCGGGCAGCGGAATCGACACAGAAAAACACGCAGCGACGATGACAAAAGGAGAGGTCGGTGTCTTGCACGGTTCGATGATGTATCTCTTACAGGATGCCCATGGTCAAGTACAAGAAGCGCACTCGATCTCAGCTGGACTCGATTACCCGGGTGTCGGACCGGAGCATAGCTTGCTAAAAGATATCGGTCGTGTTCAGTATGAAGCGGTGACCGATGAACAAGCACTCGAAGCACTTCAGCTGTTAAGCCGCAAGGAGGGAATCATCCCGGCACTTGAGTCGGCACACGCCATTGCCTACGCGACTCAACTCGCTGCAGAGATGGACAAGGAAGAGATTCTCGTTATCTGCTTATCAGGACGTGGCGACAAAGATGTCGTTACTGTCAGAAACGCACTAAAGGGGGAAGAATGATGCGATTAGAAACAGCGATTCGTAACGTTACAAGTAAGGGCGAAAAAGCCTTCATCCCGTACGTCATGGGGGGAGATGGAGGGATTGATCGCCTTCCGGAAATCTTAGCGTTTCTCGCTGAATCCGGAGCGACAGCGATTGAAGTCGGCGTTCCGTTTTCGGATCCCGTTGCTGACGGTCCAGTCATTCAAGAAGCGGGACTCCGGGCGCTAGAAGCGAACGTCGGACTGAAGGATGTTCTTGAGGCGGTTCGCGTTGCCCGTCAGACCGTCGATGTTCCAATCGTCTTGATGACGTACTTAAACCCGATTTTCCGTTATGGATTAGCAGCATTTCTAGCGACATGTCGCGAAGTCGGGGTTGACGGATTGATTATTCCTGATTTACCACTTGAACAGAGTGAACAGTTCTTCGAACGAGAGGACAAGTCGGATATCGCGCTCGTTCAACTCGTCTCCTTGACGAGTCCAATGGAACGGATTCAAAAGATTGCCGATAAAAGCGAAGGGTTCCTTTATGCCGTTACGGTCAATGGGACGACTGGCGGACAGACGACGTTTGATACGGCGCTTGAAGAACATTTAGCAAATGTCGCAGCCCATAGCCCGGTACCGGTACTTGCCGGGTTCGGAATCAGTACACCGGAACACGTCAAACAGTTGAGTCGACCAGTCGCGGGTGTCATCGTCGGCAGTAAGATCGTCGACTTACTCCATCAAAACGATCGAGAAACGATTCAACAGTTGATGGCAGCACGGCTTGCGGCAACGCCGTCACATTAATGAAAAAGAGCAGATGATCATACGATCATCCGCTCTTTTTCGTATAGATGTCACTTTTGAACGAGTGACTTCTGCAAGTTCGTATACAGCGGTTCGAATCCGAGTTCTTCATAAAACGTTGCGGCCCGGTCGTTGACGGTCCAGACATTCAAGCGAACAGCATCCACCTTTTGCTCGAGTGCGAGTTCTTCTGCCACCTGTATCAACTGGCGACCGATTCCTGATGAACGATGGGAAAAGGTGACACCGACGTCAGTGATGTTCAAGATTCGGACAGGCGTAAACCGGTCGGGTGCCGGTGCCGTCCACTTACCAAACAAGTAACCAATGAGTGTTTCTCCATCGAGCACTGTCAGACAGAGGTGTTGTTCTGCTTCTATCATCTGACTTAAAGACTCTAGCGTGTATGGTGTCGTTACATCTGGGTGAAAGTGAGGCGACAACTGCTTGTGATGCGCGAATGTCTCTGCCGTCAGTGTAAGCAGGGCAGGGAGGTCTGAAGTACAGCTAGTGCGGATCATCAAGAAGCGATCACTCCGATCATCGATTTTGTTTGAGTACTTCGGCGACAAGTCCCGACACGTACGGACTGCCACGATTTTCTTTTTCGACTGACTCGATCATGATGGCAACGAGAAGATCTTTTTTGTCGTTGTCGTATCCAACGAAGAAGCCATTCTCTTTGCCGTCGGTTTCGCCTGCCTTTTTCAATTCTGCCGTACCTGTCTTACCGGCAACATCGACTTCTTTGATATCAGCCGGAAGCGTATAACCGTTATGAACGACATCATACAAATCATCGCGGATCATCTTCGCGTCGTCTGCGTCGAGTAAATCCTTCTTAAAGACTTGCTTCGTTTTTTCCTCTTGTAAGAGTGTCGGACGATAGATTGTTCCATCCGTCAGGAAAATTTCATACATCGATGCTAAGTGTAGAATATTCGTCAACATCTGACCTTGTCCGTAAGACGTGTCCATCAGCTGTCCATCAGAAGAAATCGTGCCGTCGTTTGAGATCTGTGAGGCACGTAATGGATACGTGAACGGTAGCTTTTCACCGTATCCGAGCGCTTCAAGACCAGACGTAAATGCTTTCGTTCCGACTTGTTCGAGTGTCGAACGGGCGAAATAGATGTTGTCGGAATAGACGAGCGCATTATGCAGATTGACCGGGGCCGGTGTCTCATGAATGCGGGTGACGTTAAAACCATCGATCTTATTTTTCAGCCCATTGATTGTGTAGGCTTTTTCCGGGTCGAGCGTTTCGCTCTTTAATCCGACAGCAGCCGTCAATGGTTTTTGAGTCGAACCGGGTGCGAAGGCACTTGTGAATCGGTTCAATAATGGCTGGTCCGGGTCCTGCGTCAGTTCATCGAGTCGTGCTTGTGAGATTCCTGACATGAATTCAGAAGGATCAAAGCCAGGAGAGCTGAGTAAGACACGGGTCTCGCCGGTCCGCGGATCAATCGCTGATGCTGTTCCGGGATCATCCTGCATCGTTTCATAAGTCTTTTTTTGAAGAGTGGCATCAATTGTCAACGCAATATCTTCGCCATCCGTCGGTTTCGTTTCGGCAACAGTAACGTTTGAGCCGTCTTTTTTCTGTAAAGTGATTGTCGCACCGGCTTTACCACGTAAGCGCTCATCGAGTACTTGTTCAAGTCCACGTTTCCCGACTTGCTCGCCAGCTTGGATTTGATTTTTTGATTGTTTAATCTCGTCTGCTGTCGCTGAACCGATATATCCAATCAAATGAGAGGTTGCTTTACCAAGTGGATACGTTCGGACTTCCGTTTCTTGGACACTGATTCCAGGAATGTCACGCAATTTTTCAACCATTGCTTCGTCGGTCATCGTTTTGAGCGGAACGAACTGTCCATCTTTGACCCAACTTGCCTTTAAGGAATCTTCGACTGAAGAGGTCGGGCGGTCGAGCAATTCGGCAACTTTCTCGATGTCTTTTAATTGTCCGGCTGTCGCGCCGACAGCAAATCCTTTTCCAGAGGTTGCGAGCGGTTTCTCATTCGAATCGAGTAAATCACCACGTTTGCCTTCAACGGTTTGTAGCTGGACTTTGTCATCCTTTTTAAAATCCTTTAGGACAAAAGAAGTATCCCAGTCGATGAACCAGTTTTCGGTCTCACCTTGTTTCTCAAATGTCAGTGGAACTTGTTTATCGTAGGCAACGGTTCCTGCAACCGTATCAAAGGAAATCCGCACGGGAAGGGACGCTTTTTCGTCATCCGTTGCTTCCTCCGCTTTCTTTCGTTCGACGGATAACTTTTGAATATCAAGTGATTTCGACAATTGTTTCGTTCGCTCGATGAATTCTTTTTTACCGTATTCTTTTTTAGTAGCTGTACTCGCGTACGTATACATTTTATCGTAGTCCTGTTTCTCCCAAAGTTTGATATAGGCATCAAGACGTTCTTCAGGTGTCGGTTGATCTTGGCAACCGGCAAGCAGAGTCACGCCGAAAGATGCCGATAGAATCAAGGGAATGGTTCGTTTCATATGATTCGCCTCCTATATGCATGAGAGCCATGAATATACCGTACCACTCCTGTCAGAAGATTTCATCTGAAACAAAAAAACGGACTTCTCAAGATGAGAAGTCCGGCGAATCTGATTCAGTTGAAGTAATTGAGTGGATTAACGCTGTTTGCTGCAGACGTTCCACTGTAGACGTAAGAGCCGCGGTGCATTTCAAAATGCAAGTGAGCACCAAAGGCATTTCCTGTCGCGCCGACTGTCCCGATTTTTGTTCCTTTAGCAATCGTTTGTCCAACAGAAACAGCACGGCTGTTCATATGTGCGTAAACTGTCGTGTACTGGATGCCGTTAACCGTATGCGTCATCATGACATGATTACCGTATGCACCGTAGTAACGAGACGTGATGACCTTTCCAGCAGCTGAAGCATAGATGGGTGTACCCGTCGGAGCACCGATATCAATACCATTGTGGAACGTGTAACCATAAACACCGCTTGCCGCACCGTATCCTTGTGTGATCGGACCGCTTGCTGGACGCGAAAAACCAGTCGTTGCTTTTGTTGAAGTCGTCGTACTGTACTTTTTAACATATGTAGAAGAAACGTAGCGTGATGCGCCGCCGTATGAAATTTTTGTCCATGAACCAGAAACACCGAGATAATTGAATGTCTGTCCTGTATTGACGCTACCGACGATTTTATAAGCCGTTGATGGACCTGTCCGGACGCGTAGTCCGTCTGCCATGACTTTTACTTTATATGTCGTTGCGGCCTCAACTTTCGAAGCACTCGTTGTAGCAAAACCTGAAACTACCAAAGCTGTCATTGTCATTGTTGTAAGCAAACGTTTCATTAAGTATATTTCCTCCTTAAAAATCTGAAGCGCCAGAACTGATCATTACAAAATTGTAAGATTTTATGTATATTTATTTATTTTAAAGAATGATTTTTCGCCTGAGATGATTATAGCATCGTCAATAACACAAAAATATTTCAAATATATTTCAAAATTACGCTTTGTTAACATATATTGTAATGGATTTTAAAGTAAAAAAGAAACCGACAAATCGTCGATTTCTTTTTTTACTCGTATAACGTTAGTCAGCAGAGAATGGTGAATATACAGTGAGATGTTGAGGGAGTACCTCGACAGTCACAGGAACATGACCTGCCGTATCACCATCGGCATTGATTGGTAACTCTTCTTTCGAACGAATCTCGACACGTGTCGTCGTGAAGTGTTCGATTTGATCCGCTTTTGATAACCCACCCGTGATGAGTTTAGGTAATGCTTGAAGCGCATCAAAGAATCCGAGCTTCGTAATGATGAATCCATGGAGTAATCCATCGTCGACTTTTGCTTCTTCCGCAAACGATTCGAATCCACCAACGGAATTCGTCAAGGCGATGATTAACAAGTGGGCTTCTCCATCAAATTGTTTTTCGGCAGAGTTGATTTCGATTGGATAAGGACTATGATCCTTAAAGGCTTTCAGACCTTCAATGAAATAAGCGACCGATCCAAGTGACGTTTTCTGTTCGATGCTCACTTCTTCGACGGCTTCCGCAATCAGACCAACCGCAATGACGTTCATGAAGTAATGATCATCATATTTACCGATATCAAGCGGGCGGGCAGGGGCATCAGCTAATATCTGAATCGCCTCTTCGGGGTCCGTCGGGATGTGTAACGCGCGTGATAAATCATTGACCGTCCCAAGCGGTACGATCCCAAGTGTTGGACGATGTGGTTGCTCGGCAATTCCAGTAATGACTTCATTGACCGTTCCATCACCACCCATGGCGATGACGGCGTCGTAATTAGACTGGGCGGCATGACGTGCGAATTCCGTTGCATCGTGTTCTTTTTCCGTGAATCGAACGTCGACGGTTTGAAAGCGAGTAGCAAGCGTCTCTTCAGCGAGCGTCGCGTGTTTTTTTCCGAGTTCTTTACCAGAAGACGGGTTGATGATCAACATAGCTTGAGACAAGATGAATTCCTCCTTTGACGTATCTGTTCCTATTTTCCCGAGTCAAAGAAGGACTAATCATTTTAGTTCAAGTTTCTAAAATTAAACGTTCATACAAACCTTCAATTTTTCGTAACAATGCTTCTTTTTCCATCTCGACCGTCATCCATTCTTCTTCCGCGGATACATGAGAAAGAACGGCATCAAGATGTACGACTTGAAGTTCCAGCTCTTCTATTTGCTGTTCAATGGACTGTTCTTTCGCAGGTGCTTTCGAACGCTTTGAAATTTTCGATTTCTTCTCATGATTTATCTGAGGTGGTGTGTCATGACTGGCATGTCGTTTCTCCACTGCGTAAGCATAGTTTCCAGTATACGAAGTAATTTGATGGTCAAGCCAAATGATTTTTGAAAAAAGACGATTCAAGAAATAGCGGTCGTGTGAGACGGCGATCAATGTACCAGAAAAATTCTCGAGTGCTTCTTCAAGCGTCTCTCTTGATTCAATATCTAGATGATTCGTCGGCTCATCGAGAATCAAAACGTTGATCGACGAATGAACGAGTACGGCAAGCTGCAATCGAACACGTTCTCCTCCGCTTAGTGACAAAATAGACCGAAAGACAGTCGGTCCAAAAAACAGGAACCGGGCAAGAATATGGCGGGCTTCCGCTTCTGGAACGGCAATGCGGTCTCTAAACCAGTCGATTAAGCGAGCATCCTCCTCGAAATGGGCATGCTGGGACAAGTAACCGATCCGGTTCGATGGTCCACGCGTGAGCGTGCCTGCGTCTGGTGACAATTCATCAAGCAACAGTGCGAGCAACGTCGATTTCCCGCTCCCATTCGTTCCGACGATTGCAACCCGATCTTGAGCCATGATTTCGAACGAGACAACATCGAAAATGCGACGGGAATCGTAAGCGAAAGAGAGCTCTTCAGCGCGAAAGACGACTTGACTCGTATGATCGGTAGAAGAAAAAGAGACATCAGCGGTTTTGGCTTCGAGTTGCGGTCGTTTGATCCGTTCGATTCGCTCGAGTGCCCGCTCCATCGATTTTGCTTTACGGAATAATTTCTCACTCGGTGGAGATGCTTCGTTTGCCCACTGCCGTAGTCGACGAATCGCTTCCTTCATCTTCTTGATTTTTTTCTGTTGTTCCTGATAGGCGTGGAACTGTTCCATCAAGCGACGTTCTCGTTCGACTACGAACGCACTGTAGTTCCCTAGGTAGGAGGTCAGTTCACCATCTTCAAGCTCGACAATCGAGGTGACGACGGCGTCTAAGAAGACCCGGTCGTGAGAGACGAGCAGGATAGTTCCAGTGTAGTCCCGTAAGAATTGTTCTAACCATTCAACGGCAGCTAAATCAAGATGGTTCGTCGGCTCATCAAGGATTAGGAGGTGTGGTTCCATCAGCAACATGCGACCGAGGCAAATCTTCGTTTGCTCACCGCCGCTCAACTGATGGAAAGGGCGAGTGAGTAACGGACGTAAATGTAATCCGTTCACCATGCGCTCGATCTTCGAGTCGAGTAGATAGCCATCTTTTTGTTCGAATGCATTTGTCGCTTCCGCATATCGAACGAGTAGTGCATCCAGATCATCTGGCGCTGTCGCCATCATAAGCTCCAACTGTTGCATCCGAGAACGGATTGCGAGGATCTCTTCAAACGCCGTCCAAAGGACGTCGAGTCCGGTCATTGTCTCGGCATAAGTGGGAAGTTGTTCCAAGTAGCCAATCGTCAAACCGTTCTTTTGATAGATGACGCCACCGTCCGGTTGGTCAAGGCGAGCAAGTAAGCGGAGTAATGTCGTTTTACCACTCCCGTTTCGTCCAATCAGACCGACACGATCGTTTTCGTTTAAGAAGAGGGAAACGTCCGTTAAGATCGTTTCGCCTCCGAATTGTTTTGTCAGATGTTGAATGTCGCAAATCATCATAATGAGTTGATCCTTTCGCGCGCATTAAAAAAAGGAGAGCGCAAATAGCACTCTCCCTAGTGTGTGAAAGATGCGCTTTGCTGTATTTTTCAATCATGAAGTTCTAAAAAGGGCAGACGGGTGCCTTAGAACGCCATTCCATGAAAAATCGCGCGCAACAGATACAATTGTTCCATTAACCAATGTTTGCACGCAGCAAAGTCCATCATTTCACACCACCTTTCGTTTCAGATACAACCAGTTTACCATTATCTTGTTAATTGCGGAAGTCTGAATTATTTGAACACACCAGCAATCGAGCTGAAGAAGTCACTCAGACCATCAAATAATTTAGCGAAGAATCCTTTCGTCTCCTCGGACGTTGCAAACGCATGGATGTCTTGACCAGCATTTTTCAGTCCACTCTCGATTTGCCCCCAGTTGATGTTCGCTTGCTCCATTTGATTGAATAGATTCGTCAACCGATCCATCTGTGCATCAGACAGTTGGATGTTGTTGTTTTGAATGACTTGGACGATCAGGTTTTCGATCTCGACTTTTGTTTCCGGTTTTTGATTCGCGATTTTGGCCTTGATCTCATTCATCAAATCAGCGACTTTATCTGTCCCGACTGTCTTCCCGACGTCTGATGTGACCGATAATTCTTGCTGTGCTAAATCTTTCCGTTCGTCACTCAGCTTGATTCCGGTCTCAGCCGAAGTTTGATCATAGGCTTTCATGATTCCTGTCAAGGCGGATGTCCCGGTCACCTTGTAAGGGGAAGTAATCGTGATGTCGGCATCTTTGACACCCGCTGTGACGAGAGCGTTCAAATACATATCCTTCGTCACCCACGTGATGTTTTCCGTCGCAACGGAAAGTCCGTCACCTTTTTCCGTCAGTTCGATTTTAGCCGACGAATACATGTTGCCGCCCTTTTGTGACTGGGGGATGTTTTTCCCGAGGTATTTTTCTTCGTCTGCAGAGGTTGCGATGATCGGTGTGATACCTTCCGGTGCATTGAGACGTGAAAGCACCCAAGCCTTATCTTTTGCGCCGAGTGACTCACCGAGAGTGACGATCGTTTTATCGACGACCTGCTCGGCGGATGCGGCTGTCGGAAGTAATAAAGCAGAAGCGATAACGGCTGACGCCATGATTTTTGTTGGTGTATGCATAATGAAATCCTCCAATTGTAAGTAACAGAATGAATTATAGTATCAGGTACTAAAATTAGTGTACGAGAACGAAAGAAGTTCGGAATCGGTCTGTAGATGGAGACGATATCCGCCTTCTGACACTCTATAGTATAGCGAAAAGAGGACAACTTGACTTCCGTTTTCAGCATGCTATAGTGGATTTGAATCGAATAATGACCACTAGGGGAGTCGGTAGGCCGACTGAGACGAACGAAGACGTTCGGACCCTTTGAACCTGATTAAGTTCGTACTTACGGAGGGAAGTGGCGTCAAGTCTTGTTCTTCTTGCGCCATGCCCGTGTGTTTCGGGGTGGTGTTTTTTCGTTTCATAAAAACGAGGAGGATGAGATCATGACATTCACACAAGAAATCAAACAAGCAGCACAAGCGTATTGGGACAGTAGTTTTACGCACCCATTCGTTCAAGGAATCGGCGAGGGAACGTTACCGCTCTCGAAATTTCGACATTATGTCATGCAGGATGCGTATTACTTAAAACACTTTGCGAAGATTCAAGCGAAGGCAGCGTCAAAAGCAGATGACTTTGCGACGATCGCGACACTTGCCGAGCACGCGACTTCGACATATGGGGCAGAACTGAGCTTGCATCAATCATTTTTCGAGCCGCTCGGTATCACGGAAGCAGACCTTGAAGCATTTGAACCGGCACCAACGGCATATGCTTACGTCTCACACATGCATCATGCGAGTGAAGGGACGCTTGGTGAGACGATTGCTGCCATCTTGCCATGTTACTGGTTGTATTATGAAGTTGGACAACAATTATTGACGTGTACACCGTATGAAAAAATCTATCAGCAATGGATCGACACATATAGTTCGGAATGGTTCGAAAAGGTCGTCTTTGAACAGATTGCACGGCTTGATGCGTTGGCGGAACAAGCAAGCCCGACTGAACGAGAGCGGATGAAACGGCATTTCGTGACGAGCTGTTATTATGAGTTGCTGTTTTGGCATATGGGATGGACGGAAGAAACGTTTACGTCGATTTACGAGACGATTCCAGCACGGACGGTATCTTCCTAAAGAGTTGAATGGTAGAATTAGGTATAACATTTAGCGGAAGTAGGGGTAGAAATGGAAATCATCGTGATCGTACTCGCGATCAGCGCCGCGTATGCCGTGCAACGAATGCTGGGTAAAGTCAAAGTAAGATTTATTGGATATATCATTCCAACGTTAATCGTGTTGTCCGGTATATCCGCTACGACTCGAAACTTCAAGGTAGCATATAGCATGGGGAGCTACATTTCTGCTGTTCTTGTCATTGTCGTCTATGCATTACTGACCTATTGGTTATACCGCGTCTACGATCGTGCGAAAGAAGAAGCGGAATATCCGTATCAATCATTAAAAGACCGAGGCATCCTTTAAAGGAGTCTCGGTCTTTTGTGTATCATGTTCTCATTTTTTCCAATTTTTAAAGCCGTCACCAAATTCGAGATGCAGTTGATCGGTAAAGATACCGTTCTGAAAGACTGGTACATCAACAGGTAGAGTGCCTTGGGGCTTAAACGTTCCGAAAATCGCTCGGATACCGGCAGGGAGGTTCGGTCCCGCTGATTTCAGATTGCCTGCTTCGGAGTCCGGTCCGTTCGGATCCCCTTTAAAACCATAGACGAGGACGTGTGCCGGTGCGTCCGGTTGAACGGCGACATCGTATGGATTGCGGAGGCTAAGCAAGACGGATGGTATATCTGTTTGTTTCGCATACCGGAAGATTGAAGCCGGAATCGCTTGTTCTGGTGCAGTAGGCAGTAGTTTGGCACTCGTATTGACGTTTGAACCGACGATGATGTAATCTGCTGCATCGAGTTGTGCCCGTAGTGTCGGGTTTTGGTCGAGCGGTAGCGTAGTAGCCGAGTAATTCGCTGTCGTTACGTGCCAGTTCCGGTTCTTAGGCAGGGAAGCAATCGTCTTTTTCATGCTGTCCGTTTGATCCGTCGCAGGGGCGATCACAAGAACGTTTGCATTCTTTTTCGGCTTGAAGGGTAACGTCCGCTGATCATTTTTCACGAGTGTGACCGCGGCTTCCGTCATCGCGCGTTCTTTTGCTTTATGTTCGGGACTACCGACGATTTGGTTCGCTTGCGCGAGTTTATCTGCTAAGGATGTCGTATCCGTCGTGCCATTCCATATTCCGCGTTCTGCCTTCAGCGTCAGGATCCGCTCGACCGATTGATCAATCCGTTCCTCTGACAGACGTCCGTCTTTGACTGCCGCAATCACGTCCTTAAAAATCTGGTCGAGTTTTTTGACATCCTGCTCGGAACGAAGAATCGTCGGCATGAGCGCGATGTCGACACCGGCGTCAAATGTTTTCAGAACGGCTTCTGATTCCGTAAAATTGTCGGCGATCGCCTGCATATTCAAAGCATCCGTGATGACGATGCCATCGTAGCCGAGTTTTTCGCGCAGTACGCCCGTGATGACGTCATCCGACAATGTCGCAGGTAAAGGGAAAGTGCCGTTTTTTGACGTGACGACTTCAGACTCGATTTGCGGCATTCCGATGTGTCCTGTCATGATCATATCGATGTCTTCGGCGATGGCTCGCTTGAACGGGACGAGCTCGACTTGTTCCAGCTCCTCCAGGGACCGGTCGACAACCGGCAAGCCATAATGGGAATCGGTCGCGGTATCGCCGTGACCCGGGAAGTGTTTCGCGGTCGCTGCGACGCCTTCAGTTTGAATATCCTTCATCAAAGCGGAACCGAGCGTTCCGACGAGCTCCGGGTCACTTGAGAACGAGCGAACACCGATGACGGGATTTCCAGGGTTACTGTTGACGTCAAGAACCGGACCGAAGTTGACATTGATGCCAAGCGCATGCAGTTCAGAACCGATGATATGACCGGCATCATTGGCATACGCGCTACTACGGGTCGCACCTATCGCCATATTGCCGGGTAAGTTCGTTCCTGTTCCGAGCCGAGTGACGATGCCACCTTCTTGGTCGATCGTGACAAAGAGCGGAATATCGTTGCTGTCATCTTGTTTGACGACTTCTTGCAGATCATGAACGAGTTTTGTCGTCTGTTCGGTTTCACTAACGTTCTCAGCAAACAAAATGACGCCACCTAAATCATAGCGGTCGATGATGTTCGCGACTTCCGGAGCAAGCGACGTATGGTTACTGCCATTCCACTGCCGGAAGTCCGGCATGATCATCTGTCCAATTTTTTGTTCGAGCGTCATCGTGTCGATTTTTTGACTGATCCGATCTGCTGAAGATCCTGCCTCTGCCATGACAGGCAAACTACTTGAAACGAGTACTGCTGCGAGTCCTGCTGTTAACGTGAATTGCCCGATCCTTTTCATGATGTACATCCTCCTCTAGTCAAACCACGACTGGAATTCTTTTCAATACGGACAGTATAGCAAGGTGCTTGTTTTAAAACAATATTTTATTTGAAAACGATTACATTAGCAAATAAGTTTTAATAATGTTTTTGTGCATTCCGATTTGAACAAAAAAATGACTCCCCTTGAAGAGGAATCACTTTTTAGTCATTCGATCGATCAGCTATAGCGCTCCACGATGTTTGTCAGCTGGCGTTCGACAAATGACTGATCCTGCAGTTCACTATTGGATAGGCGTAGTTTGATCATCGACTCATCCGCTCCAGCCATTTCACTGAACAATGATCCGAGACTATGCGCACGACGATCGACTTGGACGATTAAATCAATCCCTGAGCTGTCTTGGAGCATGATGATTTCGATCTCATCCAGTTTATGAGCGTAGTGTGTATTGCGTGCTGAGTATTCAAGTTCCTGAGCAATCGGTAAATCTTTACGGAATCGTCCAGGTAATTTTTCTGTATCGGCTTTCTTTAACCGGAAGCCAAGTGACTCCATGGCATCTAAGACCGTCGTTTGGTAACGGTTTGCTTCGACGATGACAGCGTCACGGTCCGACGGATCAACGGATTGTGCGATGTCAAGTCCGGTCTCGATCCATGATTTCGATTGGCTGACGGAGAGTGGCGTATTTAGTGGCACACGTAATGTGAATGGAATTTCCCGCTCGACACCCGCTTCGATCGTGAACTTCGCTTCATTTAAGGCAAACCGGTCGAGCGTAAAGGTCGTAAACGTCGTACTATCATTGACTTCTTGTTTGTACTGCGTGTTGAATTCAAGATAAATCCGGTCAATTTCTTGATCGACGTTTCCACCTTTGATATGGACGACACCGTGGATTTGACCGCCTGGTTCACAGCGATCATCCGTCAACCGTGTGTCGACCGTTGCAGCACCGATTCCGATTTGTGAGAGAATTTTTTTGAACATGATGCATTCCTCCTTTTAATTACGTAAGAATGATGAAGCGTGTAAACTTGTCGAACAGGTACGAATTTGCTACAGTTTCGAAAGAACATTAGAAAAGGACGGGACGACTAGTGGAACTACATGAATTAAAAGCGAGCCTTGCTTCGAAAATCACGCAAGGAGTACTGATCCATGCAACGATGAGCAATCCGCGTCAAAAATCCAATGATCTCCGACGAATCAAGGTAAAACCGATTCTATTAAGAGATACGGTGATGATGCAGGTTGAGTTTCAATTTGAACGCGTCATGAAGCATGAAAATATTTTAGTGGAGGATTTCATCGGTCGACTCGATGACTGGTTCACGGAATTCCGGCAATTCCTCTTCCGTTTTGAAGAAGAAGAATGGCAGTTCCAGCTCTCGAAAAAGATGAAAGTCGCGATCAAGACATCCCAAAAGGAACCAATGAAAGCACTCTTGTCGCATGACCGAAAAAAAACCTATCTATTAGAAGACGGTGTACCGGTTCCGTTTCTGATTCGTCTAGGTGTGATGACGGAAGCGGGGCAAGTCAAAAAACAGAAGTACGATAAGTTCAAGCAAATCAATCGCTTCCTTGAATTCGTCGAGGATAGCATCGCCGCCTTACCAACAGGAAAAAAACTGCGGATTTTAGACTTTGGTTGCGGGAAATCGTATTTGACGTTCGCTCTCTACCATTATTTAAAAGTCGTCAAAGGATTCGACCTTGAAGTGACAGGTCTTGATTTAAAGAAAGAAGTTATCGAAGAATGTACGCAAATTGCACGTGATCTGGATTATACCGATCTGACATTCCGCGTCGGAGACGTTCATGATTATACAGGGGAGACGGAAGTCGACCTGATGGTGACGCTTCACGCTTGTGATGTTGCGACGGACGTCGCACTCGCGCGAGCTGTCGACTGGAATGCATCAGTCATCCTAAGTGTACCGTGTTGTCAAAAGGAACTGAACCGTCAATTGGACTGCGCTCCGCTTGATGTCATGCTCCAGCACGGACTGATCAAAGAAAAATTCGCATCACTTGCGACGGACTCGATTCGTGCCGAGTTATTGACGCTTGTAGGATATGAAGCGCAATTGCTTGAATTCATCGATCTTGAGCACACACCGAAGAACATCTTGATCCGTGCGTACAAACAAAACAAGCGACCAACGGAAGAAAAAATCGACCGGTACATCGCATTCCGTGATCTGTTGCAGGCACGACCATTTTTAGAAAATGAATTAAGCGGCAGACTTGGACAGATTTCACCGAAACTCGTACAATAAGAAGGAGAACGAATCAAAGGAGGCAATACGATGGATTTCCAAATGTATTTTGAAGATGTCGTCCAAACAGCCCGCAAAGAAGCGCAAGCTGCTGGATTTGAAGAATTAACGACGCCAGAGAGCGTGGATGAAGCAATGAAACGGGAAGGTCTGACACTTGTCCTTGTCAATTCTGTTTGTGGATGTGCTGGCGGGATCGCCCGTCCTGCAGCAGCGTACGTCAATCGGAAAGAGGGCATCAAGCCCGATCATTTCGTCACGGTATTCGCTGGACAAGATCGCGAAGCGACAGACCGTGCGCGTGAATATTTCGAAGGTTATCCACCTTCATCTCCATCCTTTGCGTTAATGCAAGATGGAAACATCCTCTCGATGGTCGAGCGCTTCGACATCGAATCGTTCACGGCGGAAGAAGTCGTCGAGAAACTTGAATCATTAATTGAAATCTACGCCTAAGCGAAGAAGACTCCTGAAAAAGGAGTCTTTTTTTGTGTATTCATAAGACTAAAATAATAAATTTTAAATTTGAAAACGTTTGCAAAATTGTATAAACAGTCATTTATGCATGATTTATGAATAGAAAGTCAAAAAAATTTATATATTTATGCTTTACAGTGAATAAATATTCGTATATCCTAAAAGCAATAGAACAGGTCAGGCTTTTCGGTATTGAATTGGACATACACATAAGTCATACTATTGTTAAAGTTCTGACAATTGAGCGTTGGAAGGGGAAAACTCGAATGAAAAAATTATTAGCAACGGCAATGGCAGGCATTCTGGCAGTCACAATGGCAGCATGTGGCGCGTCGGAAGAATCAACAGGTGGATCAAGTAAGGATGATAAAGTATTGACGATGGGAACATCAGCGGATTACTTCCCATTTGAATACATCGATACGAAAAAAGGAGAAGACATCGTCGGCTTCGACGTTGCGATCGCCAAAGAAGTTACGAAAAATCTTGGATATAAATTAAAAATCGAAGATATGGAATTCGGTAGTCTACTTGGTGCGCTTAGCTCAGGTCGTGTGGATTTCGTCATGGCGGGCATGACACCAACGGAAGAACGGAAGAAAAATGCTGACTTCACGGACATTTACTTCGAATCGAAAAACTTAGTCATGACGAAGGATAAAGCGATCAGTTCAGAAGATGAACTCAAAGGTAAAAAAATCGGTGTCCAGCTTGGTTCGATTCAAGAGGGACTCGCGAAAGACCGCTTTAAGGACAGCGAAACGGTTCCATTGAACAAAATCCCAGAAATCATTCAAGAATTGAATACAGGTCGGATCGATGCCCTCATTATCGAGGATGCAGTCGCCGTCAAATACATGGATCAAGATGCCTCCCTGAAAACGTACCAGATTAAAGAAGATGGTCCAGCTGGTTCAGCAATCGCCTTCAAAAAAGGGGATAAGATGCGTGACGATTTCAACAAAGAGCTGAAGAAAATGATCGACAGTGGTGAAATCGATAAATTAGCAGAAGAGTGGTTCCAAAAAGAAGCAAAATAAGTCAAGTGCATGGGGGTGGGGGTAACCTCATCCCTTTTGTGCGACGTTAGGAGATTGATTATGATAGACTTTACAAAGATTCAAGATTCAATTCCATATATTCTCGAGGGCATTCCGGTCCTCTTCCAAGTCGTCATCGTAGCAGCCATTGCCGGGATGCTGATCGGAATCGTCGTCGCGGCACTAAAAATCACAAAAAGTCGAATCCTCCGTTTTATCGGTCATGCCTACACAGCGATTTTCCGGGGTACACCACTGATTTTGCAACTGGCAATCGTTCACTTCGGATTACCGCAACTAACTGGATATGTCACGACAGGATACCAATCAGCAATCATCGCCTTCTCTTTGAACTCCGGAGCGTATATTTCGGAAATCATTCGGGCAGGGATTCAGGCTGTTGATCGTGGACAATGGGAAGCAGCAGACGCGCTCGGTATTTCGTATTTCAAACAACTGCGTTCGATCATTTTGCCGCAAGCCTTTAAAAATATCCTCCCAGCGATCATGAACGAATTGATCACGTTGACGAAGGAGTCGGCGCTTGTCTCGACGGTCGGCGTACTTGATGTCATGCGCCGGGCGCAAATCGTCGGAGGAGAAAAGGCAATCTATTTCGAACCGTTATTGTTTGCCGGATTCGTATATTTTGTTCTTGTCATGGGATTGAGCTTGATAGGCCAACAAGTCGAAAAAGCTATGAGAAAGAGTGGGTAATCAGATGGAACCTATGATCCAAGTCACCGATTTGCATAAGCAGTTCGGAAAATTAGAAGTATTAAAAGGTATCTCGACGACGGTTACACGCGGTGAAGTCGTCGCTGTCATCGGACCGTCGGGATCTGGTAAATCAACATTTCTACGATGTATCAATTTACTTGAACAACCAACGAGTGGGACGATCATCGTCGATGGTTTTGAACTGACAAAACCAAAGGCGAACATCTCGAAAGCACGTCAGAACATCGGCATGGTTTTCCAACAGTTCAACTTGTTCCCGCATAAGTCTGTCCTTGATAATCTGACGTACGCACCAATCAACGTCCTCGGGATTTCAAAGGACGAGGCGATTAAACGAGCGGAGACGTTACTGGAACGTGTCGGTTTAGCGGAAAAACGCGATAATTACCCGAATCAGTTGTCAGGTGGACAAAAACAACGGGTCGCGATCGCCCGCGCACTTGCGATGGAACCGAACGTCATGCTGTTCGATGAACCGACATCAGCCCTTGACCCAGAGATGGTCAACGAAGTGCTAGACGTCATGAAGCAGCTTGCTGAGAGTGGAATGACGATGGTCATCGTGACGCACGAGATGGGCTTCGCAAAAGAAGTCGCCGATCGTGTCTTGTTCCTCGATGAAGGAATTTTAATGGAAGAAGGTTCACCAGTCGAACTCTTCGACAATCCGAAGACGGACCGGGCAAAAAAATTCCTCGAAAAAGTTTTATGATCACCGTACGCTAACTCTGAAAAGGGGTTAGCGTTTTTCGATTTTTAATATAGAGGGGGATAAGAATGAAAAAACTACTGGAAGGTCATCATACTCGTCTGACACGTTTTCAACCGGAAGATACCGAAGTGATGCAACGATTGCTTGACGATGCGACATTCGCCCGTCATTTTAGTGCAACGCCATATCGTCATTTATCCATGGATAAGATTGAAAAGATGATGGCGACGGATGCACCGGAGACGTTTCGATTTGCGATCCGGAACTTTGAAGATGAACGGATGATTGGGGTGGTCGCATTAGAAGATATTTTACCGACACACGGAACGGCGTGGTTGATGATCGGCATCGATCCGGATTGTGAAGGGCAAGGGTATGCGACGGATGCGCTACAGACGATCCTCGAATACGCCTTCTTGGAGCTGAATCTGTACCGGATTCAATTGACGGTCTTTGATTATAATTTGCGTGCAATTAAATTATACGAGCGACTTGGGTTCGTGCAGGAAGGAAGATACCGTGCTTTTTTACGACGAGACGGAGAGCGGCATGACATGTTACTGTATGGATTACTTGAACCGGAATGGAGGGGTCGACAATGATTCAAGAAACGGAAGCGTTCGTCCGGTCGTTTCATGCGACGGACTTTTCAGGTCATGATTATGCTCACATTGAACGAGTTCGCCGTTTAGCGTTACATATTGCAAAACAGGAAGGCGGGAATACCCGGATCATCGAATTAGCAGCCTTACTTCATGACGTAGCAGATAGCAAACTCGGGGGAACGGCAGAGACGGTCGCCACCTTTTTGCAAGGAAAGGTGACAGAGGAGGAACAGGAACAGATTTTAAACATTATCACGAGCCTGTCCTATAAAGATGGCACACGTCCACCAATGCGAACGATCGAAGGACAAGTCGTCCAAGACGCCGACCGTCTCGATGCGATCGGCGCAATCGGGATTGCGCGAACGTTTCAGTTCGCTGGTCGGTTCGGGGAGCCAATGCATGTGCCAGGACTAACACCACGAAAGCCGGGTGATCGAACAGGCGAGACAAGTGCCCTGAATCATTTTGAAGAAAAGTTATTCCGACTAAAAGATTTAATGAATACGAAGACGGCCCATCATTTAGCGGAGGAACGGCATCGCTACATGGAAGAGTTCGTGGCTCGTTTTAAGGAGGAATGGGAGGGGGTTACGGGAGGAACAGGTGAGTTTTAAATTGTTTAACACATAAGGCGTGTTGTCCGGTTCGTTTTCCAGACAACGCGCCTTATGTTGTATTTAACTAAGGATGATGGCAGTAATTAACCCAAGTGCTGCGAACAGACCAACGATCGCGCCGCCTTCCTCGTGAGCTTCCGGCATCATCGTCGAAGCGAGCATCGCGATGATCCCACCACTTGCGAAGCCACCGATCATGGCGAACTGCATGTCTGGTAGTTCTGCGAGAACCGTATAGCCGGCGAGTGAGGCGAGGGCGGAGATTAACCAGACGACTCCCCACATCAGCAAGACTTTTTTCTTCGAAAAGCCATCTTTTCGTAACCCCGTCGTACTCGATAAACCTTCCGGGATGTTACTGACGAAAATTGCCGCGACGAGTGCCGCGCTGACATTTCCAGATAACAGACTGGCACCGATCATGATTGATTCTGGGATGGCATCAAGAATCGTCCCAAAGAAAATCGCCGTCCCCGTGCCTTCATTCCCACCAGACGAGCGTTTCCGTTTACTCGCGCCGCGTGACGAGACGAACAAGTCAAAGCCTGTAAAGACAAGTGCCCCGACGATAAAGGAAATCGCGACGACGAACGTTGTTGATTTCTTTAATGCCTCATCGAGCAACTCAAATGTCGCTGCTCCAATCAAGATTCCTGTTCCAAACGACATGATGTAACCGATCAGTCGTTGTTTTAAGGGTAAGTACAGTCCAAACAAGGCGCCAATGACAACGGCGCCACCTGCTAACGCACCCCAACCGAACGCACCCCACATATGATCGCCTCCTTCTTGTACTTTCTACCTGTTCTATATAATTCATAAACATAGCGAAAAGAAAGAAAAATAGTTCGAGACGAATGTAAGGGGCTGACTCCAAAAAAGAATGCCGCGTCTTTTCACGCTCTTTCCTCAGGCGAGACACAAGCCAGTTTTCCTGCTTCATTCAAGCTGGAAAGCAGATCTTGTTCGTCTCTGACAGCGCAAAAATGCGCTTTTTCCTGTAGGAGTGGCGTGAAACGCGTCATTCTTATCTTTGTGGAGAACGACTTCTTAAGTAATTAAATCTCAATCATCAGAATGGTTGTTTATTTAACCAATGACCACCGTCAAGAGCGATGCATTCTCCGTTCAAATAGCGGGCTTGATCTGATACCATCCAGGTTGCGAGCGTCGCGATCTCTTCCGGTGTTCCGAATCGACCGAGTGGGACGTTGCGGCGAATTCGTTCCGCGTGTTCCGGTGATAAAGCGAGTTTATCGGCACCACCCGTTCGTTCGATCGGTCCCGGACTGATCGCGTTGACACGGGCTTGATATTTATAGCCCCATTCGACGGCAAGCGTCCGCGTCAAGTTCAGCACGCCGGCTTTTGCAGCAGCACTCGGAGCGACACTGGCACCTGCCTGCCATGCATAAGAAGCGACGATATTGACGATTTGACCGCCAGCGACTTGATCTTCCTGCCAACCCTTGACAAGAGCGTGACAGCAGTTAAATGTTCCGTTGAGGACGATATCGATGACCGTCTTCCATCCATTCGGCGATAATTCGTCGGTCGGACAGATGAAGTTCCCGGCAGCATTGTTGATTAATGCCTCGAGACGACCGAACCGTTCGCGTGCTTGCTTGACAGCATCAAGACAAGCGTCCGCATCACGGACATCCATCTGAATCGTCAGATGTTCACCTTGAATCTGACCCAATGCTTCATCCATGAGTCGCAAGCGTTCCGCGTCGCGTCCTGTGACAACGACGTTCCAGCCGGCTTCCTTTAAGGCGAGCGCCATCGCTTTCCCCATTCCGTTCGTTCCACCCGTCACCATGATCGTTTGTGTCATATTGCTTCCTCCTTTATGTAATGAATGAACAGCCATTCATATTCTTTATTCAAAAAAGAAGGAGCGAACTCCTTCTTTTTCTGACTTATTGTGTTGCAAGAGCTGTATCTGTTAAGACAGGAACGACTTGTTTCTTACGTGAAACGACACCTTCGAGGTAGACGAGGTTGTTCGTCGCTTCAAGACCGTAAGCACGTTCGACGAGATTCGCTTCTTTCCCGAGGACGAGTCCGACAGAGTTGTTCGTCAAGATATCCGTGACGATGAAGACGAACAGATCAAGTCCTTTTGCAAGGATGACTTCGTTGATCGCTGTTTCGAGTTCTTCTTGGCGAAGCAAGACTTCAGCTGTATCGACAGTGTTGACTTGAGCGATTTCGACTTTGAGTGTTCCCATCGTGAATTCTTTTGCATCAAGTGAGATCAATTCAGGAACGGATTTTTTCGAGAGATCAGCTCCAGCTTTGAGCATCTCAAGACCGTAGACGTTCGCATCGACACCAGCGATTTCTGCGAGTTCACGTGCTGCGATGATATCTTGCTCTGTGCAAGTCGGTGATTTGAACAGAAGCGAGTCAGAAATGATCGCTGATAGCATCAGACCAGCGATTTCTGGTTTGATTGCAACACCATGCTCTTTGTAGAGCTTGTTAAGGATCGTTGCTGTACAACCGACTGGTTCTGCCCGGTAATAGACAGGATCCGATGTCTCGAAGTTTGCGATTCGGTGATGGTCGATGACTTCTGTTACGGTAACAGCGTCGATATCGTTCGCACTTTGCTGACGTTCGTTGTGGTCGACTAAGATGACGTGTGACGCTTCTGTCGCGACCTCTGTCACTAGACGTGGTGCTGAAACTTTGAACGTATCGAGCGCGAATAACGTTTCATCATTCATCTCACCAAGACGGATTGCTTCGGCATTGACACCGAGCGCTTTTTTTAATTCTGCATAAGCGATTGCCGATGTGATCGTATCGGTATCAGGATTTTTATGACCAAATACTAAAACTTTTTCCATGACGTGTTCACTCCTCAATGATTGTTGTCTCGCCCTATAGTGTATCATATCTCGGATTTAGAAGGCGTTCATTTTCACTAGGATACCAGCGATTTTTTCGCTCCAGAAGGGGTCTGACGCGTAAAAGACATTCATTCCTTTTTGTTTGTTCCCGAGGTAAGCCCCGCGGAAATAACGTCCATCCCGATTAAGATAGTCCTTTGCGATGAATCGGCCGGTCTGCTCGATTGAATCCGTCAAGGATTTATAAGCAGTCGCATCTTCTCCCGGGGCAGAATCCGTCGCATTGACGCCGAATAGATTATTTTTTTCGCGGGCAATCTCAGACCGTCCATAGTCGGATTCGTGGATGGCGTGTGCAAGCAGGTAGGCTGCGTTGACCCGGTATTTCTTTTCAACGGACTTAAAGACTTTTCCTTTCCCGACCAAAGGGCTGTCCGGCGCTTGCTCCTTGATGAACGCATCGAGTTGTTTGGCACTCAGGCGCGTCGGTTTCGTCAAATCACGTGTCAGTGTCTTCGATTCGACGTATTTGCTCGTCCGAGACGTCGCGTTCGTCGCTTCACCAGCGACAATCAATCCACCAAGTCCACCGTCAGCAACGATGTAGTGAAGGAGTCGATTTCCCTTCGTCTGATAGTACGACGGATTCGAGACACGTTCTGCCGGGAACGGACGTAAGCGATCCGTTGGAACATAACCAGTTGCGCCTGCGACGCTGACGCGACTCGTCTGTTCACCGAACTGAAGCAATTGGACGCGTGTGCCGGAAGCGACATAGGTAAGCCGTTTCTTTAAATCGGCGTCATGATGAATCGACAGAATACCACGATCATCGACGATTCCGGTACCTTGTCCACCGAGATAGACGTAGCGGTCATCGGAAGCGCGCTTTACCGCACCACGCTGACCCGCATACTCCTTTGCCTCGGCGAACGTTTGGAAGTCTTGTTCGTTGATTGTACCTTTCTCATAGCGCTCAGCTGTATAAGGAGCCGGTGGGGATAAAACTGTCTTCGGTTCCTCACGAAGCCAAAAGAACAAGAGAATGCCGATGAGGAAAAAGAAGAGTAACCCTTTCAGTGAGCTAGTCCGGCGCACGGGGCGACCAGGACGGATAGTGCGTGTCGTCAAAGAAAATCACGTCCTTTAAAAAGCAATGGACATTCGTGTCCAACGTAGGTAGTCTAACAAAGAAAAACAAAAGGGAGGTGAACCTGATGCAAATCGGTTATCG
Source organism: Exiguobacterium sp. UBA7533 (assembly GCF_002479335.1). Taxonomy (NCBI): domain Bacteria; kingdom Bacillati; phylum Bacillota; class Bacilli; order Caryophanales; genus Exiguobacterium; species Exiguobacterium sp. UBA7533. Next base: position 149,821 of record NZ_DLMP01000003.1, on the reverse strand, counting down.
AACGCTGAAGACGGCAGTCGCTGCCGCGCTCGCGATGTGGATTGCGGAGCGACTTAAGCTCGATTATTACGTCTTCGCTGCGATCATTGCGATCTTGAGTATCCAATCGACACGAAAGAAGACGTTTCGGTCGTCTTACGAACGGATCATGGCGTCATTACTTGCCATCGTACTTGGATTCATTCTGTTCGAAGTCATCGGTTATCGTCCGGTTACGTTATTGATCTATTTCATTTTATTCCTTCCATCCGTTCAACGCCTCCGACTTCAGGACGGTTTCATCACGAGTGTCGTCATACTGACACATTTGTATACGGAACGTCAGCTCAACGCACACATCCTGTTGAATGAATCCTTATTGCTCGGAATTGGTGTTGGTGTCGGAATGCTTGTCAACATGTACATGCCAAGTCTTGATTTGTTGATCGACGACCGACGGGAAAAAATTGATCAACGGATCGCGTCCTTATTCTATGAAGTCGCGGCCGCGATCGAGACAGGGCGAGTCAATCATCATGCGTTGACGCTTGACGAGACGGAACGTCTGTTACATGAGGGAAAAGATGCTGCCTTAAAACGGATGGGGAATGCGATCGGTCGACGTAATGACGATGAGGACTATGCCTATTTCCGGATGCGCGAACAACAATTCGAGCTCCTACGTGGCATCGTCCATCATGCGGAGGAACTTGTTCTCGTCGTCGAAGAAGGAAAAAAAGTCGCCGCCTTCTTTCGGACGATTGGCGACAATGTCCGACCTGAAGCCGACGCAATGGTATACATTTTAGAACTAGAAGCGCTATTGACGCGTTTTCGTACCTCTGCCTTACCCGTCACGCGGGAGGAGTTCGAGGTTCGATCTGCCTTGTTGCATATGCTGCAGGAAGCAGAGCAATATTTGCGTCTCAAACAACGCTACGTCAATCAAAAGAAATAGAACATCGTTGAAGCGAATGTTCCGAGTAGGAAAATCGCTAAGATTCCGATCGTCGTCCATTTAATGATCCGTTGTTGTTTCGATGGTCTTGCCATATCGTCATGTCCTCCTCTCTCATATCGACTGATTACTGCCATTGTACAAACAACCTTTCAGAAGTGCAAATGGCTGTCAGGATGGTATACTAATAAAGCGCTATTGGATTGAAGTATATTAGAGGAGGTTTTTGTCATGGTCAATGAACAACGCGTATTGGATACGTTTTTAGAGCTTGTCCAGATCGATTCGGAATCAAAAGAGGAAGCACGGATTTGTGCTCACTTGAAAAAAACGTTTGAGGATCTTGGATGTGACGTTTTTGAGGATGACGCTTCGTCTAAGACGGAACACAAAGGAAATAACTTGATCGTCACGCTTCCGGCAACAAAAGACGGGGTCGATAAAATTTATTTCACTTCCCATATGGATACAGTATTCCCGGGTCAAGGAATCAAACCAATCATCGAGGACGGTTATGTCAAGACGGACGGCACGACGATTCTTGGAGCAGATGATAAAACGGGACTCGCTTCACTAATTGAACTCGTTCATGTACTCAATGAGACAAAACAACCACACGGAAAAATCCAGTTCGTCATTACAGTCGGTGAAGAATCTGGACTTGTTGGGGCGATGGTCCTTGATTCATCGAAAATTGATGCGGATTACGGTTTCGCACTCGATTCAGACGGAAAAGTAGGGGACATCATCACCGCTGCTCCAACCCAAGCAAAAGTCAATGCGAAGATTTTTGGAAAAACAGCTCACGCTGGTGTCGCACCAGAAAAAGGGGTCTCGGCGATTACGATTGCTTCAAAAGCCATCGCGAAGATGCCACTCGGTCGGATTGATGAAGAGACGACAGCTAACATCGGACGGTTCAGCGGTGGTGGTCCATCAACGAACATCGTTTGTGATTATGTAGAAATTTTCGCGGAAGCACGTTCACTTGTTGCTCCGAAGATGGAAGCGCAGACTGAGAAGATGAAAGCGGCGTTTGAAGAAGCAGCGGCAGAACTCGGTGGTCGTGCCGAAGTGGAAGTCAAAGTCATGTACCCAGGCTTCAAGTTCGAAGATGGAGATCAAGTTGTCGAAGTCGCAAAAGCAGCCATCACACAACTTGGACGTACACCACGTCTCTTGCATTCTGGTGGCGGATCAGATGCCAATGTCATCGCTGGTTTCGGTATTCCAACGGTCAACTTGGCGGTCGGATATGAAGATATCCATACGACGAATGAGAAGATGCCAATCGAAGAACTCGTCAAAACAGCGGAACTTTGTGTGACGTTAGTCGATTACATCACGAACAAATAAGCTGATGGAACACAAAAAGAGTGTATCGCGACATTGCGATACACTCTTTATCATTGTACGATTAAACTACTTGAGGACGATCCACATATTCCATAGACTCTAAAACGAGTTCTTCTGTACATAATAAGGTCGAAGCGATTTCATCGATTTGAATCGACTTTCCGTATTTTTGCCGATAACTCTCGTTTAGTTTACGGGCTTCCCGGACGATCCGGGCATATGTCCGTTCAATCTTAGTCATGGAAAAACCACCTTCCAAATCTGAATAGGTACAGTTTACCATGCTTCAACAGACGAAAGGTGTATTTTGTGTATAAAAAATGCTAATTTTACGAAAAGGGGAAAAAGATGGAATTTTATTTTTTAGGGACAGGAGCCGGTATGCCGTCAAAACAACGGAACGTTACTTCGATTGCCTTGTTACACCCCAAAATGACCTGGTTATTCGATTGTGGAGAGGCGACGCAACATCAAATCTTACACAGTCCGATTAAACCACGAAAAGTCAACGCGATCTTCATCACCCATTTACATGGGGATCATATTTTTGGATTACCAGGATTTATCAGTACGCGAGCTGCCTTAGAAGGAACGACACCGCTAACGATCTATGGACCGACAGGGATTAAGGAATGGATGGACGCGACATTAAGGATTACAGGAACATATTTACGTTATCCACTCCAGATCGTTGAAGTCGAAGATGGTCAAACATACGAACAAGATGGTTTCCGCGTGACGGTGCGGTCACTTGAGCACCGTTTTCCGGCGTTCGGGTACCGCCTAGAAGGACCAGAAGAGCGTGGGGCATTGCGTGTCGATGCACTGAAGGCACTTGGAGTTCCTTCCGGTCCACTCTATCGCCGAATCACACTGGAAGAAACCTTTGAATTCGATGGCACGGTCTACGCATCGTCTGACTTTTTAGAATCTCCCAAACCAGGTGTCAAGCTAGCGGTTCTTGGCGATACGATGCCGTGCGCGGCGTCGATAGAGCTCGCGCGAGATGTCGATGTATTAGTCCATGAAGCGACGTTTGCCGATCGAGAAGTCGAACATGCGGGACGCTTCGGTCACTCGACTGCTCGACAGGCAGCTGTCATCGCGGATACGGCGCAGGTAAAAAAGCTCCTCTTGACGCACGTATCTGCGCGTTATGTCGATCAAGAAGAAGTACTGGAACAAGAGGCACGAGAAGTATTTGCAAACAGCCATCTCATGTTTGATCACCGGGTCGTCCCGGTCAAAGGGTAAAAGATGGACTTTCTCATTTTATGGGCACTCTTTTTACTGGCTGCTAGTGGCTTAGCGTTTTTACTTGAACGGCGAACGGAAAAAGAAACATACTTGTATATGAAGTTCATTTTTTATGCGTGTCTCGGCGCCGTGTCGTTTCCAGTCTATGATATTCAATTACCGCTCGGCATCATCATCTTTTTGATCGTGTTGCATCCGAAAAAGAATTCACGTTATAAACGATACATGGCATTATTCGGGTTCTTGTTCTTCCTGTTTCAACTGTTCCTCGGACCGTTTGATGCCGGAACGTTGCGGGAAGAAACTCAACAGATTGGTCGCGTGACCATCACGGATGATTCGTTCGATCGCTTTCTCGCACAAGTCGAACGCCGTGTAGGAGAAGACGGATTACGGTTGGAACAAAGCCAGCTAATGTTCGATCGAGGCGGGAATCTACGGAATGCTTCGTTTGAGATGCTCGTCCAAACTCCGAAACGGTTCATTCGTTATGATGTCAGTTATCAAGAGTTGACCGGAACGATTTCCTATCGACCACGTGAAGAGTTGGCAACGAAATCATTGATATCGTATTATCAAAAACTGATTGATGCGAACCAATCGTTTGAGACGTTACGAAAACTCTCGATGCATGAGATTTTACATGATTCCAAAACCCCCTATATCGAGATGGATCTCGATGGGCTCTACGAAACGTTTAGTCTGCAGGATGCGACAGTATTTTTGATTGATGACAAAGGAAAACTTATTCCGTATGTTAATACAGGGGACGATGTCTTAGCGAATGCGATTCGCCTGACCTATCTGCGGTCTGACGGTCAATCATTACGAGACAAAACCATTCTGTTATACAATTACAGCTTTGAGACCTCAAGGCGAAAAGGAGTCGTACGATGAAAAAATGGTTATTTGCTGCAAGTATCGTGTTACTTGCCGGTTGCGCAGAAGCAAAAGAGGAACAACAAACAGCGTCTTGTGAGACCGAAGTCAAGGTGTCGGTCGTGGATCACGTCAAGGATAAGACATTATTCGATAAAGACGTGTGTTTAAATAAAAAAGATACAGCACTGGATGCGCTTGAAGATACAACGCTTGATGTCGTTAAAACAGGTAAAGGTGAGATGGCATATGTAACGGCAGTCGATGGGATTCGTGAAAAGTCAGCTGGAGCAGGGAGTGGCTGGGTCTTCGGTGTCAACGGAAAACCCGGGGAAGTCGGTGCCGGGAGTTATGAACTGAAAAAAGGAGACCGTCTCGAATGGCGGTTTGAAAAAGATGCAATGGCTTATTTTGAGTAAACCAGAACGGGAGCGACTTCACCCAGTGAACGTCGCTCTCTTTTTCATCGGGATGATTACGATTCCATTCGTCCTCACACACGATCAAACGATCATCGTGGTCTATCATCTACTCTTGTTCTTATTCGTTCAAGAGCGGACTATTTTTCGATATCTCTTACTTCCTGCTCTCTATGCCGTCATGATGTGTGTACCACTCCTATATGGAGCAAGCATCGATTCGTTTGCCATATATGAAACGACGATCCAGGTGACATTATTCGTCACCTCAAGTCAATGGATCTTCACGTTAGTTCGACTTGATCAGATGGGACCGTTGTTTCGTCTCCTACCCCGACTAACACGATTGACGGGTATGGTCCTGGCACTAATTCCCTCGTTTTTACGGACTTGGCCGGAGGTTAAGATGAGTCATCCTGATGCGTCGCTTGGCATTCGTCTGGAACGGATGGCGGCCTATCATATCATCCCGATCGAAGCGGCACCGTCTCGTTTACGACCGTTCGCGCGACGAGATGTTCAGACCGGAGTCCTGCTAACAATGGGAGTCCTGCTTTGTTTCACATCATGGGCAATCGCTTCGGCTCTGTTGCTACCAATATCATTATTAGTTACAAAGGGAGGAATGCGGGATGCCTATCATGTATACCGACAACGATCGAGAAGAGCGACTGCGACATCAGGCAATCGAGCATGATCAATCAGTCTTGACACCAGAGCGCCTCCTACATGGACGTGTCCGGGACTTGCTTGCGACCGTCTCCTTGTTTCGAGCCGGAGAACTCGCGACCTTACTTGGCTTAGAAGCCTTTTTTGAAGCGGAGTCGAGTGAACTTTCGGCTGGGGAACAACAGCTCGTCGGACTCGGTCATGCCTTGTCTTCGTCACCGAAGACACTTTTTTTGTCGGAACCTTTTCTCTTTCTTGATCATGTCAGACGCAAGCGATTAATGGGATTGCTTGAAGAAATCGAACGACGGTTTGGTTGTCAGATCCATTGTTCGATGACGATCCAATCCGACCTCTCGCTGACGAGTGAATCGGCTGAAACAACTGGACGTTTCCTGAACCAAATCGAAAACGTTCAACATCGTTATCCGTTGCAGACACGCTATGCACTGGTGACAGGAAAATTGTCATTTCATCAAGGCGAACGGATTGCGATCATTGGTGCAAATGGTAGTGGGAAATCGACGTTACTCCGGCTCGCGCTCGGTGTCGAGCGACCGCTATACGGAAAAGTCCGGCGGTCGGGGGAGACGCATTATGTACCAGCGCATCCGATGCTTGCACCATTAGACGATCGAAGCGGTAGTTTTACGACGCAAAAAAAGCGTCTCTTGGACGGTATCGATTGGAGTAAAGACAGCTATTACTTTGATGAACCGACGGCTGGACTTGATGACAGCGCACGAATGGCTTTCGTCGCATCGTGGAAGAAGAATCCGACGAATCTGATTGTCATGGCGACGCATGATCCAATTCTCATTCGGGCAGCACAGCGGATCATTTATCTCGTGCACGGAGAAGTTGCTTTCGATGGACCAACGAAGCACTTTTTACAAGAAAGTCGGTTGTTCGTATGATCGTCGCAACGGTTCTGATCGTCTGTCTGTTTTTAGTCATGTTCGAGAGACTTCAGATGACGGATCAACGATTACGGTTCATCGCCATCATGACGGCAGCGGCAATCGTCGGACGATTGTTGTTCTCCAGTTTGCCGAACGTCCAGCCGGCAACGGCACTCGTCTTATTATTAGCCGTATTCATCCATCCGATCGTCGGAGCCATTTCTGGGATGCTTGTCGTCGTGTTAACGAGCTTATTTCTCGGAAGCGGTCCGTTCGTCCTCTTTCAGGCGCTGGCGTATGCAACGATTGCCAGTTTAGGATTCGTTCCGTTTCTTCGTTACCGGATCGTATTGACCGGATATGGTTTTTTTGCTGGCTTTTTATATGGATGGGTGAGCAATCTCGGGTTCTTGGTATTGACGGGATTCTCGTGGCAAGCCTTTTTGACATTACTTGTGACCGGGGGAACGTTTGACTTACTTCATGGATTCAGTAACGCGGTATTCATCTGGATATTGTTTCCGATTTTTTTACGAATTTTGCATTCATTCGATGAAAAGAGGGGTACAGAATAGTAACATACCGAACAGGAGGGAAGGCATATGCTGGGATCATCGATTTCGCTTGCTTATGTCGTCATGTTACTCATCGTTTCGAGCGTCGGCTTAGTGTTTGGTAGTATTTTGTTGATGAAAGGTACCATTAGAGGACGCTACGCCGCTTGTTACTTACTCGCTGCCTCCGTTTTCCCGGGCGCCATGTTGATTACCTCATCAGAAGGATTACAATGGCAATATTTACGATTCGAGAGTTCATGGTTCCTCGCGATTGTTTCCTGGTTACTCGTCTTATCGACGGGGTACCTCGTCTCGATCACGGGTGCTCTCGTCGTTCGTTATCTGTATCATTATACGATGACATTTGATCGCGTCAAACGTTATGTGACGCGACGCTTTCGTCATCGCGAAGCGTAAATACAAAAACGGAAGAACCAGCTATCTGGCTCTTCCGTTTTTTCATGAATTCGCGTACAGGAGATCTTCTTCTGTCGAGGATTCTTGCTGACGTGCAGGATTTTGGATTCGTCCTGTTACTTCCGTTAGGAGACGACGCGGCAGGAGACGAGACAAGGAAACCATGGCCCGGTTGCTTACACCTGGAACGACGACGCGGCGTCCTTTGAGCATGCCACGGTACCCAGCGAATGCGACGAGGTGTGACGGCATACTCTTGAACGGTAGCGTGATGTTCGCCCGGTCGAAGAAGTTCGTATCGGTCGGTCCTGGGCAGAGACAAGTCACACTGACACCCGAGCCGTCGACTTCTGTCGCAAGTGCTTCCGAGAACGACAGGACATAGGCTTTCGTTGCATAGTAGACACTCATGTATGGTCCTGGCATGAAGGCAGCGACCGACGCGACATTCAAGATGCGTCCGAAGCCACGTTCGACCATTCCCGGTAAGAGACGTTTCGTCAAATCCGTCAAGGCGACGACGTTGACCTGGATCGAGTTAATGTCTTCTGTTGGATCGATTTCCGCAAAGCGTCCCGACGTGGCGAAGCCGGCATTATTGAACAATAGATCGACCGTCAATTCTTGTTCCTCTAAGTATTGCACGAGACGATCAACGCTGTCGCTTAGTGATAAATCAGCAGCGAATACATAGACTTTGATCTGATAGCGTTTTTCAAGGACCTGTTGAAGCTCCTTCAATTTTTTCTCATTGCGGGCAACGAGTACACAATCGAAGCCATCTCGCGCCGCGAGAACAGCGAGATCCAGTCCGATTCCACCCGATGCACCGGTAATCAGTGCCGTTTTTCGTAACATAGGACATTCCTCCATTCGAAATCGTGAATCTGAGTCTAGTGTATACCATTCCATACCGTTCCCGCGAATCCTGTTTCATAAGCATTTACTTTTCTTATCACTGGTTCAACCAGTATGATAGAACAGTAGAGGGGAAGTGGAACAAATGAGGAAAAAAGTAACCGTCGCCTTGTTGCTCGCGACGTTTTTAGCCGCGATTGAGGGGACGATCGTTGCAACAGCAACACCTGTCATGGCGAGTGAATTGAACGGGGCGAAATTAGTCAGTTGGATCTTTGCTGGGTTCTTGTTGTTCATGGCGGTATCAACACCGATTTACGGCAAGATGGCAGATTTATATGGTCGAAAACGGGTTCTGTTATTCGGGATCGGCGTCTTCACCGTCGCTTCGTTAGCCTGTGGACTCGCTCAATCGATGGAGATGTTGATCGTTTTCCGCGCCGTTCAAGGAATCGGGGCAGGAGCTGTATTGCCGATCGCGATGACGATCATCGGTGATTTGTATACATATGAGGAGCGGGGGAAAATCCAAGGAGTGCTCAGCGCTGTCTGGGGAATCTCAGGTGTCGCTGGACCACTCGTCGGTGGATTCCTCGTCGAATCGCTTTCGTGGCGGTATATTTTCTTACTAAACGTACCGTTTGCCTTATTATCGTTTTTCATGATCGTCGTTTACTACAAAGAGACGGTCCGTGAAACGGAGCGGAAAATCGATTACCGGGGTGCCTTATTGTTTGCGCTCGGGATGAGTGCGTTTCTGTACGGTTTATTGTCGGGCAGTGAGTCGGAGACGTTCTTGCGGCCGATCATTCTAGCGAGCTTTTTCATTAGTTTCGTATTATTGTTCACGTTTTATCGGGTCGAGAAAAAGGCGAGCGATCCACTCTTGCCACCAGCAGTCATTCGCCATCCGGTCATTCTCGTGATCAACTTAGCGGTCTTCTTTTCCGCCTGGGTGCTCGTCTCGATGTCAGCGTATATTCCGATTTTTGCCCAAGGGGTACTCGGGAAGAGTCCGACCGAAGCTGGTTTCATGTTGATGCCACTGTCGCTCTTTTGGACGCTGACCGCGATCATCGGTGGACGGACGATTGGTGTCGCCTCACCCCGGTACCGGACGATGACAGGTATGGGTCTGCTAATCGTCGGTACGACGATTCTCTCATTGATCACGCGCGAATCAAGTGATATCTTTATCTATCTTGCCGTTTCGCTGATCGGAATTGGTTTTGGTCTCTCGCAACCGGTCTTCATGGTCGTTTTGCAGACATCCGTCGATTGGTCACTTCGTGGTTCAGCGACGGCCGTCAACTCGTTCTTGAGTACGACGGGACAGACGCTCGGTGTTGCGATCTTCGGTACGATCTTCAACTTATCCATCCTTCGTTCGTTTGCAGCGTCAGATACGCTTTCAGGATACGCGATTGATCCATTCTTTCAATCAAGTACGGCTAAAACGTTCGGGCAAGACGTGCAGTATGCGGCAGAAATTGCGTTGTCGCATGGATTACGTTACGTCTTCATCGGTGGTGTTCTCTGTGCCATTCTCGCGTTTGTGATGACATGGCGTTTACCGAAAGTCCGACCTGACGATCCACGATCGTAACGAAAAAGCGAACCAGGATGATGATCATCCTGGTTCGCTTTTGTCATGAGGAAGATTGACTAGTGGCACTTTCACGATGGGCGAGCTGTTCACGAATATCACGTTCATTGCGTCGGAGGAACAATCCAATTCCAATCAAGAGTAAAGCGGCACCGGTGATTTGAATCCATGTTAACTTCTCATTAAACAGATAATACCCAAAGATCATGCCCCAAACCGCTTCGCCAAGGATCGTGATGCTGACGATGCTAGCGCTGACACGAGCGAGCGCCCAGTTGAATAAATTGTGACCGAGTAGCGTCGGGAAGACGGCAAGAAGAATATATAGCCACCAATCCTGTTGAAACGCAGCGACGAGATTCGTTGATTGAATCAACGATAATAAAAGCAGAACGATCGACGCGACGGCATAGACACCGAACGAATAGAGATTCGTCGAAACGCTTGTGCGGACGTGTTGACCGAGCAACCAGTAACCAGCGACTAAAATCGTTGCGAGTAAGGCAAGACCGTCCCCGATCAAGGCGCGCATGCCGACGGCGATATCTCCGTAAGCGACGAGACCGCCACCGAACAAGGCGACAGCGACGAACAGGAGTGCCTTGCGCGACGGGTGTTGTTTGAAAAATAACGCGTTACCGGCAAGGACAAAAATCGGACTTGCGGTCACGAAGAGCGTTGAGCTCGCAACTGTCGTATAATCAAGAGAGAGAAACCACAGCCAAAAATGCCCGGCGAGCAAAATGCCACTTAATAGCATATGCCGAATCGTCGACGAACTGAGTTGCAAAAGTTCCTTCAAGCGAATGAGTGGGAGCAACAATAAGGTCGAGAACAGCATGCGGTAAAAGGCGACAGCCTCGATCGGGGTCTCCGCCCATTTGACGAAGATTGCTGATGTTGAAATAAAGAATAAAGCCATGAATAACGTAAAATAGGGCATGGGTACCTCCACATGTCTGAAGTAAGGAAATGAGGGTGAAGCGTGTGCAATTGATCATTGCTGAAAAACCAAAACAAGCTGAAAAACTGGCAGCTCCGTATCCGTCTGTGAAGCGGGACGGCTACATCGAAATCAAACCGTGTGACCGATTTCCGCAAGGGGCAAAACTCGCCTACGCGGTTGGACATTTATGCGAACTGCAGGAGCCGGCGCATTATGACGCCAAGTGGAAACGATGGAACTATGACCATTTGCCAATTATCCCGGAACGATTTGATTACCGACTGGCAAAAGGTAAAAGTAAACCGTACCAAGTCATCAAAAAATTATTGAATGAGCGGACGACGACTTCCATCATTATAGCATCGGATGCCGAGCGAGAGGGAGAGGCAATCGTCCGATTGATCTTACGTCTCGCGAACAACGCAAAACCGTTGCAACGACTCTGGATTTCGAGTCTGACGCCTCAAGCCGTTGACCATGGGTTTGCGAACCTGCTCGATGGAAAGGAAACGGAGAACATTTTTCATGAGGCGATGAGTCGCGCTTGCGCCGATTGGCTGATCGGGATGAATGCGTCACGTGCCTATACGACGTTACTGAAAAAGAAGGGCATCGCTGATGTCTTTTCCCTCGGACGGGTCCAGACACCGACACTCGCACTGATCGTCGAACGGGAAAAACAAATCGAGAATTTCCAACCGGAGACGTATTATGAAGTCGAAGCGGATTTTACGCGATACAAAGGGAAATACATCAATGCGAAGAAACAGACGAAGCTGAGTGACCGGGAACAGGCACAAGCGATCGTGAATCGGACAAAAGGAACCGGCATCGTCGCATCAATCGAGAAAAAGCGGCAGACGGAACGTCCACCGTTTTGGTTCAGTTTGTCGCTCTTACAAACAGAAGCGAGCCGACGGTTTGGTCTCGGTGCAAAAGAGACGCTCGATATCGCGCAAAAACTCTATATCCGTGGTTGGATCAGTTATCCGCGAACGGACTCGTCGTTCGTGACGAAAGAGGAGGCGGGACAGTTCCCAGTCATTCTTGATCGATTACTGAAGCAAGCAGAGTATAGCCCGATCAAGGATGTCCTGACGAACAATCCAGCTAACGATAAACGCTACGTCAATTCGGCAAAGGTCAGCGATCACTATGCGATCATTCCAACAGAAGAGGCGGGTGCCGTTGCCAAGCTCTCGGGACGAGATGCGCAAGTCTATGACTTGATTGTCCGTCGATTCCTTGCCGCCTTTGCACCGGACGCTGTCTCGGAGAAGACAGAAATCGTAACGACACGCGAGATGGACCGCTTTTTGACACGTGGCAGTCGGACGATTGATCCGGGCTTTAAACAGGTCTTACAAATCGAATCGAAGGAAGTCGAATTGCCAGCCGTCGAACAAGGACAAGAGATGCCGATCAAAGGCTGTCGTCTGCTTGAGAAACAAACGGAGCCACCGAAACGTTATACAGAAGGGACACTCATCCTCGGTATGAAAACAGCCGGTAAGTTGCTTGAAGATGAGCTGCAAGCGATCATGAAGGAAGTCGAGGGACTCGGGACGGAAGCAACTCGTGCCGGGATTATCGACGGACTAAAACGGCGGGAATACATCAAACTCGTCAAAAAAGAGATTCATCCGACACCAAAAGGGCGGATATTGATCGATGCCGTGACGGGGAGTATTCTTGCTTCGCCAGAGATGACAGCGAAGTGGGAGAGCCGGCTAGAGCAGATCGGTAAAGGTGAAGCGTCTGCTGCCCAGTTCATCGAACAGGCGAAAAAATTGTCGGAGCATCTCGTTATCGATGCGAAACAACGAATCGAACAACTCGCCGTTGATCCGACGCAAGTCAAAAGTAAGTCACCGCGAGGAGCGACGAATCGTCCGGTCGGTCCGTGCCCACTGTGTCAATCAGCGGTGCTTGATCGTGGGAAGTTCTATGGCTGCAGTGGCTATCAAAAGAACAACTGTGGCTTTACGTTACCGAAAACGATCCTTGGTGCCAAATTGACGCAAACGGAAGTCAAAAAGGTACTCGCAGGTCAAAAAACGAAGCCACTCGAGATGAAGAAGAATGCGCGTCAGTTCAAGGCGATGCTTTATCTCGAACGCGATCAATTAAAATTCGAATTCACGAAAGGAGAAGACTGATGCAATACGAACTGATTCAAAATCAAACGTTTCGTCCCGTCTTTGAACGACTTTTACAGGAAGGGCACCGCTTAACGGTCTGGTTTCCGGATCATATTGAGGTGCAGTCAGCAGAAGGACTCGTCGAAGAAGCAGAAGAACTATTCGGTGTGACAGCAGAAGTGATCGATGATCCACAATCATTCGGCAAGCATATCCTCCTCCCATACTTGACGGAAGTCGAGCACCGGGAAGATGGATTCATCCGCTACGAAGCTGAGTTGACGGAAGAGTTACGTCAACTCGTACGCGAATTGACGTTACCGATGTTGACAGAGGGTGACTTTGAGGTGTTGTATTCGTATCAAATCGAGACGAAGACGGAACGTTTCTTCGTTGAAGACTGGTTCCAAGCCGAATTACAAAAACTACCTAACTAGGTGAAACTTTCTTGAACAGGATAACGTAGGATAAGTGATCGTTATTATTCTATTCATTTGGAGGGCTCATCATGTTCACAGTAGCATTCATGGAAAGCGAACTGGGAGGCGACGGCTTCTTTTCAGGTATGCCGATTTTCATGGTCGGATTTTTCGTTCTCATCATCGGTTTCATTCTGTTTGGAGTCATCTCTGCAGCCTCAAAGGGAATTTCGACGAATTCATTGACGCAACAACTGCGCGAGCATGCGGCGCGTCTTGTCAGTCCAGTGGAATCAGATGCACTGAACTACGTCGCTTACTTAGAAACGTTGACAAGTTTTCCGGTCGAAAAGACGAACCTTGAACCGTTACGGATTGCGACGGGTATTTTAAGGCTCATTCAAGGAGCAGATCAGATTTCCGAAACGACTGAAAAACAAGTCTTAGCCCAGTATTTACGACTTGGCATTTTGGATGCGGATCATTTAGCGGATGAACAGCCAGTTCGGAGCCATAGTCACCACCATCATCATTGAAAAAGAGTCCTGCAGGGCTCTTTTTTTGTTGAAAACGATTGAATCGTGACATCTAATTGTCATATACAACGATTTAGATTAAAGTTGTATGAAATTGAAATCTTTTTGAGCAGAATACTGTGTATCGATTGAAAAAAGTTTACAATGAATGGACGGGAATACCTTTGTTGCTAGAGAAGGATAAAGGGAAAGGAGTTGAATTCCTCCAATGAAAACATGGCTGAATCGAACGATTGGACGGCAAATCATGTCTGCGTTTTATGTGATTTTTCTGACACTACTGTTAACGACTGGTGGTGTCTACCTATATACAAAACAACAGGTGGATGAATCACGTCAAGAGTTGAAAATGCTAAACGAGCACCGGACACGGGCGACGGATTTATATGAGTCGTGGCAAAGCATGCAGTACGAGGTGCGTGGCTTCGTCCTGCTTGGTGACGAAGAGATGCTGAAGGAAATCGAAGCAAAGAAAAATGGCATCAATCAACAAACGACGTGGTTCGAACGCAATGCACGTTTTAAAGAAGAACGACAGTATGCAACGGATGCACGGGAACTCTACACGGCATATACACAACGCGTCATGCCGAGTCTCATCAATTATGTTGCGGCGAAAAAAGACGGCAAAGTGACGGAACCGTTCTTGAAGATGCCGACGCTTGGAAAGGTTACGAAATCAAAACCACTCGATCCACAGCGGAAGTTCAACATCAAGACGAAGAGTGCGGCTGATATGAGTTCAAGTATCGTTGATATGGAGACGGTCTTCACAAAATATCGTAATTCCTTAAACGATCAAGAGATGGCGGCGCAAGAGCAGCTTGGTAAACAAGTCAACTCGTCGCAAATTCTCGGAGCAGTCAATATTGCAATCCTCTTATTGATTACTCTCGTTTTCGTCCGACCATTCGTCCGCCGCTTGACGCGTCAGTTGCGTCAGTTGAACCGGGAAAGTGGACGACTCGCTAAAGGTGAGGATGCGACACCGATCGTCATCACGAATCGTCAAGATGAGATTGGTGAGTTGACGACGACGTTCAACCAGATGGCAGCCACCATTTCCGGGCAAAAACATCAACTCGTCGCAAGTAACGACGAACTACAAAGTCAACAGGAAGAATTAATTGCCCAGCAAGAAGAACTTCAATCGCAACAGGAAGAACTCGAAGAAGCACTCGACATCACGTTACGTAACGAGACCCATTTGCGTTATCGCAATGAGTTGACGGAAACGCTCGCTTCTCGCGAAACGTTGACGGCGTATCCGGCGATCATCGAAAAATTGATTACGATCACCGATGCGGAGCTCGGAGCAATCGTCTTCCTAGAGCAAGACCGCTATACGGATCTCGTCTCTTACGGGATGACGGCAGCTCAGGAGCACCAGTTATTACATGCTTCGACGTCATTACTCGAACGCACACGTCAAAACAAGCGTGCTGTTCGCTCGACGAAACAAGTCGCGAGTCATCATCCGCTCCCATATCCGTACGCGATGTACGAAATCGTCGTACCGGTGATGGATCCAGCGACGAACACAATGATTGCAAGCATTTATCTCGTCCGTTACCGGGATGCCTTTACGGAAGAGCAGACGAACGAAATCTGGTCGTTCTCCCGTCAATTGGCACTCTCCTTGCTCCGGATGCGTGTCTTTGAAGAAGTCGAACGAGAACGGGAAAAGACGTCCAAACTTCTCCATTCGATTCGGGAAGCGGTCATCTATATCGAAGGAGAGACGATTTTTGCCAATAAACCATTGCTCGCTTTATTCCATCATCCGGCGCACGATCAAGTGGCGGAAGAAGGATTGATGACGCTCGACGTCAAAATCGAAGAGTTGGCAGTGCAAGTCGATCAACATGAGGCGTTCTTAACCTACATGGATCATGTCTGCAGTCAGGAAATTCCGACGGAGAGCTTGGCGTTGTCCTTGAACAAGGAAGAGCGATTCGTCACGCTGTATGCAGAGGAAATTCATTACGGTGGTTGTTTCCGCGGTACGATGCTCGTCTTACGTGACGTGACGGCAGAGACAGCAATCGACCGGATGAAATCGGAATTCGTCTCGACCGTCTCGCATGAGTTGCGGACACCGCTTGCCTCGATTTACGGCTACACGGAACTGATGCTTGCGCGCGACGTCCAGGAATCAAAACGTCAACGGTATCTCGAGACGATTCATGCGGAAACCGAACGGTTGACGAACCTCGTCAACGACTTCCTCGATGTCCAGCGCATGGAATCGAGTCAGCAGCAGTATGACTTCAAACCGCTTGATTTGACGAAAGTCATTCAGGAAACGGTCGAGTTCCATACGGCTTCGGCAAAAGATCACGAGCTAGTCCTTGATTTTGAAGAAACGACGACGGGGCGGATTCATGCTGACGAACAAAAAATGCGTCAGCTGTTCACGAATCTAATCAACAATGCGATTAAGTATTCACCGGATGGTGGTCAGATCACGATTACGATGCGTCAAGTCGATGATCGTGTTCAGCTAAAGATCGAAGACGAAGGAATCGGTATTCCGCGTCACGCGCTACCACAACTGTTCAGTAAGTTTTACCGAGTCGATAATTCGGATAGTCGAAAAATCGGCGGTACCGGTCTTGGTCTTGCGATTTGTCAGGAAATCGTTCGTTCGCACGAAGGAATGATTCATGTCGAATCAACGGAAGGTGTCGGGTCCGCGTTCATCGTCGAACTACCGATCGTCCAGTCCGTCGTACCGGTCACGGAATCGGCAGACGAATGTTAATGTCAAAAGCGTTCTTTGATTTTTTAATCAAAGGGCGTTTTTTTGTTGGTTTCATCTGCAAAACGGGAATTAACTACTATCAAACAGAAAGGAAGTGAGGAGATGCGGCGAAGCAGATGGCCTTGTTAAGTCCGACGATCACTCATTCTTTGGATCCTGATCGAAGCCAGTAGTTCGTTCATTCCAGCTTATGTGATTGAACGCTTTTTCTGGGAAGACCGGGGAATGAGCATTGCCGACGTCGTCATCGCAGAAATCGTCTTTGCTTGGGTCATGTTGATTGGTGAGGTTCCGTTCGGTTTGTTATCCGACCGGTGGGGTAGAAAGCCGTTCATTCTGGCTGGTTTCGTATGTGAGTGGTTATCGTTTACGGTGTTGCTTGAAGCCTACTCATTACCTGCTTTCCTCTTGGCGATGGTCCTTGCTGGCATCGGTGGTGCAGCACTTAGTGGAGCGCTTGAAGCCCACGTCTATGAAACATTGCGAATGCATAGGAGAGAAGAGCGATTCGAGACGGTCTGGCGAGTGATTTCAATCGGTGGTTTGTTGACGTCTGGACTTGCGGCACTCGTCGGGAGTTACGCCGTGCGATCGGTAGACTTGATCTGGCACTATCACGTGTCCTGGTGGGTTTTGCTCGGAACAGTACTCCTGACGTTTTTCTTAAAGGAAGCAGCGCGAGAACAAGACGGAGAGACGAGTTCGTTGAAGACATTGCTAATAGGACTCTCGTTTCGACGCGTCTACATCCGAATTCTTTGTCTTGTCTTGTTATACGGGGCGACGATTGATTTCGTTGATGAGTTTTGGCAACTCTATCTACGGGATCAAACGATACCGATGGTCCATTTCGGATTCGTCTTCGTGTTATTCCAAATCATGCAGGCGATTGGTGCGTCCTTATCTCGGTTCCGATCGCCCGTCGGATGGGCGATGATCTATATCGTGTGTCTTGCCGGATTGTCGGTTGCCTCTCCGCTCGTCAGTATCGGTTTACTCGGTATGCTGTACTTGTGCTATGGCTGGGCTGAGCCTTATGTGACCACTGTTATCCAAGATGTTGCGCCGACAAATGGACGCGCAACGTTTACGTCGCTGATTTCAGTCATTGAACGTTTAGCTGTGCTTGGAACCGGTACGCTGTTCGTCTTCGTCGAACGTGTCTTCTCGCTTCAGATGACCTATGCCGCGCTCGGTCTCGTCTCACTTATGTTGCTTCTGTTGTATAGTGTGACGCGCACGCGTCAGAACTGAATCAAAAAAAGGACAAAGGTGCATTGACCTTTGTCCTTTTGACTGTCATTTATTACGACACGTGTCGTTGCTCCTGAGAGGAACGTGCTAATACCTGGCGAGCCGGTTGCCACATCAACAAGGAGAGGGCTCCTGCGAGCGCATAGACAAGCTCGATCGCAAACACATCGGCAAGCCATCCGAACAATAGACTGCCGAGGCAGAAACAGAGTGCATAAACGGTTTGTTGCACGCTATAGACATACGGTAACCGTTCGAGTGGTGTCGTCTTTTGCAACAACGTATTCAGCTCAATCGCCCGGACTTGACTCGCAAACCCTTGGATCAGACAAGCGATCACGGCAAGTGTGACGATTGGAGCGAAAGCAAACAAGAAGGTCGCAACAATCGAAAAGCCGATGCTGCGATAAAGCAACGAACGCGTTCCACGACGACGTAACATCATGTAACTACCGGCGATCATGCTCAGCAGATAGAAGGCATTTAGAATGCCCCACCAGCGTTCCGATAGCTGGAAATGTGTATCGATGTAGACGAGGAACAGAGCAGAAATCCAAGCCGTACTGACGAACGCATCGATTCCGACGAGATACGTGTTGGCTTTCGCGAATGGATGCGCTCGCGTGTAGCGAATACTCGACCGGAAGGAAACGTCTTCCCCTTCCATCGAAGGGTCGGGTAGAGAGCGGACGCTTCGATAGAACAGATAGCTGATGAGACTCGCACCTAAAAACAGACCGGCCGAGACGGACAAGACGGAAAGCGGCGATAACCAGCTGACCAGAATGGCACCAAGCGGCCACATGATGAGCTGAATCACTTGATTCGAACCTTGTACGAGACTGTTAGCCTTTTGGACATCCTGACACAGTCGAGGGATGAAGGCACTTTCGATCGGACGAGCAAATCCGTCGAAGAAAGCGATACATCCAACGAGTGCGAGGATAAGTGGCAGTGGTAAATCAAGTCCCCAGATGATGCCTAAGAGAATCGTCTTGAGGAGTTGACTGCCGAACAACAACGAGGCATGGGGAACACGTTGAGCGACTTGGGCGAATAAGAAGCCGCTTCCTGTCATGCCTGCTGTGACGAGAACGGGAAACAGGGCAGCGAGACTCGCTTGCCCTGTCGTTTGATAGATCATCGCGATCAGGGAGACGATATAGAGCGCATCTCCCGCATTTGCAATCCATTGACTGACCAATAAAAGCGTAAACCGGTTCATTCTGAATGACCTCCATATCGTACGTATTTAGTTAGGAGTGAGAATTCAGAATGACTTACATTGGACGCCCTCATTTCATGTTTTTTTCTAGTGTAAGAGGAAAAAAATGGATTGTCAATCAGAATCGTGACGGGAGTTCCGGGCAACGAGTGTAAAGGGATCAACCATCGATGTCGCGGCAGCTTCGTCTTGAGCACGAGATGCCGATAGCTTGATTGGTTTTAGTTGCTTGCGGAATCGGAAAGCCCGTTCGAGTCGACTCATGAATAGATTGCTGAAGAAGACAATCAATGCTAGTCCAATCAGTGGAACGAGGAACATATGGTTGAGCCACGACGTCGCTGAAAACTGGTTGTAGTAATAGCCGAACATCGAGGACCACTCAAAGATTGTTGGCATGACACCCTCATATAAATTGACTGTTCCGGCGAAGAAAATACCTAAGAGCGATAAATGGATCAGCAACATTAGCGTTTGGATGAATTGTTGCATGAAGACGATCATCAACGTCGGAATGAGGTGTGGCAAAATATGGCGTCTGAAACGATGCCATGGACTACCACCAAGCGTCTGGGCGACTATCATGAACTCTTGACTAAGCAACTGACGAGTCTCAGCAATCAGGTAGAGTGATAACGAAGGTAGACCGAGTAAAATCAGGATGATCAATTCAAACGAGACACGATCGAATAATGATGGAACCACCGTCGAATCTATGAAAACAAGAGATGAAAATAAAAGCAGTAAAGAAACGAGAGACAGTGGTAAAACTAAAAACCCATCAAGAATAAGTTTCAAGTATCGATTGACACGAGCAGTTCGAAAAGCTAGCGGAATCGCGATGACCAGTGAAAGAAACATCCGACTAAGAGCAACGAGGATACAAATACCGACCGTCCACTTGAACCCTTCAATCATCAATTGAAAGAGGTCGTTGCCGGAACGGTCCGTACCTAGCCATTGATCACTTGACGGTTTTAAGGGAGACGTAGCAAGAAATGTGCCATCTTCAGCGTAACGATTCGAGATTTGATCAACTTGACCATCACGTAAGATCGTATTTCCGAAACTTAGGATCAGTAAAACGGTGAGCAAAAATAGACATAGCCAGAAGACAGGATCTCGCATTAGGGTGCGACGCATCAAATCCCTCCTTTCCAGGCGTTCGGGATCAACCATTCTGCAAGTAAATCCATGATGAAGATCGGTAGATAGATTAAGAACAAGACGACCATTAAAATCGGCATTTGCCCAAATTGAAGAACGAAACGAAACAGGCCTTGGACCTGAAACGTGTACTCAATGATTAACAAACTTGATAGAATTGTAATAATATTGGCTCTGAAAAATAAATAAAACCGATAGACCATCGTCGGAAGTAAATGTTTCCAGAAAAGAGCGGTTGGCTGAATACCTTTTGCCCTTGCGAGTTCAAGGAACGGTGCAGATTCTTGTTCCAGTACTTGTGTCGTCAGCCATTTGATAAAGAAAAATAATGTTGTCAGCGTTAAGGTGGTAATCGGTAAGAAACGAATCGAGTCAGCATATGTTCCTGCAATCTCGATTTTGCTATATCCTGTCATTTTGAATAAATAGATGACGAGGAATTGCGAAAAAATGAT
Organism: Exiguobacterium sp. UBA7533; assembly: GCF_002479335.1. Lineage (NCBI taxonomy): Bacteria > Bacillati > Bacillota > Bacilli > Caryophanales > Exiguobacterium > Exiguobacterium sp. UBA7533. The sequence continues at coordinate 129,057 of NZ_DLMP01000003.1, read as the reverse complement.
CCAAAATAAGTCTGGAACCATCTCAAGTGTGCGTGTCGCCTGTTTCAATAGTGTCCGTGTTCGTCGACCACTTCGATAAAACAGATAGGCGTAAAGAATCGCACTGATCGCGGAAACGATCATTGCTATTGTAAAGATGATCAACGTCTCTTGAATATAGGGCTGTAAAGAAGGGAGTAATAAGACTTCTTTTTGAGCAGACACATTAAAATAAGTGATCTCATCAAGCTTTGCTAGTTGAGCGAATTGCTGTTTCAGACCTTCTATGTAGCTTGCTGGATTGAATTTCATTTGTGCGACGAGCGCCGGAAGGGCGCTGATCGCAATCAAGACAAAAAAAGCCACGATGAGCTGCATCGATTTTCGGGCGATAAAAGCCATGAAGTGAGAAACTCCTTTCTTTAGGGTCCTCAACCGATGGCGAGGATCCGGTCATTCCCAATTTGAATCAACTGACTATTCATATGCTTACGGCGAAGCACGTAGCGTTCGAAATGTTGCGTCGCGATGAACGAATCACGCGTCGAGACCGTCGAGAGGATCATTAAGACATGCTTTAATTGTGGTTGGCCTTCTTGTAGCGAAAGATGCGTCATTCGGTTCGCTCCGTCGAGACGATTGAGAAATAGTTCGATCTTGCAGCCTTCCTTGATTAATTCACTGATCAGGAACGCTGCTTGTTCGATGAATGTCTCGAATTGTTGATGGAGCCCGTAACCGCTTGGTGCCGATAAATTCAAGGCAATCGTAAACGTATCCTGATTGCTTGTTTCGAACACTTTTGCCTGCAGCCGACCGGTTTTCGCTGTCGCATACCAATCGATCTCTTTTGACGGTTCTGCCGTATATGGTTTTGCACCCAGCTGAACGAGCTTGTTCTTGAGTGGCGAGTACCGATCTGGTCGGTCGCCGATCCGTAAACGCTGTAAAAGCAAGGGCGTCGCCTGCGCCGTTAAGGACGGTAAGACTGTAAACGACGGATACGTCTCGAACGTAAAGAGATAGACGCCCATCTTCCAAGGCAAACGAATCGTCAAGATGATCTCATCGAACTCCGCCGGTCCGCGGCGAACCGTCTGAATCGGTATTGTTACCGCGTCTTCAGAGTCAATCACCGCATGAAACGTCGCCGGATGCAGCGGGTCCATCTCCGGGAAGATGACCCCACCATCCGTATGCAAACGAAGCGTCGCTTCGAGTCCGAGCTGACTTAAAGATTCGACACCGAAGACTTGTAGATGGAGCGATGTCTGTTCTTGGTTGAACATCAACGCTTCATAATGCTTCCATTCGATTGCCACGTCCCGTCGGAGCTGTTTTTCTGTTCGACCGACGACGAAATGAATCGTCGCCAAGGCGGCGAACAGAAAACCGAGGATCGACAGACGTGGAATGAAGAGGAAGATGAACGTCATCGCGACGTACAGTGGAAAGAGTCGGCGTTCAAGCCAAAACGGGACGGAACGTTCAATCTGCATGATTCGTCACCCCATCTCGACCGGAACCGGCACGTCGTCCAGAATATGCGTCAAGACAGCCGCTTTCGTCGTCTTGATTCCACCTTCAAGTGTCAGTGTCAGGCGATGAGACAGGACGTGTTTTGCAAGATATTTGATATCTTCCGGGATGATGAAGTCGCGTTGATTCAAGAATGCGTAGCTTTGCGAGGCGCGAAGTAATGCAATCGCTCCACGCGGACTGACGCCGACTTCAATGAGTTCATGGTTTCGTGTCGCTTGGACGATATGGAGCAAGTAATCGAGCACGTCTTGTGATGCATGGACGCGGCGTGCCTCTTCCTGCCAGGAAATCAAGTCACCGCCTGACGCGATGCCGACAGCTGACCGACGGACGTTCGTCAGAATCTCAGACAATAAGCGCCGTTCGTTCTCGAAATCCGGATAACCGACTTCAATTGCGACCATGAACCGGTCGAGTTGGGCGTCCGGTAATGGGAACGTTCCTGCCGATTCAATCGGGTTTTGTGTCGCGATGACGAAAAATGGGGCGGGCATCTGATAGGTCGTTCCACCGATCGAGACTTGACGTTCTTCCATCGCTTCAAGCAGTGCGGATTGTGTCCGCGGAACAGCACGGTTGATCTCATCAATCAAGACGACGTTCGCGAACAATGGACCGCGTTTATTCTCGAACTCCTGCGTCTTTAAGTTGAAGAAGTCCGAACCGATGACGTCTGATGGGAGAAGATCCGCCGTAAATTGAATCCGGGAGAAGGCACTCTCAAAGCTTTGGGCGAGCGCTTTGGCGAGCATCGTTTTCCCGGTTCCTGGTACGTCTTCTAATAGAATATGTCCTTCTGCGATGAGTGCCGTCAGACAGAGATCGATGACGTCTGGTTTACCGAGATAGATGGAGTTGAGTTGGTCTTTTAATTGTTGTAGTTTCACAGGAAATCCCTCCAAAGTTAAATGGTTGAGTAGTGTGCTAATTGTTGTTCAAAGCGGATCACGAGATCGCGAACACGTGAAGACACATCTGATGTATAAAGATAGGGTGATTTTTTAAGAACGATGATTCAGTTGTTTAAGGAAAAAATATCCATATGTACTTAGGAAGATTTTAGCATACACGCTTAACAAATAAAAACAATTTTCTGAAAATAAAGACAAGGTGAGACGATTCATTTTCAAGTGGTAAGGGTATGATTGAATCAGTGGATCTTGAAAGAGAAAGGATGTTTCGTATGAAACTGATTATTTTTGGAGCGACTGGTCAAACTGGACAAGAACTGGTCAAACAGGCGATTGATCACGGGCATGAGGTCACAGCATTTGTCCGCAGTCCAGAAAAACTGACACTACATGACGAACGGTTACGAGTCGTAAAGGGCGACGTGCTCGATCAAGAAGCGGTAACAGCTGCTGTTGCCGGACAAGATGCTGTCCTGACAGCTCTCGGAACGGAGAGTCTTGCGTATAGTGGTTTTTTAGAACGAAGTCTCGTCCGGATCGTGACAGCGATGAAAAAACAGGGGATAGAGCGGATTGGTTATGTCGCGTCTGCCGGTGTCGATGATGAATTACCGGGTGTGCAAGGGATGCTCGCTCAGCGGATTCTGAAGAATCCACTGAAGGATCACCGCCAAGCGATCGCGCTTTTGCAACAAGCGGATTTGAACTATACGGTGGCCCGACCACTCCGTTTACTGAACGGTCCGTTGACGGGGCTTTATCGTCAAGCAGATACAGGTGTTCCGGAAGATGCAAAACAAATCAATCGCGCAGATGTGGCGCATTTCCTCTTACAAGCAATCGAGACAGAAGATCATATCAAATCGAGTGTCGGTCTCGCTGAATGAAGAAGAAAGGTCTCTCCCGTCATACGGAAAAGACCTTTTTGAATGCTTATTGTTGACGATAGACGGAGACCGAACCACCATTGACGAAGAATTGACCGTAGCCATCTTGGTTGATCGTGACCGATGCCGTGTTGTTTCCAGTGATATCCGTCCAGACTTCTCCTTTGTTCTGAAGGCCGACGTACATCCATTTGCTACCGCCAGGGCCGTCTGAGAGGATTGTTGCAAGACCGGATTTTGCCCGATCCGAGACACCTTCCCGTGTCCAACCGATGATGTCTTGGTTATCGAGGTAATCATTTTGTTTCCCGAACGCGAAGTCCTTCCGTGCTTTGAGTAACGGATCAATCTTCGAAGCGAGTGCTGGAATTTCGCGATTCGACGTACCTTTTGTACCATAGTAGTCACCATAGAAGACCGACGGATACCCTTGTTCACGTGTCAGAATCATCGCGTAAGCAAGCGGTTTGAACCATGACTGAACCGTTGATTCAAGCGATTGTCCAGGCTGCGAATCATGGTTCTCTACGAGTGTGACAGCTTGGACTGGATTGCTCTTGACGAGAGTACCATCAAAGATCGTCCGCATGTCGTAATACCCGCCGCCTTTACTTGCCTGTTCGAACTTATAATGAAGCGGCGCATCAAAGACGGATTGTTGATAATTCGTCCGGCTTAAGTAGTTTTGCAACGTGCCGAGATCGTTCTGCCAATACTCTGCGACTGTGAACAATGGTTTGCCCGTCGTCTGACGAACGTTCGCGAGCCAGTCCGCTAAGTAACCATGTTTGATATGCTTGACGGCATCGAGACGGAACCCATCAAGACCAAGTTCGTTGACGTACCATTTGCCCCAGTTCTTCATTTCTTGCTGGACTTCTGGATGATCGAAGTCGAGATCCGCGTACATCAAGTAATCGTAGTTACCATTTTCAGTTGAGACATCCGTATCCCATGCTTTACCGGTACCGCGGAACTTATAGATAGCGCTTTTTGAACGCGATTGATCCCAGTCCGTGCCGTCGAAGTGGTACCATTTCCACTTGAAGTTCGAGTAGAGGTTATTTCGTGCTGCAAAATTGAAGCCCGTCCATGCCTGGATTTGATAATCGCCCGAGACTTCCTGATTACGGTTACCCGGATTGACTTCGACTGCCGTGACGGCTTCCGTGAAATCGGCGCCACCTTTATGGTTCATGACGACATCACCATAGACATCGATTCCAGCGGTATGCAATTGTCCGATCGCCGTTTTTAATTGCGCCTTTGTGCCGTATTTCGTACGAACCGTTCCTTTTTGATTGAACTCACCTAAATCGTATAGATCGTAGGCGCCGTATCCGACATCATTTTGCGAGGTACCTTTGTAAGCAGGGGGAATCCAGACCGATGTGATTCCGAGCTGATCAAGCTTTGTTGCGTCACTCCCGAGACGGTTCCAGTGGTTACCGTCATTCGGCACATACCATTCGAAATACTGCATCATCGTACCATTGTCAGCTGTTGCACCGACTGCAATCGGTTGCGCAAGTGGCGCTAAAAATGCAGCTGAAGCGACGGTTGCTAAAATCCATCCTTTTTGTTTCACGAAAAGACCTCCTTATGATTTATGAAAACGCTTGCATTATTCATTATAGTGAAGCCTTAGAGGAAAGGAATATCGTCCCGGATTCTTATTTGTCAGTGTCTTTCGTTCGTGACTTTTGACCCTAGAATATTTCTTTCGAAGAATTATTTTGATGCAATTGATGTCTTGGACGAAAAAAATCAGGACCATCTAACCGTTGTCTTTCGATAAAGAATCTGAACGACGACTCATCTTCAAAAAAGCAGGTCTATCGTCCATCTTCCACCATGAATGGATTCGATGTGAAAATGAGCGTGTAACATCCGTTTTCATACATACCAATCGAGGGGGAACACGCATGAACTGGAAGTCAAAGGTCACAGGTGCACTTGCCGCAACACTTGCGCTCGGGTCAATCGTCTTTACACCGGTCACTGCAAAAACAGTCGATCCAAAACAAGTAGCGGCAGGTCCGCAGATGGTTACATCTCAATCGACGATCGATGCGTACTATCTACCGGCAGCAGGAAAGACAGGGGCAGCGTTGAAGGCATCGCTGCACGATATCATCGACAACCATACACAAGTGTCATACGACACAGTATGGACAGCACTGAAAGAAACGGATCAAGATCCAAACAATGCGAACAACGTTATCGAGTTATACACGGGGAAATCGATTGCGAAAAGTAGCAATGGTGGAAATGTCGGTCAATGGAACCGGGAACACGTCTGGGCAAAGTCGCACGGTGACTTTGGTACGACGAACGGACCGGGAACAGACTTGCATCACTTGCGTCCGGAAGATGTCGTCGTCAACAGCGCACGTGGGAATCTTGATTTCGACAATGGCGGTACGAAATATAGTGGATGCGATTGCTACCGTGATGGCGATTCGTGGGAACCACCGAACCGAGTCAAAGGTGACATCGCGCGGATGATCTTCTACATGGCAGTTCGTTACGAAGGTGGCGGAGAAATCGATCTCGAAGCCTCAGAAAACGTCAACAATGGAACGAACCCATTACATGGAAAATTATCGACGCTGAAAGCATGGAATAAGCTTGATCCAGTCGATAGCTTCGAAATGCGTCGTAACGACGTCATCTTCGAGAAGTGGCAAAAAAACCGGAATCCATTCATTGATCATCCGGAATACGTGACATCAATTTGGGGAAATTGATGACGAGTCAATCAATAGGAAAATGCGATGTTCTCGATTCAGAGAAGATCGCATTTTTTTGGAGGTAAAGCCCGTCAGGTTGAAACTTTTTGCAAGCATCATTCGTACAGCATACCGTAACCCATTTTTTAGCAGAAAGGTCGTACGGTATGATTAAACGCACGTTCAACAAACGAAATATCAAATGGATGGTTGGTGGAGGACTCGTCGCTTGTGTCGCCTTCTGGTACAGTGTCGGGATTTTCGTCAACAGAGGAGAACGACCACTTGCGGATGGGTCGTCGCCGTATGTCATCGTTCTTGGCGCAGGTGTCAAAGGGGAGAAACCGTCGCAAATCTTACATAATCGGATTCAGGCGGCAGCCGCATATGGGAAACAACACCCGAATATCCGCTTCATCTTGAGTGGTGGACAAGGACCGGATGAGGATATCTCGGAAGCAGAAGCGATGCGACGCGGAATGGTGGCGTCTGGCATTGAAGCGGAGCGACTGGTTCTTGAGTCCAGTTCGACATCGACGACGGAAAATCTACAGTATTCAAAAGACTTATTACCAAAGAATGTCCGACGTGTCTCAATTGTCACGTCAGATTTTCATCTGTACCGCGCTCGAAAAGAGGCGAAACAACTGGGGTTACTGACGGACGCGATTCCGGCAGAGACACCTCTTTCAGGTGTCCTTCGTTTCGGGATACGTGAACGCGTCGCGATTCTTGTTCAATTCCTACGTTAAAAAAACCCCGACGTGTTGAACACATCGGGGAGAATGAAGAAGTACACCAAACGATTAGATGCCTTCACCTTTATTTTTTTCCTCAGAAGATTGAGCATCATTTGCTTGTTGATTAGAAGCATCGTGCTCAGCAGGTGGTTCTTCTTTGCCAAGTGCGACATCTTTCGCTTCGACGACTTTATTGCTGATAGAACTCAGGTCACCTTTTGTCTCATTGACTGTATCTTTCACAGTCGAAGCATCAGACTTCACTGTTTCAAGTTCTGTGTTCACTTTGTCATAGACGTTTTGAACGTCAGACGCCACTTCTTGGATGATACTTGAAGCACTCTTTACTTGATTGATAACTTGCGACGCTTTGCCCGACGGATCTTCCTTGATGGAAGACGCGAGTGTCGAGACGGAATCCTTCGCACCACGTAAGCTTTGTTTCGTGTTTTGACGGGACGAAGAACTAAGTAGCGTCAATAGTCCGCCGACAAGGGCACCGATTAACATCCCTGTGACAAGATTAACTTGACGACCTGATGATTCCTCCTGATCAAACTGACGATTCGGATGTTCTGCGTGCGTTGCGTGTGGATCATGTTGAAGATTCGGTTCCATAATAAACACTCCCTTGAGATAGTATTTAACCATGATATGGATATACCCTTGTGAGCAAATCAAAAACATCTAAAAAAAAACATGTATTTGAAATGAATTTAAAAAGACCACCGTGATATGATGGTCTTAGAGGTTCATTTGTTGGATGAATCATCATCATTTTCGTGACGAAGTTTTCGGTTGATTTCATCATAATCGATTTCGATATCGTCCTTGTTGCCCTTATAGCCATATCCTTTTGAAATGACAATGATCGAGGCGACCAAGACGAATACGATGATGAGAATGGAGACGACATATAGCCACATAGTCCACTCCTCCTTTCATTCACTTTCTAGTATGACGGAAAAAGCAGCATCCGTCTAAACGAAATTGTAGGTTGTGTGCTAAACTGATTTCAGATAAACATGTTAAACAGAACGAGGTGACGACGGATGAGTATTTTGGTTGTAGATGACGAATTAACAAATTTAATGCTCTTAGAGCGATTGTTAGAAAATGAAGGATATGACGTCGTCAAAGCCATGAGTGGAGAAGAAGCAATCGAATTGATGGAGGATCCATTGTTCATTGAGCAATTAGATGTCGTCCTGCTCGACGTTGAGATGCCGGGAATCAGCGGAATCGAGGCAACACGTTTGATCCGAAAACGGTTTGGTCTTGATGAACTACCAATCCTGATCGTCTCGGGTCGATCAAACGAAGAAGATATCGTTGATGGATTGAATGCAGGGGCATCTGATTACACGACGAAACCGATTCGAAAAACGGAATTGCTCGCACGAGTTCGTAATGCGATCGGTCTGAAGCAAGCAATCGATGCACGAAAACGATATGAAAAAGTGCTACAGGAAGACTTTGATTTGGCGCAAAAACTGCAACAGAGTGTCCTTAGTGCCAATATCGAAGACGATGAGATCCGCATCATGGCGACCTATATCCCGTCTAAGAAACTAGCGGGAGACATGTATGCCTGGTATCGCATCTCTCAGAATAAATACGGCATCATCTTATTTGACGTCATGGGACACGGTGTCTCCTCTGCATTGATTACGATGGGGATGAGTTCAATCTTGTTTGAACTCGTGCACCGGATTGGTGATCCGGCTCAAGTGCTTGAAGAATTGAATCAACAGATGAGTCGACTGTTTCCGGGAGACGAGACAGAAATCTATTTCACGGCTGTCTACCTTTATATCGACTTAGATGAAATGAAACTCAGCTATGCGAACGCGGGGCATCCACCTGGTTTGTTGCGGATGAACGATCAAATCATTCCGCTTGAGAATACGGGACTTCCTGTTGGTATGTTCGAAGACTCGACGTATTCGAGCAAGACGATCGACATCGTCTCACCAGGATGTGTCTATCTGTACACGGATGGTTTCATGGAATTGTACAGTAAAGGTATTGATGAAGGAATTCACGCCATCCAAAATCTGATTGAACAACAAGGACCGAACATCCATCAGCTGATTCAACCGGATCAGAGCGATGAAGCGGATGATCTTTGTCTCGTGACAGTCGAAATCAATTAACATGTAAATGAAGAAGACTCAGCGACGGAAACACCGTCACTGAGTCTTTTTTACGTCATACAAGTCTTGCGCTTACTTGAACTAGAAGAACCTTCTCCGCCATAAGATGAATGCGGCAAGACCAGAGAAGAAGATCATCATGCCGAAGACGATCCAAAAACCGATGACTTCTCCTTCCCAAGGGACATGGACGTTCATTCCGAACATCCCAGATATCATCGTCGGAATCGAGATGACGATCGTAATCGAGGCGAGGAACTTCATGACGAAGTTGACATTGTTCGAGATGACGGAACCGAATGTATCCATCGTCGAACTGATGATGTCTTTATAGATTTGTGCCATTTCCATTGCTTGCCGGTGTTCGACGAAGACATCTTCGAGTAAGTCTTCATCGTCTTCGTGTTTCTCAAGACTCGGTGTCTTGATGATTCGGTCGAGGACACCATCGTTCGATTTCAAGGATGTCATGAAATAGACCAATGATTTCTGAAGGTTCATGAGTTGAAAGATTTCTTGATTTCGCATCGAACGTTGTAATTCTTCCTCGAGTTCATCCATCCGTCGATCGATTTGGCGTAGGAAACGGAGATACGAGGAACTGACTTTATAGAGAATCTGAAATACGAAGCGCGATCGATAATTCGTCCGGAATCCTCGCAACTTACCACTCGAGAATAACGTCAGGACATCGAGCTGTTGAGAACAAACGGTGATGAAATGACGGGATGTCACGATGATACCGAGCGGAATCGTATTATAACGGCGTCCTGATGATTCTTCTTCGATGTAGGGAACGTCGACGATCATCAGTAGGCCTTCTTCATCTTTTTCAAAACGTGGTTTTTCTTCCACGTCCAAAGGGTCATAAATGAAATCCTCTGGAATATTCGTAGCAGCGATGACTTGGTCGGCTTCATCCTTGGTCGGATTGACAAGATGGATCCAGGAACCTTTCGTAAACTCCTGTATCTCGTTGACTGCCCCAGTGACATCGCTTCGATAAATCGTCAACATATTGTCTATCCCTCCTGCTCTTCACTGTCTCATTATAGAAATAGAAACGATGGCGTGTAAATGATTCTCCGATTTTTTTTTACGAAGATTAGTGATAAGATGAAAACAGAGGAGGGGAAGACATGCCTTTTTTTAATGCTAAGAAGCTCGAAGAACTTCAATCGATCGCGGGTGGGGATCACGCGTTCCTTCAAAAAATTGGAGAAACGTATATCGCGCAGTTCGATCGAAAGTTTCCTGAACTGAAAGATGCCGTCGCTAAACAAGATGCTGAGCAAACTGAAAAGCTCGCTCACTTGCTAAAAGGTGCTTCCTATTCCGTTGCCGCTGATGATTTAGCCGATGATTTCGAACTGCTTGAAAAAGAAGCAGAATCCGGTTCCATGACCGGTACGCAAGAAATCGTCGATCGGATTGAAGACAGCATGGTTGAATTCCGGGTCATCTGGCTCGATGTGTTTACTGGAAAAAATCTTGACGTACTGCGTTGAGGAATCGAATAGATTAAAAAAGCCGACATCTCGTCGGCTTTTTTTCTTTTTTCTTATAAGACGTATGAATCAACCGTTTCGATCAATCGACCGATTTCCGGTTTCGTGATTTGTGCATTGACACCAACGGACTCGCCTTTATGGCGTAAATCGTCGGAAATCAAGGAAGAGAAGACAATGATCGGCAGTTCTGCATAACGATCATCTTCACGGAGTCGTTTCGTTAAATGAAGTCCATCCATCTTCGGCATCTCGATATCGGTGATCAGGAGATCACAGTTGCTTCCGTTCTCAAACGCATCAAAAGCTTCCTTACCATTGATGAACCACTTCAGTCCGTGGTAACCGGCTTCCTCGAGTGTTTCGATGATCAACGTCCGGAGCATTTCCGAGTCTTCGGCAATCCAGATGATTTTATCGGACCGGTCACGGGACTGGACGCGACGTCCTTCTTCGCGGGCGAAGATATCCTTGCGTGAGAGCTCAAGGGCAATTTTTTCATAGTCGAGCAGGATGATCATCTTGTCGCCCGTTTTGACGACACCATTCGTTAACCCTTCGATGCCACGAGCGAGTTCGTTTGGTGTATCGATCTGTTCCCATGAGATACGACGAATTTCCGTCACGGAATCGACACGCAGGACGCTCTTTTCCCCATTGAATTCACAGATGATCAGTCGATCCTCGGTTGCTTCGTCGTGGGGAACACCGATGACTGTAGGCAAATCGATCACCGTCATGACTTCGCCGCGGAGTTCAATCAATCCTTTGACAGCATCAGGTGTACCCGGAAGTGGTGTCATCGGGAGCGGAACGATGATTTCCCGAACCTTCATGACGTTGATACCGAACGTATACGGACCACAATGGAAGATGACGATCTCGAGTTCGTTCGTGCCGGCTTCTAATAAAATATCGTGCTGATTGTACATATGGTTGTGCCCCTTTCCATTACCTTCACTTCACTTCTGACTAGTTATCGGCATGCTACGTTAAAAATTCTAGTTCTGAATCGACAAAAAAAGTGTTGTAATCGCTTTCATAATATGTTAAGCAAAAAGTTTGGCATTTGTCAGACCAATTGATTACAATAAGCTATGCAGCCACACACTGAAATGAGAGAGATAAAAATAAATGGAGGTAGAGTGGAATGACTACAGCAACAACCTACACGTTTTTACTAGATGGAAAATGGCATGAAAGTGAATCAAAAGAGACGATTGAAATCTCTTCACCATATAAAGAGGATCTTGTCGGTCGTGTTCAAGCGATGACAAAATCAGAAGTCGATCGTGCCATCGCTTCAGCGAAAGCGGCACAAGCAGAGTGGGCAAAACAACCAGCGAACAAACGGGCTGAACTGCTTCACGCTTGGGCAACGGAACTCGAGAAACGTGCGGACGAAATCGGTGAAGTCATCATGCGCGAAGTCGGTAAAGGACGTGCAGATGGCGTCAAAGAAGTCAAACGGACAGCTGAAATCATTCGCTACACTGCGGAAGAAGGTCTCCGTTTCGACGGTCAGATGATGCAAGGGGATTCGTTCCCAGGCGGTAGCGCGAAAAAAATCGCGGTCATCAAAAAAGCGCCACTCGGTGTCGTGCTTGCCATCTCACCGTTCAACTACCCAGTTAACTTGGCAGCAGCGAAACTCGCACCTGCACTCATGACAGGGAACGCCGTCGTCTTTAAACCGGCAACACAAGGTTCAATCAGCGGTATCTTAATGGTCGAGGCACTCGTCGCAGCAGGCCTTCCAGCTGGACTCGTAAACATCGTCACAGGTCGTGGATCAGTCATCGGTGATTACTTGACAGCTCATCCGGGAATCAACATGATCACATTCACAGGTGGTACAGGAACAGGACAACATTTATCACGTCAATCTGCAATGATTCCACTTGTCCTTGAACTCGGTGGAAAAGACCCAGCACTCGTTCTTGAGGATGCGAACCTGTCCCTTGCAGCAGATCACATCATCAGTGGTGCATTCTCTTACTCAGGTCAACGTTGTACAGCAATCAAACGTGTCTTCGTTCTCGATCACCAAGCGGATGCGCTTATTGAAGAACTTAAGACTCGAATTGCAAAATTGACAGTCGGTTCACCTGAACAAGAAAGTGTCGTCGTACCACTCATCGATACGAAATCAGCGGACTTCGTCGAAGGCTTGATTACGGACGCAACAGACAAGGGCGCAACGCTCGTCACAGGTGGCGGACGTACAGCGAACTTGATCGAACCAACACTTCTTGACAACGTGACACGTGACATGCGCGTCGCTTGGGAAGAGCCGTTCGGACCAGTTCTTCCAATTATTCGTGTTAACTCGGTCGACGAAATGATCGCATACTCGAACGAATCAGAATACGGTCTTCAAGCAAGTGTCTTCACGGAAAACATCGATGCTGCGTTTGCGGTAGCGGACGCGCTTGAAACAGGTTCTGTTCAAATCAATGGACGTACGGAACGTGGTCCTGACCACTTCCCATTCATCGGTGTTAAATCATCGGGTCTTGGTGTTCAAGGTGTCGGACGTAGCTTAGCTTCGATGACACGCGACAAATTAACAGTCCTCAACTTAAAATAAGTTTTTGACCGACCTTTCAATCTGCGGAAAGGTCGGTTTTTTGTGCATCCATTTCTTATACTCTAGCGTAAGCTAGACAACAAATATCATCCGTTGACGCACAAAGTTTGGCGCTATAGCTTCATTCTCTCTATAATGAAAGAAAATGGACGAGAGAAAAGAGGCGTGTAGGCATGACTGTATCAGACGAAATCATCCCGATTCCGATTCCCACACCATTTCCTGTAGGGGACGTGAACTGTTATGTGTTACGAACGGAAGGGGAAAACATCCTCATTGATTGTGGACCCGATACACTCGAGGCGTGGCAAATGATGCAACAGACGCTTGCGCGACACGATTTGAGGGTTGAGGATTTAGATCGTGTCATCGTGACGCATCACCATGCGGATCATGCTGGGATGGCACATCGATTTTCAGAGAAAGGCATTCCTGTCTATGGACATGCGCGGTTGCGTCCGTATTTAGAACAGAACGAGACGTTCCTAAACAATGGGGACGTGTTCTTACGTCGACTGGCGACTTCATTTGGTGTTCCGTCAGCGATTCAAGAGATGTTACCGAGCTATCAATCTGCCTTAAAATGGCTTGGAAAAGGTCAGCTTGATTTCATATTAAAGGAAGGCGACGCAATTACACCTTCTGGGCGATATCGCGTCATCGAACTGCCGGGTCATGCGAGTGACCAAATCGGAATTTTAAGCGACGATGGTATATTGTTCGCGGCGGACCATTTGCTGGACCGGGTCGAACCGAACCCGTTGCTTGAACAACCGCAACCGGGTGATGACGTGCTCGTGAAACGACCCGTTCTTGCGTATCTCGACTCCTTGGAAAAACTACAAGGAGAACAAATCCGAATTGCGTATACCGGTCATGGTGATCCGATTCGCGATGTCGCGGCACTCGTTGAAGAACGATTGATGCAACGCAAGGCACGCGGCGATCAACTGTTAAAGTATTTTTCAGAAGAGCATACGTTATTTGAATTAGCACAAGTGACGTATGGGAATCGATTGAAAAAATCATTCCCGCTCGTCATGAGTGAAATGAAGGCACGTCTTGATACGCTTGTCGCACGTGGTGCGATTACGGTTGAGAAACGATCTGGTATCCTCTACTATTCGAAAATGGAGGAAGTTTAATGCAACTCATCAACCGGACGATCGTCATCACCGGTGCTTCAAGTGGACTCGGGGAAGCACTGGCGCGCACTCTGCATAAAGAAGGGGCAAACTTGATTTTAATCGCACGACGCGAGGATCGATTACAAACGTTAGCATCTGAACTCCAGGCAGACTACCTGGTCTACGATTTGGAAGTGGCGCCCGAAATTCTTGCGAAAACACTCGCAAATCGTTATGGGCGAATCGATATTTTGATTAATAACGCAGGTTTCGGGGAATTCAGCTTCCTAGACGATACCTCGATTGAAACGATCGAATCGATGCACCGAATCAATGTCTTAAGTCCTGTTCGTCTAACGAAAGCGTGCCTTCCGTTACTTCGAGAAGGCGGCATGATCGTCAATGTCGCGAGTCAGGCAGGAAAGTTGCCGACACCGAAGTCGACGATCTATTGCATGACAAAAGCTGCTATGTTGCAGTTTTCGAATGCGTTACGTCTGGAGTTACGTCCAAAAGGCATCCACGTCATGACGGTCAACCCAGGACCGATTGCGACGGAATTTTTTGTTCGAGCTGACATCAGCCGAAAATATGAAAAAAACGTGGCTTCGATCGTCTTATCGAAAGAACAACTCGCACTGACCGTCGTTCGGGCGATGCGTCACCGAAAGCGAGAGGTCAATGCGCCGTGGTGGATGGAGCTTTCCGCAAAAGGGTACGGCGTCATGCCGCGGCTGATTGAATGGTTAGGAAAATCAGGTTTTGACAAAAAGTGATGACGGAGGAGAACAACGAATGAAAACAAAAGTAATGAGCTTTCTTGCCTTAGGTACCTTGCTTGCCGGGTGCGGGACGCCGGATGCGACACCGGAACCGAAAAACGTTTTAGGAACCGCTTATCAGACGATTGAGAAAGAAGCAGAAAAATCAACGGTTCGGATGTACATGTGGGGGGGCGATGACGGAATCAACGCTTATATCGATGAATATGTGACGCCCCGTCTGAAGAAGGAACATAATATTACACTCGAACGCGTTCCGATCGAGACGGCAGACATTATTCAAAAATTACGTGCTGAGAAAAAGGCAGGTAAGGAAAAAGGCGTCATCGATGTCGTCTGGATTAATGGCGATAACTTCTTGAATGCTAAAAAAGATGAGTTACTTTATGGGGAAATTACAAAAGTTCTTCCAAACATGAAATACGTTGATGCTGCCGCCCAAAGTTCAGATAGCGGTACGAAAACAGAC
Source organism: Exiguobacterium sp. UBA7533 (assembly GCF_002479335.1). Lineage (NCBI taxonomy): Bacteria > Bacillati > Bacillota > Bacilli > Caryophanales > Exiguobacterium > Exiguobacterium sp. UBA7533. The sequence goes on along the minus strand of NZ_DLMP01000003.1, from coordinate 113,634 downwards.
GGGCTCGAAGCCGCATGGGGAAAAGTCCAATATACGTTGCACTATGACGCAGCTGATGTAAAGTCGCCACCAAAGGACTTACAAGCGTTGAAGTCTTGGGTCAAGGAAAATCCAGGACGCTTCACGTATCCAGAAGTGACGGATTTTACAGGAAACGCCTTCGTCCGTCACGTCATGTATGGTGTCGAATCGAACGCGACCCTAAAAGACCCAAAAGCAGACTTCAAGAAGACATGGGCTTACCTGAACGAAATCAAACCGTACCTCTGGAAAAAGGGGAAGACGTATCCGAAGACGCTTGCGCAACTCGATCAGTTATACGCGAAGGGAGACGTCGACTTCACGATGGGCTTCAACGAACGACGGGCAGAACAAGAAGTGAAGTCAGGAACGTTTCCGAAACAAACGCGTCCGATTGTTTTGAAGGATGGCTCAATCGCATCGACCCATTTCCTTTCCGTACCATTCAACGCACCGAACCCGAGAGGTGCACTCGTTACGATCAATACGCTGTTGTCACCAGAGGCACAATTGAAAAAATATGATGCGACTTACTGGGGCGATGGAACGAGTCTCGATTTGTCGACACTTGATCAGGCAGAACAAAAGCAGTTCGCTGATGTACCGGCCGCACCGTCGACACCGAAGCCGAGTGTCTTTGAAGGGAAAGTCCGGACGGAACTAGATCCATCGGTCTTCGAGATGATCCGTAAGGAATGGCCGTCTCGTGTGGCGCGGTAACATATATCCTGCTGCAATTCTGATGGCAGGGATGGTCTTATACGGGCTGTGGGTCAGTGTTTCAATGACGTCACCCGCCGACTATCATGAGCTACTGACGGATGACGTCTTTTTAGAGAGTCTAACCGTCAGTAGTTACGTTGCCATCGTGAGTACGGGCATTGCCTTGATCATCGGTGTGATGCTCGCACGAATCTTGAGCAGAACACGGCTAGCGGTGTTGCTCGCGATTCCGTTATTCATTCCTCATCTAGGAGCGGCGTATCTCGCAATCCTCTACCTCAGTGATGTGCCGATCATCGGACCGCATGAAGGGAACCACATCAGTGTCATCTTGACGTATCTATATAAAGAAATTCCGTTCGTCTTTTTTTATCTCTTACCGGTTGTACGACGTCTCGATCCACGTTACCAAGAACTCGGTATGATGCTCGATTTATCGCCAGTGCGCCGATTCTGGCATGCACGGGGTGTGTTCCTGCTCGTTCCCATGCTTGAAGCCGGCTTTATCTTACTTGCCTTTATTTTATTTGCGTATGAAATTCCGGCATTACTCGGCGTGACCTATCCGAAATTACTTGGCGTCTATGCCTTTGACTTATACACACAAGGTGATTTATCGGAACAACCGCTCGCTTTTGCGATGAGTGTCGTCTTGACGGGTGGACTTTTCCTCTTACTAGTGCTCATGACGGGTTTAACCCGCCCGTTGGCAACGAAGATCAGTAGGGGGCGAAGTGAATGAAAAAAACTAGCGTCATCGTATGTATTGTTCTTCTTTTCAACGTTCCATTGATCGGTTTAATTCCGGGAGAATGGAATTGGAATCCGCGTCTTGAAGCAACGCTTGGTACGACCATTGCGATGGTCTGTGCCGTTATATTGTTAAATCATCTCTTCGGATACATGGCAGGAAAAGCGATCGCTTTTCAAACCGGGACACGCATTCGTATAGCAGAGTTCTTGATTAGTTTGCCGCTATTCGTTCCCGTCTTATTGTTGTCGTTCGGTCTCTATTTGACATGGATCCGGCTCGGTCTGGCAGATCGTTTTTTCGGTGTACTGCTCGTGTTGCTTCTGCCGACATTGCCATATACAGTCCGTTTGTACACGAACGGATTTCAGACGCTCGGTGAGCGGATGCTCGAACAGATGGTCTTGCTCGAAGGAAATCGATTCAAACGTTGGTTTTATTTGACGGGACCGATGTTACGATCGACATTACAGTCCGTGACGTTGCTCGTCACCGTGATCACGATCAGTCAATATGCTCTTGTTGCGTTGATTGGAGGCGGAATCGTCCGCATGATCGCACTGGAAGTGTTCCCGGCGTATTCTGGTAATTCCCAGGAGGCAGCTCGTCTGGCGACACTTTGGTTGATTGGATTACCTATTCTTTTTTATGTATTACAAGCCGTTATTTTTTCTAGCTGGATACGAATCGTACGGAGGCGTTTAAATGGAAGTCACGATACAACAAGTCAATAAACGATTTGGAAGCAAACAAGTGTTGTCTGATATCGATGTAAGCATCGCGTCTGGACAATGCGTGGCTTTAGTCGGACCGAGTGGTAGCGGGAAAACGACGCTTCTCCGCCTGATTGCGGGTCTCGAACGTGTGACGAGTGGAGTGATTCGATTTGGGGAACGAGACGTCACGACACTCTCTCCGAATCAACGAGGTGTGACGATGATGTTTCAACGCTCTTTATTGTTTCCGCATTTGAACGTTGAACAAAACATTCGCCTCGGTGCGAAACAGTTAACACCGATCGAACTTGATTCTTGGTTATATCGCGTTGGACTCGAGGGGAGAGGACGAAGTGCCATCCACGAACTTTCAGGTGGTGAACAGCAACGTGCGAGTCTAGCTCGTGCGCTGGCGAGTCAGCCGGACTTCTTGTTGCTCGATGAACCGTTCTCGAGTCTAGATGTACCGAGACGACGAGAACTTCGGACATTGATCCGAAAGTTGACCGAGGAACAAGGCGTCACGACACTGCTTGTCACGCATGACCGGGAAGAGGCAATGGCGATGGCAGATGTCATTTATGTTTTGGAACAAGGACGGATCGTGGATCGCGGCACACCGATCACGCTCAGTCAGACAAGTCCGTTTTTCGGTGAAGGCATCTACATCGAAGCGACTTGGTATCCGTTGACGTCAGTTAACTTGGTCTCAAGACCGACGAAGGAAACGGATGAGCGTGTTACGATTACGAAAGAACTCATTCAATATGGCGTTCGGTTCTACGAAGTGGAACGGCCATCAGGCGAACGGCTCGTACTTTCTTCAGACGAGACGATTCATTCGATAGAAGGGTATATCGTTAGAAAGGAGGGGTGACATGTTAGATACGCGTGCGCGTAAAATCGTTCAACCCCTGTTTGATCAAGGGGCGACCTTATTTAAGAAAATTGGATTATCAGCGACGCAGGTGACGATCATTTCGGGTATCATCGGTGGTGCGACAGGCTTTTTCGTCTATAACGACATGATGGGAACGGCAATTGTCCTATTGTGGATCTCGGGTATGCTCGACGTTATTGATGGCACGATGGCAAGAAAAGAGAAGACAACACCAATTGGTACGATCCTTGATCTTGTTCTCGACCGAATTGTCGAACTGTCAGTGTTAATTGGTCTCGCACTCCGGTTTCCGGAAACGCAGGTTGTGATTCTGTTACTTGTCGCATCATTCGTCATTGGGATGACGATGTTCCTTGCGATCGGAGCAGTTAGTGAGAACTACGGTTACAAGTCGTTTCAATATCAACCAGGACTCATCGAACGAACGGAAGGATTTCTATTCTTGACGGCGATGATTCTGTTTCCAAGTGCTATCATCTGGATCGCAAGTGTCTTCTTGATCGCTGAACTCTATACGGTTGGAGAACGATTCCATCAAGCATCGAAGGTGTTACGATGAGTGAACAAGAGATGATCATGACGGTGGACCGAGCTGGGAATCCGCTCGGACCGTGTCCGCGATCAGAAGTCCACGCAAAAGGTCTATGGCATGAAACGTTTCATTGTTTCGTCTATGATCCAACGCGGGACGTCGTGTTGCTCCAGCAACGTTCTGAACAAAAGAAGGACTTTCCGGGAATGCTCGATATCACGGCAGCCGGTCATCTGCTTGCAAATGAGACGGTTGAAGATGGTGTCCGGGAACTCGAAGAAGAGATTGGTTTAGCTTATACCTTTGATCAACTAATACCTCTTGGAGTTCAGGAGGAGGAGTTTCGGGATGCGACACTTTGGGATTGTGAACGATGCCATGTGTTTCTCGCACAAAGTGATCAAGCGTTAGAATCGTATATGCTCCAGGAAACCGAAGTGAAACGATTAATCGCTTTTTCGATTGAGCAGTTGGATCGCATCGCTGACGTGACGATTGAGCGTATTCAGGATAAAACAGGAGAATGGTTCGATCGTCATCAATTCGTTCCGCATCCTTCTTCTTACTGGAAACATGTCCAACAGGGAATCGAAAGATTACGTAACCTAAGCTAATCTTGAGAATCATGACACAGAACGACCTACGATCGAATGTGATGTCGACGTAGGTCGTTTTCATTCGTACATTTGTTCGACACGAGAGTAGCGAAATTCAGGTATATTTGAGATAATTAAGTATATATACAAAAGAAGGAAAGAAGGTGCAGCCAGTGGCATTACGATTTGCACTACTCGGGCTGCTGACCCAAGGGGAAGCGACCGGTTATGATTTGAGCGCGACTTTTAAAAAACAGATGATCCACTTCTGGACCGCACATCATACACAAATATACCGAGAGTTGTTGAAAATGGAAGAGGCAGAACTCGTGACGAGCGTTCATATCGTTCAAGAAGATCTGCCGGATAAGAAAGTCTATTCGATTACCGATAAAGGGCGGACGGAGCTCGTCGAATGGTTACGGACACCAAATGAATTCAAACCGAAGATGAAGGATGAGAACTTGATGCGTGTCTCGCTCTTGCATCTTCTCCCACCAGAGGAAGCTGTCGCTTATCTAGAAGAATCGAAGCGACACCATCAATTTGCCGTCGAGATGATGCAAAGTTGGCGTCACGACCATCTCGAGAACGGTGCGACACTAGGTGAGACCTTGACGAGTGAATACGGCTTGCGTATGATGTTGAATTACTTGGACTGGTGTGATTGGGCGATCGCGGAAATCAAAAAAAACGGAGCGAACGTCTAACAAAACTGGCTCGACTGTCATGTAGATGGCGGATTCGAGCCAGTCTTGTTTTTGATGAGATGAAGTAAGGAGTTAAACCATGTACTTTAATGATTACGAAGACTGGATCGAAGAAGAGGCAGAAGCGTTATTTCACCTACATGAAGAACCGTTGACGCGAGAAGCGACGTCGTATTCGCAATTTACGGCGTATGTAGAGGAGGCACTCCTCGAGCCATTATTACTCAAATTACGCTGGCTCGGAGAAGCGGAAGAAGAGGAGATTCTAGAACAGGCGGATCCAACCGTCTGGAAGAATGCTTCGGGCAATTCGGAAGCCTCACTTCGTCGAGATGTATTACGACGAGTCGTCGAGCGAGACTTGACGGCGCATATCCTTGCGTACCTGACACCGATTCTTGAAGCTAGACAAACAGCTTATGAGACAGAATTAGAACAGCTTCAATTGGCCCATGCTGAACAAATGGATGAGGTCAAACAGCATGAGCAACAGATTGAGATCGGACCACCACCTGAGAAAATTAAAAAGTGGTGGTATTTCAAAGAAAAAGAAGTAGCTCGTTCCTTTACAGAGGAAGAACGATCAATGCTGCGAGCTCAACAGCAACAACTCGAAGACGAGTTAAAGCGGCTTGAACGAAAAAAGCGTGAGACAGAAGCCGATCTCGAACGATTGGATTCGCTTCATCGGTTATAATTCACGTCAAAAAATGGAGCAGACGACATGATGTCGCCTGCTCCATTTTGTATAGAGACTACTCGATTAAGCCTGTGTAGCCAGTTTCGCAAGGACTAGTTTTGCGACTGCTTCACTTGAAGCCGGATTTTGTCCTGTAACGACATTGCCATCGATGACAGCGAACTCTTTACCAGCATCCGATGTCAGGAAAGTAGCCCCTTCACCGCGAAGTGTCGTCTCGAGCAAGAATGGTACTTTATCTTCGAGACCTGTTGATTTTTCCTCTTCATCTGTAAAGCCGTTGATTTGACGACCTGATACGAAGGGTTTGCCATCGATCATGACGTGCGCGAAGGCAGCAGGACCATGACAGACCGATGCGACGACGCCGTCTTTTTTGATGACAGCTTCGATAGCACTCGCCACTTGTGGGTTATTCGGGAAGTCGACGACCGCACCGTGACCACCTGGGAAGTAGACAGCGTCAAATGATGCTGGATCTACTTCAGAAAGTGCTTTCGTATCGTGCAACGCACGGCGAGCATCTTGGAATTTCGGTAAGATCTCTTTGACGATCGATGCTTTATCAATTGGAACATCTCCGCCTTTGATGGACGTGACCGTCACGTCATGTCCTGCATCTTTGAACAGGTTGTAAGGTGCTGCGAACTCCTCGAACCATAATCCTGTTTTGTGACCATTCATGTCATCTGCGCTTGTTGATACGATTAAAATACGTGCCATAATAAAACTCCTCCTCTGTATGAACGTTACAAAGAAGGAGATTCCCGGAGAAATGGAGTGTTAAACCTTACCGGTGTTCGGTATAGTGATGAACTGGCAGTGTAGCAAGCGCCTGGTCGATCTGAGCTTGCGAAACCGGCTCTCTCATCGCTTGGACGTTTGCTTGAAGTTGCGACACGCTTGACGCACCTGGAAGGACGATATCGACCTGTTGATCGATTGCTTGCAATGCAAGCGCTGGAAGCGGGAAGTTTTGTAATTGTTGTAGACTGGCTTCGAGCGTCTCTTTATCGAACTGTTCGAAACGATCAACCGACTGCAGGCGTGAGGCACTTTCGTGTGTCAACAGTCCTTTTGCTAGTGGACCGCGGGCAACGACTTGGATGTTTTTCTCTTTTAAGCGTGGTAACAACTCTTCGATGCGACGATCGAGCAATGAATAAGGCGTCATCAAGTAAGAGAAATTACTATGCTCAAGCCAATATTCGATGACGTTCGGTCGCAATGACGAGAGACCATATTCCTTGATTTTCCCCTCTGCTTTTAAGTCTTCCATCGCGCGAATCGATGCGTCGATATCGTCGTCCATCGTGCCACCATGGACGTAATATAGGTCGAGGTAAGGTGTTTCGAGTCGATTTAAACTTTCAAGACAGGCTTGCTTCAAATAGTCATAACTCGGATCCCATGTCCAACCGGTTCCGGTCGCATTCATTCGATTGCCACCTTTTGAGGCAAGAAACAATCGACTACGATCCTCTTGCGCGAAGGTTTGACCGATAATCGATTCGACGGCTCCGTTTGCATAGACATCCGCTGTGTCGAAATGGGTGATACCCGCGTCGAGTGCCGTCCGCAGGATTGCTGCCGCTTCTTCCTGTCCGCGTTTTAAGATCGTCATCGTACCTAATCCTAATGACATGTTCAATTCCCTCTTTTCTTAAATGAACTGTAAGTTTGGAACTTCTGCATTCTAGTGTATCATATCTTATGAAAAAGACGGCTTGAAGTCTTGCGGCAATACGTCGGAAACGGCATACTAATCATGACAGAGAACGTAAACTAGGATAGAAGAGGGGAACACTACCGATGGAAGAAAAAACGATTGAACGTGAAGTGATCTATGAAGGAAAAGTTTTTGATGTCGAGAAACATGTCGTCACGTTACCGAACGGTAATACCTCGGTTCGTGAACTGGTCTATCATAATGGTGCCGTTGCCATCATCGCTTTTGATGAACAAGGGGATCTGATTGTCGTTGAACAATATCGGAAGGCGTTCGAGAGTCTATCGATCGAGATACCAGCGGGCAAACTCGAGAAAGGTGAAGATCCACTCGATTGTGCCGGACGTGAATTAAAGGAAGAAACAGGTTACGTCGCGAAAGAGTTACGACATGTCTTTGATTTCTACGGTGCGCCTGGTTTCTGTAGCGAACGTGTACATATTTATGAAGCGATTGGTCTTACTGCCGGTGATCGTCAGCTCGATGAAGATGAGTTCCTTGAGAACAAAACATTGAAGCTTGAACAAGCGCTCGAACTCGTAGCAAACGGAACGATTGTCGACGCGAAGACGATCATGGCGATTCAGCATTGGCAGATCCGTACTTTAAAATGATTCTCATTTAAATGATTTTCAGTTGATAATCATTTTAATTTGAAAAAAGACTGAGTTTCAGCTATGATAATAGCATCAGTTCGAACAAAGGGGGCGCTATGATGGAAAGTCGTGTAGAACGCATCAAAAAACAGCTAAGCGGTAAAGGATATAAGCTGACTCCCCAACGTGAAGCGACTGTGCGTGTCCTGCTCGAACATGAGTCGGATCACCTCAGTGCCGAAAATGTCTTTCTCCTTGTAAAAGAAAAGAACTCCGACATCGGACTTGCGACGGTTTACCGGACGCTCGAATTATTGACGGAGCTCGAAGTCGTCGATAAGGTCAACTTCGGAGATGGCGTATCCCGGTTTGATTTACGACAAGAAGGTGCGAGTCATTCGCATCACCATCTCGTCTGTATCGAATGTGGATCCGTCGAAGAGATTTTAGACGATATGCTTGAAGAAGTAGAGAAAGAAATCGTGTCCCGATTCCATTTCAAAATCAAGGATCACCGCCTGACATTCCATGGCGTCTGCCGTGTCTGCCAAGAGCGTCACGCTCGGGAAGCGTTGGAACAATCGCAAACACAAACAGTCTGACCGTCCGAGGAAATTTCGGATGGTTTTTCTTTTTCGATTTTTATAGGTCAGACCTCTTCACAACGGTTTACACCTTTGATATGATGGGAAAGTAAGCGATTTCGTAAACGAAGAGGATGAGTTCAGTGCGTGAACAACTGGAAGCATTTATCAACTATTTAGTGATTGAACGGCAAATGTCCGCGAATACGGCAGCTGCGTATCGAAATGATTTGAATCAATACTTACAGACGCTCGAAACAGCGGAAGTTTCTTCGTTTGAACAGGTTCACCGACATCATATCGTCGACCACATTGAACGATTGCTTGAAGCACGCAAGTCACGATCGACGGTCCGGCGGGCGACGAGCTCAATCCGTTCGTTCCATCAATATCTGGTCGAAGAGAAACTAACGACGCATGATCCGTCCCGTCATCTTGATTTACCGAAACCGGAGAAGAAGCTTCCCGTCGTCTGGAGTCAAACCGACGTCGAACGTTTACTTGATTCGGTCGTCGGTGTCGATCCGCTTACACGACGAGATGCAGCAATGCTTGAGCTTCTCTATGGAACAGGCATGCGCGTCAGCGAACTGCTCCAACTGAAGTTGAACGATTTGCAACTCGAACTCGGGTATCTGTCGTGTCTTGGGAAAGGGAATAAATCCCGGATCATCCCGATGAGTACGACATCGATTGAGAGCGTCAGAACATATCTTGATCTCGCGCGCAACAGTCTCGGTGGTCAACAGACGGACGATGTCTTCTTAAACAGTCGTGGTGATCGTTTATCACGGCAAGGATTTTGGAAGATGATCAAGCGACGGGCAAAGGAAGCGGGTATTGAAAAAGAGATCACACCACACGTCCTGCGCCATTCGTTCGCGACCCATCTACTTGAAAATGGTGCCGATTTACGCGTCGTACAAGAAATGCTAGGACACGCTGATTTGTCGACGACACAAATGTATACACACGTCAACAAAGCACGACTCCACGACGTGTATAAGAAACATCATCCACGGGCGTGATGGTTCTATCTTTTAAAGGTCTGACTTCAGACAAATGATGCGTTTTGTCTAGTCCCTTTCCGGGAAAAATCGTAACGGGAATCGCACAACTACAGCTCGTATATAGGAGGAACAGCAAATGGCTCAATCATTTAAACGTGTATTTTTGATCGTCATGGACTCCGTAGGAATCGGAGAAGCACCGGACGCTGAACAGTTCGGAGATCTTGGTTCGCATACGCTCGGTCACATCGCGCGTGAACGCAACGGACTCAACATGCCGAACATGGCAAAACTCGGTCTCTCGCATATCGAACCGATCGAAGGTATCTCAGCTGAAGAAGCACCGCTTGCGGCATACGGAAAAATGCAGGAAGTATCTGCAGGGAAAGATACGATGACAGGGCATTGGGAGATCATGGGACTCCGGATTGATACACCATTCCGTGTCTTCGAAAAATTCCCGGATGATTTGATTCATCGCTTAGAAGAGTTCTCAGGGCGGAAGATCATCGGGAATAAACCGGCTTCTGGTACGGAAATTCTCGACGAACTCGGACAAGAACATGTCGAGACAGGCGCCTTGATCGTCTATACGTCGGCAGACTCTGTCCTTCAAATCGCAGCTCATGAAGAAGTCGTTCCATTAGAGGAACTGTACCGGATTTGTGAATATGCACGCGATATTACGCGGGATGACCCGTACATGCTCGGTCGTATCATCGCACGTCCATTCCTTGGTGAGGCAGGAGCATGGGTTCGGACAGCGAACCGTCACGACTATGCACTTAAACCATTCGACCGGACAGTCATGAACGAACTTGAGACAGCTGGACTTGATGTCATCTCACTCGGTAAGATTGCTGATATCTATGACGGCGAAGGCGTGACCGATGCGATCCGTACGAAGTCGAACATGGACGGCATGGATCAACTCGTGAAGCAACTCGATCGAGACTTCAACGGACTCTGCTTCTTGAACCTCGTCGATTTCGATGCATTGTTCGGACACCGTCGCGATCCGCAAGGTTACGGACAAGCACTCGAAGAGTTCGATGCCCGTCTTCCGGAAGTGTTTGATCGCTTGAAAGAAGATGATCTCTTGATCATCACGGCTGACCATGGAAACGATCCGGTTCATGCTGGGACAGACCACACGCGAGAATACGTACCGTTGCTTGCTTATCACAAAAACAGTGTCGCAAAACCGCTCGGTATCCGTGAGACGTTCGCTGATCTTGGGGCAACGGTTGCTGAAAACTTCGGTGTCAAAATGCCGGCACACGGAACAAGCTTTTTAACAGAACTATAATTCGAGGGAGCGATTCAGATGACAGTCAACTGGAATGAAACACGTTCGTTTTTAGAAAGCAAGATGCAGGCGAAACCGGAAATCGGATTGATTCTCGGTTCAGGACTGGGTGTCCTCGCTGATGAGATCGAAAACCCGATCGCAATTCCATACCATGAAATCCCGAACTTCCCGGTCTCAACGGTTGAAGGACACGCCGGACAACTCGTCTTCGGAACACTTGAAGGGAAACAAGTCGTTGCGATGCAAGGACGATTCCACTTCTACGAAGGATACTCAATGGATATGGTGACGTTCCCAGTACGCGTCATGAAAGCGATCGGCGTCGAGACATTGATCGTCACGAACGCAGCGGGTGCTTGTAACGAAGCGTTCGAACCAGGTGATTTGATGTTGATCACGGATCACATCAACTTCTTCGGTACGAACCCATTGATCGGTAAGAACGTCGACGAGATGGGACCACGTTTCCCGGATATGTCGAAGCCGTATGATGCGGAATTACTTCGTCTTGCACAGGAAACAGCGGACGAGCTCGGTATTCGTGTCCGTCAAGGTGTCTACTTCGGAAATACTGGTCCGACGTATGAGACACCAGCAGAAGTCAAGATGGCACGGATGCTTGGAGGAGACGTCGTCGGTATGTCGACGGTCCCTGAAGTCATCGTTGCTCGTCATTCAGATATGCGTGTCCTTGGAATTTCGTGTGTCTCGAACATGGCAGCAGGTATTCTCGACCAACCGTTACATCATGATGAAGTCATCGAAACGACAGAACGTGTCCGGGCACACTTCCTATCACTCGTTCGCGGTTCGATCAAAAAAATGTAACGACTGTTTATAAAACTCACAAACCACTCCTGAGGAGGAACTAGATTATGCGTATGGTAGATTTGATTGCAACAAAACGAGACGGTGGCGAACTCGCAACAGCTGATATTCAAGCAATGGTAGAAGGATTCACGAATGGTGAGATTCCAGATTACCAAATGTCAGCGATGTCGATGGCGATTTTCTATCAAGGAATGTCAGATCGTGAAATCGCTGATTTGACGATGGCGATGGTCAACTCGGGCGACGTGATCGACCTTTCACGTATCCACGGGAAAAAAGTCGACAAACACTCAACTGGCGGTGTCGGTGACAAAATCAGTCTGATCGTCGCACCACTCGTTGCGTCAATCGGCATTCCGGTTGCGAAGATGAGCGGTCGTGGACTCGGTCATACAGGTGGAACCATCGACAAACTCGAAGCATTCCCTGGTTTTGACGTCGAGCTTTCAGAAGAAGCGTTCGTCTCACAAGTCAACGACATCAAGATGGCAATCATCGGTCAAACGGGTAACCTAACGCCTGCAGACAAAAAACTCTACGCCCTTCGTGACGTCACGGCGACGGTCAACTCGATCCCATTGATCGCAAGTTCAATCATGTCGAAGAAGATTGCAGCAGGAGCAGACAGCATCGTACTCGACGTCAAGACGGGTTCTGGTGCCTTCATGAAATCGTTCGAAGATGCAAAAGCACTTGCGACAGAGATGGTTTCGATCGGTAAGAGTGTCAACCGTAAGACGGTTGCTGTCATTACGGACATGGATCAGCCGCTCGGCTTTGAAATCGGAAACGCAAACGAAGTCAAGGAAGCGATTGAAGTCCTTCAAGGGAAAGATGTCCGTGATTTGAAAGTCATCGCCTTAACGATTGCATCACACATGGCAGTCCTCGGTGATTTCTACCCGACGTTTGACGAAGCATATGCGGATCTCGAAACACGTCTCGGTAACGGAGCAGCACTTGACGTCTTTAAGAAGTTCATCGCAGCTCAAGGTGGCGACGCGTCACTCGTTGATGACATGACAAAAGCACTTGAAACGAAATACGAAAAAACATTCGTCGCTTCAAAAGCAGGTTATGTCTCTGAAATCATCGCTGACGAAGTCGGTGTTGCAGCAATGATCCTCGGTGCAGGACGCGCGACGAAAGCAGATGAGATCGATCACGCAGCAAGCGTTACGTTGCACAAGAAAGTCGGCGACCGTGTAGAAGTCGGCGATGTCATCGCAACACTTCGTTCAAACAAAGAAACACTCGATCAAGCAATCGAAAAAATGGATCACGCGTACCATATCAGTGAAACGAAACCGGCAGAACGCCCGCTCGTTCACGCTGTTATCCAGTAAGCAATCCAATCAACAATACTTGAGTAGTGGACGTCGTCCACTACTCTTTTTTGTGATAAAATCAAAAGTGTAAAAAATTGGTATTGAAAAAGAGGGGGAGTATTCATGAAGCTTATGAAACGTTTGACCATCCTGTTATTCAGTCTAATCGGAGTCATCGGATGCGGCATTGTCATACTAGTTTTTTCCTTTTGGCAAAGTACAAAGCCAGACGCAGAAGAAGAAGCGAAAATAAAAAACGAAGCCAAGGTTTACTTAGAAAAGCAAAAGTATTTAAATGAAGCACGAGTGACCGGTAGTGTTTACGATAGTATGGGCAATTTTTCATTTGAATATGCCGCACGCGCGATAGAAGAAAAAACGAATACTGAATTTTTCGTCTATCAACAAGAGGAGTCGGGGAGGTTCGTTGACTCGTATCATGCGTCACTTTGGGAAGATCGGTTAGAGCGACGGATCCCGTCGCCGACTCTCGAACAACTGAACAATCAATTGAGCGTAACCATACTTTATGACAACGATAAAATACAGCAGCTAGGTAACGCGCGTTTTGATTCAAAGGCTTATTTACGGAAGGAAGTCGCTCCGACGCTCTTAGTGGACGTTCCACGCAAGCGACACGAACAGGATAAAGCGCAGGTCACAGCGTGGGCAAAGTCGTTGCGCGAACAAAAGATTCTTCAACATATGACAGTCAAGGTCGATTATGTTTCGGAAAAAGGAGAATTGCTTGAGAACGGAGATTCGCTCTTCGTGAAGCTGTAAGATGGATGGAAAAAATGAGAGTACGCGGTTCCTATTCAATTTGTTATACTGGAAATACTTGTAATGAAAAAGGGGGAACTCTCATGAAACCACCACGCTTGCAAAAAGGGGATAAGATTGCCATCGTCTCGCCAGCGTCTGCTGTCGCAGCATACGTACCGCGTCGTCTCGCCCGCGGTATCGCAACACTTGAAAAAATGGGCTTCGAGGTCGTCTTGATGCCGAATGCAACGGCTGTTCATAGTCATACGGCAGGAACGATCGGGGAACGGCTACAAGATTTACATATGGCGTTCGCTGATCCGTCGATCAAGGCGATCATCTCGACGATCGGTGGGTTTAACTCGCACCAGCTACTCGACGAACTCGATTATGAATTAATCCGGAACAATCCGAAGATCTTCGTAGGTTACAGCGATATCACGGCACTGTTTGCTGGGATCTATCAGCAGACAGGATTGACGACGTTCGTCGGACCCGCACTGCTGACGCAGTTCGGTCAATTCGATGGTCTTGATCCGTATACCGAAGAATCGTTCAAACGTACGTTCATGCAGACGGAGCCGATTGGTCGGATCGAAGCGTCTGAGGAGTGGACAGATGAGGTTTTACGCTGGGATGTCGCGGACGACCGAAGACGAGAACATCAAGTGAACGCAGGGTACACGATCGTTAAGACCGGTGCCGCAGAAGGTCCGATTCTGACGGGGAACACGGGAACACTTTTACTGCTTGCCGGAACACCTTACTTGCCATCGTTTGACGGTGTCGTCTTGATGCTTGAGGATGACGAGAGTGAGACACCAGAAACGATCGACCGGTATTTCACGCAATTGCGACACATGGGTGCGTATGACAAGATTGCGGCACTCGTCGTCGGCCGTTTCCCGCGCAAAGTCGATTTTGATCCGGACTTCCCGCTCAAAGACATCATTCTGCGCGCGACGCGAGGCTATGATTTCCCGATCATTCTCGATGCGGACTTCGGGCATACGGATCCCGTCACGACACTTGCGAATGGAATTCGGATTCGTGTCGAAGCAACAGATTCGGTGACACTCGATGTGTTAGAGGCAGCCGTCGAGTAAAAAGGTCTGCACGACGTCCTGAAATTTGGTACACTGTACCATGGAATCACGATCTTGAATCGTGACGAATCTCTTGCTGAAAAGCACGAAAGGTTGGTCAAACATGCAAAAAACTGGTCATATCTTATTAGAAGATGGAAATAAAATCGAATTCGAATTGTTCAACGATGAAGCACCGATCACGACTGAAAACTTCGAAAACCTTGCAAACTCGAACTTTTACGATGGATTGAACTTCCACCGTGTCATCCCAGGCTTCGTCTCACAAGGCGGATGCCCAATCGGAAACGGTACAGGCGGTTCAGGAAAAACGATTCCTTGTGAAACGTCAACATCATACCCACACAAACACAAAGCGGGTTCACTTTCGATGGCACACGCTGGTCGTAACACAGGATCGAGCCAGTTCTTCATCGTACACGAGCCACAACCGCACCTCGACGGCGTACACACGGTCTTCGGACAAGTGACTTCAGGTCTCGAACATGCACAAAAAATGAAGCAAGGCGCTGGCATCAAAGAAATCCGCGTCGAAGCGTAAGTTCTTGCTCCTCTTCGAACGTTCGAAGAGGAGTTTTTCTTTTTTTAGAACCGGGTACAATCAGTAAGGGAACTCAACTCGAAAAGGAGTGTTTGTCATGCGTTTAGAAGGAAAACGAATCATCCAAGTCGTCAGCAATGACTTCGAGGATTTAGAATTATGGTATCCAGTCCATCGCTTACGTGAAGAAGGCGCAATCGTCGACATCGTCGGTGAGAAAGCGGATGAAACATATATCGGGAAGTACGGTGTCCCAATCAAATCGAATAAGACGTTCGATGAGATCAATCCAGCAGAATACGATGCGATTCTTGTTCCAGGTGGTTGGTCGCCCGATCTATTACGCCGCTTTGACTCTGTTCTGAACATGGTGCGTCATTTTGACCAGAACAAACAACCGATCGGTCAAATCTGCCACGCTGGTTGGGTGCTGATCTCTGCCGGCATCTTAAAAGGTGTCAACGTCACGAGTACGCCAGGAATCAAGGATGACATGACGAATGCGGGTGCGATTTGGCATGATGAAGCCGTCGTCGTCGACGGACATATCGTCTCGAGTCGTCGTCCGCCCGATCTACCGGACTACATGCGTGCCTTCATCCAAGTGATGGAAGAACAAGCGTGATTCAGATGCAGGGGACGTCACGTGACGGTCTCCTGCATTTTCATGGATTATGAAAAAAATGCAGTAATTCTGTGTGAGAAGGTGTAGAATGAATGAGTCTCAGTCGTTCATGCTCCTGAGAGTTGTTGAAATTAGGAAGGTGTAGAATCACATGCTAGTAAAATATAAGAAGTTGAATGAACGGACCGCGATGGGGCTGATTGCCTTTTCGTGCGAAGTGAAGGATCCGAAGTATTTGCTTGAAACGGTTCAAGCCTATGAACAGGAAGAAGACCAACGCTTGTATTTGTACAAACAAGATGAGGATTTCGTCGGTGTCATTGGGTTTCAATTAATGGATGGCCATGCTGAATTGAAACATATCGCATTATCACCGTCTTTCCGTGGAGAACGGATGTCGTATCTCCTACTCGATGAAGCAGCCAAGCTTCTTCGAACGGATATTACGGGTGCGACCGAAGAGACGCAACGCCTCGTCGACAAATGGAAAAATCAATAAAAAGACCGGTCCATGGCTCAGATGGACCGGTCTCTTCGGTTTTGTAGCGCTTCTTGTCGTGCCGTGACGACATCCGTACGATCGCGTAAACGGTGTTTATGTGTCACATAGTCGAGATCAGGTGCTGTCGCTTCAAGTGCGACGGCTCGGATGACGTCCGAGAAGACAGGTAACGGGATGTGTCGATAGACCTTATCCGTAAAATGGTCGCGATGATCGAGCAAATATGAGACGTCGATCCCGGACGCAATTAGTGATGCCCGGTGACGTTCGATTTTATCGAATGCTTTCGCATATGTCCGCTGTGCCCCAGTCGTATTTCCGCGGCGGTGATGATAGCGGGCGACGGCCAGTTGGATCAGACCGACAAGCGCCTCGTCCTGGCGTTGTCCTTCTTGCCAGACTTCCTCTAAGATTTCATGGCACTCGAAGTAATCGTGCCGAATGTTGAATTCAAATACGAATCGCTCGATCGGATTCATGGAATCACCTCTTCCTTTGAATATAACATAGTCGAACCCATCTGTTGTATGGTATACTAAGGCGCAAAAAAACGTTGATGGGCAGGGAGAATCATGGAATCATACAGTGTAAAGATGGATGCGTTTGAAGGCCCGCTGGACTTGCTGTTACACTTGGTTGGTAAATTAGAAATCGATATTTATGATATATCCGTTTCCATGGTGACGGATCAATATGTGTCCTATATCCGTGCGATGCAGCATCTTGAACTAGATGTTGCTAGTGAATATCTTGTCATGGCAGCGACGCTGTTGCAACTGAAAAGCAAACAACTCTTGCCGATCGAACAGACGGATTACGATGAGATTCCCGATTTCGAGGAAGAACCGACGCGAGAAGGTCTGATTCAACAGTTGATCGAGTATAAAGCATACAAGGAAGCAGCACTCGTCCTGAAAGAAAAGGAAGAGGCACGCCTTGAGCTGTTCTCGAAACAACCAGAGGATTTGATGCGTTATCTCGATACGGATGCACAAGAGTATAACGGTACGTTATCACTGAGTGATTTATTACGTGCTTACGAAAAAATGCGCCAACGGGAAGCCTGGAAGGTACGCCGTTCGAAGACGGTCAAACGGGAAGAACGTTCACTCGAGCAACAGATGGAGTCCGTTGCCCGGTACGTCGCGACCCGTGAGCGGACGACATTCTTCGGCTTTTTTGCGGAGCAACCGACGGTCGAAGAACTAGTCGTCAGCTTCCTCGCTGTTCTAGAACTCGTGAAGCAACGGGTCATTGATTGTGAACAGATGACCGATGATATCCTATTGCGGAGCATGGTGAAGGAGGAGAGTCAGATTGGCGTATGAACAAATCATTGAGAGCCTGTTATTCGTCGTCGGAGACGATGGGATCGATCCACGTGGTCTCAGTCAAGCACTAGAGATCAGTGAAGCGGCAGCGCGTGAACAGTTGCTGGCTCTTCAAACGACATTCGAAGCAGAGCAGCGTGTGTTGCAAATCGTAGAGTCGGGTGGCGTCTTTAAGATGGTGACACGAAAAGAGATGTCGCCGTATATTCAGGCGTATGCGGGTTCACTTGCAGAAGACTCCTTGTCTCGAGCAGCGATGGAGACACTCGTCATCATCGCGTACAAACAACCCGTCACGCGTGCTGATATCGAAGTCGTCCGTGGCGTCAAGACGGAACGCGTCATCCATACGTTAAGTGCAAAAGGTTTGATTGAAGAAGCGGGACGCGCCAAAGGCGTTGGTCGCGCGAAATTGTATAAGACGACGGATCATTTCCTGGACCACTTTGGTCTGAATAGTATTGAGGAGTTACCACCACTCGAGTTCGAAGAAACGTTCGAATCAGATGGAGATCTCTTCTTCCGGAATGATCCTTCATTAGAGGAGAGAGTGAATTAATGGAACGGTTACAAAAAATCATCGCACAAGCAGGTGTCGCTTCACGGCGTAAAGCAGAGGAATTGATCACAGCAGGTCGCGTTAAGGTCAACGGGAAAGTCATCACGGAGCTCGGAACGAAAGTTGGAGCGCGTGCTGAAGTCGAAGTCGATGGCGTCAAGCTCGAGCGGGAAGAACACGTTTATTACATGCTATATAAACCAACAGGTGTCGTCTCGACGGTTGAAGACGATAAAGGACGTAAGACGGTCGTCGATCTCGTACCACCAGGTCATCGTGTCTTCCCAGTCGGTCGTCTCGACTACAATACGAGCGGTCTTCTGTTGATGACGAATGACGGTGAATTCTCAAACCTTCTGCTTCACCCGAAGTATAAGGTACCGAAGCGTTACATCGTCAAAATCAAAGGCGTACCGGAATATTTCCACGTCAAAGGTCTTGAAAAAGGCGTCGTCTTGCCGGACGGCTTTAAGACAGGGAAAGCACGCGTCGAGATGCGTGACATCGATAAGAAGAAAAACACGGCTATCCTCGAAATGGTCATCTACGAGGGACATAACCGCCAAGTCCGTCAAATGGTCGAGACACTCGGTTCAGAAGTCTTGAAGTTGAAACGTGAACAGTTTGGTTTCTTGACACTGGCAGGTCTTACTTCTGGCGAGTGGCGTGAACTTTCAAAAAAAGAAGTCAATCAATTGCGTGAGCTAGCGGATCCAGCCGCTCCACCTACGAAAAGACGTAAGAACACAAAAAAACGTTAATTTGTAAAGCGAGAAGCTCATCCTCCGGGTTGAGTTTTCTTTTTTTGTGACAAAACGATTAACGAATTTCACATTTTATCAACGTTTAAGCGATTTCAAGTACAATATGGGTGGAGGCGGTAAAATATGAAAAAAACAAAACAAAATCCGGAAGAACGCTTAGCAGCGGCCCAGCAAAAAAAGAAGAAACGCTCCTTCTGGCGTCTGATGATCATGACGATGGTCTTGTTTGCAGGCGCAGTTGTCATCATGCAATTCGTCGATCAGGCGACACGCGATAAAAACGGACGTGTCATGGCAGGCGATGATGCTCCTGGTTTCGCGCTCGTCGATCTATACGGTGAGAAACAGCACTCAATGGATGAATACAAAGGAAAAGGACTTTTACTCAATTTCTGGGGTACATTCTGCGAACCATGTAAGAAAGAGATGCCTTTGATCAATGACAACTATCAGATGATGCAGGATCAAGGTGTCAATTTCGTAGCGGTCAATGTCGGAGAAACACCGGTTCGAGTCTCAAGCTTCATCAAAGATATCGGCGGAACGGATTATCCGATCCTCATGGATACGAATAGTTCGGTCGAGAAGGCTTACGGGATCTACAACTTACCTGTGACGTTCATCATCAACAAAAAAGGTGAGGTCGTCGAGAAATACGAAGGTGGGATTGATCAAGCGAAGCTGGAAGAGATGGTGAAGAAGGCGAACCAGTAACGCATCGAAGGGGGATTTAAGGATGCAGGAGCAAGAAGATTTTAAACAACTGGACATGCGTTACGAGGAAGCAGAACTTCGTTCGAAACGTAAAAATCCATCTTGGATCGACCGGGCATGGACGTTCTTCTCGTCTGTCAAGGTCGGGTTATGGCTGATCGGTCTGATCATCATCGCGAGTGGGGTCGGTACGATCTTCCCGCAAGAGATGTATATTCCGCAGGCAACACCACCGGAAGAATTTTATCAAAAAGAATACGGTACGGCAGGGGATATCTACTATACGTTAGGATTCCACAACCTGTTTGAATCATGGTGGTACATCGGATTAATCACACTGTTACTCTTATCGATCATCATCGTGTCGATTGACCGCTTCTTCCCGCTCTACCGAGCATTGAAGAAACAACCGGTCATCCAGTCGGACCGTTTCATGAATGGTCAGCGATTTGGCGCTGAAGCGACTGGAGACGTCAAAAAAATCGATGCGATCGCACCGTTACTTGAGAAAAAGGGCTATAAAGTTCGTCGGCAAGACGGGGCGCTCTTAGCGGAAAAGCAACGTTTTGGACGATGGGGTCCTTACATCAACCATATCGGTCTTGTACTATTCTTCGGAGGGGCGATGCTTCGGGTCGTACCGGGCATGCATGAAGATGAACTGCTTTGGCTTCGTGAAGGAGAAACATTACCGATCGAGGCGACAGACAACAAGTATTACTTGAAGAATGAGGCGTTCAATATCGAGTTCTATGATCCTGAGAAGGTGGACGCAAAATTCAAGAAATCACTTGAAGCAGCGGGCGGAAATGTACCGAAAAACTACGACACGAAGATGACGCTCTATAAAAGAGTCGGAGAGACAAGCGATTTCAAACCGAAACTCGAAGAAGTCAAATCAGGTGAGACGGCAGTCAACCGTCCATTCGAATTCGATGATTTCCAAGTCTTCCAAGAACAATACGCGGCAGATCCAGAATTTAAGACGATGTCGTTTAGCATCGTCAACCAAAAGACAGGTAAAGTCGTGGATACGATCAAGGTCGATTTACGTGAACCAAAAGAGACCTACAAGTTGAAAAACGGCTATGATGTCGAATTGAAGGATTTCTTGCCTGATTTCGTCGTCAAGGATGGACAGCCGACGACCAATTCTGGACGTCCTGTCAATCCGGCGTTCGTCTTTAATATCAAATCACCGGAGCACCCAAAAGGGGAGCGTAGCTTGATTGGTATCAAGCTGAATGTCGGTGGGGATGAGAACCAGTACAAGATGGCGTTTGCCGGTACGGAGCTCTCAAACATCTCAGGTGTCCGAATCAAGAAAGACTTGACGCTCCCATTCCTCTTTGCGGGTGGCATCATCTTCATGGCAGGTCTATTGATCGGGATGTACTGGCCGCACCGTCGTCTCTGGTTACGTGAGAAGAACGGTCGCATTCAGATTGCTGGATTTACGAACAAAAACGCATTAGGGCTTCAAAAAGAAGCCAATCTCGCGTTGACGGAAGTTGGTCTACCAGAACTTGAGGACCGACAAAAGTTGCGGGAAGAGGGGGAAGCTAAATGAACATGCTTCAGTTGAGCAGTAATCTGCTCCTAACGTCATTCATCGTCTACCTCGTCAGTACAGGTTTTTTCGCTGTTGCGACGAGTGGTAAAAAAGGTCCGACACGTTCTGGTAAGATCGCCTATACGCTCGCGATCATCGGTTTTCTTGCTCAGTTAGGGTATTTCTTTACGCGCTGGGCGGGTGCTGGACACGTTCCGGTCTCGAACTTATACGAATACACGACATTCTTTGGTATGATGATGGTCCTTGGATTCTTAATCGTCTATGCCATCTATAAAAACAATGTCCTTGGCTTGATTGCAATGCCGGTTGCCTTGCTCGTCATCGCTTATGCGTCGATGTTCCCGGATGAGGTCCAACCCTTGATTCCGGCACTTCAAAGTGTCTGGCTCAAAATCCACGTTACGACGGCAGCGCTCGGTGAGGGGATTCTCGCTGTCAGTTTTGCGACCGGATTGCTCTATCTGGTCCACGCGACGGATTTCAATAAAGAATCGAAAACACGGACATGGCTTGAGATCGTCATGTTCTCACTCGTTTGTGTCGTTGGTTACATCCTCGTCGGCCTCTTGTTCAAAGCAACAGGTTCTGCATCAACGATCGAATACGTCGCGAAGAATGGTGCGAAGATGACACATGAATACACGATGCCGGTTCTGACAGGTCCTGAGAACGGAAAAGTCTTATCTGGTTCAGGTGCCGTCATTGAATTGCCGAACTTCTTGAATGCGAATAAGGTCAATACGGTCTTATGGTCAGTCATTGGTGGGGTCGTCTTATATGTGTTGCTACGTTTCGTAGTTCTCCGTAAGCGTGTCGCAGAGAGTCTGAAACCAATCGCGCGGAAGATTGATCTAGAAACAGCTGATGAGATTAGTTACCGTGCGATCGCGATCGGTCTTCCGATCTTTATCCTTGGCGGATTGATCTTCGCAATGATTTGGGCGCAAATGGCATGGAGCCGCTATTGGGGCTGGGACCCGAAAGAGGTTTGGGCACTGATCACGATGCTCTTCTACGTGTTCTATCTCCACATGCGCATCCAGCGTGGGTGGATCGGTAAAAAATCAGCATGGTTATGTGTTGGTGGTTTTGCCGTCATCATGTTCAACCTTGTCTTCGTCAACCTTGTCGTAGCGGGATTACACTCGTACGCATAAGGAAAAGAAAAGCAGCGGATCCGGAAACGGTCCGCTGCTTTTTCATGTTTCTCTGACAAAAGAGTATCATTTAGGGGAAATCAGCCAGTGCAAGCCATTCTTTTCGTTTCATAGTATACTAAAAGAGTAGTAGGATAGAGGAGTAGAGTTTAGTTTATAGGAGGAGACAGCATGTCAGAAGAAGCACGTATTTTAGTCGTCGACGATGAGGAACGAATTCGTCGCCTGTTGAAGATGTATCTGGAGCGGGAAAATTTCACGATCGAGGAAGCAGACAATGGAGAGACGGCGCTTGAAATGGCGCTTGAGACAGAATACGATGTCATTCTCCTCGACTTGATGATGCCGAAGATGGACGGGATGCAAGTTTGTGAAGAACTACGGAAAACGAAAGCGACGCCGGTCGTCATGCTGACGGCAAAAGGTGAAGAAACGAATCGCGTCCATGGGTTTGAAATGGGGGCAGATGATTATATCGTCAAACCATTCAGTCCACGTGAAGTCGTTTTGCGTGTCAAAGCAATCCTTCGCCGAGCGAGTGCAACGAAATTCCTCCATACGGATGCGAAAACAAAAGATGTCATCGTCTTCCCACATTTGACGATTGATAATGACGCACACCGCGTGACGGTTGAATCACAAGAAGTCAATTTAACACCAAAAGAATATGAACTCCTGTATTTCTTGGCAAAACAAACGGACAAAGTATTCTCACGGGAACAACTACTCAAGGAAGTCTGGAACTATGAATTTTTTGGGGATCTTCGGACGGTCGATACACACGTCAAACGTCTGCGTGAAAAGCTGAATCGTTTGTCTCCGAACGCTGCTCAAATGATCACGACGGTCTGGGGTGTCGGATACAAGTTCGAGAATAGTCCGACCTGACGATGAAATGGTTGCAAAGTGTAGTCATCAAACTATGGGGCACGATCCTATTGCTTGTCTCGGTCGTCTTGATCGCCTTGACGATCTTGTTACTTGAATTTTTCAACTCTTTTCATATCGAACAGGAGCGGGGGCACCTTGCAAAGCTCGGTCAACAAGTCGAGACCGTCTTTCAGGCGCACTCCGGTATCGAGGAAGGATCGAGTACTGCTGTCGAAATCACGGATATATATGGCGCGACATTAATTGCGAAGACCCAGGACGATTCTGTCGAAGCGAACATTTCACAAGCGAAAGCGAACCGGATTATCAAGGAGCTCGAACGTCAGAACTGGAAAGCGATCGATGGTGAAGAAGGTGAAACGGCAATCGGTAATTACGAGACCTTCGATGGAAAGGCGGCACTCGCGTATCGAGCACCGCTCATTACGGATAGCGGCAACGGAACGATCTACTTGATCGAACAATTGACGAATATCGAGCAAGCGAATGAAGGCGCACGTCAAATCATTCAGCTCTGTGTCTTGTTAGCGATCATCGGGACGACCGTCTTTGCTTTCTTCCTATCGACACGGATCACCGCACCACTACGGACGATTCGTCAAGCCGTCGTTGAGGCCGGTGAAGGGAAATTCGATCAAAGCCTGACGCAACGCTCACGTGATGAGATTGGTGACTTAGCGCTTGCCTTTAACGAGATGAGTAGCCAACTCAATCAATACGTCACGGATCTTGATAAGGAGCGGCATTTGCTCTCCTCGATTCTGCGCTGTATGGCAGACGGCGTGTTGACGTTCTCAAAATCAGGTGAGCTACTCGCGACGAATCCACCAGCTGAAGCATTTCTTGCAGGTTCTCCCGTACCGGATGAACTGATCGAGCTGTTCCAGACAGTCATGAAGGAAGAGACGGAGATGACGGTTTCGTTTGAACGGGAAGGACGCTTTTACATCATCATCGTCAGTCCGTTACTCGAACAAGAAGAACAGATCGGAGCGGTCGCTGTCCTGCGCGACATGACGGAAGCACAACAACTGGAGAAGATGCGGGCCGACTTCGTCGCGAATGTCAGCCATGAACTGCGGACGCCACTCGTCATGTTGCAAGGGTATTCGGAAGCGATCGTCGACGGGATGACGGAAAGTGACGAGGCGACGAAAGAATTTGCATCAATCATCTATGATGAATCGCAACGCTTGTCCCGTCTCGTCAATGATCTACTCGATCTCGCGCGGATGGAAGCCGGTTATCAGGAGTTACGGATTGAAGCCATCGAAACGGTCTCGTTTGCACAGCGAGTCATCAAGAAATTCAAACAAATGGGACGCGATAAGCAGGTCACTTTCTCGGTTTCCGGTCCGAACATCACATTTGACGCCGATCCGGATCAGATGGAACAAGTCTTGACGAATCTTCTTGGAAACGCCCTTCGTTATACGGAGAACGGAGAAATCAAGATTAAGATTGACGAAGATAGGGAAAACATTACATTATCCGTCATCGATTCAGGTGACGGGATTCCGGAAGAAGATCTACCTTTCGTCTTTGATCGTTTCTATAAGGCGGACAAGGCACGAACGCGCGGTAAGACCGGTACAGGAATTGGTCTTGCGATCGTCGCGAACGTCGTCCGTGCTCATGGTGGAGAGGTCGAAGTCGATAGCCGCTTAGGAGAAGGAGCGACTTTCCGAATCCGATTACCAAAAAAACAAAGGAAGCGAACATTATGAGTCGCTTCCTTTCGCTATAGGAGTGAATAAAACATGAAAATTTATACGAAATCAGGAGATGAAGGAGAAACATCCCTTGTCGGTGGGAGAGTCAAAAAAAATGATCGATTGATCAGCTTGATGGGAGAACTCGATGAATTGAATAGCTTCGTCGGACTTGCTCGGACCAAAGCATCATCGATCGAAGTACGAGAACAATTGACGGTCATCCAGCATGCGTTGTTCGACTGTGGCAGTGACTTGATGTATGTCGAACCTCGTCCATCACGGTTAAGTCAGGAAGCAACAGTTGATTTAGAAAGTTGGATTGATAGTTTAACGGAATTATCGCCACCACTCGACAAGTTCATCTTACCAGGCGGAACGGAAGCGGCCGCGACATTGCATGTGGCACGGACGGTCTGCCGTCGCGTCGAACGTTCGATGATCGATGTTCCCCAAGCGGCTCATTTGTTACCGTTCATCAATCGGCTCAGTGATTTCTTTTTTACAGCAGCCCGTTATGAGAATGCCGTTAACCAAAAAGCAGATATTGAATACGTTCGCAGTGCGCATGTGTTCAAACGAAAGGATGGAGAGTAATGAGTCAGTCATTTAGCACATGGAAAAAGGAAGGAACGAGCTTCCACCTCGTTCCGACCGATAAATTCAAGACGACGACGATCCTCGTCACGTTTTCAGCACCGCTAGAGGCGAAAACACTGACTAGCCGCGCGATTTTACCATACATCATGGAAAAATCGACAGCTGCTTATCCGTCGATGAAAGCATTACGTGAGCCACTTGAGACATTATATGATGCGGGGCTTTATGCGGACGCGTCAAAGTTCGGAGAAGAGCACGTCATCTCGTTCCAACTTGATGTCGTCCGTGGAGAACTCGTCCATCACCCGTCGTTATTAAAAGAAGCACTTGAATTGCTAGAGCAAATGGTGCTGTATCCAGACTTGACGGAAAGTGGTTTCCGCGAACAGTTCGTCAAACAAGAAAAGCGACTGCATGCCTTACGAATCAGCTCGCTGTACGACGATAAGATGCGCTACGCACAGCAGCGTCTCCTTGAATTGATGGCACCAGGTGAAGCCGTCTCGTTACCATCGCTTGGGACAATCGAAGAACTAGAACGGATCACTCCATCGTCCTTGCGTGATACATACCGTTCGATGATCGAAGACGATCGAATCGATGTCTTCGTCGTCGGACAGGTGACGAAGGAGGAAATGGAAGATGCGTTGTCCTTCTTGCCATCGCACTCAGAAAAAGTCAGCCATTACATCCCTGAACAAAAACCGGTCAACGGTGTGAAACGGTCGAGCGAAACGCAACCGATTAAACAAGGGAAGCTGCACCTTGGTTACCGGGTAGCGGTCGATCCGACGTCTGCCGATTCAATCCGGATGCAAATCGTCAACGGTCTGTTCGGTGGATTCCCACATTCGAAACTGTTCATGAATGTCCGTGAAAAAGAGAGTCTCGCGTATTATGCGGCTTCACGATATGCGGCATTAAACAGTGCACTCTACGTCTATGCAGGGGTTGACACAAAAGAAGCGGAACGTGCCGAGAAAATCATCCTAGAGCAACTCGTTGATTTGAAGGCGGGACAGTTCACGGATGAAGAATTGACACAGACGAAGGCGATGTTGATCAATGCGCGCCGTCAAATTCTTGATCAGCCGGGGCAATTGATTGGTTGGTTGAATGGTTCGAAGATGCGTGGACTGACACTTGAAGATGAGATCCACATCATCGAGACGGCGACACGTGAAGACGTCGTTCGATTAGCAGCGGCAATCGATCTAGATGCCGTATATCTATTGCGAGGTGAAGCATGATGGAACAACTGACTTATCACGATACAGACGAAACGGTATACCACGAGCAGCTCGATAACGGCTTATCCGTCTATCTGTTGCAAAAAAAAGGATACGAAAAGACGTATGCGACGTTTACGACACGTTATGGTTCGATTGATCAACGATTTAAAAAAGGAGAGGAATGGATCACGGTACCGGACGGCATCGCCCACTTCCTCGAGCATAAGATGTTTGAATCCGAAAAAGGTGACGTCTTCCAAGAGTTCGGTCGTCTCGGTGCCTCAGCGAACGCCTTTACCTCGTTCTCACGAACAGCGTACTTGTTCTCAGCAACGTCACTGATCGAACAAAACCTCGAGACATTGATCGATTTCGTACAAGATCCCTACTTCACGCCGGAAAGCGTTGAAAAAGAGAAGGGGATCATCACGCAGGAAATTCAGATGTATCAAGATAATCCAGGGTGGCGTCTGTTCTTCGGTCTAATCGAATCGATGTATGCGACGCATCCGGTCCGAATCGATATCGCAGGAACACCGGAATCGATCAATCAAATCACAGCCGATGACCTATACACGTGCTATCGTACGTTCTATCATCCATCAAACATGGTGTTGTTCGTCGTCGGAAACATCGACCCGGAAGAGACACTAGCGTTAATTAAAGCAAACCAGGCGAAGAAGGATTATACGGATCGTCCAGCGATTGAACGGGATTACGGTCAAGAACCGCACGGCGTGCATCGTCCACGTCTTGAACTCGAGCTCGACGTCAAGACACCGAAGGTATTGATCGGCTACAAAGACGAATCTGTCCGCGGCGAAGCACAAGTCCGTCGTGAGTTGACGAGTGAATTATTATTGCACCTCTTATTCGATCAAACATCATCGACGTATTTGGAATTGTATGAAGACGGTCTGATCGACGATACGTTCAGCTTTGATTACTCGAGTGAAGAAGAGTTCGCCTTCGCGACGTTCGGCATGGAGACAGAGGATCCAGACAAGTTTATCCAAGCGTATGAGACACTTCTGCAAACTCGTCCTGACTTTACGGAAGACGAGGTCACGCGCAAGCGGAACATGATGCAAGGGAAATTCCTCCGTGCCTTGAATTCACCGGAGTTCATTGCGAATCAGTTCTCGCGTCACGCACTTGCCGGTACGAATCTGTTCACGCTTCCGACATTGATTGCTTCGATTACGAAAGAAGAGATCGAAGCCCGTTTCGACGAGTTGTTCGCCATTGAAAACCGGGCGATCTCAATCGTCAAACCGTACGCGTGATGCGAATCCTCATCACCGGTGCGAGTGGCGCCATTGGTCTTGCGGCAGCAAAACAACTTGCTGCCGCCGGACATGAATTGGTGCTTCAGACGTATCGACAGCAAGCGGTTTTGGAACGGATGATAGAGGAGTGGCAAGGAGAGCACCACATCCTGACGGCGAATTTAGCGGATGATGAGGACTTGCAGGCATTTTGTACGGCGTTACCTGTCGTCGATGCCTTCGTCCATTGTGCCGGAACGAGTTATAGCGGTCTGTTGCTCGATCAATCGGCAACATCAATGAGTGAACTTTGGAGAATACATGTCGATGCGTTGATGCGCATCAGTCAAACCGTGACGCGGACGAAACCGTTTACGTCGCAGCTGGCGATCGTCGTCATCAGTAGTGTATTAGGGGAACAAGGTGTCGCGGGTGAAGTTGCCTATTCGACGTGCAAGGCAGCACAGTTGGGCTTCGTCAAAGCATACAGTAAAGAACTTGGACCAATGCATGGACGCATCAATGCGATTACGCCAGGATGGATTGATACGCCGATGAACGCGATTTTTTCTGAGGATGAAAAGGCAGAAGCGATTGCTGAAATCCCTGCCGGACGATTCGGAAAAGCAGAGGAAGTAGCTTCCGCGATCCGTTACTTGGTGCAACCAGAATCGAGTTATGTGTCAGGAGCCATCCTTAAAATAGATGGTGCGTGGATGTAAGCATTGGAATTTCACTTCAGGAATGCTTTTCATTTTTCAAAAAATCATTTAACATGAGGAATGGATAATCGTATCAATAGAGGAGGATGGGCGCGTGAGTGAGTTCGAGCAATGGTATCTCGAATATGAATTAAAGGTCAACCGTCCCGGTATACTCGGGGACATTGCTTCGTTGATGGGAATGTTACATATTTCGATCGTGACGATCAATGGTGTCGATCATCAACGACGCGGTATGTTGCTCCAAACGAAACAACCGGATCAAATTCCACGACTCGCTGCTATTCTCAAGACGATGTCAACCATAGAGGTCATCAAACTACGAAAACCAAAACTGCGTGATCGGATCGCGATTCGTCACGGTCGTTATATCGATCAAAGCAGTGATGAGCGAAAGACGTTCCGCTTCGTTCGGGAAGACTTAGGGATTCTCGTCGATTTCATGGCAGAACTATGCAAACAGGATGGGCACTTATTGATTGGTGTCCGCGGTATGCCACGAGTCGGAAAGACGGAATCGATCGTCGCTGCAAGCGTCAGTGCGAACAAGAAATGGTTGTTCCTTTCTTCGACGCTGATCAAACAGACGGTACGAACGTCGTTATTCGATGACGAACGGACTGGGGATTACGTCTACATCATCGATGCCTTGGTGTCACAACGGAATTTCGATGAACGGCACTGGCAGATTTTACGCGAAGTCATGCGACTACCGGCGACGAAAATCGTCGAACATCCGGATGCATTCGTCAAATCAAGTGAATATACGTGGGATGATTTTGATTACATCATTGAATTACGCAACACGACAGAAGAAATCATTGTGACTGAACTGCCTCGTTCCCATGGGGGAAATGATTGGTTCAACTTTGAATAAGTATGAAAAATGGAAGGTGTGTTACCGATGACCGAGCTCGGAACCTACTTAAAGGAACAACGAGAGGCGCTAGGCGTCTCTCTCGAACAAATTCAAACGACGACGAAGATTCAAAAGCGTTACATCGTCGCGATTGAAGAAGGCAACTATGATCAATTACCAGGTGCTTTTTACGCCCGGGCCTTCATCAAGACATATGCGGAAGCACTCGGTCTTGACGTCGACGAAGTCTTCACGACCTATAAGCGTGATCTTCCGGAACCGGAGGCACAACCGGTCGTCGAATTATCACGACGCGCGACGTATTCGAAATCAAGTGCACCGAAGAAAAGCGTTGCAAAGCGCTGGATTCCGAACATCATCATCATCGTGCTGATTTTTGCGATTGGTGCTGCTTTGTATTATGGACTTCAGATGTTCCTCGACGGTAACGAAGAGGCAAAAACGTCTGCACCGAAGCAAAACGATGTCACGATCGACCAAGGAGACGCACCGAGTAAAGAAACGGATGCGCCTGCGAAGACAGAAGAAAAGCCGAAGGAAGAACCGGCGAAACAAGAAGAAACAAAAGAAAAACCTAAAAAAGAAGCGCTTGCTGCGAAGTCGACATCTGGTCAAGATGTCACCTATGAAGTCGCAACGAAAGATACGATGAGTGTCTCGATTCAAATCAAGAAAGATGCCTCTCCATCACCATTCGTTGGTGTGCGTGATACATCCCTTGAAGGAGAAGCACTCGCGCCAGATCACATCAACGCGTCGGATCCGAATCCGATCGTCGTGAAGGACGCGAAGACGGACTTGATCCGGATCCGGATTGGTTCGATTAAAGGGATTGATAAAATCGTCGTCAATGACCAAGAACTGAAACTGAACCGTTCGCTTCTCGTCCAAAACATCTATCTGAAGAAAGTAGCCACGCCGTAAACCGGCGTGCCTTCTTTTAGATGGCATATTCATCTACATATGAAATGAAGGAGGAGGGCGTTACATGAACTTACCGAATCAATTGACAGTATTACGCGTTTTATTAATTCCCGTGTTCGTCATCGTACTTGCGATTGATCCGAACTGGGGACAGTGGGATGTACTAGGAGCTGAACTTCCCGTCTCACACTTCGTTGCAGCCATCATCTTCCTTGTTGCTTCACTGACGGATTGGCTCGATGGGTATATCGCCCGCAAACAAAATCTAGTAACGAACTTTGGAAAATTCATGGATCCACTTGCCGATAAGATGTTAGTCGCTGCTGCGCTCGTCTACCTTGTGGAACTTGACTTCGTTGCGGCATGGATCGTCGTCATCATTCTCTGCCGTGAGTTCGCTGTCACAGGTCTTCGTCTTGTCGCATCTGACGAAGGCATCGTTCTTGCTGCCGGAAACTCTGGGAAAGCAAAGACATGGGTCCAGTTGACATCGATTACAGCGTATTTATTGCACGATATCGTTTTTGCGATGTGGAATATTCCATTCGCAGACATCACGATGTGGCTTGCTCTTATCTTGACGATCTACTCAGGCGTCGAGTATTTCTCGAAAAACATCAAGTTAATTACGAAATCCATGTAAGTTGGATCAATTTAGACTGTTCGTCATACCGAACAGTCTTTTCTTATACTTCAAGAAGGTGAGGAATCAACATGAAAGCAGAAATCATCGCAGTCGGAAGTGAGCTTCTCCTTGGAGAAATCGCCAACACGAATGCACAGTACCTTTCCGAATGGCTAGCCAGTGCAGGAATTGACGTTCATTATCATACAGTCGTCGGTGACAACCGCGAGCGGATGCAGGAAACGTTCCGTCAGGCGCAACAGCGGGCGGATCTCCTTGTCATCACAGGGGGGCTTGGACCGACCGAGGATGACTTGACAAAAGAGGTGCTCGCTGACCTGCTTGGGCGCGATCTCGTTCTCGATCAAGCAGCGTACGAAAGAATCGAAGGATTCTTGAAGACACGTCAACGGGAGATGACGAACAATGAACGGAAACAAGCATTAGTCATCGCTGGCGCGACGGTTTTACGCAATGATGCGGGTCTTGCTCCCGGTATGTCGGTGCAGACGGAGCACCACCAATATATCGTTTTACCCGGTGTGCCACGTGAGATGAAGCAAATCCTCAAAGATCACTTCAGTCATTTGTTCGGTCAAGAGACAATCCGTTCCCGAACACTACGTTTCTTCGGAATCGGAGAATCGGCTCTAAACGATCGCCTGGAAACGTTAATCAAAGAAGCAACCAATCCATCGGTCGCCCCTTATGCGGAACTCGCTGAAGTACGGTTGCGTCTGACTGCTAAAGCACTCGATCAACAGGAAGCCGACCGTATGCTCGATGAACTGGAACAACACGTACTGGCTGAAGTGGGCATGTACTTTTATGGATATGGCGAGACAAGCCTGCCGGAAGTCGTACTGAAACGGTATCAAGAAGCAGGATTGACACTGTCACTCGCCGAATCACTGACGGGAGGAGCTGTCGCAAGTGGACTCGTTGATGTCAGCGGTGCGAGTCAAGTGTTGCGTGGGAGCGCCGTCGTGTATGATGATGCAGCGAAGCAAGGCGTATTATCGGTACCGGAAGTTTTGTTACGAGAGCATACTGCTGTCAGTAAAGAAGTCGCAATCGCGATGGCTGAAGGGGTACGCGAACTGTATCAATCCGATATCGCCGTCGCTTTGACAGGGGAAGCAGGTCCGACAAGCAACAGCGGAAAAGTGGTCGGAACCGTCTATTGTGCTGTTGCGGACGCACATGGAACACGCATTGTCGAATGGCAATATCCATCGTTCGACCGGGGAATGATTCGACTGCGCGCCGTCAAGGATACCTATTTCCTTCTACTGAAACATCTCGAAAAAGCATCCGAGTGAGAAAATTGGTCAAAGTGCAAGTATGCGAATAAATGTTCGTAAAATGCTTGTCATTCGGTCTCAAAAGAAGTACAATAATCTCAGTAAGATAATTAAAAGGAGGCCTGCTACGTGAGTGATCGTAAAGCAGCACTTGAGATGGCGTTACGCCAGATAGAGAAACAGTTCGGTAAAGGTTCCATCATGAAACTCGGAGAAAATGCGGATCAGAAGGTATCAGTGATCTCTTCTGGATCGATTACATTAGATATTGCCCTAGGTGCAGGTGGATACCCACGTGGACGGGTCATCGAAGTATACGGACCTGAATCGTCAGGTAAAACGACGGTAGCGCTTCATGCAATCGCAGAAGTTCAAAAACAAGGTGGACAAGCTGCATTCATCGATGCAGAGCACGCGCTTGATCCAGCATACGCAAATAAACTCGGTGTTAACATCGATGAGCTCCTCTTGTCACAACCGGATACTGGGGAACAGGCACTTGAAATCGCGGAAGCACTCGTTCGTTCTGGTGCGGTCGATATTCTTGTCGTCGACTCTGTTGCGGCACTCGTACCAAAAGCAGAGATTGAAGGCGAGATGGGTGACTCACACGTCGGTCTTCAAGCGCGTTTGATGAGCCAAGCGCTTCGTAAGTTGTCTGGTGCAACGAATAAATCGAAAACGATCGTCATCTTCATCAACCAAATCCGTGAAAAAATCGGTGTTATGTTTGGTAACCCGGAAACGACTCCAGGTGGTCGAGCACTCAAATTCTACTCGTCTGTTCGTTTAGAAGTGCGTCGTGCGGAAGCGTTGAAAAACGGTACGGACGTCGTCGGTAACAAAACGAAGATCAAGGTCGTCAAAAACAAAATTGCTCCTCCGTTTAAACAAGCAGAAGTTGATATCATGTACGGTCTCGGTATTTCGAAGGTCGGTGAGTTGATCGACATCGGAACGGATCTGGATATCGTTCAAAAGAGTGGTGCATGGTATTCGTACAACTCAGAGCGTCTTGGTCAAGGGCGTGAGAACGCGAAGCAATACATGGTCGAGCATCCGGAAGTCGCAGCAGAGGTCGAACGTTTGATTCGTGAACATCACGGTCTCGTCGATCGCGAAGAGCCGGTTGATTTCGAAGCAGAACAACCAGAAGATCTATTTGCTGAATAAACCGTTTCAGAGAGGATTCGCATACGAATCCTCTCTTTTTTAGTGTAAAAGAGGAAAACAGTGGAATTCTTTCCCGTCCGTTCGTTGACAATGAACGAGTGCTATCCTTACAATATAGATGTACGTTTTTTAGACAGCTTCGATGAAATACCGAAATGAACTAAGAAACACCTTGCAAAGGGGAGGTGAACCCATGAGTACACTGACTTGGATTGTCATACTTCTCCTCACTTTGCTGATCGCATTCATCGTAGGCTACTTCTTGCGGAAATCGATTGCAGAAGCGAAAATTCAAGGCGCAGAAACGGAAGCGAATAAAATCGTTGAACGTGCGCGTGAATCGGCTGAGGCAACGAAAAAAGAAGCCGTACTCGAAGCGAAAGATGAAGCATTCAAACTTCGTAACGAAGTGGAAAAAGAATTGCGTGAACGTCGCCAAGAGCTAGCGAAACAAGAAGCCCGGTTGCTCCAGAAAGAAGAGACACTCGATCGCCGTGTTGACGCTATCGACCGTAAGGAAGATCAAATCAATACACGTGATGCAGAGATCGCGAAACGGAAGCATCAAGCTGAAGAACTAGAGCGCAAAGTAGAGGACCTGTATGAACAGGGACGTCAAGAGCTTGTCCGCGTCGCGAATTTATCGCAAGACGAGGCAAGAACAATCATCATGGATGAGACGAAACAGGCTGCTTTACACGACGCAGCCATTCTTCAAAAAGAAATCGAACAAAAAGCAAAAGAAGAAGCCGACAAGAAAGCACGTAACATCTTGTCACTTGCGATTCAACGGTTCGCCGCTGAACATATCGCAGAGACGACTGTATCGGTCGTCAACTTGCCGAACGATGAGATGAAAGGTCGCATCATCGGACGGGAAGGCCGCAACATCCGTACGCTCGAGACCTTGACTGGGATCGACTTGATCATCGATGATACGCCGGAAGCCGTCATTTTGTCTGGTTTTGACCCAATTCGTCGCGAAGTCGCTAAAATGGCGCTCGAGAAATTGGTTCAGGATGGTCGGATTCACCCGGCTCGTATTGAAGAGATGGTCGACAAATCCCGTCGTGAAGTCGACGAGCGGATTCGAGAAATCGGGGAAGAAGCGACGTATGATGTCGGAATCCACGGCATTCATCCGGACCTTGTCAAAATTCTCGGTCGCTTGAAGTACCGTACGAGTTACGGACAGAACGTCCTGTATCACTCACTTGAGGTTGCCCACCTTGCAGGTATGATGGCAGCTGAACTTGGAGAAGATGTCACGCTTGCGAAGCGTGCAGGTCTTCTGCATGATATCGGGAAGGCGATCGACCACGAAGTCGAAGGCAGTCACGTTGAGATTGGTGTCGAGCTCGGTACGAAGTACAAAGAGCATCCAACCGTCATCAACGCAATTGCATCACACCACGGAGATACGGAAGCGACATCTGTCATTTCTGTCTTGGTTGCAGCTGCGGATGCATTATCTGCTGCTCGTCCAGGTGCACGTCAAGAGACACTCGAAAGTTATATCCGCCGTCTCGAACGCCTCGAGGAAATCTCGGAATCGTTCGACGGTGTCGAAAAATCATTTGCGATCCAAGCGGGTCGTGAAGTCCGCATCATCGTTCGACCTGACGTCGTCGATGATGTACTGGCTCACAAGATGGCGAGTGACATCCGGAAAAAAATCGAAGAAGAACTCGATTATCCGGGACACATCAAAGTCACGGTCATTCGGGAAACACGAGCAGTCGAATACGCGAAATAAGTGGAGTGGCGGGCGACCGCCACTTTTTTTAATGAACGGAGGAACAGCAATGAAGATTTTATTCGTCGGAGACGTCGTCGGTGCACCCGGTCGACATATCCTGCAACAATTTACAGCACGCTTGAAAGCGAAATACAATCCGAACGTCATGCTTGTCAACGGTGAAAATGCAGCACACGGACGCGGCATCACGAAGTCGATTTATCATCAATTCCTCGAACTCGGATTCCACGGCATCACGATGGGGAACCATACGTTTGATAACCGTGACATCTTTGACTGGATTGACGACGCGGACCGGATCATCCGTCCTGCGAACTATCCGGAAGGCACACCAGGTCGTGGGATGATGATCGTTAAGGCAGGCAATAAAAAGATTGCCGTCATCAACGTCCAAGGAACGGTCTTCTTACCACCTCTCGGTGACCCGTTCCGTACCGTTGATGAACTGATTGCGGAAGTCGAAGGAAAAGTCGATGCGATTTTCGTTGATGTCCATGCGGAAGCAACGAGTGAAAAAATCGCGATGGGTTATCACCTCGATGGTCGTGTACAAGCTGTCGTTGGCACACATACGCACGTCCAGACAGCAGATGAGCGTGTTCTTGACGGAGGAACGGCTTATATCACGGATGTCGGGATGACAGGTCCGTTGAACGGTGTGCTCGGGATGCGTCAGGAAGATGTCCTACGAAAATTTAAGACACAGCTCCCAACGCGGTTTGAAGTTGCCGAAGGACGGGAACAACTTAATGGAGTCTTGATTCATATCGATGACACAACAAAAAAAGCAACGAAGATTGAACGGATTCATCTGACGGATCAGTCAGTATTCTTCGACTGATTGCCATTTCTGGATGGGGAGGTACACGCATGGACGTCCTGAAAGTATCAGCTAAGTCGAATCCAAACGCGGTAGCAGGTGCACTCGCGGGTGTCATTCGAGAGAGAGGTTCCGTCGAGATTCAGGCCATTGGTGCGGGAGCGCTCAATCAATCTGTCAAAGCCGTCGCCATCGCACGCGGATTCGTGGCGCCTTCTGGCATCGATTTGATTTGTATCCCAGCCTTCACAGACATTTTAATTGATGGAGAAGAAAGAACCGCCATCAAACTCATCATCGAACCACGATGATGAATTGGACATAGGTCCTATATTTACAAGTAGACCATTTACTCGACTGGAGTAGATGGTCTTTTTGCTGCGTCTTCGAATTTTTCTCACCTTTCCACCGAGGGAGCATTGTACTACTTCCGGTAAATCGGTATCATGAGGGAGGATAGAGAGAACTATCATTTCAGGGGACAGAGAAGGAGCGAACGTCGATGTATAATCAGTTATCATGGAAAGTTGGCGGTCAGCAGGGAGAAGGGATCGAATCAACAGGCGAAATCTTTGCGATTGCCTTGAATCGACTCGGCTATTACCTGTATGGCTACCGTCACTTTTCGTCACGTATCAAGGGAGGACACACGAATAATAAGATTCGTGTCGCGACACAGGAAGTCCGGACGATTTCCGATGATCTCGATATTTTGGTCGCATTCGATCAAGAGACGATCGACGTCAACTTCCATGAATTGCGTCAAGGTGCCATCATCATCGCGGATGCGAAATTCAATCCGACGAATCCGGACGAAGCACGCGCCTCATTGTATGCGATTCCATTTACGGAGATCGCAGCTGATCTCGGTACGGCATTGATGAAGAACATGGTCGCGATTGGTGCATCGAGTGCGATTCTCGGCATTGCACCAGAGCGTTTCCAAGCCGTCGTCGAACAGATTTTCGGACGAAAAGGTCCAGATATGGTCGAGAAGAACTTAGCAGCAATTCGTGAAGGAGCAGCAGCGTTTGAAGCTCTTGCAGGAGAGGGCGAACGGTTCGTCTTGGAACCGGCTGACGGAAAACAACGGATGTTCATGATCGGAAACGATGCAATTGCTCTTGGCGCGATTGCCGGTGGAGCGCGTCTGATGGCAGCTTACCCGATCACACCATCATCTGAGATCATGGAATACTTAATCAAGAAATTACCGCAGTTCGGTGGAACGGTCGTCCAGACGGAAGACGAACTGGCAGCGGTCACGATGGCAATTGGTGCCAACTATGCAGGTGTCCGTGCTTTGACGGCGTCTGCTGGTCCAGGATTGTCACTAATGGCGGAAGCGATCGGATTATCCGGGATGACGGAAACACCGCTCGTCATCGTCGATACACAACGGGGTGGTCCGTCAACAGGTCTACCAACGAAACAGGAACAATCTGACTTGATGGCGATGATCTATAGTACACATGGTGAAATTCCAAAGGTCGTTTTGGCACCATCAACGGTCGAGGAAGCGTTCTACGATGCAGCAGAAGCATTTAACATCGCAGAAGAGTACCAATGTCCTGTCATTCTATTGACGGATTTGATGCTATCGCTCGGAAAACAATCGGTTGAGCCACCAGATATGTCACGCGTTGAGATCCGTCGCGGGAAGTTGATTCAGGAAGACTTACCGGAACTTGAAGGGAAAGCGTACTTCAAACGCTACGAAGTGACGGAAGATGGAATCAGCCCACGTGTCATTCCAGGCGTCAAGCACGGGATTCATCACGTGACGGGTGTTGAGCACAATGAGGAAGGGCGTCCGTCGGAAGCGACGAAGAACCGGGTCGATCAAATGACGAAACGACTTCGCAAGCTGAATACGTTCCGCTTACAGGATGCCGTTCTTGTAACGGAGCATCATGCAGAACCGGATATCTTATTCGTTGGTTTCAACTCGACACGTGGAACGATTGAAGAGATCATGCCACGACTCGAAACACAAGGGATCAAGGTCGATCACTTGCATATCCGTCAAGTCCATCCGTTCCCAAGTGAACTTGTCACGCCGCACTTAGAGCGGGCAAAACGAGTCATCGTCGTCGAGTACAATGCAACAGGACAACTGGCGAAGCTGATCCAGATGAACTGTGGACATGCATCGAAGATCGAGCATATCCTGAAATTCAATGGCGACCCGTTCTACCCGGCAGAGGTCGTCGAGCAGGTCGTAGGAGGGGTATATCATGGCAACCTTTAAAGATTTTAGAAATGATGTCAAACCAAACTGGTGTCCGGGGTGTGGAGACTTCTCGATTCAAGCAGCTATTCAGCGTGCTGTCGCAAACGTCGGTCTCGAACCAGAAGAGTTGGCATTGATTTCCGGGATTGGCTGTTCTGGTCGGATTTCCGGTTATATCAATACGTATGGCTTCCACGGCGTTCATGGACGATCTTTACCGATCGCCCAAGGTGTCAAGATGGCGAACCGCGAATTAACGGTCATCGCGTCTGGTGGCGACGGTGATGGATTCGCGATCGGCATGGGACATACGATTCATGCGTTCAAACGGAATGTCGACATGACGTACATCGTCATGGACAATCAGATTTACGGCTTGACGAAGGGACAGACGTCACCTACTTCTGCACCGGGATTTAAGACGAAGTCAACTCCAAAAGGATCGATCGAAAAGAGTGTTTCACCGGTTGAACTTGCTTTGACGGCTGGCGCGACATTCGTTGCCCAGAGCTTCTCGAATGATTTAAAAGGGTTGACGCAATTGATCGAGCAAGCGACGGCGCATAAAGGATTTGCGTTCATTAACGTCTTCAGTCCATGCGTCACATTCAACAAGGTCAATACGTACGATTGGTTCAAGCAGAACTTGACGAAGCTGTCCGATATCGAAGGATACGACCCGTCGAACTTGGATCTTGCAAAACAGACCGTTCATGCACACGATGGTCTCGTCATGGGATTGATCTATCAGGATGAAACACGTCCTGATTACCAGTCACAAATCGATGGGTACCAAGAATCCGGTCTCGCATATGCGGATCTTGAGCTAAACGAAGAAACATTCGGTAAACTAGCGGCAGAATTCATGTAAGATAGAGGAAAGATGTGTTTGGTTTTTGGGGATGCTAAACATTTGGAAGTTCGCCACATATAAATAAACGTGAGCTTCCGCGAAGGAGTCGGGGAAAGATGACGAAATTAGTAACAGCGGTAGAAGAGACGACAACGACGAAAACGATGCGTGCACTTGTCAAAGAAGAGCGCGGATTCGGTGCGGCACTGAAAGAAGTACCCGTACCCGTACCGGAGCGTGGAGAAGTCTTGATTCGAGTCGAGGCAACATCAATTTGTGGGACGGACGTGCATATCTATGAGTGGGATGCGTGGGCAGCGTCACGTGTCAATCCGCCGTATGTCTTCGGTCACGAGTTCTCGGGCGAAGTCGTCGAGCTCGGGGAGGGTACGAAACGCTTGAAACTTGGTGACCGTGTCTCGGCTGAGACGCATATCGTCTGTCATCAATGTAAACAGTGTCTTCGTGGGCAATATCATATCTGTAAGAACACGAAGATCATCGGTGTCGATACACAAGGCTGTTTTGCGGAATACGTCGTCATGCCGGAAGAAAACCTCTGGGTCAACCCGGAAGATATGCCAGCGGGAATCGCTTCGATTCAAGAGCCGATGGGAAATGCTGTCCATACCGTTCTTGCGAGTGATGTCAGCGCTAAAACGGTCGCAATCGTCGGTTGTGGTCCAATTGGTTTGATGGCAGTCTCAGTCGCTAAAGCAGCCGGTGCGGCGGAAGTCGTCGCAATCGACGTCAATCCGTATCGTCTTGAACTCGCACGGACGATGGGGGCAGATGTCGTCATCGATTCACGTCATGACGATGTCTTGGAGCGGATCGAGCGTATGACCGACGGCGACGGAATCGACGTTGTCTGTGAGATGAGTGGACATCCGGCTGCGATTCGTCAAGCATTCGAAATGGTGACAGCAGGTGGAGACGTCAACATCCTCAGTCTGCCGGTCAAACCGGTCGAAATCGATTTGACGAACCACGTTGTCTTCAAAGGCGTCCGGGTTCAAGGCATCACCGGTCGGAAGATGTATGAGACATGGAGTCAGGTTTCTGCTTTCTTATCAAGTGGAAAAGTTGATGTCCGACCGTTGATTACACACACGTTGCCGCTTGAGCGGTTCGAAGAAGGATTTGAATTGATGCGTCAAGGGAAATGCGGGAAAGTCGTATTACAACCAAGGGGGACGAATTAATGGGATTTGAACACTTACGGACAGAATTAGAAGAGATGAAACAGGCGGGCACGTTCCGCAACCTTGTAGCACTCGAGAGCGCGCAACACAATCGCGTGACGATTGACGGGAAGGAACTGATCCAACTGTCGTCGAACAACTACCTCGGACTCGCAGCACATCCGCGTCTTGCTGAACAAGCAGCGGAAGCAGCGCGGACGTTTGGTGCCGGAACAGGATCGGTTCGAACGATTGCTGGAACGCTCGAGATGCACCAAGCGTTTGAGCGGGAACTCGCGACATTCAAGCATACGGAAGCGGCACTTGTTTTCCAGTCGGGATTCGCAACGAATCTCGGTGTCTTATCAGCGTTACTCGGTCCTGAAGACGTTGTTATCTCAGATGAGTTGAACCACGCTTCGATCATCGATGGGATCCGTCTGACAAAAGCGAAACGCCGGATCTATAAACACGTTGACTTAGCGGATCTTGAAGCAGCATTACAAGAAACACAAGACGCACGGACGCGCCTCGTCGTCACGGACGGTGTCTTCTCGATGGATGGGAACATTGCACCACTTCCAGAAATCGTTGAATTAGCCGAGCGTTATGACGCGCTCGTCATGGTCGATGATGCGCACGCTTCAGGTGTTCTTGGGAAAGCAGGACGCGGTACGGTCAATCACTTCGGTCTTGACGGTCGTGTTGCCTTGCAAGTCGGTACACTCTCAAAAGCAATCGGAGTCCTCGGTGGATACGTTGCGTGTGAACAACACGTCAAAGATTACTTGATCCATAAAGGGCGTCCGTTCTTATTCTCGACATCACATCCACCAGCAGTCGTTGAAGCAAACCGGGAAGCACTTCGTGTCATGGAAGAAGAAACGGTCCTCTTTGATCGTCTGTGGGAAAACACGGAATTCTTCAAACAAGGATTACGGGATCTTGGATTCGATATCGGGACGTCTACGACACCGATCACACCGGTCATCGTCGGTGATGAGGCGCGTTGTCACGAATTATCCGATCGCCTCCGTCAAGAAGGTGTTTTTGCTCAAGGAATCGCCTTCCCGACCGTTGCAAAAGGAAAAGCACGTGTTCGGACGATCGTAACGGCGGAACATACACGCGAAGACTTGACGACAGCGCTTGCAGCGTTCGAAAAAGTCGGTCGTGAATTAAACTTGATCGGTTGATATCGATCACGGACGAACCAGGTCCGCATACTTTCAGGCAGCGGATCAGCGATCCGCTGCCTGAAGTGCGTCATGACGAAAGAATCAAAGTCGACCGTTTTTACTTTTGCGAGATAGGGAATAATAGATAAGGAAAGGATGTGACCTGATGAGTATGAAGAAGAAAGGGATACTGCTCTCATTTTTGATGCTGACACTACTCCTTGGGGGGTGTATTCGCATCCAGTACGATGCAACGATCCATACCGATCAGAGCGTCACCTTAAAAACGACATATGCCGCAAAGGAACATCCAGTGGCGCGTTTACTGAATCTAAATCCGAATTGGAAAGGTTATGTCAAACAGGCAGAAAAGAATGGCTATGCGGCAAAGACGTTCAAGACGAAGGATGACTACGAAGGCATCCGGATGCAGAAGACATTTGCGAACTTCAAGGACATGACGTCGATCAAAGACGAATGGAAGACGGGCATCGGTGGGATTCTCATTCCACCTGATACGAAGTTCGACATGAAAAAATCAGACGGATTTTGGTTTGATACGTATCGACTTGATACGAACATCGATCTAAGTATCGATCGCCTGAACATCAAAGGGTATCAACCGACGGGTCAAGTCAAGAAACTTGCTGATCGTTATATTCGCCAAGCCGATATCGAGATCAAGCTCCACGGTCCGAAAGTGATTGGTCTCCAAAACGGAGAAAAGATCGACTGGTCGAATTACCATGATGTGTCATGGAAATTATACGGAACGAAAGCAAACCAACTACAGTTGATTGCCTATGTACCAAATCCGACAGGCTGGATCATCACCGGTGTTGTATTATTGATCGGTGTTGGCTTATTGCTTTATTGGATCTTTCACCGTGTCCGTCGTTTGCGTCGGCAACAGTTTAAGACAATCAGTATTTCGCTCCTTGTCTGTTTGATTGTCGGAGGAGGGGCATGGTGGCTATTCGCGGAAGATACATCGAGTGCTCCACCGCCAACGCGTCAGATCGTTACGCAAGGAAAGAGTGAAATCGTACCGACGTTCCTCGTCCATGGATTGTTCGGTACAGAGCGGACGTTCGTCCCAATGATTCAGAACTTCACGAAAAAAAAAGTTGCCGATGATGGCGGTCGATGTGACGTGACTCGTTCTGGGAAAGCGACTTGTAGCGTCACACCCTCGCCAACCGGCTACCCGCTTGTCCGAATCGTCTTTGCAGACGACGAGGCGAGCCTTGCCGATCAACAAAAGTGGTTGAATGCAGCGATTGCTGCGTATGATGCGAAACAAAAAGCGACCTTTGCCGATATCCAGCTCGTCGGGCACAGCATGGGTGGTGTGGATGTCGTCGCCTATACGGTCCAAGAAGAGATGCCGTATCACGTCCGAAAAGTTGTGACACTCGACTCACCAATCGCCGGCTCCGATTATGCAAAACTCGGGTTGACGCTCGCATCGCTTGGCACGAATACGAACAGTCCCGCCATTCGTGATCTCGCGAAGGGCTCACCAGCGATGAACAATTTAACTAAGCGGCTCGAGACGTGGCCGCGCGATGTACTCGTCTATTCGTTTGGTGCCAAAGGAGGCGATTTCAATCTGATTTCGTTAAAGAGTTCCTTTGCACTCGAGAACTACACGGATAATATCCAGACAAAATCGTATAAATATGATCACTTCACGATTCATCGCCGGGAGCCGGTCTTCCGCGAAATCCGCAATTTCCTGTTTAAAGAAAATCGGGTCACGGAGGAGGAATCATCATGAAACACGTCGTCATCGTCGGCGGAGGAATTGCAGGTTTAACGGCTGCGGCTCTGATTGCACAAGAAGGACATACTGTTACCGTCCTTGAAGGAAGCCGTGAATGGGGGGGATCAGCCGGGAAGTTCACGCGCCGGGACCTGACGTATCCGGTAGGGGCGACACTCGGAATGGGGTTTGAGCCCGGTGGTATTCACGCCCGTGTTCTTGATCATCTTGGAGTAACACATCAGGTCGAGTCGCTCGATGTCGTCATGACGATTCGCATCGCAGGACGGACGATTCATTATTATCAGGATCGTGTTGCGTTTCTAACCGAATTGACGTCACATTTTCCGGAGCAGGCATCGTCGATTCAGGCTTTCTTTGCTGAAATCGAGCAGATTCACGAGATGATTCGTCCGCTAATGGCAGAACTTCCAGCATTACCACTTCAAGATCCAGCAGACGTCCGGCGGTTAGTCCGTCACGCGAAAAGTGTTGTTCTCTTGCCGTATTTTCCGCTGACGATTGGTCATTTGTTACGAAAACATCGACTAGCGGATACGTTATTCGCACAAGTGATCGATGGGATTTTGCTCGACAGCATGCAGACAGGGCAGGAGGCCTCAGCTTTACTAGGAGCCGTCGCCTTATCGATTTATCATGAAGGTGCCTATTATGTTCCGG
Organism: Exiguobacterium sp. UBA7533; assembly: GCF_002479335.1. Classification (NCBI taxonomy): domain Bacteria; kingdom Bacillati; phylum Bacillota; class Bacilli; order Caryophanales; genus Exiguobacterium; species Exiguobacterium sp. UBA7533. Next base: position 69,150 of record NZ_DLMP01000003.1, on the reverse strand, counting down.
GAGGCTTGTACCGACTAGCAGAGCAATTGAAAGAGACAGCAGAGGAGAGCGGGGCAACCTGTCTCCTTGGGCGAAAAGTCACGTCGATTCGAAAGACAACAGATGGATTTTTGATTGAGGATCGCCGAGGACGCTTGATGCTTGCTGATGCTGTCATCTGTGCGGTTCCACTTGAAGGCATCCGGGAAGTCGTCAGCATGGATATGCGACGAACGTTACGACGAACGTACCGACGACAGGAAAAATTACAGCAATGGGCGACCTTTACGTATTATGCGGCGATTCCAGAGGCACTCATTTTGTCTGACGAAGCATTCCGGCAAGTTCATGATCCGTCCTTACCTTCAGGTCATGCCTTCATCTCGCTGTCCCGTCCGGATGATCGATTACGTGCACCAGTTGGTCAGCGGACGCTGACGATGTCATGCCATGTTCCGATTGGTACGTTTGATAAGACGAACCGGAAACGCTATGACGGACAAGTCGAGACGATGTCGGCGATCTTCGAAGCCATTCTCGAACAGCAGTTTCCTGGCTTCGCGCAACAGGCAATCGAACGCCATCCGGGTGGACCAGGTGCATGGGTCCGCTATACGTTCCGTCCGGATGGTGGGGTCGGTGGATATCCGCAACGTCCGAGTACGAGTCTCCTATTCGCGGCACCGTTTCGAACAGGTGTCGATCATTTCTTTGCAATCGGCGATACCATCTTTCCGGGTGCTGGAACGATCGGTGCGACGACGTCTGCAATCCATGCTGCCCGACAGTTTGGAGTCAGATTGTGAGAAATCGTCGTAAAATGATGAAAGAAGCGACGCATCTGTCGCTTTTTTCACATTTGAGGATTATGATGAGGAAGAGTCGGGAACATGATATCCATGAACAAAAAGAGAGAAGGAGTGAAGAACCATGGAGACATTCGAGCAAAAATGTCAGTCGTTCATTCAGGAACGACGACCTGAAGTCGGTCCGATTCAATTCGAGTCGGCGCGTACGTTTCTCAATGCACGCGGTTTAAGTGTCTACGAACGGATTTATCAAGGGAAAGAAGAAGTCCGATTAGCGTTCGTTGAACAGACAAATGGTCAACAACTCGTTTCATTAATGGAAAATACATTCGGCAACGGACTGGTCTATTTTGTCTCAACGGCAACCGCGACATGGGATGGCGACCGTTTTGGTGAATACACGTTTTAAGTACATAGGGAGTCCCAGTCGATGACTGGGGCTCTTTCGTGTCGAAACCTAATCCTTGTCCCGTTCGTAAGGTAGATAAGTGACTCAGTTGAAGGAGGAAACGATGTGTCATCATTTGAACAACCTAAAACATCGACACGGCGGCTTGCGACCGTTTCGTTGATTTTCATGGCGGTCGGATTCGTCGTCTCATTGCCATTTAAAGAAAATGCGTGGGTCTTTTGGCTCCAGAGTGGTTTTGAAGCCGGACTCGTCGGTGGGATTGCCGACTGGTTCGCGATCACGGCGCTGTTTCGTCATCCGCTTGGCTTAAAGATTCCCCATACGAACCTATTGCCGAAAAATCGGGAACGGGTCATCGAATCGATTGTTCATATGCTCGAGACGGACTTACTGAACAAAGAAAGTATCGTTGCGAAGCTGCAACATATGACGCTTGCAGATCGTGTCATCAAAATTTTACGTTCGATTCTGGTCTTACCTGCCTTTCGAGCAACCGTCACCGAGCTGTTGATGGGTTTGATTCGGAAACTACCGAAAGAGGCAATTCTTGAGTTTGCGAATACACGGGTGACGGAGACGATCAAAGCGTATCCGTCCAAACGGCTGGCGGTCCGGGCGATGGAGTTGAATGAGGAACGTCGACTCGACGAGTGGCTGATGGATCAGTTACTCGATTACGGCCAACGTCTTCTCGAAGATCCGATCATTCGCGATCAGATTGGCCGCCTTGCTTATACGGCAATGATTGACCAAGAAAAGAATACGTTTTTGCGGGTGACGGCGCGAACCGTCCAAAAAGTCTATTCGGAAGAAAAACTCAGTCTGGTCATTCAAGGCGTCTTGTTGACGGTCATTCAAGATATGCGACACGTCCATCATCCGAATCGACTCGCGATTCTCGATCATCTGCGTCGTAACCTGGCACAGTTGTCGATTGATGAAGAGCGTCTCGCGAAAATCGATGCTTGGAAGGCAAGTGAGGTCGACCGGTTTGACTTCGTTCCGGTCATTGAACGTGCATATGACGCTGGTCTGATCGAGCTCGAACGCTATTTGACGTCAGACGCTTTCTGGACGGAACGGGCGATGCCGATGCTTTCGCGCGCTTTAGACGACTGGGAACAGCATCCGACGTTCAAGGATAGCAGTGATCAGTGGATGAAGGAGCAACTCGTGCGTTTCGTCGAACAAAATCACAAAAAAATCGGTGGACTCGTGCGCGAGAACTTGAATCGGTTCGATACCGAGACACTCATTCACATGATCGAGGATAAGGTTGGCAGTGACTTGCAATGGATCCGGGTCAACGGAGCATTGTGTGGATTCATCATCGGTTTGATCCTCGGTGCCATCAAGGTGTTCGTCGGATGAGTCGGTGGACGTATGATCTAACGTTGTCGGAAGCATTTGATTTTAAAGGAATCGTGTCTCGTTTGACGGAAGACCCGTTACAAATCGAACAGAATGGGCGACTCGTTGTTCCAATCTTCGTTGAAGAACAGGCGTATATTACGACGGTTGAAGATATCGACGGCTTCACGTTACGGATTGACGGTTCAGGACCGCAAGCAGCGGTGTTGGCACAACTCAAGCGACGCTTTCGACTCAGTGAGCCGAATCCTGCGCAGCGTCTTAAGACGACGTCATTACATGCGATCGTCGAACAGTTCGGCGACGAACGGCTCGTTCTTGATCATTCACCGTTCACGGCCTTAATTCGTTCGATCATCCATCAACAAATCAATCTGTCGTTTGCGCATACGTTGACGGAACGTGTCTTTCGGACATTCGGAACGGTCAAGGATGGAATCATCCTACCGCCGACACCGCGCCAACTAGCGGCAGCGCGTCGCGAGGACTTGCTCGCTCTGCAACTATCAGGACGTAAAGTCGATTATCTACTCGGGGTAGCAACAGCAGAGATTAATTATGAGGAATTGACGTCAGCGACCGACGCAGAAATCGCTGAGACATTGATTGCACTGAAAGGTGTCGGACCATGGACGGTTCAAAACGTCCTGATGTTCGGGTACGGTCGTCCGGATCTTTTCCCGGCATCGGACATTGGGATATTACGGGCTTTTGAACGATTACTTGGATATCGACCGACAGTAGAAGAAGCGACGCGACTGGCAGAGGAATTCGCTCCTGTTCGCAGTCACGCTGCCTATCTATTATGGCGTTCGATTGAATAAGGAACTATTCTTGTCACTCTATCGTCAGAACGGTATAATGAATGCGATAGAACGAGGAATCGTTCAGAAATGCTAAGGGAAGCGACGTGTTCGCTAACGATAGAGGGGACGAATGTGGATGTATACAGATGAACAAATCATCGAAAAAGCCAATGAAATCGCCAAAATGATTTCAGAGACACCGGAAGTAGAACGATTCAAAGCGGCAGAAGCCAACATCAATGGGAATGAAAAAGTCCAAAAGATGATGAAACAAATCAAGTTCCTTCAAAAAGAGGCAGTCAACTGCCAACATTACGGCAAAACAGAAGCACTCGCACGTGTCGAAGCGAAGCTCGATAAATTGTTCGCTGAGCTCGATGAGATGCCTGTCGTCCAACAGTTCCAAGAAACACAAGAAGAAGTCAACGGACTTCTCCAATACATCACGGTGACGATCTCGAACGGGATTACGGATCAAATCATCGAAGCGACGGACGGAGACGTTCTTGCAGGTAAGACAGGTAGCGGCATGGAAGCAGAAAACAAAAGCGGCGGTTGCGGCTACTAATCACGAAATGAACGAAAAGCCGACGGACATCCGTCGGCTTTTTCGACGAATGAGGTGGAAGAATGGAAGCAGTACACAACACTCCGATGATGAAACAATACTTCTCGATCAAGGCGGATTATCCGGACGCTTTCTTGTTTTATCGGCTCGGTGATTTTTATGAATTATTCTTTGAGGATGCCAAAAAGGTCGCCCATGAACTGGAGTTGACGCTGACGGCGAAAAACGGTAAAAACGCGGAACATCCGATTCCGATGTGTGGCGTGCCCCATCACGCGGCGAACGGCTATATCGAACAGTTGATCGAGCGTGGTTATAAAGTGGCACTTTGCGATCAAGTCGAGGATCCGAAGTTGACGAAAGGACTCGTCAAACGCGAAGTCATCCAAGTCATCACGCCGGGAACGTTGATGTCCGCATTGACGGAAAAAGAGAATCGGTACTTAGTCGCGGTCGTCGAACAGGACGGTCGCTTTGGGATTGCCCGCGGAGATGTCTCGACAGGTGAGAGTGCCTTGACAAGCGTTGCGACACTCGACGGTGTGATCAAGGAACTGAGCATCATCCTGCCACGGGAAATCATCGTCACGACAGAGGAACATGAGACGGCGCTCGCACACTTACGGATTCCACTGACACGTAGCTTACGGCGCGAGCCGCATCCGCACGGCGACCGTGCGATTGATACAGCCCAAGCGGAAGCCTTTGCGGTGCTCTATGCCTATATGCACGATACACAAAAACGGGCGTTGACACATCTGCAACCTGCTGTCGTCTATGAAGCGAGTGACTTCATGCAACTCGAGCCGAATACGGTCAAGAATCTCGAGCTCGTTCGCTCGGCACGGACAGGAGATAAAAAGGGTTCGTTGCTTGGTCTACTTGACGTGACAGGTACAGCGATGGGCGGACGGATGCTGAAACGCTGGTTAGAAAAACCGTTGTTATCGGAACGCGTCATCACGGAACGGCTCGACGCCGTCGAGGAATTGTTGCAACACTATTTCGAGCGTCAACAACTAAAAGATACGTTACGCGAAGTCTATGATCTCGAGCGACTCGTCGCGAAAGTCGGGTATGGAACAGCGTCTGCGCGCGACCTCGTTCAATTGAAGTCGACGTTGCGATTGATTCCCCGCATTCAATCAGCGCTTGAGGAGATGATGAGTGAACGTCTCGGTCAACTCAGTCTCGGACTCGATCCGCACGATGAGTTGAGCGATCTACTCGATCGTGCTTTCGTTGAAGCCCCACCGATCTCAACGAAAGAGGGCGGAATGATTAAGGCTGGTTATTCAGCAGACCTCGATGAGTTACTCGTCGCTTCAAAAGACGGCAAGACATGGCTTGCGACACTTGAAGCCAGTGAACGGGCAGCGACTGGCATCAAGACGTTGAAGATCGGTTACAACCGTGTCTTCGGCTATTACATCGAGGTCTCGCGTGCAAATGCCAAACTGTTACCGGAAGGACGGTATGAACGGAAGCAGACACTCGCCAATGCTGAGCGTTATATCACACCGGAATTAAAAGAAAAAGAAGCGCTGATCCTTGGTGCGGAAGAGAAAAGTGTCACGCTCGAGTACGATCTCTTCTGTGGAGTGCGTGACGAAGTCAAAGGACATATCGAAAGCTTACAGCGCGTCAGTCGCCGGATTGCGGAACTCGACGTCCTCGTCGCACTGGCTGAGATTGCCGAAACACACGACTATGTCCGACCAATCACGACGACCGGCCGAACGGTTGATATTCAGGAAGGACGTCACCCGGTCATCGAGACAGTCTTACCGCGCGGTGAATACGTCGCGAACGGGATTACCTTAAACGAAGGACGCGAGATGCTGTTGATCACTGGACCGAACATGTCCGGTAAATCGACCTATATGCGACAGTTCGCCTTGATTGCTTTATTGCATCAAATTGGCTCGTTCGTACCAGCTGCTCAAGCGGAACTGCCGATCTTCGATCAAATCTTCACCCGGATCGGGGCAGCAGACGACCTCGTCAGTGGACAGTCGACATTCATGGTCGAGATGGTCGAGACACAAGAAGCCTTGACGCGTGCAACGGACCGGTCTTTGATCCTGCTTGATGAAATTGGTCGCGGGACCTCGACGTACGACGGGATGGCACTCGCACAAGCAATCGTTGAACACATCGCCCGGCACGTTGGAGCGAAGACGCTATTTTCGACCCATTATCATGAACTGACGGTGCTCGAAGAATCGATTGATCGATTAGCGAACGTTCATGTCCGTGCCGTTGAACAAGATGGGCGTGTCGTCTTCTTACATGAAGTACGCGACGGAAAAGCCGACCAATCGTACGGAATCCATGTCGCACGGTTAGCTGATTTACCAGATAGTCTGATCGAACGGGCGCAAGTCCTCTTGTCCGAGTTCGAGCAGTCTGAGCCTGTTCCGGTCGCAGCACCTGTAAAAGCTCCTGTTCAGGAGGAGCCGATTGATCAACTCAGTCTGTTCTCAGATGCGGATCCGCTGCGTGAGACGATGGCGAGTCTTGATTTGATCAATATGACGCCACTCGAGGCATTGAATACGCTGTATCGTCTACAAGCCGAAGCGAGAAAGTGAGGAGAATGCAGTGGGAATCATTCGTGAATTATCCGATAGTTTAGCGAACCGGATCGCGGCGGGAGAAGTCGTCGAACGACCAGCGTCGGTCGTCAAGGAACTGGTCGAGAACGCACTTGATGCCGGTGCGACCCAAATCGATGTCGAACTCGAAGAAGCCGGAATGAAACGGATGACGATCCGTGACAACGGACACGGGTTTTACCCGGATGACGCTGAACTGGCTTTCGTTCGTCACGCGACGAGTAAGATTAAGGACGAGCATGACTTGTTCCGAATCAAGACACTTGGTTTTCGCGGAGAGGCCCTTGCCTCGATCGCGTCCGTCAGTAAAGTGACGTTGAAGACGAAACGCGAGGACGCGGAAGGGATTCAAGTGACGCTTGAGTACGGAACGGTCGTTCAGCGGACACCAGCTGCCATGAACCGAGGAACGGAATTGACAGTCGAGCATCTCTTCTTCAATACACCGGCTCGGCTCAAATATTTAAAGACGACGCATACGGAGCTTGCCGCAATCACGGACGTGTTGAACCGAATGGCGTTCGCCCATCCGGACGTCAAGCTTCGGGCTACCCATGAAGGGAAGACGCTGATTCAGACGAATGGATCGGGAGACGTCCGGCAAGCACTGGCGAGTGTCTACGGTCATCAAACGATCCAAGGGACGTTGGTCGCTAAGGGAGCGAATGCCGATTATCAACTGACATGTCATCTCGTCAAACCGGAAGTGACCCGTGCCTCGAAGAATTACATCACGTTGATTCTTAATGGACGTTCGGTCAAAAACTTCGCCCTGACGCAAGCGGTCTTGAACGGTTACCATACGCTCTTACCGATTGGACGGTATCCGATTGCCGTCATTGAGGTGACGATGGATCCACTCCTGATTGACGTCAACGTCCACCCGGCGAAACGGGAAGTTCGTCTCTCAAAAGAGATGGAACTCTGCCAGTTGATTCAAGAGACAATCAAGATGACGCTCAGCCGAGAGACGTTGATTCCGAAGGTGACGCCACCGAAACCGAAAAAGGATCCGAGTAGTCAAGAGAAACTCGATTTTTCTTACGTCGCGGAACCGGTCGAGGAGACGTCATCGCGAGCAGTCTGGAATTATCCGATTCCGAAAAAACCGCAAGAGGACGATCGACCCTCTGTAGAGAAACCATTGCCATTTAGTAACGAGGATGATCTATTCGAGCCCATCGAACCGGTCAAGCAGGACGTTGTCGAACCGATGGAGGAATCCCACGCGCGTCCGCGCTTTCCACACCTCGACGTCATCGGACAACTTCATTCGTCCTATATCGTCTGTGCCGGAGAAGACGGGATGTATATGATTGATCAACACGCGGCTCAGGAACGGATCAAATACGAGACGTATAAAGTCATGTTCGGTCGACCACCGGAGCAACGGCAGCAATTACTCTTACCATATACGTTTGAAATCTCGTCAGATGACATGAAACGAATGGAGGAAATCCTTCCGTTACTAAAAGACGTCGGCATTGAATTCGAAGCGTTCGGTCCACAGAGCTTCATCGTCCGAGAAGTCCCGACGTGGTTCCCGTCCCATCGACAGGAAGAGACGATTCAAGAATTACTCGATGAGGCATTGATGAAACGGAAAATCGATCTTGAGACGTATCGGGAAGATGCCGCCATCATGATGGCATGTAAGAAATCGATCAAGGCGAATCATCCGTTGAACGATGAGATGATGCGTCGGTTGATTGATGATTTAGCGAAGACAGAGATGCCGTTCACGTGTCCACACGGACGTCCAGTCATCATTGAATGGACGACATATGAACTCGAGAAGTTATTCAAAAGGGTCATGTGATCAAGAAGAGGAGTCGATCCCATTCAGGTGTCGTCTCAGATTATAGAAAAGGGAGCTGACTCAAAAGTTAGTTTCTACAAAGAATGACGCGTCATACGCAACTCCTACAGGAAAAAGCGCATTTATGCGCTTCAGAGACAAACAAGATCCGCTTTCCTGCTTGTATAAAGCAGGAAAACTGGCTTGTGTCTCGCCTGAGGAAAGTGCGTGAAAAGACGCGTCATTCTTTTTTGGAGTCAGCCTCTTTTTCGTTCGTCTCGAATCATTTATTGTACTGATACACGATTGAGTAGTTTTTGTTTGTTCTAATACAAAAAAAGTGTGGTTTTTCATGAGAACGGTTACTTCGGTTGATTCACTAGATTTCATTGATTGTTGAAGGAAAGAGGCGGATAATAGGACCCGAAACTGTTAACAAGGGGACCTTTATCATGCTGTCACGCGTTATGCGTATTATTCAAATCATTGCTCAAATCGCACTCATTTTTTGCTTTTCACTCAGTGGGGACTGGGTGAGCGAAACCTTTCAATTACCATTACCCGGTAACATCATCGGCTTGATTCTACTGTACCTGGCGTTAAAAAGCCGTCTGCTCCCACTCGTTGCTGTTGAACGGGGCGGGACATTTCTTCTGTTCGTCATGCCATTGTTCTTTGTTCCAGCACTGTCCGGAATCATGGATTATACCGTATTTCTCCGGACGTCCGGCTTACAGGTCGTGTTGATCGTCATCGTCAGTAGCCTTCTGACATTAGTCGGATCAGCATATATCGTCGATCGTTTAGCACACCGAAAAGAGGCGGTGACACGACATGAATGAGGCACTGTTTTGGATCATCCTGTCAATTGCATTGTTTAGTATCGCAATGTTCATCTATCAACGTTATCCTCGTGTCTGGACGTTACCAATCCTGACGGTAACGGTAGTTTTGATCTTAATTCTCGTCTATTCTGGAGTCTCACACGCAGAATACATGCAAGGTGGACAATATCTATCGAAGATGCTTGGTCCGGCAATCACGGCATTTGCGATTCCGCTCTACCGCGTCCGGCATCACGTTCGGCGTTTTCTACCAGAAATCGGACTTGGTGTTTTGCTTGGAACATGTATTGCCATGAGCTCTGATTTGTTACTTGGTCTATTGCTTCATCTTGAGCGGACAACGAATCTTGCTCTGTTACCGAAGTCGGTCACGTTACCTGTCGCCTTGGCAATTTCACAAAAAGCTGGTGGGACGACGACGCTGACGGCTGCCTTCGTTTTATTGACGGGGTTAACTGGATCGATCGTTGGTCCGAAGCTCATGACGGGATTGAAGATTCGCCACTTCGTCAGCCGTGGGGTCGGTTTAGCATCAATTGCTCATGTCATGGGCGCGACGAAGTCGATGAGTCTCGATCAACGGGAAGGAGCGGTCGGTCTATTGACGATGGTCTTGACGGCCGTCTGTGCCAGTGTCATCGCACCGGTTTTAATCACATGGTTATATGGGTGAACACTCTGTTCTTTAGCAGAGTGTTTTTTTATCGTCGATTGAAACTTGTCGACTGTTTTAGCAGTATAGTACAACAAAAACAGGGTGGAGGAGAACAAGATGATTATTTGGATTAACGGTACGTTTGGCGTTGGTAAGACGACTGCAGCAAACGGATTACAACAACGTTGGAACGGCTCGCACATTTTTGACCCGGAAGAGACGGGTTATTTTTTACGAGCACAGCTGCCGACAAACAAAGATGACTTTCAGGATGAGCCGTTGTGGCGTGCGTTCAATCGACAGCTCCTCGAGCAGCTCGATACGGAAAAGGCACGGATCATCGTACCGATGACATTGACGAATCCAGCGTACTTTCAGGAAATCATCGGGACGTTACGAGCGAACGGTCATGACGTCCGTCATATCGCCTTGATGGCGAAGGAGACGACTGTCAAACGTCGGTTGATTAGCCGCTTCGAGCATCCGAATTCATGGGGTGGTCAACAGGCAGAACAACGCTTACGTCAACTGACCGATCCATTGTTCAGTCAACAGATTCAGACGGATGATCTGACAAAAGGACAAGTTGTCGATGCGATTGCCCTCGTGACTGGGATCGGACTCTCGCCTGCCCGACCATAAAGGATTCAAGAAAGATGTTTCCGGGAATCATTAGATGATAATAGATGAGGAGGAAACAATCTTGAACGAAGGGCAACTTATTGCTAGGAGGATTTATGAATATGAAACACTGGATGACTGAGAAATTGGGCAGGCAGTTGATGGCGATTTTTTATAGTGTCTTTGCACTAAGTGTCATCACATCGGTTGCCAGTTATTTATACGTGGACAATGCAGACGGTCGGACGAAAGAACAGGTACTCGACCAGTTACAAAAGACACAATGGTTCTGGTTTTTGAACTTGATGGTTTTTTTATTTTGTCTATTGTTCATCGTCCGTCCGTTGATTCATCGTGTGACATCACAGCTCCGCGAATTGAATGTCAAAAGTCGTCGTCTTGCGGAAGGAAAGTCTATTTCGCTCGAGCATGATGTCGACAGCCATAATGAAGTCGGTCAATTGACGGCATCGTTTTACCAGATGGCACGGTCGATCTCATCACAACATGCGGAACTGTCAGCAAAGAATCAAGAAATGAAACGCAATCAGGAAGTACTGACGCAAAAGCAAGACGAACTTGAGCACGCTTTGGAAGTGACCCGGACGAACGAGTTGCATCTACAAGATCGGAACGAATTAATCGAAACACTTGCCTCAAAAGAGAGTTTATTTGATTATTCTTCTGTCATCAGTACGATCGTCCGATTGACGAAGACGGAATTTGGTGCCCTGTTGCTGATCAAAAATAATGAGATCGCCCAAGTCGTTCCTAAGGAGATGACGGAGGATCAGCAGGAGAGCTTAAAAACAGAATCATTGCTGCTGAAACGAGTCATGATTTCAAAGGAAACCGCACATTCCTCAAAAAAGGTCGCGAACGACGATCTCATCAAGTATCCGTATCACGTCTATGAAGGTGTTATTCCGATCATGGATCCGGCAAAAGAAGAATTGATTGCCTGTCTCTATCTAGCAAGGTTTGACGCACCATTCAACCAACAGGATCTAGCGGAACTGGAATCGTTCTCGAAACAAATCGCGATCTCATTGATGCGGATGTCACTCTATGAACAGATGGAATACGAACGAAAAGAGACGGCGCAACTGTTGAATTCCGTTCGGGAAGCGATTCTTTATATCAAACATGAGGAAAAGACGATCTTAGGGAATCAGGCATTATTTGATATCTTCCAGTCGTTACAGGTCGAGGAAGATAATGACTCAATGACGTTTCTTGAGGTCCAACCAGAGACGATGTTCGAGCAGATGGACCAGAAAGAAGCTTTTGAAGCGTACTTTGAAGAAGTTTTATCGGGAGAGATCCCTGAGGGCATGTTCTCTTTGTCGATCGACCAGGGTGAATATTTCATTCAAGTTTATGCCGAAGCCATCGCGCATGGAGAACAGTCGAAGGGAACGATCCTCGTCTTTCGTGACGTCACGGCTGAGACAGAGGTTGATCGGGTCAAATCAGAACTCGTCTCGACGGTTTCGCATGAACTTCGAACACCGCTCTCTTCGATTTATGGCTTTACGGAGCTGATGTTGAAACGGGATCTGGATCCCGAGCGGAACAAGCGATACTTGCAAACGATTCATGATGAATCGAAACGATTGACCAATCTTGTCAGCGACTTCTTGAACGTCCAGCGGATGGAGTCAGGAAAGCAAGAGTATGATAAACAAATCTTTGATCTGAAAGAAATCGTCAAGGAACAAATTCAGTTTTATCAAGCAGCGACGGAACAACATAGTCTGCAGCTTGATTTGAATGACGAACAGGACTTTATGGTCGAAGCAGATGCGAACAGTATGAAACAGCTACTTGGAAATCTATTGAATAATGCAGTCAAATACTCACCGGACGGTGGGGATGTCGTTGTGACGCTGACCCATCAGCACAATCAGATTGAACTAAGCGTCCGTGATTTCGGAATCGGGATTCCGAGTCATTCGATGCCGCATCTATTCAGCAAGTTCTATCGTGTCGATAACTCAGACAGCCGAAAAATCGGCGGAACAGGTCTTGGATTATCGATTTGTAAGGAAATCGTTCGAGCGCATGATGGCAACATCGAAGTCGAATCGATCTTGGGAGAAGGGACGGTTTTTCGGGTCAAGTTACCAAGTGCGACGGACGCGTTACTCGAAGCAGAATGAAGAGACGAAGAAGAGGCGATATCATGCGCCTCTTCTTTTTTGTCGTTTCACGTGTGAGATTCGTCCAAATTCATGCGCTTGGCTAAAACGAGTAAGATGCAGACATTTGAACGATAAATCGAACAGATTGATGACAGAACGGCTGAAACAGTTGAAAAAATCGTAAATTGTGCAGGGATTGCTAACGTTTCTGTACTCTCGCTATAGTGATTACAAAAAAGCGTGAGAGGAAGAAGAATCATGGAGAGCTTAGAAGCCTTACTCACACCACCGCAAGAGATCGAACAAGAGAATGCAAACATTGATGGCAAAACACCACTTGCGAAGTTACAACGGATTGCTGGGGAAGCAGCACGGCAGATGATGCGACGACATCTCGAAGCGGATGTCTTGCAGGCGCTTGACGACAACATTTTGTATATTCATGACGCCGATTATTATGTGACTGGGACGACGACTTGTGCCCAAATTCCGCTCGGTCAGTTACTCTCAAACGGATTTCAGACAACGCACGGTTCGATCCGTCCGGCGCAAGACATTCGTTCTGCCCTCGCCCTTGCGGCAATCATCGTCCAGGCGAATCAAAACATGCAGCATGGCGGACAAGCCTTCGCAACCTTTGATGATGATTTAGCGCCGTTCGTCGAAAAGACCTATCAACGGGAATGGACGAAACTAAATGACCTCGTTCCGCATTGGAAGCGGCGTAAGCGGGAGCGACATGCATGGCAGGAGACGTATGAAAAAACGTTTCAAGCATGTGAAGCATTCATTCATAATACGAATTCGATGCATTCGCGCGGTGGTGGACAGGTTCCGTTTTTATCCGTCAATTATGGAACGAATACGACGTATGCAGGGCGGCTCTTCCAACGTGCCTTGCTAACAGCGACGGAGCGTGGGCTGGGCAAGGGTGAGACACCGATTTTTCCGATTCAGATCTATAAAGTTAAACAAGGAATCAATCTGTCACCAATGGACCCAAACTATGATTTGTTTCAACTCGCTACACGTGTAACAGGAAAGCGATTGTTTCCCAACTTTGCATTTCTCGATGCACCATTTAATCACCAGGAGCAACCGGGAAAAGCGGAAGTCGCGTATATGGGATGCCGGACCCGTGTATTCGAGGATCGTGGAGACATACCGTCCGTCACAGGTCGTGGTAATTTATCCTTCACGAGCATCAATCTCGTCCGTTTGGCACTCCAGAGTCAAACCGTCGATCAAATGTTCGAAGTCGTCCAAGATACGACAAGACTTGCATGCCGGCAACTCATCGCACGGTATGAGTTCCAGGCAAGTCGAACGGCTGACGAGTTTCCATTTTTATATCAACACGTCTGGAAAGACGGTGAGACGCTAAGAAATACGGATCAGGTAGGTCCGGTCCTCAAACACGGGACGTTAGCGGTCGGCTTCATCGGACTTGCTGAATGTTTGTCCGTTCTGACGGGGAGTCATCATGGTTATTCCGAACTAGCACACCGGATTGGTCTTGCATTGATTCAAGCGATGCGGACGGTAGTCGACAATTTTGGCGAACAGACAGGGTTGAACTTTAGTTTACTCGCAACTCCGGCCGAAGGATTATCCGGTAAGTTCACACGTCGCGATGTCAGTGACTTTGGTGAGATCGAAGGAGTGACAGATCGACCGTATTATACAAATTCCTTTCACATTCCTGTCGATGCGCCCGTGACGATCCGTGAGAAGATTCAACTCGAAGCCCCGTTCCATGCATTATGTAATGGCGGTCATATCACCTATGTCGAGACGGATGGTGCGCTTGCTGGAAATCCGGAAGCAATCGAAGACATCGTTCGTTTAATGGCGGAGGCTGGAATCGGTTATGGATCAATCAATCATCCCGTCGATCGCTGTCTTGATTGCCGAACGGAGCAGACGATCGAGGATCAATGTCCAGTTTGCGGGAGTGGATCGATCGAACGCATTCGGCGCATCACCGGATATCTCGTCGGTACGCTGGACCGCTGGAATGAAGCGAAACGGGCAGAAGAGCAGAATCGGGTGAAACACGATGTTACGGGTCCTCTCGCTTCTTCCTGACTCCGTCGTCGATGGTCCCGGTTTACGAACGGTGTTATTTCTTGCCGGTTGTCCGCATCACTGTGCCGGCTGTCATAATCCGTCCTCCTGGGATCCTGCAGGTGGCGTAGCTTGGACAATTGACGAGACGGTCGCGCGGATTCAAGCAACCGGTCACCGGCGCCTGACGCTATCCGGTGGGGAACCGTTGTTACAAGCAATAGCGCTCTATCGGCTACTAGAACGACTCGGACCAGACTATGAAGTGATCTTGTATACGGGCTATGTGTTGGAAGAGATCATCAAGCATCGAGAATGGCACCCCTTGTTACGCCGACTAGATGGATTGATTGATGGTCCGTTCATCCTATCGAAACTTGACCGAACGACAAGCTTTCGGGGGAGTACGAATCAACGAATGTATGATCGACAGCATTTAAACAAACGTTTGGATTAGACAAAAACTCCCCCATCTTTTTAGACAGGGGAGAATCAAATCATGCATATTTTTGTTCTTGATCGACGGATTCGACGACTGCGAGTGTCGTTGTCCGTCGTTTTTTGATGAAAAACGATAAGATCAAAGCAGCAAGTGCGAGTAATGTCGCGATAAAGAACGTATCATTGATTCCTTCAATCATCGCCTGCATCTGCAACCATTCCGGATTTGCAGCTTCAGGTTGTGAAGCGAGTTCCGGAACGTGGTGTTTCGTCCGCGATGTCATGATCGTCACGAGCAGACCTGAACCAATCGCACCCGATACTTGTGACAACGTGTTGTTTAATGCCGTACCGTGAGGTGTCAAATGTTGTGGAATATGATTCAATCCGTTCGTCATGACCGGCATCATGACCATCGAGATTCCAAGGAAACGTAACGTATACATGATGACGAGGAACGCGTATGACGTATCCGCAGCTAGCTGACTGAATGAGAACGTCGTCAAGACCGTCAGTGATAAGCCGATGATGGCAAGGATGCGAGCACCAAATCGGTCGAAGAGACGACCTGTTATTGGTGACATGATCGCCATGACGATCGCACCCGGTAACATCAAGAGACCAGAGTGAAATGGTGAGATGCCACGAATTGTCTGGATGTAGATCGGCATCAAGATCATCGCGGAGAACATTGACATGTTCAAGACCATTGAAATCCCTTGCGATAAAGCGAACATCGGATACCGGAAAATACCGAACTCAAGCATCGGTTCTTCGAGCATGAATTGACGTATAATGAAGGAAGTCAAACTGATTACACCGATGATCAATGATCCGATGACCGTCCAAGATCCCCATCCGGCAGAACCGGCGGAACTAAATCCATACAACAAACCACCGAAGCCGAAGCTTGAAAGGACGAGTGAGAACAAATCGAGCTTAAGTGAACTTTGAACCGTCTCTTTCTTCAATAAGAAGGCACCCGTGAAGAGTACGAGCAATGCGATCGGTGTGACGAGATGGAACAACATCCGCCACTCATAATGTTCAAGAATCCACCCGGACAATGTCGGTCCGATTGCTGGAGCAAAGGTGATGACGAGTCCGAAGATTCCCATCGCTTGCCCACGCTTTTCGATTGGGAAACCGGTCAAGAGAACGTTCATTAACAGTGGCATCATGATCGCGGAACCCGACGCCTGCATCATGCGCGCACCGAGTAGAAGCGGGAAGATGTGTGCTTGTCCGGCGATAATCGTTCCGAGTGAGAACAATGTCATCGCCGTCAAGAACAGTTGGCGCGTTGAGAACTTTTGGACGAGGAATGCTGACGTCGGAATCATGATTCCATTGACGAGCATATATCCCGTCGTCAACCACTGGGCGGTGCTTGCCTGAATACCGAACGATTTCATGATCGACGGTAAGGCGATGTTGAGTAACGTCGAGTTTAGGACCGCAACGAACGCACCTGCCATGAGGACAGCTAAAATTAAATAAAGTCGTGATGATTGCTTGCTTGATTGCATTTCGTTATGCTCCTTTTGTACTACGAGTCTAAAATGTTAGACTTGAATTCTATGACTGACTTGGCTATCTTACCAGCAGAAGTCGAATGAGTTCAAATTATTTGCTTCATACACTAAAATAAGTGGTTGTCGAACCAATTATGAACAGAAAAGGACAAGACCATGAATCCAAAAAAGAAACAATTATTAGATGCTGCCTATCAACTATTCGTCGAAAAGGGTTATCAATCGACATCCATTCAGGATATTCTCGAACACAGTAACGTTTCTAAAGGGACGTTCTATAATTACTTCTCCTCTAAAAACGAATTATTCATTGATGTCTTTAATACCGTCTTTGAAAAAATGCGGATCGCGCGTAAGGAAATTCTCGTCGGACGGGATGTCTCGGATTACGAGACGTTCATTCAACAAGGAAACTGTTATTTGGAATTGATGCAAAAATATAAACTATATACATTGTTCGAAGAGGCCATTGCTTCGAACGAAAAAGAACTCAAGACGTTCATGGAAAACAATCGTCTTCTTGAGATCGAGTGGACGTTCGAACGATTACGTGATTTATTCGGTCAGACGAAGGAACCGTACCTTCTAGATTTAGCAGTCATTTACACGGGGATGTTGCAATATGCAATGTACTTCTTCCGTCAATCTGAGCCGAACACTCAACCGGAACGGGTCGTCCGCTATGTGTTCAATCGGTTGACGCATCTCGTCGAAGACGTCAGTCGGACGGAGGAACAATTGATTCCGCCACGATTCCTATCGGTCTGGCTCGATCGTCCACAAGATGAAGTCGTCATCCGGAAGGATTTATTCGAAAAGACGAGCGCACATATGAAGCGTTTGATCACCTTGTCTTCGATTTCCGAAGAATCGAAGGAAGCACATGAAGAAGTTCTCGATTTCATCTATGAGGAATTGCTCGAACGTAAGAAACCGAAAATCCATCTCCTGCGCCGGGCACTCGAGACGATGGATGAAGATCCGGTCTTTGCGGGCCAGGAAATCATGGCGACTTATAAAACGATGGTCGATGAGATTGCCCGCATTCGGACCAAAACTTCCTAAAAAGGTTGCTTTTTGGAACTAATCCCATTACACTGAGATCATTCATGTTAGAAAAGGGGTCTCAATCATCATATGTTTACTCAATGGAAAAAAGAGTGGTTCTTGCAACCAAAAGCGGATTTGTTGTCCGGAATCGTCGTTGCCTTAGCACTCGTCCCAGAAGCAATCGCGTTTTCGCTGATCGCTGGTGTCAACCCGATGGTTGGGCTATACGCTTCCGTTATCATTGCAATTGTCATCTCGATTGCTGGTGGTCGCCCTGGAATGATTTCGGCTGCGACTGGCGCGATGGCACTCGTCGTCGTTCAGCTCGTCAAAGATCACGGTGTTGATTATTTACTAGCTGCCGGTATACTTGCCGGAATTCTACAAATCGCGTTCGGCTTTTTAGGAATTGCCAAGTTATTACGATTCATTCCTCGAGCTGTCATGGTCGGATTCGTCAATGCGCTCGCCATTCTGATTTTCTCGGCGCAATTGCCACAGTTCGAAGGGCAAAACTGGATTATGTATGCGATGGTCGCCGCGTCACTCGCCATCATCTTGTTATTTCCACGGGTCACGAAAGCGATTCCGGCGCCACTTGTTGCGATCACGATCATGACGGTATTAACAGTCGTCTTTTCGCTTGATACCCGTGTCATCGGGGATATGGGACAAATCGAAGCGGCGTTACCAAGCTTCTTCTTGCCAGATGTCCCGTTCTCACTCGAGACGCTTCAAATCATCTTCCCATATGCCTTGTCACTCGCATTCGTTGGTTTGATCGAATCGTTACTGACAGCACGAATCGTTGATGAAATGACGGATACGACGTCGAACAAAGCGATGGAATCGCGCGGACAAGGAATTGCGAACATTATCGCCGGTATGTTCGGTGGAATGCCAGGTTGTGCGATGATCGGGCAATCAGTCATCAATGTCACATCCGGTGGACGCGGTCGCTTGTCGACGTTGACAGCAGGTGTGTTTTTGATGCTATTGATGTTTACGATGAACGATCTATTGATGACGATTCCAATGGGAGCACTTGTCGGTGTCATGTTCTTCGTCTCGTATGCGACGTTTGATTGGGGCTCATTCAAGATGCTCAAGACGTCACCGAAAAGTGATTCCGCGGTCATGCTCGCGACCGTGTTCGTGACGGTATTGACGCATGACTTATCGATGGGTGTCCTTGTCGGGATTTTGCTTGCAGCGTTATTATTCGCGTCAAAAATTTCTCGCATCCAAGTCGAGCGTGAGGAGCAAACAGAACGAGTCCGTTATACGATCCGTGGACCGTTATTCTTTGCGTCGACGACTGCATTTGCGGAACAGTTCCAGCTCGATGCTGATCTATCATCGATCATCACGCTCGATTTCTCAGCGTGTCACTTATTTGATGATTCAGCCATCGAAGCGATCGAGAACGTCGTCTTGAAATATGAACGACTCGGCAAAAAAGTTGAATTGGTAGGATTAAATGAAGAGTCTCAGGCTCTTGTTGATCGATTAGCGCAACGGATTGCATAATGAATTTTATCAAAGGGGTAGCATTCCTAGGTACATGGGAATGCTACCCCTTTCTATTATCTTGACGAGTCATATAAGTACTATATATCCGATAGTTGTATGATGTGATAAGGTGTAAACTATTAAAGAAAGTTATCTGAACTAACGTTAAAAATATTAATTAAACTCACTCTAATAAATAAACGAGGTTCACTAAATGAAAAATTACCACCTGAATAGAATAATCAATTTAAGGTCGGTCGAAGCATATTTTTTGAGAACTGGTTATTTAACACCACCTATTTATTGCATGATACTGATTGATTATCAACGTCCTAGCACAATTGACGATTTTCCTTATTTAAAAAATATTGATGGAATCTCGGAAGACGAATTCGGAGATGATAATTATATTAAGGCACTCCTTATTTCATCTGAGGAAGTTACTCAAGAAACGTATGATGAGTTATGTATAGTGGCGGGTGGTTTTTTAGAGGATAAAGAAGAATGTCGATGGAACTTTGATGTTGAAGTTATTGATGATTTTAAACAAAAAAATAATTTGAACGACATTTTTCCATTACTTCAAAACATATTAGAAAAATACAATTGTTCAATAAACGTTGATCATATTCCTATAGAAAAGTTTAACTTCTTATCGCAAGAATAAACAATTTTAGGATGTTTCAATATTTAAATGTACTATTTGTTCAATATGATTCATGAGATAACTATTTATAACGGATGATTTCATAATTTTTCACCAGATAAAACGAACAACAAGATCGAGGAACGATTGAGTAACATGTATAGATGGTGCTCTATCTTTGAAAATAATAGTAAAATGATTTTAGGACTGAATATAGGCTGAAGAGGTTAGGTGCGACGGGTTATCCGTTTCGCTATACTAAAAATAAAGGGGGCATTTAAGATGAAATGGTTTCGATTTGAGCAAGATGGAAAAGTTGGCATCGGGGTTGAACAACAGGGCACTACATATGATGTAACAGGGCAAGTCTACACCGATTCATTGCTTGAAGTGATTTCACGTGAGTTTGATGTTGATCTTGATTTAGATATCGCACCACTACTTAAAGGGGATGTGCGACAACTCGCACCGTATGTACCAGCACGAAATGTCATTTGCGTCGGCAAGAACTATGCTGATCATATCAAAGAGATGGATACGGCGGGAGCAGGGAAATTCGTCTTGTTCACGAAAGCACCGACGTCGATCGTCGGTCCGTTCGAACCAATCGAACGGCATGCGGATTTGACGAAGCAACTGGATTATGAAGGAGAACTCGCCATCATCATCGGCAAGACGGGGCGTGATCTGACACCAGAAAATGCGCTTGATCATGTGTTTGGCTACAGTATTGTCAATGACGTGACGGCACGGGATTTACAAAAAGAACACGTCCAGTTCTTCCGTGGTAAATCACTCGATGGGTTCTGTCCGTTTGGACCGGTCATCGTCTCAGCGGATAGCTTTGATCCAAGTGACGTCCTCGTCGAGACACGTGTGAACGGGCAACTCCGACAGTCAGGATCAACCGCCTTAATGTTGCGTGACGTCGTAACGATTTTAGTGGAAGTGTCACGTGGGATGACACTTGAAGCCGGAGATGTCATCGCGACAGGAACTCCAGCTGGTGTCGGACATGGTATGAAACCACCGGTCTACCTTCAGACAGGGGATGTCGTCGAAGTATCGATTGAAGGAATCGGTCGTTTACAAAATGAAGTCCAGTGAACGAAGATGACCGAATTGATTGAATTGCATTCACCGCTTTCCAAATTACTTTGGAAAGTGGTTTTTTATTTTGTGAAAATCGTCAAAAATTTAAAAAATGATTGATTTCAAAAAATAAAACAGTCATAAAATGACCGTTTTTGATGTATAATGAAACTATAAGAACGGTTTCATGTCGAAAAAAGTCGTATTTTGAACGTTTTATAAAGAATTTATATAAATTTTGAACGTTTTTGATTGATTTTTATATGTAAACGCTTTATATTAAAGATGCGGAGGGAAACCTTATGTTAACCAAAAAACGCCATCAACTCATCCTTGAGCTTTTAGCCCGAGAAGAAGTCGTCAAGATGCAAAAGATCGTCGAACAAACCGGTGCGAGTGAATCCACGATTCGTCGGGATTTATCACAACTCGAGACAGCAGGTCACCTGCGTCGAGTGCACGGGGGAGCAACAGCAAACCATTTGCAAATTGAAGAACTGAGTTACTTCGAGAAGAGTGATCAGCATGTCGAAGAGAAGGAACGGATCGCGCGAGCGGCTGCCGACCTGATTGAAGACGGTATGTATGTCTATCTCGATGCCGGAACGACGACGCTTGCCATCGTTCCGTATCTCGAAGAGAAGGCGATTACGGTCGTAACGAACAGTCTTCCTCTAGCGAACACGTTACTCTATCACCGTATCCCGACGTTCGTCGTCGGAGGGCAACTCAAGCATTCAACGCAGGCACTCGTCGGTTACAACGCACGTGAAGGAATGTTGATTTACCATTTTGATGTCGCGTTCCTTGGGATGAACGGTGTTCATCCGGCACAAGGCTTCACGACACCAGATCCGGAAGAGGCACTCGTAAAGAAGACAGCGATCGAATTAGCAAAACAATCGTATGTACTCGTCGATGAGACGAAGCTGGATGCGATCAGCTTCAGTCGGGTGGCGTCCTTGCAAGCGGCGACGATCATCACGACGACATCCAGTGAGCAAGCAGCGAAATACAGTCAATACACAGAGGTGGTGAACGCGAAATGATTTATACACTGACACTCAACCCATCAATCGACTATTATGTCACGTTACCGGTATTTGAGGCAGGACAAGTCAATCGTGTCGAACAGGCGGAAAAAGTGGCCGGAGGGAAAGGAATCAACGTCTCTCTCGTCCTAAAAAACTATGAGGTAGAAACACAAGCACTCGGATTCCTTGGAGGAAGTACTGGACAATTCATCCGGACGGAACTCGAGAAACGAGGCGTGTTAACGGACTTCACACCGATTCAAGATGAGACGCGGATCAACGTAAAGATTCGTGCCGATCAAGAATCTGAGCTGAATGCAGCGGGACCGAAGATTCAACCGGAAGAGCTGGAGCATTTATTATCCCGATTCAAGACGATGCAAGCCGGTGACATCGTCGTCTTCGCAGGCAGTATCCCAAGCAGTCTACCGCATGATCTCTATCGTCATATCGCGACGATCTTGAATGAACGGAACGTCCGCTTCGCCGTCGATACGACGAAGGAAGCGATGCTTGAAGTCTTACCGCTCGGTCCATTTTTAATCAAGCCGAATCACCATGAACTCGGTGAAATTTTCGACGTCGAGATTACGTCGAAGGAGATGGCCGTTCCATACGCGCAACAGCTCGTCGAGCGTGGTGCCGAGAATGTCGTCATCTCATTTGCAGGAGACGGAGCACTGCTCGTCAATCGTCAAGGTGCCTACACGGCAAACACACCGGCAGGAAAGCTCGTCAATTCCGTCGGTGCCGGAGATTCACTCGTCGCTGGATTCGTCGCCAGCCACGCGCTCGGCAAATCACCAGAAGAAGCGTTCCGCTATGCGGTAACGACTGGCAGCGCGTCTGCTTATTCCTTCGGTCTTTGTACGAAAGAAGATATCGATCGTCTCCTCGTAGACGTCAACGTCGTTGAACTCATTCAATCCTAAAAGGAGTGTGACTACTCATGAAAATTACTGATCTCTTGACACGTGATACGATTCAACTTGATTTACAAGCGTCATCTAAAGCCGCTGTCATCGATGAACTCGTCAACGTCCTCGATCGGGCAGGAAAACTAAACGATCGCTCGGCATATAAAGAAGCAATTCTCGCACGGGAAGCGCAAAGTACGACAGGTTTAGGAGAAGGTATTGCCATCCCACACGCAAAAACAGCAGCGGTCAAAACACCAGCAATCGCTTTCGGGCGTTCGGCAGGCGTTGACTACGAAGCACTCGACGGTCAACCAAGTCGGTTGTTCTTCATGATTGCAGCGGGTGAGAACGCAGATAATGCACACCTTGAAACACTCTCGAAACTATCCGTTTATTTAATGGATATGAACTTCCGCGATACGATCCTTGCGGCTAAAACGAAAGACGAAGTCATCGCAGCAATCGAAGCGAAGGAACGCGAAGAAGAAGGTCCAGTTGACGTCTCAAGCGACAACGTCGATCAAGACGCACCATATATCCTTGCCGTCACAGCTTGTCCGACAGGAATCGCACACACGTATATGGCAGCTGATGCCCTTCGTCAAAAAGCGGAAGAGATGGGTGTCCGTATCAAAGTCGAGACGAACGGATCGACAGGCGTCAAGAACGGTTTGACACAACAAGATATCAACGATGCGACAGCCATCATCGTCGCAGCGGATAAAGCAGTTGAGATGGATCGTTTTAACGGTAAACACGTCGTTGAAGTACCAGTTGCACAAGGAATTCGGAAACCACAAGAATTGATCAACCGTGCCGTCAAACAGGATGCACCTGTCTACAAAGCAAGCGGTTCAAGCGAAAGCTCAAAACCAGCTCGTGGCGGATTCTACAAACATTTGATGAGTGGGGTATCCGCGATGTTACCACTCGTCGTTGCAGGTGGTCTCTTGATCGCAATCAGCTTCTTCTGGGGTATCAACTCTGCGAACCCAAAAGATCCATCGTACAATGAATTCGCTGCGCAATTGATGACGATCGGGAAAGCCGCGTTCGGTCTCTTGATTCCGATCCTCGCTGGATTTATCGCGATGTCGATCGCTGATAAACCAGGTCTTGCTCCTGGTCTAATCGCTGGTTTCCTTGCAAGCAACGGTAACGCTGGTTTCCTCGGCGGATTGATTGCCGGTTTCCTTGCCGGGTACGTCGTACTCTTGCTTGTTAAAGTATTCAAAGGTCTTCCAGCAGCACTTGAAGGAATCAAACCAGTCTTGCTCTATCCTCTGTTTGGTTCATTCATCACAGGAATGATCATGTTGCTCGTCATCAATGAGCCGATTGCGAAGTTCATGACATGGCTCACAGATTCATTGAACGGACTCAGTGGTGGAAACGCAATCCTCCTCGGTATGCTCGTCGCAGCGATGATGGCAATCGACATGGGTGGTCCAATCAACAAAACAGCATACGTTTTCGGTACAGCTGCTCTTACAGCAGGTAACACGGAAGTCATGGCAGCTGTCATGGCAGGTGGTATGGTTCCACCACTCATCGTTGCCTTCTCATCCACATTGTTCGCACGTAAGAAATTCACGCCGCAAGAACGTGAAGCAGGTATCGCTGCTTACGCAATGGGCGCATCGTTCGTCACTGAAGGTGCGATTCCATTCGCTGCAGCCGATCCACTGCGCGTCATTCCGTCAAGCGTCATCGGTTCAGCGATCGCTGGTGCGTTGACGATCGTCTTCGGCGTCTTGCTCCCTGCACCACACGGCGGTATCTTCGTCTTCCCGTTACTTGATGGTCCATCAGGTACGGTCATGGCAATCGTCGGTTACGCGGGTGCGATCCTCATCGGTTCACTCGTCGGTGCGGCAATCCTATCCTTCCTCAAAAAACCGCTTGTTGACCAATCGGTCGCGAAAGCGGAAATGACAGAAGGAACAGGTACGAAAGCATCATAATTCACCTAAATCTCCTCTCCGTTTTTAAGCGGAGGGGATTTTTTGTTGAATTTTGACGGCTAACGGTGAAGAATAGAGGGCATACTGAATAAGAAGGAGGGATGGACATGGGTGGACAATCCTTACAAATCGGACCACGGACCATTAAGACAGGTCTTGCGGTCATCTTGGCGCTGTTGATCAGTAACCTGTTCAACCTCAGCCCAATCCTGCCTGCGATCTCGGCAGCGACGACACTCCTGCCTTCGGTCTATCAGACATGGAAACAATTTCTCGAAGAAGCAGAGGCCAACTTGATTGGTGCCTTTTTGACGTTACTCGCACTTTGGATTTTAGGCGATAATCCGGCGAATCCGCTTGCGATCGGGATTGTCATCATGGCAGCAATTTCGATTTTGCTAGCTTTTGGTTTCGGGCGGACGATTCCACACGTCGTATTGATGATCATCGTCATTCTCGAAAGTGTCGCGACTGCGACCGAACCACTTTGGCAAGTCGTTTTGATCCGCTACTTGCTCGTCATGCTCGGGATCGGTTGTGCACTCGGCATCAATGCGTTGATTTTCCCGCCACGTTACGGCAATGTCTATTACCAGAAAGCGACGAAACTCTTTGAGAAACTACTCGTCGTCACGCGAGCAATTGCCTTTGAAGGCAAGGTCACCCCATATCGGGCAGCAATCGATAAGATGGGACGTTCGCTCCTTGAGACACAAAACCTGTTCAACCTACACAAGGAAGAAATTCGAGGAACGCGTCAGAAGCATGCCTCGCTTCTACGAAACCTGCTGATCCTCAAACATATGCAATCGTGCCTCGAACGTGGTGTCGCGACGGCAGAGCGCTTTAGAGAACGAGAGAAGGCACTTGATTCGATTGCAGACGATCTTCGAAGTGAACTGTTCTATCACTTGATGCACATCGCCCAGCGACAAGAGAAAGTCTTGCTGACATACGATCTCCTGTTGACGGAAGAACCGCTCGCGATGGAGGATCTCGTCAAAGAAAACATTGCCTTCGTCAAGCACTCTTTTCTCGACCGTGATGAACTCGAGGAAGAAGTCATCATGGAAATTTTACCGATCGTCGTCTCGATGAACGAGTGGATACAAGAACTCGAATCCTTTGAAAAACGGCTCAATGGTGGGCTTCGTCGCCATATCACATCATTGACGATCGAACAAAAATCAGTCCGTGATAAAACATTTAATCGATTTAAACGTAAAAAAGCCATTGACGAAAGTAAAAAGTAAGCGTATAGTCCTCCTTAACGATACTTTACTTGCTAAAAGCATAACAGTATAACAGCATAACAGAACGAAAGATTAAGCGATGATGAAACCGAAGTAAAGACCATCTCCCTGTTTCAGAGAGCACGTGGCGCTGCGAACGTGTACACAGATGGTGTTGAATTACAGTTTCTGAGCTTCTTGCATAAGCGAGCGGAGCAAACCGTTATCCCAATCATGAGTGACTCAGTTGATGACTGGGTAATCAGGGTGGTACCGCGGCTTTCGTCGCCCCTGTCGAACGATACGTTCGGCAGGGGCTTTTTTGTTATCTTACATTCATTCAAGGGGGAACTCATATGTCTACACCAATCATTCCAAGTCACTTACGTCCACATGTCGCACCACAGCACTACGAAGACTACACGCCAACAGATCATGCCGTTTGGAGATACGTCATGCGACTGAATTTAAATACGTTACAAGATACAGCACATCCAGCATACCTCGAAGGGCTTGCTGCATCGGGCATCAGCCCGGAACGGATTCCAGATGTACGTGAGATGACAGCGAACCTAAGCCGTGGAGGCTGGAGAACAGTCGCGGTCGATGGTCTCATTCCTGGCGTCGCTTTCTTCGATTTCCAAGGACATGGTTTATTACCGATTGCGACCGACATCCGGAAGGTCGATAACATTCTCTATACACCAGCACCGGATATTCTGCACGAAGCAGCGGGGCATGCACCGATCTTGATGAATCCGGTCTACGCGGAATTCGTTCGTCGCTTCGGTGAGATCGGGGCACATGCCTTTAATCATAAAGCCGAGCATGACGTATTCAAGGCACTAAAGAAATTGACGATCGTCAAAGAGAGTCCATTCTCGACGTCAGCCGATATCGAACAAGCTGAAATTGAGCTTGCAGAGACACGGACACACGTCAAAGGGATTTCGGAAGCGAACGAAATCTCACGTCTGTTCTGGTGGACGGTTGAATTCGGTTTGATCGGTGATATCGACAACCCACAAATCTACGGGGCAGGTCTTCTATCATCAGTCGGTGAAAGTCGCCATTGTTTGACGGACGCGGTCGTTAAACATCCATTCTCGCTTGAAAAAGCACTTGCGACGAAACATGACGTGACGAGCATGCAAAAAGAACTCTTCGTCTGTGAATCGTTTGAACAACTCCGCGACGCACTTGAAGAATTCGCTCAATCGATGTCCTACATTCGCGGTGGCATCCACGGACTGACGAAAGCCGTTGAATCAGGCAACCTGTCGACGCTCGTTTTCGACAGCGGTCTCTCACTCGTCGGTGTTCCTGAAACGCAAGAAATTCACGATTCGCTGCATATCGTCAAACTGACTGGACCGACAGCGTTGGCTGCAAACGATGAAGTGTTGACAGGTCAAGGACTTGCAGATCATCCGGAAGGCTTTACACTCCTTCACGGCAAGGAATTGAACGAAGTATTGATGCAAGTCAAAGTCGGTGAACGTCTCGACTGGGCGGAAGGAAATGTTCACGTCACAGGCGACATCACAGCAATTCAAAACGTCAATGGTCACCGGGCACTCGTCGTCTTAGAAGAAGCAACGCTCTCGAACGACGGGAAAACGATGACGATGGACCGGATGGAATTGATCGTCGGTGACATCACGTCAGCATTCCCGGGAACGGAAGTTGAAGCACTGAAGCCGATTCCGGAAACGGTCGAGTTCGAACGAATCGAACGTCCGTTGACAGCGGCTGATCCGATCTTCGAAGTCGTTCGTGAGATTCGCGAAGGACGTGCTGGTCGGGAACGGTTGCCGCAACTGATCGACCAGACACTCGTCCAGTTACCGGACGCTTGGTTACTCCGCCTCGAATTACTTGAGTTAGCGGATGAAGTCGATCAACCACGTCTGATTGCAGATCTCGAGCGCTTAAAAGCGACGTCCGCACAGCGAGATGAATTGATCACGCGTGGGATGGCTTTACTCGACGTCGTTCATCAATGAGTCGAACTCCGGTTCTGAACCTGTTAGAATGGAGACATTCGGTAAAAGGGGATGATCGGTTATGACAAATTATTATCAAGACGTAAAGGAATTCCACCGTGTGTTTTCACACCCTGGCGCAACGACGCCAACACCTATGACGGTCGATCGTGGGATTAAACGCTCGACCTGGACGGCGGAAGAAGCGGTCGTTGAGTTCTTGCATCAAACGGCGACAAGTGAAGCAGAGTTCCTCGAGGCGATCGAACATTTCAAGTCAGGGCTTGATACAGCGGTCGAAAAATCGCTCCAGATGAAACAACCCGAAACAGATGTCGAACGACTCGTTGGACAAGGGGATGCCTTGACGGACGCGCTCTACTTCATCATGGGAAGCTTTGTTGAGATCGGGCTTGATCCGGCTCCATTGTTCGAGATCGTTCAACGTGCCAATATGGCGAAGCTTGGACCGGACGGAAAACCAATCTTCCGAGAATCTGACCAAAAGGTCATGAAACCAGAAGGCTGGCAACCACCGGAACCACAGCTTGAAGCAGAAGTACGTCGACAAATTGCTGCGGCTTCGAGTACGTCAAAAGCTTGATTCAAAATAACAAAAAGAGGGATGACTGGTACATACACCGGTCATCCCTTTATTTTTCATCTATTCACTTCTTACTTGATAACGCGATAAATCGAGTTGACGGATTGTAAGGAACTCGACACCTTCTGCTTCAAGTGCCAGCCGTTGTTCATCGCCTTCGAGCGATAGTTTTCCGCCAGCAGCAAGGACGCGGTGCCACGGTAGACGTTCCGTCGTACTCATGCTGTGAAGAATCCGCGCCACTTGTCGTGCGCTACGCGGATGACCGGCGAGTCGAGCGACTTGCCCGTACGTCATGACCCGACCAGCAGGGATTGAACGGATGATGGTCAGGACATCTTGCGTGAACGGTGTCATGACTCGTCAGAAGCGACGACATACTGTTGAATCTTATCGTCTTCGTCAAAGCCGATCGTCACATCGATGATGCCTTGTTGCAAACGGATCTGCAGTTCAAGGCGGTCCTTGATGTCGTCTGCTTGAGCGATCGTCAACGTCGGATCAACTTCGATTTCAACTTCGACGTGGAAATGATCGCCTTCTTTAATAACTTCCAGTTTACTAATGTCTTTGACGTCTGGGTCTTTCATGATCAGTCCGCCGAGACGTGCTGCCATCGTCTCATCGGCTTCACCAAGTGCACCAGCTGCGTTTTGCAGGAAGACGTTTCCGACGACGTAAAACATCATCAGCCCGATCAGGATAGAAGCAATTCCTTCTGCCTGATGAAACGGTGTCACATGTGAGATGATGACGGCGATCATCGCGACGATTCCGCCAGCCGTTGCGACTAAGTCTTCAAGGAACACAAGGCGTGTCGCTGGTTTTGCTTGCTTCAGTGACCGGAAGCTGTCGAGGATGAGGCGTGGTCCTTTTGAGTCCAATTTCGCATCATGCGCGATTTCCTGCATTGCTTTAAAGAACACACCACTTTCTAAGACGACCCCTGCGAATAAAACGGATAACGTGATCCAGAAGCCTGTCGATTCTGTCGGTTCGATGATGTGGGCAATCCCTTCATGAATCGTTTCGTAGGCCATGATGCCGACAAAGAGGATTGCGCCTAACAAGACGAGATTGACGAGACGACCAAAGCCATTCGGGAACCGTTTCGTTGGTGCTTTTTTACTGAGGGCAGAACCGATGAAGACGAAAAATTGATTGGCAGCATCCCCGAGCGTATGCATCATTTCGGCGAACATCGCGACATTTCCCGTCAGGACGTAGGCAATTGCCTTGATGATGGCGATGATAGAGTTGACGATGCCTGCCGTCAACGCAGACCGGTTACCCCGGCGTAATAACGTAAAAAATTCTCCCATGATTGTACTCCTTTTAGTTAAGTTACGTATTAGTTCATTTTATTATGTTACATCATTTTGAGAAAAACGACTATCTTCAAACGACTATCTTCACATGAAAAAACCCACGCAAGCTGCGCGGGTTTAACTCGTCAAGATAAGTCGACTGTTTTATTGATTTCGTTCTCATCGTCTTTGCCGACGACTTTCTTCAAGACTTGTTTGACGGACTTTGTCGTGTTTCCTGTTTCCCAGTACTCAGCAGCTTCCGTGTTGACCTTGATCAAGACGACTTTCGGATCTTCGTATGTCGTTCCAAGATATGCTTCGTAACGTGGGCTCCAGAGCTCTTTTTTTCGTTCGATGTCTTCGACGAGTTCTGCTGTCCCACGAATCGAGACGTATGATTTGTCGACGTACGCGACGTTAACACTCGGATTCTTAAGTAATTCTTGATACTTGTCCGTTTCTTTTGAAGTGAGGAACCAGAGGTCGCCATCAAATTCGATATCCTGTGTCTGCATCGGACGCGATACGAGTCCTTCTGCTGAAATCGTCGTCAGCATCGCTGTCTCGATTTTATCGATCAGTTTCTTGACCGTTTCGACTGCTTCTTGATTCGTAGTATGCGTTGACATGTAGCTCCACCTCATTCGTTAGATTTTTATGCTCACGTAAGGATTGTTCCCTGAATTTTAAAATAAAAACGTCCCCATGACAGAAAGAAGCAGTTTCGTTGCACGGTACAACGAGGAGGCGTACAGTGTAAGTACGCATTCGAAAGAAAAAGGAGAGACATATATGAAACTTAGTATTTTAGACCAATCCCCGGTCTCTAAAGGACAATCCCCATCTGATGCCTTACACGAAACGGTCGAGCTCGCGAAAATCGCGGACGAACTCGGTTATCATCGCCTGTGGGTATCCGAGCACCACTTCGCAAAAACACTAGCCGGTTCGAGTCCGGAAGTCTTGATCGCGTATATGGCAGCCGTGACAAAACAGATTCGCCTTGGTTCAGGCGGTGTTATGTTGCCACATTACAGTGCCTACAAAGTTGCGGAGAACTTCCGTGTCCTCGAAGGACTTGCTCCGAACCGGATTGATCTCGGTCTCGGTCGGGCACCGGGCGGTATGCCGCTTGCGACGCGTGCGTTACAAGAAGGTTCGTCGCCACGGTTTGGTGGAGCTGATTATGGTGAGCAACTTGATGATCTCGTCGACTACCTGAAAGACGGGGCACCTGCCGGACACCGGTTCGCGGGACTCGTCGCCACACCAGAAGTCGATACGACACCAGAAGGCTGGTTGCTCGGATCAAGTGGTGGTAGTGCCTTGAACGCCGCACAACGCGGATTCGGATTTGCATTTGCCCACTTCATCAATGGACAGGGTGGTCAGGAAGTAATGGATTACTATCGTCATAATTTCATGGCGACGTCGTTTAATGAGACACCACAAACACTCGTTTCGATCTTCGTGACATGTGCCGAAACGACGGAAGAAGCAGAACGTTTGGCGTCAAGCCTTGATTTATCTCTGCTCTTACTGGAAAAAGGGGTCTCGTCAACAGGAACGCCGACACCGGAAGAAGCAGCAGCGTATCCGTATACGTTCCAAGATCAGTTCCGGATTGCTGAAAATCGGAAACGGATGATCGTCGGTAACCCGGAATCCGTTGCAAAACAATTACAAGAGCTTGCCGATTCTTATGGCACAGACGAAGTAATGATCGCTTCGATGATTGCTGACAAGGAAGCAAAACAACAATCATTAAAATTAATCATGGACGCTGTCAAAGCGACAGTCTGATTTATACGCACGTC
Source organism: Exiguobacterium sp. UBA7533 (assembly GCF_002479335.1). NCBI lineage: Bacteria > Bacillati > Bacillota > Bacilli > Caryophanales > Exiguobacterium > Exiguobacterium sp. UBA7533. The sequence continues at coordinate 37,315 of NZ_DLMP01000003.1, read as the reverse complement.
CTTTCTCACGAAGTGAGGGAGGACGTGTTTTTTGCGTCTACTACTGGAATGCGTTCGGATACGATGTCTTTACGCAATCGGAAGAATCCGAATAACGCTGCACCGAACAAGCCGACTGTACCGACTGCAAGTAGCACGATGATAGACACATGATCACTGAGTAAACCAAATAATAGGGTACCAATCGGCATCATCGCCATGGCGACCGATTCAAGGACACCGATGACACGCCCGAGGTAAGCTGGATCAGTCTGTTTTTGCACGATGAGTTGTAGCGGAATGTTCATCCGTAAGACGAGCATGCCGTCGATGAACAATAGAATCATGAAAAAGGGTAGTAGTAGAGCAGAGGGAACGTAGCCGAGTAAAGCAAGTGCAGGAAGCGCATAACAAGAGGCGATCAAAAAGAGCGACTCGAATATCGTCCGTAACGGACGTTTCACGGTAAAGCGAGGTAAGGCAAGAAGCAACGAAGCGACAAGAAGACCAGCACCCAGTGCGGACTCGACTAATCCAAACCGAAATGGCGTGAATTGCAGTCGATCTAGCAAAACGATCGGTAACAAGATTTCGAAAGCGACAAAAAAGAAGTTCAGGACGATCGCCATCAGGACGAGTGTCGTCAATACCGGTTGACGGAACAGATAGCGATAGCCTTCTTTAAACTCCGAGACAAAGGATGGAGTATCGGTAATAGCTGAAGAAGAGGTATCGACTGCAAGAAAGCGGAGGCGGCTATTCCACCAAGCTGCAGAAGCAAACAGGAGAAACGGTAAGATCAAGAATTGCGTGATCGAGACAGCAGCGATGAGCAATCCCGCAACGAGTGGAGCGGTGATCGTTGAGGTCGATTGAATCGTCGAGAAGAGGGCGTTCCCGCGTTGTAACTCCTCTTCTTGTACGAGTCGCGGTAACGAACTTGATAAGGTGACGGACAGGAACGTCGACAGGCTCGTCAAGAGCACACTAGCGACGATGTAATGAATAGTATGTAACGGAGCTTGTAGCGAATAGAGCAAGAGTCCAAATAAGACGAGTGCACTTAGACTCTCGGTCGTGACGATGATGCGTTTCCGATTCCAGCGATCAGCAAGGACACCAGCAATCGGTGAGAGCAAAATCCGTGGCACTGATCCTGCAAGCAGGACGAGCGCAAACTGAAAACCAGACGATGTTTCCCGTAAGACGGTCAGTCCGGCGACGAACGTGAATAGACTAGCCGCAAATAACGAACAAAACTTTCCGAATAAGACACGTTTTAAATTAAATGACATCATGTTCACACCTTCAGAGTTAAATTTTATTGAACTTTAGTGTAGAATAAAGGAGTGGAAGAAAAATGTAAAGATAAAGTTCAATATAATTTAACTTTTATGATAAAAGGAGTGACCAGTGTGTTAGGGGAACGTATCAAACAGATCCGAAAACAGAAAAAAATGACGCAAACGGATGTTGCGACCGGCATCATCACGAAGTCAATGCTCAGTATGGTCGAAAATGGGAAAGCGACACCGTCTGTTCCCGCCTTACAGGCGATTGCTAGACGTTTACAGGTGACGGTCGAAGAATTAATGCTCGATCCACGCGATGTTCAAATGCGGGAACTTATCGAAACAATCCGTTCACGGGATACCCCGTATCATTCGGACGAAAAAGTTCAGGAAATTCTGCGCCCATATTTAGTTCCAGAGACAAACTCTTACTGGCAAGGACAGGTCTTTCAGGAATATGGTGATGCCTTCCGAACGACGGATCCAGAGCTCGGTTTAACATATTTCGAGAAGGCGGAGCGAGTTTTTCAACAGCTCGGTCGTCAAGATGAGCAGCTGCTCGTTCAAATCTCGAAAGTTTACTTCTTATTCAATCTCAAACGGACGAAGGAAGCCTATGAGCTGATTGAAATTATGGACGTCCCACGCGAGATTCCACTTGCGCCGAAAACCTATTTAAAGCTTCAAATCCTTCGTGCGCTCCGTGCGAGTCTGTTCGATGATCACTACGCAGAAGCGATCGCCTTATTGCGTGAAGGGGTTCAGTACATGCGAGAGCAAGATGTCTATTATCATGTCGTTTCGTTTCAACGTTTCCTCGGACTGTTTTTATATCTAGAAGGAGAAATCGAACAATCACAGCAAGAGTTTGATCGATTGGAACAGTTTTTTGCATTTAGTGAAACGACTGCCGTTGGACGGATCGAAGTTGATTTGACGAAAGGACTCATCGCGATTTTCGAAAATGATACGAACGGCATGCAAATGGCGTGGGAAAAACTCGTCACTGTGGCGATCGATGACGCGAAACATTACATCGGACAACTCGAAGTCCATCTCCTTGTCAATGGCATCGAATTACCGAATCAGACGCTGCAGCAGAGCGTCGATAAGATATGGGAGATGCAAGATGCGTGGCTAGCAGCAAGTGGGTTTGATCAAGCGATGATGCTTCAGACGCTCGTACTGGCGATGCAACGAGGGATTGGTCAGGAACGACTGGAGGATGTTTTACGATTGAAGGATGACCTTCAAAGTGAACGGCTCAAAGTCGATCTTGAGCGAGAGATACAAGCATTGGTTAATGTTCAATGACGAAAAAACAGGCATGAAGCAAGTGCGCTTCATGCCTGTTCGTGTGAGGATCTAGTTAGTCTAAAAAGCAAAAAGACGCATGCAAGGATGGAAACGACGAGGTGTCCGATATAGACGTCTCCCGTCTGGATATAATGCAAGAGCATCGAGCCACCAAAAATCAATAAGGCAAGAAAGAGAAGTCGGACATAAAGTGTTTTGTAAGACATGCGGACACATCCTTTCCATATCCAGTATATCCCAAAAAGAGGTGTTAAGACAAAAAAACATCCACCCCGAAGGATGGATGAAAAATGTCTTAAAGTGATTTAAAGCCTAACAGTTTTTGTGTCCAGTAACGTTCTGAAAGACGGCTGATGCCAAGAGCTGGTTCATTTGCATGGATGAACTGGTCGTTGTTCAGCATGATGCCGATATGTGTTGGACCAGCGGCATACGTGTTTTCGAAGAAGATGATATCGCCGCGTGTTGGCTGACGAAGTTTCGAAAGCTTTACCCCAAGATAACGGTCATCGTTCCAGTAACCGTTGACGTTCGTCCGTCCGACAGAATAGCCAGCAGCATTCAACGTGTAATTAATGAAACCAGAGCAGTCGAAGCCACCGTTGACTGGATTGCTTGAGCCCCAGCGATATGGCGTTCCAAGATATTGTTGCCCAATCGAAATCGCACGTTCCATCAATGTTGAACCAGGAACGGTCGTTACAGGTGGTGTCGTTGGAGTGACCGGAGGCGTCGTCGTGACGGATCCCGTCGTGATGTAACTCTTCGCGACATAGTAAAGACCAGTTCCAATCTTGATCTGGTACCAGCCGCTATCTTTTCCTGTCGTTTCACCCGTGACATTGACTGTCGAACCGTGTCCAACTTGTGTGAAGACTTTAGACGACGTCGAAGGTAACGTACGGACATTCAATCCAGTTGGTGCGTTGACGCGATACGTCTTCGAAGCATCAACCGGCGTCAAAGAGACTCCAGGCGTCGTCGGCGTTGTTGGTGGTGATGCTTTTGTTGAAGCTTTGACATAGGTCGAAGCGACATATGCTTCTTTTCCGTCGAGCTTGACTTGGTACCATGAATCAACGGCACCTGTGACATCAAGAACCGTCTGATGCGGTAATGTCTTGTAGATTTTTGCATTCGTCGCTGCAGCAGTCCGAGCATTCAAGCCTTCCTTCGCATTAACCGTGTAGACTTTCGATCGATCGACCGCTTTAACGACTTGTTTGACGGGAGTCGTCACTGGTGGTTTGGAATCCGTCATGACGTTTGATGTCTTTTTACTGACTAACGTCGCATGGACATAGGCCGTTTGTTTCTTATATGTGATTTGGTACCAATCACCTGATTGTTTCTGAACAGTCAAGACAGTATTCTTTGCCAGTTTTCCGAGTGATTTCGAACTCGTCGTTGCTTTTTGCCGGACGTTGACGGCATCGGTGTTCGTTATGTAGGTCGTAGTTGTCGGAGCCTTTTCCGTCGTTGCTTTGACGTATGCTGAAGTAATGAAAGCTGGTTTCGACTGATAGCGGATTTCATACCAGCTGTTGACTTTCTTGACAGCTGTCAGCTTCGTACCTTTTTTTAGAGTCGTGATGACCTTCGCGGAAGTCGAGGCAGCCGTGCGAATGTTGACGTTATCCGTCAAAGTCAGTGTCGTTGACGCGGCTGAAACCGGAATTGTGGTACCGACCAAAGCGAGCGTCGTGAGGGCGAGAACGGTCTTTTTCACGTGACATAGCTCCTTCCAAGAGATAGGTAAAAATCGTTGTTACCATTTTGTCATAAAAAGTGCTGATTCCCCTGAATTAAAAATATAATTTTTGTCTGGAAAACTGTAATACCGTTTTTCAAAAAAACGAATAGGTAGAAGGAGTATTTTCAAAAAAGTTCAAGTACACTAGAAGTACTCGGAAGGAGGCTACACATGTTACACCGTTTTTATCAGTATTATATCCCACATAAACGTTTATTCTGGCTCGATTTCACGTCTGCCTTATTCGTCGGGGTTTTAGAACTTGCGTTTCCACTCGCAGTTAAATGGTTCATCGACTCCTTGTTACCAAACGGAGAGATGAACTGGATCATCCTTGTCAGCGTCGGATTATTAGCGTTATACGTTATCAGTACGCTGATGCAATTCGTCGTCAACTATTTCGGACATAAGCTCGGGATTAATATCGAGACCGATATGCGTCGTCAGTTGTTTAGTCATGTCCAGAAACAGTCGTTCCGTTTCTTTGACAATACAAAGACGGGTCATATCATGAGCCGGATCACAAATGACTTGTTCGATATCGGGGAACTAGCCCATCATGGTCCGGAAGATGCGTTCATTGCCGTCATGACCTTGCTTGGTGCATTCTCGATCATGCTGACGATCAATGTGCCGCTTGCCCTCGTGACGATCATTGCTGTGCCATTCCTGATCTGGTTGATCAGTTATGCGAACGTTCGGATGAATAAATCATGGGACCGGATGTACGGTAACATCGCGGAAGTCAATTCACGCGTCGAGGACAGTGTTTCCGGTGTCCGTGTCGTCCAGTCGTTCACGAACGAAGCTTACGAAATCGAGCGTTTTGAAAAAGACAACGCAACGTTCCGTCAGTCGAAGATCAATGCCTACAAGGTCATGAGTAAGAGCCTGTCCGGCATCTACTTGACGACTCGTTTGATGACACTTGCCGTCTTAGTCGTCGGTGCGTACCTGACATATCGCGAAGCCTTAACGGCAGGAGAACTCGTCGGCTTCATTCTCTACATGAATATCTTATTGAAGCCAATCGATAAGATCACGGCATTGCTTGAGATGTATCCGAAAGGGATGGCGGGCTTTAAGCGATTCCTTTCGATGATTGATGAAGATGCGTCCTTACCTGATGCGCCAGATGCGCTCGTCGTTGATCGCTTGAACGGTGGCATCACCTTCAAGGATGTCGCATTCGGATATGAAGCGGATCGTCTAATCTTAGAACACATCAATCTGACGGTCGAACCTGGTCAGACGGTCGCATTCGTCGGAACATCCGGGGCAGGGAAGACGACGATCTGTTCATTAATTCCACGTTTTTATGATGTTCTAGATGGCGCAATCACAATTGACGGAATTGATATCCGGCAAATGACGAAGGAGTCACTACGTCAACAAATCGGTATCGTCCAGCAGGATGTCTTCTTGTTCACAGGGACGATCGCTGAAAACATCGCCTACGGTGATCTGAATGCGACGCACGAAGACATCGTGCAAGCGGCGGAACGTGCCCACCTCGGACCGATGATCGCGGATCTTCCAGATGGGTATGCGACACAAATCGGCGAACGCGGACTCAAGTTATCGGGTGGACAAAAGCAACGACTTGCTATCGCACGGATGTTCCTAAAGAATCCACCGATTCTGATTCTGGACGAAGCAACGTCTGCCCTTGATACGGAAACGGAAGCACTGATTCAGGAATCTCTTGCCGAGCTGTCTGAGAACCGGACGACGCTCGTCATTGCGCATCGTTTAGCGACGATCCGGAATGCGGATAAGATTTTCGTCGTCACGAAAGACGGGATCGTCGAAGAGGGCTCGCATGACGAGTTGATGGATCAAGGTGGTTATTTCTCCCGTTTGTTAGAGAGACAACGAGTTTGAATCGATTTGAAAGAATGTAAAAGCAATGGACATGTTCCGTTGCTTTTTTTGTGCGTTTAAAAATATGATTGTGCAAGCCATTTTTAGGGAAAACGATGCATAGAAAAGAAGGAGAGGTGGAAGGATGTACGGTCAATTCTGTGAGAATTATGATGAGAGCTATCCCGTCTTGCGGGAGGAATCGTCACATGATTTCCATCGTTTTTTTGCGCTGTCCTACACGATTCACGATACTGTCTTTGAGCAGAATGTCTACGAACGTCTGATGCGAACGATCAAACGCAAGACATCTCGCTTTTCAGCGTTACGGAGCCGCTATACACCATTGCTCGTTGCCCATGTTCAACTGAATAGCACGGATCCTGATGTCCTCATCGAAGAAATCATCGTCGCTGAAAAGAAGATTAAACATCGATTGATTCGTGATAAAGGAGTCCGACCATTTTTTGCACTCAATGAAGTACTGAACCGTCGACAAGGGATTGATGCGTTTCCCTACATGGAACGCTTGCATGCGACACGACCACATCTGAATGCTGCGAAGCAGTATGTCGTGACATCGACTTTGCTTGAACAGCACCCACTACCAGATACGTTTTTAGAACGCGTTGATACGTTTGAAGAGTGGCTTGCGCAATATATGGAACGGACGAGTGAACGTGTCATTACGGCGCAGATCTTAGCAGCGCATCCGGATGCGTCAGCGCAACAAGAACGAATCGTTGCTTGGCGGGAACTACTTGAACGGCGAGAAATCATTATTTGGGATCGTTTAATGCCGCTTCTTGCGTTATTACCATCGATGGAACGTGTTGATTGGATTTACGTGACCCGGATCGTCGATCGGGAGCGAGCACGGAATCGTTTTTCAGACGAAGTCAACTGGTTGATTGCCTTTCATCTGTTACTGGCTAAATCAGGAGTGACACGGGTGCAAGCTACGTTATTGTTACTGGCTGCACTAGAACTAACGAAAAAACCGTGACGTGAAGCATTGAAATAGACAAAACGGACGAGGTATGGCGCGCACCATACCTCGTCCGTTTTACTGTATGCTCATCTGACTTAATCAAACGTCGTAAACGTCGCATGTTGTTCGACCGGATAAAGTTCCGTACCGGCGACAGCGTTCAAGATCAACTGATTCCGCGAAACAGACATGCCGAGATTATCAGCTGCTGGACCATGTGATAACTCTAAATTAGCGGTTGCGTAAAGATGATGCGCCGTCTCGACGGAACGCACGATTTGATAGTCCGCGTCGACTTTCCAAGCGTTGGGTGCTTCGAACACGATATCGAGTCGATCAATGAAGCTTGGAAGGGATGGCGAAAAGCCGGTTGCCGCGATGACAGCATCTGTTTTGGACGAGCGTTCATCTTCGAGCTCTTGATGTTGCATCGCAATCGTGAACCGTTCGTCATAGGTAATCTTTTTCACTTCAAGATTCGCGCGAATCGCGACTTGTTGCTGTTCTTCTTCCGTCAAATCATAGAGGTGGGCATAGATCGATTGCAGGGTCTCTGGACTGATGCCGTTCTGAGACCGGGCGAATTTCTTGACCGACTCTTGTCTTACTTCGAGTGGGAGCTGGTTGAAATACGTCACATAGCTCGGTGAAAAAATTTCTTCTCCGAGTTTACCGGTCTCGAGTGTCTCAAACAGTGTCGAACGCGCAATCCATTCGAGTTCAGGACGCTCTGGAGCAGGTGTCGTCAAAAGATCAAGGAAGATCTCGGCAGCACTTTGACCGGAGCCGACGATACTGATTTTTTTGCGCTGCAATAGTTCTGCCTTGTTCATGACATACTGTGTATTGTGAATGACACGCTCGTCAAACGTGTCTGGAATCGCGGGCTTTGAGCCAGTACCGATGACGACGTTCCGTGCTTCGAACGTTTCCCGTTTACCAGTTGTGACATCTTCGACGAGGACCTCGAAACTATCACCGGTATCTTGCACATCGACGACGCGGGTTGAAAATCGTAAATCATTAAGCTGTGTCGCCACCCAGCGTAAGTAATCATTGTAACCTTGTCTTGAAATCAGAAGTTTTTCATAGAAGTAAAACGTGTGGAGACGTTGGATCGATCGTAAGTAATTAAGGTAAGAAAATGCGCTCGTCGGATCAGCAAGTGTGACGAGATCGGAGATGAAGCTTGTCTGCATCATCGAGTCCTGAATCATCATGCCGGGATGCCATGAGAATTGTTCGCTTTCGTCAAAAAATAACGTTTTTAAATCTGTCGGATGAGCCAGTGCGCTCAACCCTAAATTCATCGGACCAATGCCGATGCCGATTAAGTCATACATAGAAAAGCCTCCCAATTCGATATTGTTCTAAAACAATACCCGAAAAGGAAGGCGGACGAAACGTCAGGCTGAAGTTTACAGCTGGTCGGTCGTCGTTGTTTTTGTCTCGACCGTCATCGTTTTTCCGTCACGGATGATTGTCAGTGAGAGTGGACCGTCTGATTTGATGAGTGCCGTTTTGATATCGACGAATCCTTTAATCTCGGAGTCGTTGATTTTCGTGATCACGTCACCTGTTTTCAGTTTAGCCGCAGCGGCTGGACTGTTCGGTTCGACTGACATGACGACGACACCTGTTTTTTGACTGTCTGGTAAGTTAACTTGATCTTTTAAATAACCAGCAGGGAACGCCGCCACATCTTGTAAGGAAACACCGAGTGTCGGATGTTCGACTTTACCGTTCGTCTCAAGTTGTTTGAGGATTGGTAATGCATCATCGATTGGAATACTGAAACCGACACCTTCAACACCCGATTCGGCAATTTTCATCGAGTTGATACCGACGAGTTGTCCTTGTTCATTGATCAAGGCACCGCCTGAGTTACCAGGATTGATCGCGGCATCCGTCTGGATGACCGTTGTATTAAAGTCGTCTTGTCCATCGTTATTCGTATCGACCGGTACAGTCCGGTCTTTCGAACTGACGATTCCGCGGGTAACGGAATTTTGGAATTCACCAAGTGGATTACCAATCGCAAGGACAGTCTGTCCGGCTTTTAAGTCAGCCGATTTCCCGAGTGTGATGACGCCTGGAACGTCGTTTGCGTCGACTTCTAACACGGCTAAGTCATACGTTTCGTCACTACCGAGTAATTTGGCTTGCAGTGTTTTACCGTTGTTAAGTGTGACATCAAGTTTTGATGCGCCATCGACGACGTGGTGGTTCGTAATGATGTATGCTTTTCCATTCTCTTTTTTATAAATGACACCAGATCCCGAGCCGGCAGCTGCTTCTTTTTGCGACATCGCATTACCGGTTTGATAATTCGTCACCGTTACAACGGATTTTTGAGCAGTGGCGACTGCATTCGTCACTGGATCATTCGACGTCGTCGAGACTTGTTTTGGCATTCCGTTTGAGAGTGGTGTGTCCGCGACCTGTTGTTCTTGATCGAGTAAAATCGGAAACGCGATCGTTGCCGTCAGAACGGCACCGATGATTCCTCCAGTCAATCCAGGTAAAAGTCCTTTTGTTTTTCCAGCCATAAGTCGTCATCCCTTCCTGTATGATTTCTGACTTCATCATAGCAAATGAAGCGACTTGTCACCTGATTACGGGAGACATTCCGAAATGACTCATCATTCCCCATAATTCGACGACAATTTCTAAAAGTTGAGATAATCGGATCAGTTCGATACACTGAAGCTGTTTCGAATGAATCCGTAAAGTGGAAAGAGAGAGTGAAAGATCATGCTATTACGTTTAGTCTATGGAGCAGGATTATTGTTTGCGGGAGTTGGTCATTTCCGCAACGAGAAAGGGTTTGTCAGCATCATGCCGTCGTTCATTCCGTTCAAGCGCTTTTTCGTCCAAGTAACGGGTGTGATCGAGATCGCTTATGGTCTCATGCTATTGACAGGAAAAGGAGTACATCTCGTTCGTAAGACGCTTCCGGCCTTTTTGTACGCGGTCTTACCGGCAAACGTCAATATGGCCGTCAATCCGAAACCGGTCAATGGGAAGCGCCTTCCATCATGGTTGCTCTGGACACGTTTGCCGCTTCAATGGGGACTCATCGCCTTGGCCAAACGCCTGAAATGAATCGGAACAAAAAGCCGCCATTTAGGCGGCTTTTTGTTTTAGAAACGTTTATTGACAGCAAGTAATGCGGCTTTTGCGATCTCTTCATAGGTAGAGTCGTTCGGATGGAACTGATCGCTTGATAAATCACGTTTGACGTCGCGAACGAGATTGAATGTGTCGATGATTTCGACGTCATATTCAATCCCGAGCGTCCGGGATTTAGCATTCCAGTCTTGCACGATCGCATCGAACGCCTCACCGTTTTCCGTTGCACGGAAAGGATTATAAAGTCCGACGTAGAAGATGACAGCATCCGGATTTTGTTCGCGCAGAATCCGGAACGTCTTTTTTAAGTTGTCTTGGGCCGTCGTAATCGTCGCGGCCGTTTTCTTTGCATCGAAATTCGTGACACCTTCGCCACGATTGAACAAGTCATTTCCGCCGATCGTCACCGAGATGACTTTCGCTTGACTGACTGAGCGTAGGACTTCTTTTTGTTTGAGTTGTTTTAATAAATTTTCCGTCCGGGCACCACTGACGGCAAGATTCTGAAAACGCTCGACCGTGTTCGCTTTGACAAGGTCGCGTCCGACAAGAGCAGCATAACTATTACCGTTCGATGCTCCGACGCCACGCGTCAAAGAATCACCAAGCGCGACGTACGTTCCGCCTTTTTTGACAGGTTCTTCCTTTGTTGGTGTGAGGACGGCACGCTTCGGTGGATTGACGACGTCACTATAGGCGTTGACGAAACCGTAACCAAACAGTGCGGTCAGTAAGAGTGAAACGGTTAAAAACAGGGGCCAGCGTAATCGCTTCATGAACGTTCCTCCTTCTAGGTTCTATCCTGATTGTAGCAAATGTAGAAAGAATGTGCGGAAATGAAGTGTTCTGACAAGTCAAATGATTCATTATTCCGCTAGAATAGACAATAAGAGGTGAGAGACGTGAAACCAACAGTTAAATTAGAAGGTGTAACAAAGGTGATCGGAAAAAAAACGATCATCGATAATATCTCGTTTGAAATTCAACCGGGTGAGGTCTTCGGATTCCTTGGACCGAACGGGGCAGGGAAAACGACGACGATCCGGATGCTCGTCGGACTGATCAAACCGACGTCCGGTAAAATCACAGTCTGTGACTTCGATGTCCGCAAACAGTTCGTCCAAGCGATGGAGCGGATTGGTTCGATCGTTGAGAACCCGGAGTTGTATAAATATTTGACAGGTCGTGAAAATTTACAAGTCTTTGCCCGGATGTTACCGAATGTCGACGAGGCAAGGATTCAGGAAGTCATCGATCTCGTCGATTTGACGGCGCGGGTCGACGATCAAGTCCGGACATACTCGCTCGGGATGCGTCAGCGTCTCGGTATCGCCCAAGCACTACTCGGACGACCAAGCGTCTTGATTCTCGACGAACCGACGAATGGTCTCGATCCGATGGGGATTCGGGATTTGCGTCAATTCATCCGCCGGCTCGTCGAGGAAACGGGACTGTCGGTCCTCGTCTCGAGTCATATTCTCGCTGAAATCGAGATGCTCGCCGATCGTGTCGCGATCATGAGTTACGGTAAAATCGTCCAAGTCGGAACGGTCAAGGAGCTGGTCGAGTCGCTTGCTCCTGGTGTTGATTGGCGTGTCGACGATGCCTTCAAGGCGAACGAGATTTTATCGGCTTCTGATTTAGTCCAAGTATCCGAAGTCGTCGATGCGAATACGGTCCATACCTTGATGGATGCTAGTAAGACGCCGGCACTCAACAAGCAGTTGCTTGAAGCAGGTGTTGAAGTTTGGACGATCGAACGGAAAGTCCAGACGCTTGAAGATCTGTTCATCACGTTAACGGGAGGCGATCACATTGCGTAATCCGAACATGATCGGTCTCGTCCAAAATGAAGTTACGAAAATCGCTTCGAAACGTCGGTTTGCTGTCGTTGCGATCATCCTCATCGTCCTCGTCTCAATGTTTACGTACGCACAGTATCGAGACATTCAAGAACAGATCAAAAAGCAAGGAACACTCGATTGGCGGGTTGAACTTCAACAAGATATCGTCGATACACAGAACCGTCTTGCTTCTAGCAGTATTCAAGATGAGTTCCGTCAGTTCCTTGAATTCGACCTAAAACAAAACCAATACTATCTCGATAACGACATCAATCCGAATTATCCGGGAGCCCCGACGTTCATCCGGATATTCTTTTCGCAAGGATTGACGCTGATTTTACCGCTGTTCATCATCGTCATCATGGCGGACATCGTCAGCGGGGAACAAAATGACGGAACGATCAAGACATTGCTGTCGCGACCGGTCCGGCGTTGGAAGATCCTCATGGCGAAATGGTTGACGGTGTTACTTTATACATCGATGCTGATGGCATTGACCGTCGTCGTCTGTTATGCGATATCCGGAATCGTCCTCGGTTATGACGGCTGGACCGCACCGATCTTGACCGGATTCCAAGCTTCACCGAGCGGAACGTTCTCGACTGAATTCGTGCATACGTTACCGATGTGGGAGTATCTGTTGATGGCGGTCGGTCTAGCCTGGATCGTCACGGCGGTCGTCGGGACGATTGCCTTGATGGTTTCCGTTCTCGTCAAGAATACGGCGACAGGCATCGGGATCATGATGGCAGTTTTGATTTCCGGTACGTTACTGACGACGCTCGGTTCAAGCTGGACGAGTTCGAAGTATCTCGTCAACGTCAACTTTGGACTGATTAACTACCTCGATGGTCAAGCGCCACCGATCGAAGGGATGACACTTCCGTTCTCGCTTGCTGTCCTCGGTTGTTGGACGGTCGCGGCACTAATCGTTGCCTTCTGGAACTTCACGCAAAAAGATATGTATTAAGAAAAACGGGTCCACCTGAAGAGGGGGACCCGTTTGTCATTATTTGTAAGGCAATTTGTCGTATGTTTCCATTATTTTTTGATACTGAAGCTGTGTTGGTATTGAAGCGTCTAAACTTAGAACGGGAGAAACCGACCGTTCCATTTGCAGTTGGTGTTCCGCGAACGTGCCGATCATCTTCGGGTCCGTCGCCGTATGATACGTCCGGCACCAGTCGAGGAACTCATTTGATCCTGAAAAGTCAGGATAACGTGCTGCTTCGCGTGCGATGAGCCGTTCCATCCGGAGCGATTCGTCGAGCGACAGGAAGACGAGCAAGTCCCGATTGGTGAAACCATCCGGGTGCCAGGCGAAGACGGAACCGGAGACGACGTAATCACGGTAAGACAGTATATCTGCTTCATACATGGAAAATCGCTCGGAGACGTCACGTTTTTCAGTGAACTTCGTATCTTTCCAGAGATAATGGTCGGTATCGATCCACGCAATCCGTTCCGATTGTCCGATGAATGCACCTAGTGTACTTTTTCCAGTACCAGACCCACCAATGATTTGAATGCGCACGAGAACCAGCTCCTTTCGAAATAATCTACTAGCACACAGAACAGGCCCGGGCATGATGCCGGACCTGTTCTGTGGAAGAAGGAAATCTTCCTATGTCGCCTCGTGCCAGCACAAGACATGGAATCGAGAGGCAGTGCCTCTAATAGGAAGCCGATGCAGGTCAGCCTCCGCGCTACGTACCAATCGTACTTTTATCATACTGATTCCAAGAATTGGTGTCAAACCTGCTCGAAAGGGTTTACAAACCATTCAAACCGTCAAAAGAGAGAATAACGATGACTAGAGGAGGAACGACCATGGCAGATTGGGGCATCATGCTGACAGGCGTCGTCATTTGTGGATGGTGCATCTTTAGTGCCATCTATGACGATTTCATCCGTCGCGTATAAGACAAGTAAGTGTGGAACCGTCCAAGGAGGGCGGTTTTTTTGTGGATTTTTTTAATCCGAGTAAATGGCTGTGGTACACTCGAATCAAAAATGAAAAAGATAAAGAATGGGTGAAGCAGAATGAAGAAACAACCAGTTATCGTCATCGTCGGACCGACGGCAGTCGGAAAAACGAAGACAGGCATTGAACTCGCAAAACGACTAAACGGAGAGGTCTTATCCGGAGATTCGGTTCAAGTCTATCAAGGGATGGACATCGGATCGGCAAAAGTGACGACCGAAGAGATGGAAGGAGTGCCGCATCATCTGCTTGATCTCGTTACACCGGACGACGAGATGAGTGTAGCCCGTTTCCAAACGGTTGCCCGAGCAACGATCGATGAGATCGCGAGCCGTGGTAAGTTGCCGATCATCGTCGGCGGAACAGGGCTTTACATCCGTTCAATTTTATATGACTACCAGTTTACTGAGCAGGCAGAAGATCCAGCCTTACGGGCTGAACTCGAAGCGTATGCGGCGACACATGGAGCAACTGCACTACATGATCAGTTAAAGGAACTCGATCCGGTGCGCGCAGAAGCGATTCATCCGAATAACATCCAGCGGGTCGTTCGGGCGATCGAGGTCGCGCGGACTGGTCAGACACAAACGACTGGCAGTCAACCGGCACTTTACGAGAGTTTGTTGTTCGTTTTACACATGAAAGACCGGGATCGTTTGTATGACCGGATTGATCAGCGGGTAGACATGATGGTCGACAGTGGCCTTCTAGAGGAAGTGGCGCGTCTGGACGCTGCCGGGTATCGACAGACGAAGGCGTTGCAAGCGATTGGTTATAAAGAGATGTTACCTGTTCTTGACGGAGCACCACTCGCTCCTGCTGTTGACATGCTAAAACGGAACACACGACGCTTCGCCAAACGTCAATTGACATGGTTCCGTCATCAATTTGATGGCGTTTGGGTAGATATGGGAAAGTTTTCATTTGAAGAAACGTTCAAAATTATCTATGATAGAACTGTAGAGTTTCTGAAAGCGGTTAAATAAGAGTTGCCCGAAGACAGAAACAGATAAAAAGAGGGGGCACGGGGAATCATGAAAGCGACATACAACATTCAGGACGTCTTTTTAAATCAATTACGGAAAGATGCAGTCCCAACGACGGTTTTCTTAATCAGCGGGTATCAATTACGGGGGCTGATCAAGTCATTTGATAACTTCACGGTCATTTTGGAGTCGGAAGGCAAACAGCAATTGATCTACAAACACGCAATCTCGACGTTCGCACCAGCGCGCAACGTGACGTTATATGAACAAGAAGAGACACAAGAAGTTTCTCGCTAATGAAAAAGACGACCGGGGGGTCGTCTTTTTTTAGGTTTCATTCAGGTGTGGGTCGTATTGAAAATTCGAGACGAATAACGAAAGGGTGACGCTTTGCAAGTGAAGCGAAAAATGATAGCTACTTTACTCTCAGCGTAAATGTGTCATTACAGTAATGGTGTCAGTTCCTCGACCGCCTCTTCATAACGTCGAAGCGAGACATCCTTATAAAGACACGTCTTCTGCAGGCGTTCTTCCTTCGTCATCTCGTCCTGATACGTTTTTAGGATGAAGCTGTTGCGTAACATCGACGGCGTCAAGACCCGCTTGTTGTCCGACCGTTCATTCAGCTGACGCATCATCTTCGTGATCATGACGATCGACAATTGCTTCGGTGCATTCTTACTGTAAACCCAGCGGAATGTCATCCGGGCGAAGTCGAACGCGACGAAAAAAGGGTCGGTACTGTGATAACGAGGACGGACGGGCTCCGGAATCGTCTTCAAGTAACGCAACATGATATCTTGATCTTCCCGCTCGAGATGGAGCAGGTAGCGGTTGCCGAGTCGATCGTGGACGGTCATCTCTTGCTGGGCGAAGTTGAGATCGTGCATCTTTAAGCCGATGATGTGATGGACGCGTAAACCGTAGCGATAAAACAGGCGGAGAATGAGTTCGTTTCGGTCGATCAAATACGGACGGGCTTTCAATTGATGTTCCGTCAAGCCGCGATCGGATTGATTCGTTCGGACGAGTTGCTCGTATTCCTTAAAGGAAGCGACGTGTTTTGCCGTCAATTCATGTGTCGGTTGTGCGTATTCGATCAGCTTCGCCTTCGTTTGTCGAATTTGGTAATTGACTTGATTGATGACGGTGACGATTCGGGCGACCGTCGCTTGTTGGTAGAGTTTCTCTTCGATCAAGTACTCATTGATGAACGTCTTCCACGTCTCGATCGAAATCGCCTTGAAATCATCGATCGTCTCAAGTGGTTGATCGACATCCGTCATGTAGCGGTGGACTTCGATTAAATCGTACCGATAGCGCCGGACGGTCGAAAGTTGTCGTCCGCTTGTCGTTAAATAAAATAGGTAGCGTTCAATGAACTCTGGAAGCGTATACGACTGTTCGCGTGCCATCGTTTTCCTCCCTTTCGTAATGGTGTTTCTTCCATCATAAACCGAACGGATGTTTCCTGTCCAAAAAAGTTCAGACGAACCGGTGGCTGTGGTATGATAAGGGGCGCAGTACGTCTTTACTCGTGAAAGGAATGATATTATGTCAGAACGCGTCATCGTCGTTGGTTGCCAGCTCCCCGGTGTCCCGGACCATGTCTATGAAGAATCGGTCGCGGAGCTCGAAGCACTCGTAACGACTGCGCATGGTGTCGTCGTTGGTCGTTTGGATCAAAAACGACAAGCGATTGACCGCCGTACGTTCATCGGAAAAGGAAAGGTTGAGGAACTCGTTGCGTTAGCAGACGAACTTGAACCTGATTTAATCATATTCAATGCTGAAGTCACGCCCGGTCAAATGAAAAATATCCGGATTGCCTTATCAGACCCGGAAGCGATCAAGTTGATCGACCGGACGCAGTTGATTCTCGATATCTTCGCTGGACGTGCCCAATCACGCGAAGGGAAATTGCAGGTCGAACTGGCACAGATGAGTTATCTGTTGCCACGTCTTGCTGGGCAGGGAACACAACTGTCACGTCTTGGTGGCGGAATTGGAACACGTGGACCAGGTGAGTCGAAACTCGAGACGGATCGTCGTCATATCCGGCGCCGCGTCGATGAGATTTCGAAACAACTCGAGACATCCGTCGCGCATCGTGCCCGTTACCGGGAACGTCGCAAAGAGAACCAGACGTTCCAAATCGCACTCGTTGGTTATACGAATGCCGGCAAATCAACGATCTTTAACCGATTGACTCAAGCCGACACATACGAAAAGGATGAGTTGTTCGCGACGCTCGATCCGTTGACACGTCAAGTCGATTTGCCAGAAGGTGGGCAAATCCTCCTGACGGATACGGTCGGTTTCATTCAAGATCTGCCGACAAAGTTGATCGCAGCGTTCCGTTCGACACTCGAGGAAGTGCTAGAAGCGGACTTGATCCTCCACGTCGTCGATGCGTCGAGTGAGCATTACTTGAACCAGATGCAGACGACGAACGATGTTCTCGATGAACTCGGTGCCGGTGACATCCCGCAGCTAGAAGTCTACAACAAGAAGGACCAGCTGAACCGTTTGTTTACAGGCGGGAAACTGTTGATCTCTGCACTTGATCCGCAGGACATCGAGCGTTTGATTGAAGAGATCGAACGTTCAATCAGTGAGATCCTCGAGTATCTCGAGATCCGCATCCCGGTTGATGGTTTTGCTCATTACAATCCGGCAAAGGAAGTCATGATGAACTTGAAGGAATCGTTCGAAGAAGATGGTTCTGTCATTCTTAAAGGTTACTTGCGTAAAGATACGCGTCTATATGCGACATTGAAACAATACGAGGTGTAAACATGTTTTCAGAATTAACCCATTACGAAACGCTTCGTCCGCTCATTGACCGGGCGGAGGAACAGATCGCTCCGTACGTCAAGAAGGCGCAAGAGGTCGCGGAATATAATCAATTCCGTGTCCTCGATGCGTTTCGGCGTCACAAGGTCAGTGATTTTCATTTCATGCCGTCAACAGGCTATGGCTACAATGATGAAGGACGCGATACGCTCGAACGCATCTATGCCGACGTCTTCGGTGCGGAAGCCGGTCTTTGTCGTCCGCAAATCATCAGCGGCACCCACGCAATCGGTATCGCATTGTTCGGTCTATTGTTGCCGGGCGATGAATTGCTCTATATCACAGGAAAACCGTACGATACGCTCGAAGAGATCGTCGGAATTCGTGGTGACGGACGCGGTTCATTAAAGGAACTGGGCGTCCACTATGATGTCGTCGAGATGAAAAACGCCGAGACGATCGACGTACCGGCCGTTCTCGAACGGATCACACCGCAGACGAAGGTAGTCGGGATTCAGCGTTCAAAAGGGTATGCGACGCGACGCAGTCTACCGGTCAATGAAATCGGTGAAGCGATCGTCGCCATCAAAGACGCTCATCCCCATGTCTTGATTTTCGTCGATAACTGCTATGGTGAATTCGTCGAGACGATCGAACCGACGCATGTTGGAGCAGACTTGATGGCAGGATCGTTGATCAAGAATCCGGGTGGTGGTCTTGCGAAGACCGGCGGCTATCTCGTCGGTCGGACCGACTTGATCGAACGGGCATCGTTTCGGATGACGACGCCCGGGATCGGAGCGGAAGCCGGTCCATCGTTATCCGCACTTCCGGATATGTACCAAGGCTTCTATATGGCACCACATACAGTCAGCCAAGCGTTGATGGGCGCGATGTTCACGTCAAGCATGCTCAGTCAGTTCGGTTTCGACACGGCACCGCACCATACGGCAGAACGGACGGATTTGATTCAATCGGTCTCGTTCCATGCACCGGAGCCGATGATTTCTTTCTGTCAGGCGATCCAAGCCGCTTCACCTGTCAATGCGCACGCGCTACCGATTCCGGATTATATGCCGGGATATGCGGACGACGTCATCATGGCAGCAGGGACGTTCGTACAAGGCTCATCGATCGAGTTGTCAGCGGATGGTCCGATCCGTGCACCCTATACTGCATACGTCCAAGGCGGTTTAACGTATAGCCACGTCAAGATCGCGATTATCTCAGCCGTCAATCACTTGATGGAAAAACAATTAATTCCAGAAAAAAACGTTTAATACTAGCATATCTCGTGAAAACGACCTCTGAACGACTTCATGTAAAGTGATTAAAAAAGTTGTGTTAACTTTTCTTACATCGCTTGACAAGTTGCCTGACAGAGGTTTATTCTCATGGAGTAAGGAAAAAGGAGGAACCACATGGCAGACTCATCACGCCAGTCCAAGCCACTATTTCCCATCGGAGTCGTTCAAGAGTTGACCGCGTTATCTGCCCGCCAGATCCGATATTACGAAGAACAGGGACTGATTAAGCCGGAGCGGACAGAGACGAAGCGTCGCCTCTATTCGTTCAACGATGTCGATCGCCTGTTGTCGATTAAGGAATACCTGGATCAGGGACTGAATATCGCAGGGATCAAATTGATTTTTGAAAACGATCTCGTCAAACGCGAACGCGTTGCGGAGAGCGTCGTCGAGACGCGCCCGGAACTATCTGACGGCGAATTGTATAAACTCCTGAAAAATGAATTGAAGGAAGCAGGACGACATGGAAAGACGTCGCTCATCCAAGGTGAGCTTGGGCGTTTCTTCAAGTAAGGACCTGTAACCATATAAAAACGAATCGGAGAGGGGATTTGTCACATGACACGTCGCAACATTACA
Source organism: Exiguobacterium sp. UBA7533 (assembly GCF_002479335.1). NCBI lineage: Bacteria > Bacillati > Bacillota > Bacilli > Caryophanales > Exiguobacterium > Exiguobacterium sp. UBA7533. Next base: position 17,492 of record NZ_DLMP01000003.1, on the reverse strand, counting down.
CGAGAAGACATTTTGAAAATCGCTAAAGCTGAGGATGTACGCTTCATTCGCTTACAGTTCACAGATATCCTCGGAACGATCAAGAACGTTGAAATTCCAGTAAGCCAATTGGAAAAAGCACTTGATAACAAAATGATGTTCGATGGTTCATCGATCGAAGGATTCGTCCGGATCGAAGAATCAGATATGTATCTCTTCCCAGACTTAAACACATGGGTCGTGTTCCCATGGACAGAAGATGGAACAGGGAAAGTTGCACGTTTAATCTGTGACATCCACAATCCGGATGGCTCGCCGTTCGCAGGAGACCCACGTGGTCAGCTCAAACGGGTACTTAAAGAGATGGAAGAACTCGGTTTCACATCATTCAACGTGGGACCAGAGCCAGAATTCTTCCTCTTCAAGAAAGATGAAAAAGGTCGTCCGACACTTGAATTGAACGACCAAGGTGGATACTTCGACCTCGCACCAGTCGACCTCGGCGAAAACTGCCGTAAAGAGATCGTCATCGAGCTCGAGAACATGGGCTTTGAAATCGAAGCATCACACCACGAAGTCGCACCAGGTCAGCACGAAATCGACTTCAAATATGCCGATGCGATCACGACAGCGGATAACATCCAAACGTTCAAACTTGTTGTCAAGACGATCGCGGCGAAGCACAACTTGCACGCGACATTCATGCCAAAACCACTCTTCGGAGTCAACGGATCAGGAATGCACGCGAACATGTCGCTTTTCAAAGGCAACGAGAACGTCTTCTTCGATGAAGGCAACGAAGACATGCAATTGTCGGATGATGCACGTGCCTTCACAGCAGGTATCCTCAAACACGCACGTGCCTTCACAGCGGTTTGTAACCCGACAGTCAACTCATACAAACGTCTTGTTCCTGGCTACGAAGCGCCTTGCTACGTCGCATGGTCAGCCCGTAACCGTTCACCACTCGTCCGTGTTCCTGCAGCACGTGGACTCTCGACTCGTATCGAAGTTCGTTCAGTCGATCCAGCAGCGAATCCGTACCTCGCGCTTGCGACATTGCTCGCTTCAGGTCTCGACGGAATCAAGAACAACTTGAAAGCACCGGCTCCAATCGACCGTAACATCTACGTCATGGACAAACCGGAACGCGTTGCGAACGGAATCGATGATCTTCCATCAACACTCAGCCACGCACTCGAAGTCTTGAAAGCGGATGACGTCGTCATGCACGCTCTCGGCGATCACATCGCAGAGCACTTCGTTGAATTGAAAGAAATCGAATGGGATATGTTCCGGACGCAAGTCACGGAATGGGAACGCGATCAGTACATGGTCTTGTTCTAATCCAACTCAAGCACTTCTGGACTTTTGTCTGGAAGTGCTTTTTTTCATGTCGTCGACAGGAATTGAGTCAAGGATATGGAAAGATACAAGAGTACGAAGAAAGGGAGACGATACATCATGAAAAAAGGATATGAAGGCAAAGAGATCACGGTCTATTTTGATTCGGAAGTCTGCATTCATTCCGGTCATTGTGTACGAAGTCTACCGACCGTCTTTGATGTCAAACGGCGTCCGTGGATTGAAGCGGACGGGGCGCCGGTGGAAGACGTCATGCGCGTCGTCGATGGTTGTCCAAGCGGCGCCTTATCTTACGAACGGAGGGAAGCAAATGGAGCTGAAACGAGCGGAACGTAAAATCGAAGCCCATCAGGAAGGTGAAGTGATTGGAGAAATCACTTACAGCGATACGAACAACGGCATGTGGATCATCGATCACACGTATGTTGATCCCGCGCACAGGAACCAACAGATTGGGGAACAACTCGTTGCCGAGATCGTCAACTGGGCACGGGAAGCAAACGTCAAGCTACTGCCGTTATGTCCGTTTGCGAAAAAAGAGTTCGAACATCAATCGGATTATCAGGACGTACAAGCAAATACGTGATCACAAAAATCTCCTCCGGTCTCTCAAGACTAGAGGAGATTTTTTCGAGTCATTGTTTGTGATCTCTGACTTTCATTTTGCGAGAAACAACCATCGCACCGAAATAGGCGATGACGTACAACACGACCAGTCCTTGTTTTAGCATGTAAGGTAGATCCATTTGATTCACAAGTAGAAAACTAGCGCACGATAAAATTAAAAAGGGTATTAGCCACTTGTTCGGCACATCAGCACCTCCTTCACTATCTATGTATTTCTATTTTAAGGATAACACAAAATATTTACCGGAATATGTTAAAGATGAATAACTTGCTTACAGATAAATCCTTAGAAACGCCATCGTGACGACACCGGTGATGACCGTCCAAGAAAGACTTTTACTGAAAATCGCGACTGCCATCGTCGGTAGGGCGGCGAAGACATGAAGCGTCGAAATCGTCGGGAACGCGTTGTCTTGCGCGATAAGTAAATTTTGAAAGAAGAGGGCGCCAAGCAGGCAGACGGGAATGAACGAGAGCCATTCCGTTACAAGGCGCGGTAACGTCAGTCCATGAAGGACGAGAAACGGTAAGATACGTGGAATCCAAGTGACGAGTCCACAAGCTAAAAAGAGACCGATTAATTCTGGGCGGATTTCCATCGTGTGATCACGACTCCTATACTAGCGCCACCGAGTGTCGCGCAAAGAACGGCGACTTCCGCAGAAAAGTAGCGCATGGTGATGTAAAGCAAAAGTAAGACGATCAATAAGAGGCAACTATTCACGGCAATGCGGGTACGTTCTCCTTCAAATTGTAAGTACAATAAACCGATGAACATCGCCGTCAGAGCAAAGTCGAGACCGAAGCGCTCGGGATCAGGAAACCAGCTACCGACAAGTGCACCGAGAACGGTTGCGATAATCCAGCTAAGATACGCGGTCAGATTTAAGCCATGCATGAAGGACGGTGAGATCTTCCCTTTTTGCGCAGTATTCATTGCGACAGCGAACGATTCATCTGTTAGTAACGTCCCGGTACCGAGTCGATCACGAAGGTGGCGTGTCTCGACGTGCGGAGCGAGCGTCAGACTCATTAACAAGTGCCTGAGATTGACGATGAATGTCGTCAGAATGATGGCAGAGGCGGGACTATTCAACAGCAAGAGACTCGTGATGATGAATTGAGCGGCGCCGGCATAGATGAAGACGGACATGAATCCGACTTCAAGAGGGGATAAGCCGGAGGCACGACCGACGATCCCTGCGGAAAAGCCGATGCCGATATAGCCAAGGACGGTGGGTAGACAGGCGCGGACACCTGCTTGAAAGGCTGATGACATTCAATTCCTCCTCTTTTTTAAGAGCATAGCATTCGTGCGGTATATCGTCACCAACTGGTCAATATTTTCATCATTTTTTTCGACATACTCGACTTGATTTGGTGGTAAAGAGTAAGTGGTACGGCAAAATCAGTTAGGTAAAGGAGCGTTTTTCATGCACAAATTAATGAAAGATTCAAACCGGTTCGTTTCAGACATGGTCGACGGACTCGTACTTGCTCACCCTGATTTGTATAAAAAAGTCGAAGGTGTTAACGTCGTTGCGCGGAAAGTACCACTGGACGGAAAAGTCGGTCTTGTCTCTGGTGGGGGAAGCGGTCACGAACCGGCACACGCTGGATTCGTCGGGGACGGTATGCTTGCTGCGGCTGTTTGTGGGGAAGTGTTCACTTCACCGACACCCGACATGGTGCTTGAAGGCATCAAGGCAGCTCATGGGGGAAAAGGTGTCCTACTCGTCGTCAAGAACTATTCAGGTGACGTCATGAACTTCGATATGGCGAAGGAACTTGCTGAACTCGAGGATATTGAAGTTGATACGGTCGTCATTAATGATGACATCGCGATCAAAAAGGAAGAGGATCGTCGTGGGGTCGCAGGAACTGTCTTCGTCCATAAGATTGCCGGTGCTGCAGCGGCAGAAGGAAAATCACTAAGTGAAGTCAAAGCAGTTGCGGAAAAAGTCATCAAGGGCGTTCGTTCGATTGGAATGGCACTCTCACCATGTTACATGCCGGAGAGCGGCAAGCCAGGCTTTGAGTTGCATGATGACGAGATGGAGATCGGAATCGGGATCCACGGTGAAAAAGGACTTGAACGAAAAGCAGTCGCTTCCGTTGATGCGATCGTCAAAGAGTTGCTCGATCGTTTGACGAAAGAAGTACCAGACAAAAAAGTCGCCGTCATGGTGAATGGGATGGGCGGAACACCAGAATCCGAACTGTACATCACGTATAAATATGTCGCGGAAGAACTTGAGGCGCATGGTTACGAGATTGCCCGCTCATTCGTTGGAAACTATATGACATCGCTTGAGATGCACGGGTTCTCAATCACGCTCTTACCAGTGGATGATGAACTGCTCGGATATCTCGATGCAGAAACGAAAGCGATTGGATTCTAATTCAAATAAACGGGGTGTAAAAACATGAAGTTGACGACGGAACAGTTGCAAAGCGCGCTCCTCAAAGCAGCGGAACAGATCGAACAGCATAAGGATGAATTGACGGACCTTGACCGGGAAATTGGTGATGGAGATCATGGAATTAACATGTCGCGTGGCTTCCAAGCAGTCCAGAAGACGCTAGAAGAACACGGCGAATATGAGGATTTAGGAGCTTTATCCAAAGAAGTCGGGATGACGCTGATCAAAACGATTGGTGGGGCATCCGGTCCTTTATACGGGACAGCATTCGTTAAGTTCGCCGGTGCATTCAAAGGGAAAACAGAAGTCGAAGGTGCGGATCTTGCAGACGCTTTCCGCGAAGCGACGGAAGGGATCAAATCGCGTGGGAAATCGGAATTCGGTCAAAAGACGATGGTCGATATCTGGACACCGTTCCAAGAAGCGCTCTCGCAAGAAGGGGACTTGAAAGCGGTAATCGATCAAGCACTTGCTGATACAAAAGCGCGTATCGCAACGAAAGGGCGCGCGTCCTACTTCGGTGAAGCGACGGAAGGCGTACAGGACCCAGGTAGTTTATCGAGTGCTTTGCTACTCGGCGAAATCGCGGAGGTGCTTCATGGTTAATCTTGTACTTGTTTCTCATAGTGAAAAACTCGCGGCTGGGCTGAAAGAACTGTTGGCAGAGATGGCACCAGATACGCCAGTCTTAGTAGCAGCCGGTCTTGAAGATGGTAGCATTGGAACAGACGCGACACGAATCGAAGAAACACTGAATACACTAGACGACGATGGAGTCGTCTTAACGGATATTGGTTCTGCGACGATGAACACGGAACTAGCACTTGAATTATACAGTGGCGAACGGACGGTACGTTTTATCGACGCACCACTCGTCGAAGGTGCTTTTCTAGCAGCTGTTTTAAGTGGACAGTCGAAATCCGTCGATGAGATTGAAGACGGATTAAAAAATGAGTTTGGCAAATGAGTAATAAATCCCCCATCGCGAATAGGCGAGGGGGATTTATTTCAATTACTTCTATTCAGATTAAAACTTAGTAGAGAGTCTCATGAATCAAAACGACCGGAGCCACTCTTCTAACCACTCTTTCGGTAAGCAAACTGTAGCTAAATCAAGTGTTTGTAATGCATCCAAAGAATACGTGTTATAAAGATAGAGATCCCATTGTGCATCGATATCGTTTACTACTTCAGTCGCTTGTTCACTTAATGGATAAGTTCCACGTCCGTCAGTTGCAAGATGATAATAATCATTATGGTAGACATTGATCATATACCGGTAACACCAATCTGCCAGTTTTTCATGCGTGATGTTGCCATCAAGCGCGAACTGAATGTATTCTTTTAGCTGTTGATCAGAATAAATGGTATTCATGAGGCACCTCACGCTATATTTTCTATAAGATATCAAAAACCCGGTCCCTCTGTAAAAGGGATCGGGTTATTAATTAACTTATTTCGATGGTTTAAAGACCATTGTCGCTTCCACTGCTTTTTGCCATCCAGCATAGCGTTGTTCACGATCGTCTTCTTTCATCTCTGGTTTAAACTGATGATCGAGCTTCCATTGTTGTTTGATTTCCGCTTTATCTTTCCAGTAACCGACGGCTAATCCAGCAAGATATGCTGCACCGAGTGCTGTCGTTTCGTTGATTTCTGGACGATCGACAGGAACGCCGAGGATGTCCGATTGGAACTGCATCAAGAAGTTATTGGCTACAGCACCACCGTCGACACGAAGTGTTTTCAGTTCGATTCCAGAATCTTGTTCCATCGCTGTCAACACGTCGCGTGTTTGATAAGCGAGTGATTCAAGCGTTGCCCGAACGAAGTGCTCCTTATCTGTTCCGCGTGTTAATCCGAAGATCGCCCCACGAACATCTGAATCCCAATACGGTGCACCAAGACCGACAAAAGCAGGAACGACGTAAACACCGTCTGTTGAATCGACTTTCGTTGCATAGCCTTCTGAATCTTTCGCGTGTTTCAACATACGGAGTCCATCGCGGAGCCACTGGATTGCAGAACCGGCGACGAAGATAGAGCCTTCGAGCGCATATTCGACTTTTCCATCAACGCCCCAAGCAATTGTCGTCAAGAGTCCGTGGTCAGAAGAAACAGCTTTCTCACCTGTGTTCATGAGCATGAAACAACCTGTTCCGTATGTGTTCTTTCCTTCACCTTCTTCAAAACACGTTTGACCAAAGAGTGCAGCTTGTTGGTCACCAGCGATCCCAGCGATTGGCACTTCGTAACCGAAGAAGTGATATGGTACCGTCTTGTCGTAGACTTCACTCGATTGACGAACTTCTGGTAACATTGATGCAGGAACACCGAGGATATCGAGCAACTCTTCATCCCATTTTTGCTCATAGATGTTGTACATCAATGTCCGTGAAGCGTTCGTGTAATCCGTGATATGCGTTTTTCCACCAGACAGTTTCCAAACGAGCCACGTATCAATCGTACCGAAGAGTAATTCACCGTTCTCTGCTTGCTCACGTGCGCCTTCGACATTGTCGAGAATCCATTTGACTTTCGTACCAGAGAAGTAGGCATCAATCAAAAGTCCTGTTTTATCACGGAACTTCTGATTCAAACCTTGTTCTTTTAAGTCGTCACAGATACCAGACGTTTGACGTGATTGCCAAACGAGCGCGTGATAAACCGGTTTACCTGTTTCTTTGTTCCAGACCACTGTCGTTTCACGTTGGTTCGTGATTCCGATTCCGGCGATTTGCTCAGGTTTGATATCTGCTGTTCCGAGTGCTTCAGCCATAACAGCAAGAATCGAACCCCAGATTTCGTTTGCATCGTGCTCGACCCAGCCTGGTTGCGGGAAGTATTGCTTGAATTCCCGTTGTGCCGAGTTGACGATTTTCCCGTCGTGATCGAAGATGATCGCACGTGAGCTTGTCGTACCTTGGTCGAGTGCTAGGATATACTTGTTTTCCATTTCGAAATCCCCCTTGAGCGGTATGTGTTTGTGAAACGTGATCTTAGTAGATCAATTGATAGATGAACACGGCAAGCGCTCCGCCGATGATTGGACCAACAACTGGAATCCATGAGTAGCCCCAGTCAGATGACCCTTTATTCGGAATCGGTAAGATAGCATGTGCGATACGCGGTCCAAGGTCACGGGCCGGGTTGATGGCATATCCTGTTGTACCACCAAGTGATAGACCGATGACGACGACGAGTAAACCGACGATAAGTGGTTTTAAGCCGTCACCGAATGTCGTTAAACCGAGCGCCAAGATACCGAAGACGAGAACGAATGTCCCGATGATTTCAGAAATCAAGTTCGACGGCGTATGGCGAATCGCTGGACCTGTTGCGAACACACCGAGTTTTGCAGCTTGATCATCAGTCGCTTCAAAATGTTTCATGTAATGAAGCCAAACGAGAATGGCGCCGATGAAAGCTCCGACAAGTTGTCCGGCAATATAGACAGGAACGTCTGCCCACGGTAAATCAGAGTTTAAAGCAAGTGCAATTGTTAAAGCAGGGTTCAAGTGCGCTCCACTCTCAGCAGCGACGAATGCTCCTGTCATGACGGCAAGACCCCAAGCGAACGTGATGACAATCCATCCGCTGTTTTCGGACTTCGTCTTTCTCAAGACGACACCGGCGACGACACCATCCCCGAGCAGAATGAGGATCATCGTACCGATCATTTCCAATACAAAGTTATTCATGCAAAAACCCTCCCTTTGGATTAAAGCAAATAATGGTCTTTCTACTTTAAATTACTCCGATTTGATAACGTTTTCAATACATATAATTGAAATATAGGAATGGAAATTTTTTATTTTAATGTTTAAAGATACGAAAAATTGGATAAGAAAACACCTCGTCTTGCCTGCAAGCAAGCAAAAGAGGTGTTAACGACGACGCTTTTTTCTTTTTTTAGGTCGAAACCAACTACTGGAATAATCTAGTAGGATATGAATTGTACTCGCCACCATGATACCAATGACAAAAGCGGGTAGGGAAGCGAACCAGGAATCGATGGTCTCTGACGCGATGACTTGAAAATACAAGCTGAGAAATAATAAGGGAATCACAAGTGCAGCACTATAAAGGAGTCGGATGACATCCCCAATGATCAATCCGTGTGACCAGATCGAGCGGTGGGGCATGATCTTCACATAAGGCATCCACAGGACTCGAAATGGTCCAAAGCGATAATACGGTTCTGACTTTAAATCGAGGTCAGGTGACAACCAAAGCGTACCGACAGCGATACCGATGGCAGTTGGTAACCAATCCGTTTGTTGCGTTGCGACCGAATACGCAACGTAACCCGTCAGTGCGACGGTATTGACGGTATCATGTACATTTCCTGAAGGCATGAAAAAAGACCAGTCGTAACTGGTCCCTCCGTCAATGAATCGTCCGATACACGCCGATTACCTTACCAAGAATGGAGACATTATCGAAATACATCGGATCCATCGAGTCATTTTCTGGTTGTAGACGTACCTGTTGATCTTCTAAGAAGAACCGTTTCACCGTCGCTTCGCTATCTTCGGTCATAGCTACGACGATTTCTCCGTTTTCTGCTGTGTTTTGTTGGCGTACGATGACGCGATCGCCGTCAAGAATACCTGCGTTAATCATTGATTCACCATCGATCGTCAACATGAAGACCGTTTCGTTTCCTACATAATGTGCAGGGAGCGGGAACTGTTCTTCGATGTTTTCAATCGCTGTAATCGGAAGACCAGCTGTGACTTTCCCGATGACGGGAACATGAACGATGGCTTCCGTGATTTCTTCAGGCTTATCAAGCAATATCTCAATCGCACGTGGTTTCGTCGGGTCACGGCGAATCATTCCCCGTTTCTCGAGTCGATCCAAATGACCGTGTACCGTCGAGCTAGACGCGAGTCCGACTGCTTCTCCGATTTCACGAACTGATGGTGGATACCCCTTCAGTTTCACTTCAGAGACGATGTAGTCGAGAATCTCTTGTTGGCGCTTAGACATTTTCCGCATACGAATTGCCACCTCTTTCTGGATTGAAGTTTGAAATGTAAGAATATATGTTTCTAAATTCACTATAACATAGAACAAATGAGCGTACAAACAATTGTTCGACATTTTGTGTTGACCGAACACGGGTTCTGTGTTTATTATGAATTATGCGAACAATTGTTCCGCGAACGTTTATTCTAACTCATTCATTTCATATTTGGAGGGATTCATGATGATTCATACGATTCGTACTCATGCTTTTTCTATTCTCTTCTATGCATTAAGTATTGCCTTCGTGATCTTTTTACTCACACCACGCCCAGATGAAAAGGTAGCACAATTGATGACGGCTTCCGTTACGGTCGATGAGAACGCTACAGTCGAACAAATTGCTGAAGTCTACAATGACGGTTCGATGTCAGATGAGGAATACGTCAACTGGTTGATCAAAAATAATGATGTTGAGACAAAACATGTCATCTCAAAAAGCAAAATCGTTGTACCAATCGCACAACAATGACAAAATGGAAAAGTTGTGAAAGAACGAACAGGGATGTGAGGTACGATGAAGGTCGTGATTTATTGTCGAGTATCGACCGAAAAAGAAGCACAAGATAGTTCGATTGAACGCCAACGGATGGAGCTTTCGAAGGTTGCGTCTCAAAAGGGGTTTGATGTCGTAGATATCGTCTCTGAAAAAGAGAGTGGATATGATGTTGATCGGGAAGGGATGCTAACAGTTCTTGATTATGTGACACGCGATACGGTAGATGCGGTCCTCGTGACGGATGATACACGGATTGGTCGAGGGAATGCAAAAATCGCTATTTTGCATACATTCAAAAAACATGGGGTCCGCTTGATGACGCTTGATTCAGATGGAGAATATCAACTTGCGGATGCAGAAGCGATGGTCCTTGAGATCGTCTCACTCGTGGAAGAATACCAACGGAAACTGCATAATGCAAAAATCGCCCGTGGCATGCGACGAGCAGTCGAACAAGGTTTTCGCCCGGAACGAAATCTCAATCGCCAAGGAGAGAACGCAGGACGTAGTCGAAAAGACGTACCGATCGAAGAAATTGTACGTCTTCGAGAACTCGGATTGACGTTTTCTGATATCGCCATCACCTTGCGGGGGATGGGGCATGATATTTCAAAAGCAACGGTCAATCGTCGATATCTTGAATACCGCGAACTGACACCTAGCCCGGAATGAGAAGCAAGTAACCCGTCGACTGACGCGGTTAACTTGCTTTTTTTTATAAGCTCTTTTACAGTAAGAATACAATTGAACTACTCAAGTTTGAGTCATAAAGAAAGAGGGATTCCATGTTATCACAAGAACAATTAGATCGGATTAATGCATTAGCGAATAAATCAAAAGTTGAGCCGTTATCGGAAGCGGAAACGGCAGAGCAAAAAGAATTACGTGCAGCGTATCTCGCAGCATTCCGTGGATCGTTCAAAAACCAACTCATGGGTATGAAAATCGTCGATGAAGAGGGAACGGACGTAACACCTGAGAAATTGAAACAAGCACAAGAAGAAGAACGGAATAAACAATAATCGTTCGTTTCTTTTATAGAAAAAAGAGGTCTCGCGTCAAGCGGACCTCTTTTTTGTTTAAAGCGAGTATCTTTTTTGTTTAGAGTGAGTAGATGAGGAAACATTGTACGATAGCAATACATCTTAATAGCGATCTTTCATGGATTCATGCATCCTGTATGAGTCGATAGAACGGCTATAGATAGCGCATTCATTTTAATGTGACATACTATTTAGAAAAGTTGTATCACATTTAAGAGTATGCTAAAATGAGTAGGAATTTGTGAAAAAGAGAGAGGATGATTGTTTTGACGAACATGACGACAGTAGAACAATTAGCAATTAATACGATTCGTACCTTATCGATTGATGCCGTACAAAAGGCGAACTCGGGTCACCCAGGTATGCCAATGGGAGCAGCGCCGATGGCATTCTCGCTTTGGGCGGATCATATGAACCACAACCCTAAAAATCCAGAATGGTTCAACCGCGACCGTTTTGTACTTTCAGCCGGACACGGTTCGATGCTTCTCTACTCACTCCTCCACCTATCGGGATACGATCTATCGATGGATGATCTTAAATCATTCCGTCAATGGGGATCAAAAACACCGGGTCATCCGGAATACCGTCACACGGCTGGTGTAGATGCAACAACGGGTCCACTTGGTCAAGGGATCGCGATGGCAGTTGGTATGGCGATGGCAGAACGTCATCTTGAAGCAAAATACAACCGTGACGATCTCAACGTCGTCGATCACTTCACATACGGAATTTGTGGAGATGGAGACTTGATGGAAGGTGTCTCAGCTGAAGCGGCTTCACTCGCAGGTCACCTTGGTCTTGGTAAATTGGTCGTATTGTACGATTCAAACGATATCTCACTTGATGGCGATCTCGATAAATCATTCTCTGAAAACGTCCAGAAACGCTTCGAAGCGTACAACTGGCAAGTCATTCGCGTAGAAGACGGAACGGATATCGATTCGATTTCGAAAGCAATCGCGGCGGCACAAGCAGAGACGACAAAACCGACATTGATTGAAGTCAAAACAGTCATCGGTTTCGGTTCACCGAACAAATCAGGGAAGTCGGCTTCTCACGGTGCACCACTTGGTGAAGCAGAAATCAAATTGACGAAAGCAAGCTACATTTGGGATCACGAAGAGTTCTACGTTCCTGAAGAAGTCAAATCATTGTTTGACGAGCGGGTCGTCCAACGTGGTGCTTCTGCAGAAGACGCATGGAACGAGACAATGAAACAATACGAAGCAGCGCACCCAGAATTGCATGCTGAACTCGTTCGCGCAATCGCAAACGAATTGCCAAGCAACTGGGAAGCAGACCTTCCGACATACGACTTGTCGTCGAAAAAAGCAACGCGTCAAACAAGCGGTGAAGTCTTGAATGGTCTCGCGAAGAACGTTCCGACATTGTTCGGTGGTTCAGCTGACCTTGCAGGATCAAACAACACGATGCTTAAAGGCGAAGCAGACTTCGATATCGATCCAAGCGGTCGCAACATCTGGTTCGGGGTACGTGAATTCGCAATGGCAGCAGCTGTCAACGGTATGGCACTTCACGGCGGCGTCATTCCTTACGGCGCGACATTCTTTGTCTTCTCGGATTACCTCCGTCCGGCGGTTCGTCTTGCTGCATTAATGGGACTTCCATCAATCTTCGTCTTGACGCACGACTCGATCGCTGTCGGTGAAGATGGTCCAACACACGAGCCAGTCGAACACTTGATGAGCTTCCGTGCAATGCCGAACGTCACGATCTACCGTCCAGCAGACGGAAAAGAGACGATCGCAGCATGGAAAACAGCAGTTCAAGCAAAAGATAAACCGACACTCCTCGTCTTGACACGTCAAGGTCTTCCTGAACTTGAAGGTACGACGACAGAGGGTGCTGAAAAAGGTGGTTATGTCATCGCTGGTGACGTTACGAAAGCTGATACACTCTTGCTCGGTACTGGTTCAGAAGTTCACCTTCTTGTCGAAGCACAAAAAGAACTTGGTGAATCAGCAGCTGTCGTTTCACTTCCATCATGGGAAGTATTCGAAGCACAATCAGCAGAGTATAAAGAATCGGTTCTTCCAAAACACATCACGAAACGTGTAGCAATCGAAGCAGGGGCTTCACTCGGTTGGTACAAATATGTAGGAACAGAAGGACAAGTCATCGGAATCGATCGTTTCGGCGCATCTGCTCCTGGAGACTTCCTCTTGAAAGAATACGGCATGTCTGTTGAGAACGTTTTAGCGACTGTCAAGCAACTCGGATAATCATTTCCGGAAAAACGGGTCCGATCTTACGTCGGACTCGTTTTTCATCTATTATCATCTATGCAAACAATTGGAATTATAGTATAGTAAAAAGCGACGTTTTAAGTTAGAGGAGGAAGCAACTTGGCTACATGGATTTGGATTTTAATTGCCCTTCTTTGCTTGGTAGCAGGTGTCGCCCTTGGTTTCTATATCGCTCGTCGATACATGATGAACTACTTGGAGCAAAACCCACCAATCAACGAAGATATGATTAAGACATTGATGATGCAAATGGGTCAAAAGCCATCACAAAAGAAAGTCAACCAAGTGATGCGTTCAATGAGTGGTTCAATGAAATCACCTAAAAAATAAGCTGTACGAAAGGGGACCAAATGGTCTCCTTTTTATTTGCTATTTTTTAGAAAGAGAACTAATCTAAAATGTGAGACTATTTCAAATAATCATAGGATTAAAAAAAGGGGGGAGACTTGAATGGGAGTCTTCAGGAAACTCGGTTGGTTTTTCCGACGAGAATGGAAAGCGTATAGTCTTGGGGTCATCTGTTTGATTTTTGTGGCAGGGTTAGAACTTATTCCACCGAAGGTCATCGGAACGACAGTCAATGGTCTGAGTGAAGGAAGCTTGACGAAGAATGATTTGATTCGTCTAGCTGGTACATTGTTACTCATCGGGGTCGCGACGTATTTCATTCGTTATTTTTGGCGTTTTCACATTTTCGGTGCATCGATTCGCCTCGGGCGATTGTTACGCAGTCAACTGTATGGTCATTTTTCAGATTTGGATCAATCGTTCTATAAGAAATATCGCAGCGGAGATTTGATGGCACATGCGACAAACGACGTACAAGCTGTTTCGATGACAGCGGGGGCCGGCATTCTAACGCTCGTCGACTCGGTGACAATGGGGAGCTTTGTCATCATCACAATGGTCACGACGATCAGCTGGAAATTAACGCTCGTGTCACTTTTGCCAATGCCACTGATGGTCTATTTGACGTCACGCTACGGTAAGATGTTACATTCCCGTTTTCATGACGCGCAAGAAGCGTTCTCTGATTTGAACGATAAGGTCGCGGAGAGCATCAGTGGTGTCCGTGTCTTAAAAGCAACAGGGGAAGTCGAATCCGACGTGCAGACGTTTACCGATCTGTCTGATGACGTTGTTCAAAAGAATCGTCGTGTGGCGAAAATTGATGCACTGTTTGATCCGACGATTTTTGGATTAGTCGGTCTATCGTATATCATCGCGGTCGGCTATGGCGCCTACTTGTTACGACAAGGCGAAATCCGGATTGGTGATATCGTTTCCTTCACTACATATCTTGGTTTATTGACGTGGCCAATGCTCGCCTTCGGTTGGTTGTTCAACATCGTTGAACGGGGTCGTGCTTCCTATGACCGGATCGAACGGATGCTTGCGATCGAACCAGAAATTAAAGATGCGAAGGAAGCAGCAACGAGTGTCTCGTCACCAGAACTTCATGTCGGGATTAAACGATTCATCTATGACACGCAACCGGTCCTTCAAGAGATCGATGTGACGTTGAAGCCTGGGAAATCGCTTGGGATCGTCGGAAAGACGGGTGCTGGGAAATCGACATTCGTTCGTTTGTTATCGCGTGAATATGACGTTAAACAAGGCGCCATCACGATCGGCGGACGAGATATCAAACAATTGACACGAGACACCGTCCGTCGTCAAGTAGCGATCGTTCCGCAGGATCATTTCCTGTTCTCTGCTTCGATTGCGGATAATATCGCCTTTGCAAAACCAGATGCATCAATGGAAGACATCATGGAAGCGGCGCGTATCGCAGCAGTCCATGAGGACATTCTCGGCTTTAAGGAAGGATACGCGACGATGGTTGGGGAACGAGGTGTCACGTTATCTGGTGGTCAAAAACAACGGATCTCGATTGCCCGGGCGTTACTAGCAGACTGTCCGATTTTAGTACTCGATGATGCCTTGTCTGCGGTCGATGCGAAAACCGAAGAAGCGATCATCCACCACTTCCGTACGGCGGATCACGATCAAGCGCAAATCATCGTTGCCCACCGATTATCGGCTGTGTCGCATACCGATGAGATCATCGTCCTTGAAGACGGTCGGATCATCGAGCGAGGAACACATGAGCAATTACTCGCTCATGACGGTTGGTATAAAGAGACGTACGATCGCCAGCAACTAGAATCACTTGTTGAACAAGGAGGGCGTTCTGAATGAATCATGATATCAATGAAAAAGCCGTCCTGAAACGATTGCTTGATTTCGTCAAACCGTTCAAAAAGCAAGTCAGCATCGCTTTCATCCTGCTGTTCATTACGACAGCGGCAAAACTCGGGGGACCGTATCTCGTCAAGATTTTTATCGATGAATATGTCGCACCGGGTACGTATCCGGTAAAGGAAGTTGCACTTTTGTTTACGGCGTACTTGTTATTGCATACAACAGGGATCATCGTCGATTACTTGCAAGCATTTGAGTTCCAAAAGATTGCCTTACAAGTCATTCAACGCTTGCGTATCGATGTCTTCCGACACGTCATGCACTTACGACTCGCTTATTTTGATCGAACGCCTGCTGGGGTACTCGTCTCCCGGATCACGAACGATACGGAAGCGATTAAAGAACTTTACATCGGTGTCTTATCGACATTCGTGCAAAGCGGTGTCCAGTTGATTGGGACATATATCTTCCTCTATCTGTTAGAACCGCGACTCGCGACGATTGCGTTATTGTTGTTACCACTGTTTTATTTCATCATTTGGATTTACCGGAAGTATTCGACGAAGTATTACGCGGAAGTCCGCGATTTACTGTCGAAAATCAATGCCCAACTGAATGAATCGATCAACGGGATGGCGATCATCCAGCAGTTCCGCCAAGAAAAGCGTCTAATGGCAGAATTCGAAGAGACGAACGTCGCTCATCAAAACGGTCGTTACAAGAACTTAAAGCTTGATAGCTGGTTACTACGACCCATCATCGAATTGTTACTGGCGATTTCGATTGCGACACTTGTGACGTACTTTGGTGTCTTATCATTCTCGCAAACAGTCCAAGTCGGTGTCGTTTACGCTTTCATCAGTTACATGGAGCGAATTTTCCAACCGGTTCAGCAAATCATGCAACAATTGTCTGAGTTCCAACAAGCTGTCGTCTCGGCAGACCGTGTATTCAAGGTGCTCGATACGGATGAACCGGAACCAACGAAACAGCTCGAAGGGGATGCACGTGTGTCGGAAGGACATATCGTCTTTGAAGATGTTCGCTTTAGTTATGATGGAGAGAAAAATGTTTTGAAAGGAATTTCATTCGAGGCGAAAAAAGGACAGACGATTGCCCTCGTTGGTCATACGGGAAGCGGAAAAAGTTCGATCATCAACATCCTGATGCGATTTTACGCTTACCAATCGGGTCGGATTTTGATCGATGGTCAACCGCTCGAGCAGTTATCGGAGGAAGAACTTCGGAAGCATGTCGGACTCGTCCTGCAGGATTCATTTTTGTTTACGGGTACGGTCGCGGATAACATTCGATTGTTCGACAGTTCGATTTCCTTTGATCGTGTTGAAGCGGCCGCGCAGTTCGTTCAAGCCGACGGATTCATCAATCAACTCGATCAGCAATATGACAGTCCCGTCGCCGAGCGGGGTGCGACATTCTCCGCTGGAGAACGTCAGTTGATTTCCTTCGCACGCACAATGGCACGGGATCCGAAAATCCTGATTCTCGATGAAGCGACAAGTTCGATTGATACGGAAACGGAAGAAAAAGTCCAAGTGGCGCTCGAACGGATGCGCGAGGGTCGGACGACGATTGCCATTGCCCACCGATTATCAACGATTCAAGATGCTGATTTGATTCTTGTATTGCATCAAGGGGAAGTGATCGAGCAAGGTAACCATCAAGAATTGATCGCGCAAGATGGACTGTATAAGAAGATGTATCAACTGCAATCTGGTCATGTCACGGTCTCTTAAAAAAATAGCTATAAAAAAAGCCTGCCAGGCGACCTCGCCCGGCAGGTTGTTTATTTTGATTAGTAGACTGTAACTGTGACGTTTTGGCGACCCCAGTTGAGTGCTTCTTGTTGTGAACCAACGAGAAGATCAAGACGGTTACCTTGGATTGCGCCACCACGGTCGAGTACGATTGCTTCACCAATGCCTTCGATGTGCATACGTGTACCGATTGGATATTGCGAAGAAGCTGCTACGATACGCATACCATTGTACGTGATCGTATTTGTAACGTCATAACCGCTTGCTGTCAA